>CAJUJK010000031.1 GCA_910586705.1 uncultured Lachnospiraceae bacterium | reverse complement strand
AATCTGCAGGAAAGCTACAGTAGATGGGTATTTTATTTCGCCGCGTTACAATATAGGGCGTGTGCCAGCAACTTCTTCGTTAGTTTTGTATAGGGCAGCTACCTACTTTTTTCCGGTTGTTATAAGTGCAGGGGTTACGATAAAGATTCAAAAAAAGTTGTTAAGCTGATTTTGAGAAAACGGAATTTTGATAATACATTCCTTGTATTGGAATTCCCATATCACATTAAAAAGTAAAAGAAATGCGATTACATATTAGAAAGCGTACTGGTTTTCACGATAAATGTGGATTGCAGTGCGCTTTTTTTGCTTAAAAAGAGGAAAATACTGCTTATTAAAAAAATGCCACTTGAAGGAAAAGTGGCGCAAAGCACCCTAAAAAGATACGGATGACATGAACACCCGATAAAGGCAGCAGCTCTTCGGAAATGGAGGAGATGGGCATGGAACACGCGTTGAGGATCAGTGTTTCAAAACAGCCGGCTGACGGCGGGATCGGGAGCTGGCAGTGAGTGAAGTCAAATGAGATGGTCAAGCTTTTTTGTAACACTTACAAAGGAAGAGTTTTGACATTTTAGTCCTTCGTCTGTTGAAAAACGGTGTTTGCTGATGAATTCCGCTTTGAACGTCCCATAATAGCTTTCCATTGGGGAGTTGTCATAGGGGCATCCCACCCGGAAAAGGCGGCATCCTATATCACAAAATACGTGACTGTCGCCCTGCTGACCAATAAAGAGATGTACTGACGGTTACAGAAGTGGCGGAGTATTACCATATAGGACAAAACAAACTGCGTATGATAGCAGACGAACACCCCGAAGCGGATTTTATCATTATGAACGGCAACCGTATTTTGATCAAGCGGCAGAAGTTTGAAGAATATTTAGACCGTGCAACGGTGGTATAAACAGCTGTTGGGTATGGAAAGAGGCTTGGATTTGTGTTAGTATATTATCACGAGTTTGGGTCTCTTTTTCAGAAAGACAGAACAACCATGAGTGAAAAAAGACGGGATAAAAGAAGCAGGATTTTTATTCTTGGATAAGAATGAGAAGCCTATGGTTGCCCTGCATTGGGAAAAATACATGCAACATATCCTTGAAAAGTATTAAGCGTTACCTTAAACACTTATACCCATGTGGATTTTGAGGACGCGCAGAGCGAGTTACAGCGTGTAGTGGGCGAGTAAAAAGGCAAGTGGTAAAATGAAATAATTTACCAATCATTTTACCACTTTTGCAGAAGAAAACCTAAGAAAATATGTGACAATCTAAGAAAAAATGTTTGAAATCAAGAACAATGAAAACGGCTACAAGCCTTGAAAATACAGGAAATAAAGGAGTTTTAGCGTTATGATAAAAATATTATTTGTGTGCCACGGCAACATCTGCCGCAGTACCATGGCCCAGAGCCTTCTCACCCACCTAGTCAAGGAAAGAGGCTTGTCCGCCTCCTTCCACATCGACTCCGCTGCCACCAGCCGCGAGGAGATCGGCAACCCACCCCACTACGGCACGGTGAACAAGCTGCGACAGGAGGGAATCCCGCTCGTTCCCCACAGGGCACGCCAGATGACGAAACGGGATTATCAGGACTTTGATTACTTGATCGGAATGGATGACGCCAATGTCCGCAACATGGAGCGGATTGCCGGCGGCGACCCAGAGCATAAAATCTACAAACTGCTTGAGTTTGCGGGGAGCGGCAGGGCGATTGCAGACCCTTGGTATACGGGGAACTTTGAGGTGACTTACAAGGATGTGCTTGAAGGATGTGAAGCTTTTCTGGAATCGCTTCATATGTGAAATGGTCAGAGGTATTTCTGCGGGTATGCCATGAAACGGCGGATTTATGTTACAGACGGCGTTTTTCCCTTCTTAAGGAAACGGGGAAATGCGCCGATACATACTATGTAGAATGTGTAACTGATCGGGGAAATATACGCGTTATCGGATAAGGGGGATCGGGTATGCAGATTAAGGCGGGAAACAATGAAAACCAGATGATATATACAAATCTTCAGACGCAGGAGAATGGAGCTGCGGAGAGCGGTCGTAAGGGAGAAAAGCTGCAGAAAAAGGCGACTATTTTTGCCGGGGACCTGCCGCTGCATAAGGATCCCATTACCCTTCGCAGGCAGCAGGCGCAGAAGAAGGCGATGGAGTTTGTGCAGAATGCATGGGATACTGACCGCAAGACGGATCAGAGCATAGCGAAGTATGAGGCGCTTGCGGGGGAGCAGAAAAAAGAGATTATGGTGAACCGTGATAGAATTCTGGAATGCCGGGACAGAAAAGAAAATCTGCGGGAAGGCTATGGCGTGGAGAAGGATTCTCAGGAGCAGAAGGATCTGGAGCTTCTGGAGCGCCGGTATTATCCCGGGAACGGTGAATTTGCAGATTTAGATTTTACGGAAGAAGAACGTGAGAGACTGAAGGAATTAGAGGGCAGACCGCTGACAGAATACCAGCAGAGATGTCTGGAAATTGACGGCGAGGAACAGATATTTAAGATTCGTGAAGGCAATGCGGAATCGGCTCTTGAGGCGTATAACGGTGCAGTCAGATCTATCAAGCAGGAACGTCTGAAGTCCCACGAGATGACGGACGCGCAGAATAATGCCCAAAAAGTGATGGAGCAGGCAAGTAAAGATATTCAGGGTATGATGGTTGATGAAGCCAAAGACCACGTGGATGAGACTTACGAGGAGACGCGCGAGGAAGAAGAGAAGAAGGCGGAGGAGAAGGAAGCCGAGGAGGAGAAGATCGAGCTCCGCAAGGAACAGAAAGAGCTGATGGAGGCGAGAATTGACGAAGTCCGGGCGGAGAGTCACGAGGCGGAGGAAGCGCGCAGGGAGCAGGAGAAGGATGCCAGAGAGGAAGCCAGTCTCTTAAAGGATATGGCGGAGGCAGGAATGGACGTGGCTGGCTCTGGCGATTCCATAAAAGCGGAGATCAAAGATATTCTAAATAAGATGAAGCTGATCGAGGCGGATATCAAGGGTATTGAGGTGGATGAGGAAGTTTAGGGAGAATGACCGGCGGCACCCGCCCCTAAAAAGAAGAGCGATCCATTTGAGACAAATGAGTGGCTGTTCGTGACAGACGGGGTTAACGAAATATGTGCCGGACCGATATAAGAGATAGCAACAGAAAAAGACAGGCAAGGGGGAACTGACATGAGAATTACGAGAAATTACAGAGACGGCATGGTAAACTACAAAAAGAATCAAAAAAAATCGCAGATGTCTCTTCTGCAGAGCGCGCTGAGCAGAAACAGTGCGAGCAGCCGCGCCAACAGGCTGGCGAGTCTTCTGGGAAATACGAAGAGTACCAGCACGGGCAGCATAGGGAACAGAACCCCTGTTTCTTCTTCCCAGAAGTCACAGAAGTTCTACTATGACATGCAGTATCATGCAAGACAGGTAGGCGAGTATGCGGATGCTTTGAAGAGTACAAAGAAAGATTCGATTTACGACAAGGCGAGGGAGAGCGGCAATACAGACCAGATCGTGTCGAATGTGAAGAGTTTTGTGAACCAGTATAACAATATGTTAGATGATCTGGAGGAATCGGGAACCAAATCTGACCAGCTTATTCTGACCCAGTTAAACGGCATGTTCAGATCGTCGGAACGGGATCTGGCGTCGTCGGGTGTGACCAGAAATTCGGACGGCAGGCTTGTGGTGGATGAGAAGAAGCTGGAAGCGGCGGACGTGGATACGCTTGAAAAAGTATGGGGCGGAAACGGATTTTCTGCAAAGGCGGCGGCAAAGGCAGGCACGGTGGAGGCTACGGCGGAGAAAAACTTCGAGGCGGAGAAGAGCAGCATTTACAGTCCTTTCAACCGGTCGAATCTCTACGGCAGCGGCAGCAGCAGAAATTCGGGAAGCTACTTTAATTACCGCAGATAGCCGGTGGCGCGGACAGACAGAAAACAGGTATCAGAATGAATCATATAAACTGGGTACAGCAGAACGAAGACTATAACGTAAAGTACCATGTGCTCAAATGGAAATCTTCCCATTTTCACGAGCCATATTCCAGCCATGTGTCCTCCGGCGCGAAGATCAGCCGGAGCGGCGCGGCTGCTCCCGTGCCCGTTGTACAGACGCAGGAGGAGGGGGAGGGAATCGGTTTTGGTCTGGCTGAGCGCGGCGGAAACGCAAGGCTGCGGCTCGGGTTCGGGCTGGAGGAGTCTCTCCCAAGGAACATATCCGGCGGGGAGGACGGACGTG
Organism: uncultured Lachnospiraceae bacterium; assembly: GCA_910586705.1. Lineage (GTDB taxonomy): Bacteria > Bacillota > Clostridia > Lachnospirales > Lachnospiraceae > UBA3282. The sequence goes on along the minus strand of CAJUJK010000031.1, from coordinate 41,077 downwards.
ACGGTGTGAGCATATCCGCGCGGGGAATGACCGGGCAGGAGAGCATGGGGGAAACGGCACGTGCGGCGTTGCAGAGTATGGCGCTGGCGGAGACCCATGCCGCTGAGAATACCGTGACGGCTGTTACGACAGAGGGGACGGAACAGGAGAAACGGGAGCAGGAACAGAACCAGAAAGCAAAAACCACCGTTGCACAGTCCGGCAGGGGGAGCATCCGCAACCGTCTGCAGGAGAGTGCGGCGCGTCTTCGGGAGGCGTATCAGAGGCAGAAGAAAAAAGCTGCAAAGCTTGCGGCTTTGCAGATGCGGAAGAAAGAGCCGGAAAAGAAAGAAAAAAAGGGAACAAGACAGACCGCCGACAGGGAGACGATGCTCTCCATGCAGGCGGAAAATCATTATCTGCTGGATTCCTATGACGCTACGGGAAACTACAGTATGCTGGGAAAGAAATAATCTATTTCCGTTTCACCAGCCTGTTAACCAGTTTCAAAGCGGCGCGTACATAAAAAGGCTGTAAGGCCTTTTTTGCGTTCTGGAGTTCTTTTCTGATCTCGATGTGCTGGGGACAGTGCTTCTCGCAGGCGCCGCATTTGGTGCAGTTATTCATGGAAGAAGCGTTCTTTTTCAGGGATGTAATCTGTATATACTCCAGCATGGCGCTGAATTTTTTGTGCATGGCGCTCTGGTTGTAGCAGCGGAATGCGGTGGGAATGTCCACGCCGTGGGGGCAGGGCATACAGTAGCCGCAGCCGGTGCATCCCACCTTGAGATTCCGGTTGATTTCTTTGCGCACCGTATCAATCAGGCTGTGGTCGGCATCGGTGAAAGCGCCTGTTTTGGCTTCGCTGGCTGATTTTATATTTTCCAGAACCATCTCTTCGGAATTCATGCCGGAAAGGACGCAGGTTACCTCTGGCTGGTCCCAGAGCCAGTGGAAAGCCCACTGTGCCGGGGTGCGTTTCACAGGATACTCCGTGAACGCTTTTTTTGCGCCGTCGGGCAGGGCGTTCACCAGCTTGCCGCCCCGCAGAGGCTCCATAATGATTACGGGAATGCCTTTGCCTGCGGCGTAGTGCAGTCCTTCTCTTCCCGCCTGTGTATGCTCGTCCAGATAATTGTACTGAATCTGGCAGAAATCCCAGTCATAGGCGTCGATCAGCGCTTTGAAGGTATCTGTGTCGCCGTGGAAAGAAAAACCGATATTACGGATGGCGCCTGTTTTCTTTTTCTCCGCAATCCACTCCTCTATGCCGATGCTCTGCAGACGCGCCCACACGCCTGTATCAAAAAGCATGTGCATCAGGTAGAAGTCAATGTGATCCGTTTTCAGTCGTCTTAGCTGTTCTTGAAAGAGTTTCTCGGCGGCAGCCGTGTTTTTTAAGAGATAGTAGGGAAGTTTATCGGCGATATAAATCTGGTTCCGACAGTGGTTCCGCTCCAGAATCGTGCCGAGTGCCTCCTCGCTGCCGGGGTAAATATAGGCGGTGTCAAAATAGTTCACACCGTTTTTTATGGCGAGCATAATCTCCTTTTCGGTCTTTTCCAGATTGATTCTTGTGCCCGCGCCCGTAAAGCGCATACAGCCGTAGCCGAGAACGGACACTTCGGTGCCGTCCTTCATATTTCTATATTGCATAATATCTCCGTTCCAAAGCGTTTGCGCGGGAGGAGGTGCACGGTATTTTCCTGCGTCTGCAGCCGCGGCGCTTTCAAAGTTCTGACAATCAGTTCCCTATATTATAAGTAGATTTGATGGGGAAGTCAATCATTTTACGGTCCCTGTTTCTCACAGAATTTACCAAAATTCTAATAAAAAGTTAATAATTCTTTCCTTGTTTTCCTTCGGTTTTCGGTATATATTTTAGGAAATGAACGGAGGACAGACAGATGAGTGGAAATCCATTTTTCCCATTGGACGAACTGGGATTTGACGCCGAGGAGAACCAGATGATGGTGATTCCCAAGGTGGATAAGGAAATTTATGATCAGCGCCGGAAAATGGCGGGGACGATGGTGGACTATAAGGAAATGCGTATGCGTTACAGCTGTGCGATCAAGGAGGTACGGACGAAGTTTGACGTCTTAAATTCCGAGTTTAATGTGAGATATCAGCGCAATCCCATTACATCCATCAATTCCCGCCTGAAGAGCAGCGCAAGCATCATGGAGAAGCTGAACAGCAAAGGGCTTTCCTTCACGGTGGAGAATGTGGAGGAAAATCTCTACGACGTGGCGGGGATCCGGGTGGTATGCTCCTATGTGGACGATATTTATGTGCTGGCGCAGGCGCTTGCGCAGCAGGACGACATCACGGTGATCCGCAGAAAGGACTATATCAGAAACCCGAAGCCAAACGGTTACCGCAGCTACCATATGATCGTGAGCGTGCCCGTGTTTTTCTCTGATCAGACGCGGGAGATGGCGGTGGAGGTGCAGATCCGCACCATTGCCATGGACTTCTGGGCGAGTCTGGAGCACCAGCTCAAATATAAACGGGAGGTGCCCAATCAGGCGGACATTGTGCACAGCCTTACTGCCTGCGCGGAGCAGATCGCGGCGATCGACGAACAGATGTGGCAGGTGCGCCAGCAGATTGAAAGTTCGGAGGATCTGCCGACGGAGGAGGAAATCCTTCTGGAAAAGCTCCGCAAGATTGACATAGCGGTAGGGGAATAACACGAAATCCTAAAATGCTAAAATATTTTATAAAAAATTAAAATAATTATTGAATATGCGGCGGCTCTCTGTTATAGTTTTATGTAGGAAGAATGTCAGATTCTGAATGAACAGAAACGGAGGGTTAACATGAGAAGGAAAAAATGGTCGGCTCTGGGGATAAGCATCCTTCTGGTATTGGGTCTTGCGGCGTGCGGCTCATCGCAGGGTACGCAGACGGCGGAAAACGGGGATGCGGATGCACAGACGCAGGAGAACGGCGAAGCGGAAAACGCGGCAGCTGCGGAGGAGGAGAGTGAAATGGGAGAACTGCCGGCAGATTTGGACTTTACGGTAAATCTTGACGGAATCAAGACAGCGAAGATCGAGGCTGGCGTCAGCGTCCACGATCCTTCTATTTACAAGGTGGACGGCAAGTATTACATATTTGGTTCCCACATGTCCACGGCGGTTTCAGAAGATCTGCGCACATGGACGTCTCTGGGGGACGGCTATAAAGTAAAGGATCCGATTTATTATGAGCTGATGGCAAATGACGAGGCATTCGCCTACTCTGGCAGTAAGAAGAGTCTGATACCCACCGATGACCGGAAATGGCATGTGTGGGCGCCGGACGTGATTTACAACGAAGATACGGGGCTTTACTATCTGTATTTCTGTACCACTTCCACTTGGAATGCGTCGAACCTGTGCTATGCGACCAGCGAAAGCATCGAGGGGCCTTACGAGTGGAAAGGCGCGCTGATTTACTCCGGCTTTACGGCGGAGACGCTGGACGCCACCGACGTGACGGAATATGTGGACAGGGATACGGCGAAGGACAGATACATCAAGAAGAGCGACGAGTACAATTTTAACAAGTTCCCCAACGCCATTGACCCCACCGTGCTCTACGACGAGGAGGGCAGATTGTGGATGGTATACGGCTCGTGGTCGGGAGGTATGTACCTTCTGGAGCTGGACAAGGCGACCGGCGAGGTGATCCATCCCGAGGAGGACGAGGCAAAGCGCGTAGACCCTTATTTCGGGAAGCGGCTGCTGGGCGGCAATCACAGTTCCATCGAGGCGCCTTACATCCTCTATGATGAGGAGAGCGGTTATTATTATCTCTTTGTCTCCTACGGCGGTCTGACGAGGGAGGGCGGCTACCAGATCCGCGTGTTCCGCTCCGAGACCATAGACGGGGATTATGTGGACATGAACGGGGAATACCCTATGGATACGAACAACCCGGAGCACTATCCTTACGGGCTGAAGCTGTCGGGCAACTATTTCCTGCCCAGCCTTGAGATGGCATACATGGCGACCGGCCACAATTCCGCTTTTGTTGACGAGGATGGAAAGAAATATGTGGTGAACCACACCCGCTTTGACAACAAGACGGAGGAGCACGAGCCGAGGGTGCACCAGTTCATCGTCAATGAGGAAGGCTGGCCTTGTATGCTGCCTTACGCGACGGACGGCGAAACCGTGTCTGAGAGCGGCTATGACAATGGCGCGGTTGCGGGCAGATACTACGTGATCAATCAGGGAACAGCCATTGACGCCGAGATTGCACAGCCTTTTATCCTGTATCTGGACGAGAGCGGTAAAGTGTACGGGGACGGCGTGGAAGGAAGCTGGGAGATGAAGGACGGCTCCTGCTATATGAAGGTGTCCTACGGCGGTAAGGATTACAGCGGCGTGTTCTGCCAGATGAACGACGAGGCGGGAACGCAGGTTATGACTTTCAGCGCGGTAGGCGGCAATGAGAGCGTCTGGGGTGTGAAGTACAACTGACCGGGAGCCGAACTTCTGAAAAGGTAAAGGAGCAGTTGTGTTGTGATAAGTATGAGATTTATATAGGAAGAGCGCCTGTGGGAAAGTCCTTCAGGCGCTCTTTGCGCGTATAGGCAAAGACAAAAACGGCACAGACAAGGTGTTTTGTCTGTGCCGTTGTATGACGCTTAAATGGGTTTATATGTAAATCGAGTAAGTCTACTCGCCCTCCTCCATGGGAGCGTAGTGGATATTTACCTTGATGTCCTGTCCGTAGTTGCCGAAGGTCTTGCCGAAGATGGTCAGACCGCCCACGTGTTCCGCGTCGTCGTCCACGGCAAGGCGGAAACGGAGGCTGCTGCGGTAATCCAGATTGAAACTGTCGATGGTCACGTCGGAAATTTTCAGACCGTCGATGAAGGTGCCTTTCCTGTTGATGACGAGAAGCTTTAACAGCCCGTACTGGTTCCAGTTGGGGAACCACCAGTCGGGGGTAAACAGCCCGCGGGAATCACCGAAATCCCCCGGAGAGAGCCAGTTGCCGATACACACGTCATTTAAGTAAAAGGAGATATCGGAGGGCCACACGTTGTTGACGCCGGGCGCCTCGGAAGAAAGCTCTGCCGAAATCGTAAGCTGTGTGATCTTCTGGAAACTGGGGATGAAGTTGGGAATGTTGTACTCCACAAAGCCCTTGGTAAACCAGAGGATATCCGCGCTGTAACGGTCGGGATGGTCAAAGTAGCGGGAATCATCCACCTCGCCGATAATGGTTTTATCTGAGGCGAGACCGCACGTAGGGCATACACGGTAGACAGAATAGTGCCCCACCTTGATATCCGTGCTGTATACATTCAAGATATCTTCCTGCCGTTCCAGATCAATCAGAATTTTGTCCAGATGAACCGAGCAGATTTTCTGGTTGCCGTGCCCGGCGGATTCACTGGAAATGGAGATCAGCCCGCAGCTTTCCAGCTTTTTGATATGGCTGGTCAGCGCCCCGTTTGTAATATTCAGACGGGAGGCAAGTTCGTTCATGCTCATGTTATTGTTGTCCAGAAGAATATTTAAAATTTCGATCCTGACATCGGAACCGAGTGCTTTAAAAATATCTAAACCATCGTTGAGTGAAGTGATGTGAAGCAAGTGTGTTTCCTCCCAAAAGCAGTATCGTTTAAATTTTTATAAAATACTATAATATCAATTAAATTATATATAAAAAAAGGCAATTAGTCAATTGTGGTTAAATAATTTATATAAATAATTCGCTAAAAAGGCAAAAATAATTTATATTTTACAAAAAACGAAATTTTATATAAAAAAATATTTTACAAAAAAGGCACGGTCTCCGAAGAAACCGTGTCCTTGTTATTGTAATGAGCGGAGGAAATGCAGCGATTACTTTGCGTTTACCTCGTCGAAGATGCGCACCAGATTTTCGTTCGGCGCTTTGGTGAGCAGGGATACTGCCACATTCACAAGCAGGGCGATGACAAAGGCGGGAAGCAGCTCGTAGATAGCGAACGCGCCGCCCAGTTTTGCGATTCCGTATTTCCATGTAAACACCATGACGCCGCCCACAATCATGCCGGCGAGCGCGCCCTGTTTGTTGGAGCGTTTCCAGAACAGCGCCAGAAGCACCACAGGACCGAACGCGGCGCCGAAGCCCGCCCACGCGAAGGAGACGATGCCGAAGATGGAACTGTCGGGATCCTGCGCGATAAAGACGGCGACCAGAGAGATGGCGATAACCGTAATCCTCGCGATCAGCAGGGAGGTTTTCGTGTCCAGCTTCTTTTTGCCGAAATCCTGCACCAGATTCTGGGAGATGCTGGAGGCGGCCGCAAGGAGCTGGGAATCGGCGGTGGACATGGTTGCCGCCAGAATGCCGGCAAGGATAACACCTGCAATTAACGCGGGGATCACACCGTGGCTGCTGAGTACGGAAGCGATCTGGATGATAACCGTCTCGGAATTGCTGCCTTCCAGCACGGGAATGATGCCCGCCTGTGAGAGACCGTAGCCGACCACGCCGATCAGCACGGCGATGGACATGGAGATTACCACCCATACGGTAGCGATTCTTCTGGAAAGATTCAGTTTGTTTTCATCCTCGATCGCCATGAAGCGGAGCAGGATGTGTGGCATACCGAAATACCCGAGCCCCCACGCAAGGGTGGAGACGATCATAAGGGGCGTATAGGGCGCCGCTGTGCCGGTTTCCGCCGAATAACTCTGCACCAGACTTAAGTAGCCGGGAAGACTGCTCACAGCATCCGTGACGCTGCCGAAACCGCCAGTCACGACGGCGCCGAAACCAACTACAATGAGAAGGGCGATACTCATGGTGATGCCCTGAATCAGGTCGGTGGTGCTCACGGCGAGGAAGCCGCCGAGCGTGCAGTAGATGACAATGACAGCCGCGCTAAGGATCATGGCGGCGATGTAGTTCATACCAAAAAGCGTGCTGAAAAGCTTGCCACATGCCGCGAAGCCGGAAGCGGTGTAGGGCACGAAGAAAACGACAATGATCACAGCGGCGATACAGGTCAGGAAATGCCTGTCGTCATCGTATCTTTTTGCGAAGAACTCCGGAATGGTGAAAGAGCCGATCCGGCTGGAGTAGCGGCGGATCCGTCTAGAGACGAAAAGCCAGTTTAAGTAAGTGCCGATTGCCAGTCCGATCGCGGTCCAGCCCACTTCGGCAAACCCGGCGATATAGGCAAGTCCGGGCAGCCCCATCAGAAGATAACTGCTCATATCGGACGCCTCCGCGCTCATGGCGGTGACAAGCGGACCAAGCTTCCGTCCGCCTAGATAAAATTCCGCGGCCTGCGTATTCTTTTTGGAATAGGTGATACCGATGTAAATCATCATGCCCAGATAGGCGACGATGGCGATGATAATACAAATCTGCGATGTCATAATGTTCCTCCTCTTTTACTTTAGTCTGTTAATCAGTTAAATCCTTTGCTATTATAGCGGGTTTGTGGAAAATGCGCAATAAAAAGTAAGGAAAACATTTGCGAAGGGCATATTCTATTGATTTTATGGGAAAAATCGCATATAATGTCATTATCTGCACTGTGTTTCCGGGAGAAAAACAGTGGGTAATGAGAAGGAGGTCACAATGGGGGTAGGAGAAGGGAAAACAGATGCAATTGCCTGCTTTGAGGAACTGTGCCGCAACGCGGTGGCGGAACAGGAAAAGTTCCTGATGGACAGACTTGCGGAGAATAAAGATACCGAGTATGGGAAGCTGTTTGGATTTGAAGATATCCATTCTGTGGAAGAGTATCAGAAAGAGCTGCCCATTACCTTTCATTATGATTATGAGACGATTATCGAGCGGCAGATCAACGGGGAAGAGAGACTGCTCACCGAGGAAAGACCTGTGTATTACTGTATCAGTTCCGGCAGTACGGATTCACCCAAGTATGTGCCGATTGTGGAGAAGGATATTCTGCGGCAGAAATTTTACTGGATGGATGTGATCCGTGGGATGATCCGCAGGCAGATGCCGGACGCTTCGGATGAAGAACTGTTCGGCAGGATTTTCCAGATCGGTGAGTTCCGCCGTGACTTTATGTCGGACGGCACGATGAGCGGTGTGAGGGCGGGGGCGCTGCATCGCTATCTGGAATCAAAAGGAGAATTAAATATCGACTGTTATACAACGCCGAAGGAAGTGATGTTTCCCAGAAATACGTTGGAGGATATGCTTTACGTGAAGGTGCGCTTTGCGCTTGCGTGCAGGGACGTGACGGCGATACACGGCGTTTTCGTGAACCGTGTGGTCGGGGTTTTACGCTATATTGCGGATAACTGGGACGCTTTCCTTGCGGACATTGAGACGGGAAGCATCAGCGACTGTTTTCTGGTAAGCCATGAATGGGAACTCTATCTGAAGGAGCATCTTCCCGCGGACCCGGAGAGGGCGGCAGAGCTTCGCGCCATTCCCCGTGAGGATCTGGAAAACGGGATGGTCAGAAAAATCTGGCCGAAGATCAAGTACGGACAGATGATCGGCGGCAGCATGTTTAAGCCTTATATGGATAAACTCTGGACATATGTGGGCGATCTGCCGATCCACTATTTTACATATGCGGCGTCGGAAGGCTGCTTTGGCATAGCCGGGGGCGTCAATGAGGAGGATGCGTACTATACGCTTCTGCCGGATACCTGTTTTTATGAGTTCGTCCCGGAAACCGGGGAAGGAGAGCGGATCTATACGATCCGTGATGTGGAAGTCGGTTCCAAGTACGAGCTGTTAATCACGACTTTTTCGGGTGGTTACCGCTATGCCATCGGTGATGTGGTGGAGGTGGTCGGCTTTGAAGGGCAGGCGCCGATTGTGCGGGTCTGTTACCGCAAGAGTCAGGTGATCAATATCGCGGACGAAAAGATGAATGTGCGCCAGCTGGAGAACGCCATGCGCAAATTCCAGTCGAGGGCGGAGTGCACCGCGGAAGGATTCTGTGTGGACGGCGACTACTCAAAACAGAAACCGCGCTACATGCTCTATCTGGAACTGGCTGATGGAGAACTGCCTGAAAACGCGGATGAAATTCTGGATGAATGTCTGATGGAGAGCAGTTTCGGATATAAGAGGGACAGGGAACTTGCGGAGATTGACCGGGTGAAGATCCAGCTGATTCCGCAGGGCGGATTTAAGGCTTACGGCAGGTTTATGGCGAAGCTGGGGCACAGCAAGGAGCAGGATAAGCCGCTGCGCGTTCTCGTGACGGAGGAGCAGAAGGCATTTTTCGGAGGGGCGCTCCTGTCCTAGTGTTGGGAAGCCGGCGTGTGGCATGTGGCAGCGCGGGATCATGCCGGCGCTGTGAGGTAGAATATGGACGACAACATAACGGCTCTGCCGGAAGCCTTTGCGGAGAGGATGCAGAGGCTTCTGGGCGGGGAATACGAAGCTTTTATGGCAAGTTACGGACAGGTCCGGCAGTACGGACTCAGACGGAACCTGCTGAAAGGCACAGAAGAAGCGTTTATCGGGGTGATGCCCTTTCCGCTGGAAAAGATTTTCTGGGCGCGGGAAGGGTATTATTATGATGCGGCGGCACAGCCGGGGCGGCATGTGCTGCATGAGGCGGGCGCTTATTATATTCAGGAGCCTTCCGCAATGGCGGCTGTGGAAGCGCTTGCGCCCGAACCGGGCGAGCGGGTTCTGGATCTTTGTGCGGCGCCGGGGGGAAAGAGTACGCAGATCGCCGGGCGGATGCAGGGACAGGGGCTGCTGGTTTCCAATGAGATCGTGGGCGAGAGAGCGCGCGTTTTATCCCAGAACGTGGAGCGGATGGGCGTTTCAAACTGTGTTGTCTGTAGTGAGAAGCCGGAGCGGATCGCGACGCTTTTTCCCGCATTTTTCGACAGGGTTCTGGTGGATGCGCCCTGTTCCGGGGAGGGGATGTTCCGCAAGGAGGAGGCGGCAAGAAAAGAGTGGAGCCAGAAAGCGGTGTGGATGTGCGCCGAAAGACAGGCGTTGATTTTGGAGGAGGCGGCGAAGACGGTAAAGCCGGGCGGTGTGCTTGTCTATTCTACCTGCACTTTTTCGCCGGAGGAAAACGAGGGGACTGTCAGCGCATTTTTGCGGGCGCATGAAGAATATTATATAGAAGAGACGGCATTGGAGGAGGGACTGTCATGCGGCAGGCCGGACTGGATTTCGCAGCCGGCGGCAGGGATAGAGCATACAATGCGGCTCTGGCCTCATCTTCAGCGGGGGGAAGGCCACTACATCGCCAGACTGCGCAGACGCGGACAGCAGGCGGCGGGCGTGCCGGAAACTGTCCCCAAAAAGTGCGCGCGAAAGCGTGATGCGTGGGAGGAAGACGCCTCGGAAAAGTGCCGGTGGCAGATTGTGGGCGAAATGAAGTTATGTAAACTCGTGGTGGCGTTTCTTTGCGGGGAGACAGGGATTGGCGAGGCGTGGATGTCGCGTCATCCGGGACGGCTGCTGCGTTTCGGAGACCAGATTTATCTTGTGCCGGAAGAAATGATTTCGCTTGACGGGATCAAGGTTCTGCGTCCGGGGCTGCAGCTTGCGGCGGAGAAAAAGAACCGTATTGAGCCGGCGCACGCGCTGGCGCTTACGTTGCTGGCGGGGGACAGCGCGCGTGTTTACGGGCTTTCGGAGCAGGAGGCGGTATCCTATCTGCGGGGGGAGAGCATCGCCTGCGGGGAGGAGAAGGGCTGGATGGCGCTCTCTTATCAAGGCTATACGCTCGGTTTCGGAAAGGCTTCGGGCGGTCAGATCAAGAATCACTATCCGAAGGGACTCCGCAAATCTTTGTAAATTCTTAATTTTACTTTATGCCTTATAATTGGCTTGCCAAATGAATATTGCTGGAATATACTAGATGTAGACTTTTACAAGAGATAAACTACTTCATTGTGTGTCAGCGTAGGGAGTTCTTTCGATGTTATTTTCCAGTGTTGGATTTTTATTCCGGTTTTTGCCGGTTTTTATGATAATTTATCTGGTATTTCCAAAATACCGCAATATTGTGCTTCTGATTGGGAGTCTGATCTTCTATGGAGTAGGGGAACCGTATTTTGTTCTGCTGCTTCTTTTGTCTGTCGCAATAAACTACGGTTTTAGCTGGTATATGTTCTGGGAACCCCACTCACCACAGACCAATCGCAAAAAGAAGGCGTCGAGAAGGCGGAAACGGGCGCTTGTGCTGGCGGTAGCGGTTGATCTGGGCGTACTGTTTGTGTTTAAATACTGGGATTTTGCCGCGGGCAGCATCAACGCGGCGGCAGGAAAAGGGTTTCTGCCGCTGCTTTCTCTGGTGCTGCCGCTGGGGATCAGCTTTTATACGTTCCAGATGATTTCCTACCAGATAGACTGTTACCGGGGAACGATAGCGAAGCGCGCGGGACTGCTGTCCTTCGCCACCTATGTCTGCATGTTCCCCCAGCTGATAGCTGGTCCTATCGTCCGCTACGGCGAGGTGGCGGAGCGCATGGCGAGCCGGCGTGTGCGGATCCGGGATCTGGAGAACGGACTGAAGCTGTTCACCCTCGGACTGGGGCTGAAAGTGCTTCTGGCGAACCAGATCGGCACCCTGTGGAACCTGATTATGACGGCGGGGGCGGGCAGGCTTCACCCGCTGGTGGCATGGCTGGGTGCGTTTGCCTACTCCTTTCAGATCTATTTCGACTTCTGGGGATATTCCGTGATGGCGATGGGGCTGGGCAAGATGCTGGGATTTGCCATTCCCCGCAACTTCGATCATCCGTATATTTCCCGTTCCCTGTCGGAATTTTGGAGAAGGTGGCACATGACGCTGGGAAGCTGGTTTAAGGAGTATGTCTACATTCCGCTGGGCGGAAGCAGGAAAGGAACCGCGCGGACGATGTGCAACCTGTTTGTGGTCTGGGCGCTTACCGGGCTGTGGCATGGCGCGGCATGGAATTTTGTGCTCTGGGGCATCGTGTTTTTTCTGCTGCTTTCTCTGGAAAAGAGAACCTTTGGAAAGCGGCTGGAGCAGAGCCTTGTGCTGGGACATATCTATACGGTGCTGCTTGTTCCCGTGACATGGGTGATTTTCGCGATTACGGATATGGGGCAGCTTGCCGGATATCTGGGCAACCTTGTGGGATATCACAGGGAGGACATACTGGTGGGCGTCACCCAGCTGGTCCGGTATCTGAAGGAGTACGGTGTGCTTTTAATAGCGTGCGTTATATTTGCCACGCCTTTGCCTGCGAAGCTGTACTGGAAGTGGAAGGACCGCTGGTTTGTGGTGCTGTTTCTTCTGGGCGTATTCTGGTGGTCGGTGAGGGAGATTGTTCTGGGGAGCAACAATCCGTTTTTATATTTTAGGTTTTAGCGTTTGAATGAGGCGGAAAATGAATGGAAATAAGATGAGAACTTTTCTGGAAATCATATACAATTGTCCCTTTATCCTGCTTGTGATCTTTACGAGTCTTGTTTTTGTCCTGTTTTTTGATGGGGCGAAAGAACACAAAGACGAACAGGAGGTGGCGGTTTTGCGCCTGTCGGACGAGGGGGCTGAGGAGGAAAATTCTGAAAAAGGAAATGATATAGCGGAAGAAAGTGGACAAAAAAAAGATGACAGCATAGAAAACGATTTTGAAAACGAGGCGGAAAAGAAAGCGGATAGCGCTCAGAATGCAGGCGCACGCAAGGAAAAAGAAGACGAAATGACAATAAATAAAGATCGAAAAACAGATCACACAGACCCGGGAAATACTGGAAAGGCGGGGCGGGTGGAGAAGCACACCACGGAGTTTGTGGAATATGCGCCGATAGAGACAAATTCCCGGTATTACTCGGATGCAGGAAAAATTGCATTGACGACGGTACATGACTATGTATTGGAAAACGAGAGTTATTTTAATGACGCCGCTTTTCTCGGCGATTCCCGGACTCTTGGTATTTCAGACTATGCGGGGCTTGCGGGTGCGGACTTTTTCTGTGACAACGGCATGACCATATACAAGCTCCTTGAGGATGACGGTGTGACTTACCAGAGGACAGGCGAGAAGGTGGACCTGAAAGAAATTTTGCAGGAGAAGCATTACGGCAAAATTTATATCATGCTGGGGATGAATGAACTGGGGTACGGCGATACGCCCATGTACTTAAAACAGTATCTGAAGGTGATCCGGCAGATCAAGGAATGGCAACCGGGTGTTATTATTTATGTGATGGCGAATCTCCATGTGAGCCGGGAAAAGAATAATATGGAGACGGAGTTTAACAATATCAATATCAACGACAAAAATGTGGCGTCCGCCAGACTGGCAAACGGGAGAGACGTTTTTTATCTGGACTGCAATCCGCTCTTTACCGACGAGGAGGGATACCTGCAGGCGGAACTCACCTTTGACGGGGTGCATCTCTACGCACAGCACTATGATAAATGGCGGGATTTTCTCTTTGAACACGGGGTGGAACGGGAGGAAGTCCTGCAGACGGAGGCGGACGGACAAGGGAAAGGCTTTGAAAAGATGGGAGGCAGCGATGGAGGAAGTGCGTCTCAATAAATATCTGGCATCCTGTGGTGTATGTTCGAGGAGGGATGCGGATAAGCTGATAGAGGCGGGTGAGGTCTCTGTGAACGGCAAAAAGGCATCTGCGGGCATGAAGGCAGGACCGGGCGACCGGGTGGAAGTGCGGGGCAGGCTCCTTGTGCTGCCGGATGAAAAGGTGGTGCTGGCATACTATAAGCCCGTGGGGGTGGTCTGCTCGGAGCGGGACGCCCATGCGGGGCGGCTGGTGACGAAGGAGATCGGCTACCATAAGCGCGTGACCTATGCGGGAAGACTGGACAAGGATTCCGAGGGACTGCTGCTTCTCACTGACGACGGCGATCTGATAGACGCCATGATGCGGGGGAAGAACGGGCATGAGAAGGAGTACATCGTCAAGTCTGATCGGAAGTGGGAGGACAGCGCGTTAGACCAGATGCGGGAGGGCGTTTATCTGGAGGAACTGGGACAGACGACCCGTCCCTGTGAGATTGAGCGGATCGGGGACAAAACCATCAGAATGGTGCTTACGCAAGGGCTGAACAGGCAGATCAGGCGCATGTGCGAGGCACAGGGATACCGGGTGAAAAGCTTAAAAAGAACACGTGTTATAAATATAGGGCTGGAGAAACTGAAACCGGGCGGGTACCGGGAACTGACAGGGAAGGAGAGGGAGGAGCTTTACAGGCTCTGCGGACTGTATGACAGAAAATAAAATGGACCGGATGCGGGAGTTAGTCTCCCTTCTGAATAAAGCTTCGGAGGCTTATTATGCCAAAGACGAGGAGATCATGTCGAATTTCGAGTATGACAGGCTCTACGACGAACTGGCGGAACTGGAAAAGGAGCTTGGCGTGACGTTCGCGGACAGCCCAACGGTGCAGGTAGGCTACGAGGCGGTGGATGAGCTGCCGAAGGAGCGGCATGAGTCGGCGATGCTTTCTCTGGCGAAAACAAAGAGTAGGGAGGAACTGGCTGACTGGTTGAACGGAAAGACGGGACTGCTGTCATGGAAACTGGACGGACTGACCATTGTGCTGACCTACAGTGACGGCGTGCTGCAAAAGGCGGTGACGCGGGGAAACGGTGAGGTGGGCGAGGTGGTTACGGGTAATGCCCGCGTGTTCCGCAATCTGCCACTCAATATACCCTATCGGGGCGAACTGATTCTGCGCGGTGAGGCGGTCATCACTTACAGTGGTTTTGAGAAGATCAACAGGGAGATCGAGGACGAACAGGCGAAATACAAAAATCCCAGAAACCTGTGCAGCGGCAGCGTCAGACAGCTTGACAACCGGATTACGGCACAGCGCGGGGTGCGGTTTTACGCCTTTAGTCTCGTGCGGGCGGATGTGGATTTCCACAATTCACGCGCGGCGCAGTTTGCGTTTCTGGAACAGCAGGGATTTGACGTGGTGGAGTACCGACAGGTTACGCCGGAAGATATATTAGATAACATTGGTTATTTTGAGGAGAAGATACAGACTTACGATGTGCCCTCAGACGGGTTAGTGCTCACCTATGAGGATATGGCTTACGGCGCATCCCTTGGCAGGACGGCGAAATTCCCGCGGGATTCCATCGCCTTTAAGTGGGCGGATGAACTGCGCGAGACGACGCTTACGGAGATAGAGTGGAGCGCCAGCCGTACCGGGCTGATCAATCCCGTGGCTATTTTTGAGCCGGTGGAGCTGGAGGGCACCACGGTGAGCCGGGCGTCTGTGCACAATATCAGCATCCTGCGTGGGCTGAAGCTGGGGATCGGCGACAGGATTACGGTCTACAAGGCGAATATGATCATTCCCCAGATCGCGGAAAACCTGACGGAGAGCGACTCTCTGGAAATCCCGGATGTGTGCCCCGTATGCGGGCAGCCTACCCGGATCAGCCAGATGAACGACGTGCAGTCGCTTATGTGTGACAATCCCGACTGTGACGCGAAGAAAATCAAGGCGTTCACCCTGCTGGTGAGTCGTGACGCCTTGAATGTGGACGGTCTGTCGGAGTCCACACTGGAAAAGTTTCTGGCAAAAGGATTTTTGCATGAGTTTGCGGACCTGTTCCGGCTGGAACGTTACCGGGAGGAAATCACACAGATGGAAGGTTTCGGGGAGAAGTCGTGGCAGAACCTTTCGGAGAGTCTGGAGCGGGCGAGAAAAACCACGCTGCCGCGTCTGATTTACGGTCTGGGGATTGAGAATGTGGGCGTGGCGAACGCCAAAATGCTGTGCAGATATTTTCAGTATGACCTGCAGGCATTGCGGGACGCCTCGGCGGAGGAACTTGCGGAGATTGACGGCGTCGGGGAAGTGATTGCTTTGAGCATTTACGACTATTTTCATAAAGAAAAGACGATGGCGCTGTTAGATCACCTGCTTCGGGAAGTGGAGATTGAGAGGCAGGAGACGGCGGAGGAGGAACAGACTCTTTCCGGCATGAGTTTTGTCATCACGGGGACACTTACTCATTTTGAAAACCGAAACGCCATGAAGGAGGAGATCGAAAAGCGGGGCGGCAAGGTGACCGGCAGCGTGACGGGGAAAACCGTCTGTCTGATCAACAACGATACCACGTCCCAGTCATCCAAAAATAAGAAGGCGAAGGAACTGGATGTAAAGATTTTGTCCGAGGAAGAATTTATGGAGGCATATCTCAAATAAAAAACATGTGATATGAAAAGGCGGTAAAAAAAGAGTGCGGATGCACTCTTTTTGTTATATTTCCCTCACATCGTAAGGCGTGGTCTGGTAGACGTAGTAAGTAAAATTGGCCGTCATTGGGGAATACTTTGTATTCCCTGTAGAATGGCGGCTTTTTCATATGTGTACCCCAGTGTAATGGGAGCGAGTACCCCATTTTTACCCCATATTTTATTGGCTGTTCTTTGGTGGCTTCCAAATATTTTGTGTGGAGATTGTCTTTCCTGTAAGTATCGGATATAATAAAAATAATAGCGGAGGGTGCACAATGGATATATTAAAAAAAGAAGAACTTCATACGATAGAAGATATTTACGCACTGCCGGATGGAGAACGGGCGGAGCTGATTGACGGAAAGATCTATTATATGGTGCCGCCAAACACAAAACATCAAAGACTTGTGCATCTGCTTGACAGGGAGATTGGAAACTATATCCAGAACAATCATGGCGATTGCGAAGTGTTCCCGGCTCCGTTTGCGGTGTTTCTGAATGAAAACGACAGGAACTATGTAGAGCCGGATCTGTCTGTCATATGCGATAAGGACAAAATTACGGACCGTGGATGCGAGGGTTCCCCCGATTGGATCATAGAAATTGTTTCACCCGCCAGCAGACAGATGGATTATTATAAGAAATTGTTTAAATATCGCACTGCAGGTGTCAGGGAATATTGGGTCGTGGATCCTGAAAAAGAATTTGTGACTGTGTACAGCTTTGAAAAAGACAGCATGGATGAATATCCTTTTGGTTTGGAGATACCAGTAGGGATATATGAGGGATTTTCGATACAGATCCAGTAAGGAATGAGATTTTCAATTTGCTATAATATGGATAGATAAGTTCTTTGTTGTGTGTTGCAATAGGGATGCATAAAGAAAAATATGAGCCGATGAAAGATAGGAGAAATATAAATGAGTACATTGGAATATACCATTTCGTTATTAGAAACAATGCCCGAAGAGAAACTGAAGGAGATACAGAATTATATCCAATATATTATCTTTAGAGATGATGTAGCTATGCCGTTTAAACCGCTTAGTGAGGAAGAGATTAGTAAGCAGCTTACGGAATCCGTGAAAAAAAGCGATTTGGGTGCAACAACACCGGCTGATGTGGTGTCACAGAAAATGAGGGAAAAATATGCGATATAATGTGTCTGTATCTGATTTGGCATGTGAGCAGTATGACAAGTTCTTAGATTATATTTACCATACATTATTAAATCCACAAGCAACACAGATATTTATTTGTGTACAGAGTAATGCAGGATCGTGTAATTGTTGAAGGTATGTATCACGAATTACAGGATTGTGAGAATTCGATAGGTTGATGGTTAGAGATATAGGGTGAAAGCAGCCGCCCAAGGCGAGTGCGTTCACCCTATTTTTACTTAAACCAGTATGGTTTGCTTCCATGTTTTCTGTCATAGCCATATTCTATTTTTCCATATCTATAGGCTCATCGATCTCTTCAAACAGTTCGGCGACCGGAATCTCAAGTATCTCGCATAACCTTTCCATAGTATCAAAGCGGATCGCGGAAGTTTTATTGGTGACAATGTTGTGATAGTTTCTATAGCACATCCCAAGCTGCTGGCTGAGCCAGTAGTTGGACTTCCCTCTTTCTTCAAGTATTTCTTTGATTCTTAACCGAATAGTCATACGAAAGCTCCTTTTTCATTGATTATAATAATACGAGTGCGTGAAAAAAAGCTGCATAGGGGCACTGGTGCTTTTGAACACGGTGCTCTTGCGCACTGTATAAATTTGTTGTAAGATGGAGTAGGAATACTATGGTCAGTGGATTCTGCCGTATAAAGAATGGTGGATAATATTTTTAAGAGATGTGGCAGAATGACAGATCGTGTCATAGACAGACGCTATAATGGTGGCTAACTAAGAAGTGGACAGACTGCAGGAGGGAAAGGATGTTCTTATGTGACAAATGTGGACTTTGCTGCACGCAGTTGGGCGGGTCATCAATATACGGCGGGCTGGACAGGGGGGACGGCGTGTGCATCTATTATGATGACAGGAAAAGATTATGTTCCATTTACAAGGACAGACCTATGCTCTGTAATGTGGATAAGGCATATGAGGCATATTTTAAGGAGCAGATGTCAAAGGAAGAGTATTACCGCCTAAATTATGAGTGCTGTAAAAAACTAAAGGAAAAAGCAGGAGGGAATGGGAATGTATCTGTCTAGGTTAAATGAAAAGCAGAAGAATTTGTTCTTGGAGCTGGCCTACCAGCTTGCGCTTGTGGACAATGATTACAGCGAAAAAGAAAAAATTATGATTGAAAGCTATTGTAATGAGATGGGAATGGAAGTTCCCGCAGTAATACGTGCGGGATCGATCGATGGGATCATTACGGCAATGAATAATGAATGTACGGGGCTTGAAAAAAAGATCATTGTTTTTGAGATGCTGGGGCTTGCGATGGTGGACGGGAATTATGATGAATCCGAGCGGGAAGTATTGACGGAGATCATGAGGGTGTTTGAAGTAGGAGAGGATTTTGCAAGGGAAAGCGAAAAGCTCTTAAATGAGTATATCGCGATGCAGAGCAGGATGAATACGCTGGTCTTGGGATCATAGGACGTTTTACAAAAGGGGATCGACATGGATACGTTAGAACGATCAAAGGGGGAGCTTTCCATCAGGCGGGAAAGCTTAAAAAGCACGGAAAGGGAATCAGATGAAAGGGACGGCGCAAAGATTGCGGCGGGACTTGCGGCGACTGAATCAGCGCGGCGTTCCACGCAGGAGGCGGCGATAAAATTTGCCAAGCCGGAAACATATACGGGAAACCGCCAGATGTTTGACAGCGGGGCGGCGAAAAGAAATGCCAAGATGGATGCGTTTGGGAGTGGAACGGAAGTGATAGATCCCTATACGGGAGACCGCTTGGTACTGACTAAGAAAGAGGCGAAACTCTTATACGGGGATGACTGGACAAAGCATCTGGCGGAAGCGGACCATATCAAACCACTGGAGAAAGTCTTTGAGGAGACGAAAGATAATCCTTGGCTGAGTACGGATGATGTAAAGAACATTGGCAACAGCGAAGAAAATATAAAGGTTGTCTCACGCAAAACAAATAATGCCAAGCGCAGTAAGACGAATGAGGAATATGTAAATGACAGAGAGTATCGTGAAAACAAAGGCGTGTCATTTACAGAGACAGGTGAAAAGCGCGCCCTGAAGGACGGGAGAAAGGCGGATCTATATACCCGCGGCAAGGGGATCGTAACGAGCGGGAAAAATATCCTGAAAACCGGACATAAGGCAGGGATGTCGGCGGCAAGATCATCGGCGGTCTCCGGGGGAGTTACATCGGGTATCCTGAACATGGTTTCCGTCATCAAAGGTGAAAAGGATGCCGGAGAAGCGGTCGCGGATACCATTGAAGATACCGGGAAAGCGGCGGCTTCCGGGTATATGATGGGGGACGGACTGACGGTAATATCCCACACTCTGTCGACCAGCTCGTCTAAATTCCTGCGGGCGTTATCGGAATCTAATGTGCCGGGAAAGGTCATTACCGCTGTTATGGTGGTAGGAGATACGTTGAAACGCTACAGCGAAGGGGAGATATCCACACAGCAGTGCCTGCTGGAGCTTGGGGAAAAGGGTCTCAACGTGGCGACGGCGGGTTATACGGCGGCTGTGGGGCAGGCATTGATACCGATCCCAGTTGTAGGCGCAGCGGTCGGCGCTCTGGTCGGTTCGGTTCTGACCGGCGGCTTATACCATAACTTGATCAATTCGTTACAGTCAAAGGAACTGGAGCATCAGGAGCGGTTGCGGATCATTGCAGAGTGTAAGGAGGCTGCTGAACAGACAAAAGCGTTCAGGATGGAATTGGAAGCCTATCTGGATGATTATTTTGGGGAATACAGGGACTGTTTTGATGAAGCTTTGTCTGTAATGGAATTTGCGTTCAAAACAGGAGATGCGGAGGGGGTGATCGCCGGGGCAAACCAGATCACAAGAAAATTAGGCGGTCAGGTACATTATGAGACAGTGGACCAGTTCAGCGGATTTTTGGAGAACGGTCTGACAGATATACTGTAAGAGGAGGAGAGAAGATGCCATTACCATTATTGCTCGGAGGAGCAGCAATATTTGCAACAGTGGTCGGGGCAAGCAGCCATAAGGATGCCCATGATACGAATGAAAAGGCGGAACGTGTTTCGCGTCAGGCCAGAAATTTATATAATGAATCAAAAGAGTCATTAGAAAATGCAAAAAACGAAGCTGAAAAGAAATTATTGCAGCTTGGTTACACAAAAAAGAATGCATTAGACGGAGCGATGAAACAGTTTGTACAGGTTTATGACAGAATTAAAAATATCCAGTTGAAGAAATCTTCGGGGTTAAACGAAATTTCTCAATTTTCAATTGAGCAACAGGATGTTGTACAGATTAGGCAAATGACCGATATTTATTCGAGTTCTATGCAGAGCGGTGCTGCAGGCGCGGCAACAGGCGCGGTGATTGCATTAGCGGCAAGTGGTAGTTTACCTATGGTGACAAGTGCTCTTTCATTAGCAGGTACATGTTTATCATTGGGGAGTGTTGGTGCTGCTGCAAGTATAGCAGGAACGGCTATTTCAACGGCTTTTACAGCAACTCCGTTAGCGGCGGTTGTAGCGCCTGCGATTTTTTTTACTGGAGTATCCGCAAGTATGAAGGCAGATGAAAATCTGGAAAAGGCAGAGGAAATGTATGCAGAAGCCGAAAAGGCGTCTGAGGAAATGAAGATTTCTGAGACACTTTGTACAGCAATTGGAGAACGATCTAAAATGTTCGATGATCTACTTGTTAAACTAAATGGAATGTTTACGGATTTGACAGATATGCTTAGTAATATGATACGCGAAAAAGATAGATTGCTTGGAGATAAGGAAATAGAAGTTGAAGATTTGTCCGAGGAAGAATTAGAGCTGGTTGCGGTAACAAGAGCTTTGGCAGGTGCAGTGAAAGCAATTGTTGATACTCCGATTTTAGGGAAGGATGGGAAGGTTTCAGGGGAGTCGTTAGAAATATATAATACTTCAAGAAAGACTCTACCAGATTTTTCCAGAATTGTGTATGAAATGAAAGGGATGCAGGGGATTGATGTAGAAAAATTAGAATTAGAGGAAGCTGAAAAGCTTTTTATAGAGTATAAATTAGATGATGCTTTTGAAATATTTAAGACTTTATCTGAAAAAGGCAATGGAAGAGCTATGTATTTTTTAGGTGAATACTATGCATGGGGATTTGGAACTGTAAAAGAGGACATGGATGAAAGTAAAAAGTGGAGTTTAGCGGGTCGCGATGCGGGGGATGCGTTGGCATCACTTCATGTTGCATACAATCTTCCGAAAAACAATCAGGAACGGGAGAATATTTTTCCTTCGGTATTCAAAGAGGTGCTTCGGTTGGCTGAAAGTGGCGATGTATTTGCACAGTATGAAGTTGCATATATGTATAAAGATGGGTATGGAACAGATAAAGATGAAAAAGAGGTAATCAGATGGCTGAGTGTAAGTGCAAATGAAGGCTTTTGGAGAGCGCAACACAGATTAGCTACAGTCTACCGAAATAAAGGCGATTATCAACAAGCATATGGATGGTATAAAAAGGCGGCAGATACTGGATACGGATTAGCACAATATTGGCTTGGAAGACTTTTGGATTCTAAAGATTATTTAGAACAAAATGAAGAAGAAGCAAATAAATGGTATAGAAAGGCAGCGAATCAAAATGTCATGAGTGCAATGGTTTGTCTTGGAATTAATTTACGTTATGGTATTGGATGTGATAAGGATTATGAAGAGGCGATTAAATTGTTTGAAAGAGCGGCATCTCTAGGATCTGGTGTGGCTGCTAATCAACTAGGAAGTTTATATCATAAGGGCGAATGGGTTGAACAAAATTATGAAAAAGCTATATCTTGGTACAAAAAAGCATCTGAATTAGGATCTGACTCAGGGATGTGTAATCTTGCAAATTGTTATTATGCTGGTTGCGGAGTTTCCTGTGATTATGATGAAGCAAAAAAATGGTGGAAAAAATCGGCTGAGCTTGGAAATCAGGAAGCTAAAGAAAGTTTATCAGTTAAATTTGGCATAATAATTTAAAAGCACATAATCAAAGGGTAGAAAAGGACAAATGAAAATGCTTGTTTTGCGGGAAGTCTGTACCTGAAGTAAAATTTTCTAAAATTGCACATGCTGTTGTAGAAACGTTAGGGAATAAGTCCTTATTCTCATATTTTGAATGCAATGAGTGTAATGAAGATTTATGTCATTAAAGGAGTTCTTATGCTAGGACAAAAGTTATCTAAAAATAACCGCATCCTCACCCTCTACGCCGATTTCTGTGAAGGTAAAGTCATCCAGAAGCCAGAAGCATCCAAATGCTTCGGTGTGGACGAGCGTTCCATCCAGCGGGACATTGACGATATCCGCGCTTTTCTTGCGGACAGGCAGTCTGATCAGGCTTCGGACAATCGCATCATTGCGTATGACCGGATCCGGAAGGGGTTTGTTATGACGGGGGAGGGAACTTCTGTGATGACAAACAGTGAGATCCTTGCCGTGAGCAAGATCCTGCTGGCGAGCCGGGCTTTCACAAAAAAGGAGATCAGCGGTATCTTAAAAAAGATGGTGGGTGGATGCGTGCCCTTGCGGAATATGCGGCTGGTTAATGAGCTGCTTGCCAACGAGAAATATCACTATGTGGAGCTGCACCACAAGAGCCACATCCAGGATAAGCTGTGGGAGCTGGGGACCGATATCCAGGAGCACAACCTGATCGAGATCACCTATACTAAAGCGGAGCATAAGAAAGAGACGGTGAAACGTCTGATCGAGCCGGTGGCGGTGCTCTTCTCAGAATATTATTTTTACCTGAACGCCTTTATTGTGGAACGGAACGGGGATGGGACGTGGTCGCATAAGTATGACTATCCTGCCATTTTCCGCATAGACCGGATCAAGTCCTACCGGGAGACGGGAGAAAAATTCAGGGTCGCCTATGCGGACCGGTTTGAGGAAGGGGAGTTCCGCAAACGCATCCAGTTTATGTATGCGGGAGAGCTGATGCGGATCCAGTTGAAATTTTATGGGGAGAATCCGGAGCCGGTGCTGGACAGGCTTCCCACGGCACAGATCGTTGAGCAGGGTGAGCATGCGTGTACGGTCAGCGCGGAGGTGTACGGCAACGGGATCCTGATGTGGCTTTTGAGTCAGGGGAGCAGGATTGAGGTGCTGCGCCCGGAAAGCCTTCGGCAGGAGATGCAAGAGAAGGCGCAGGAGATCCTCAGGCTGTACAGCTGACAGGAGAAAAGGTTTGGAGGAGAGGGTCGGACAGCTGTAAGCCAGATATCCTGTATAAATCCTGAAGCTGAAATGATAAATGATAAACTTGAAACAGGAAACAGGGGAGTCCCGGACAAAGTTCCGGGATTCTTTGCGTTGGTCCTATTCTCTGAAGCTGTAAGCAATACACAGCTATAGGAAAAACGCATGACACCACGCCCGGAAGGAGGGGCATACCACATGGAAAGATTGGAAAGGGAAAGATTTATGAAAAAAGACAGGAAGGAGGTGGTTTACGATGGCCAATGTCTGTATGGATACCGTGGTCTTCTTTGTTGCAAAGAATAACCAGAAGAAGGGATTCCTGCGGTTAAAACAGGCTGTTGCGGACTGTTATCCGGCAGGGGCAGCCGCACATGATACAAGGCTCCGCAAGATATTTGAACAGAATGATATCCCCACGGATGGCTTATGTCTCCGGAGTGATGTAGTGGATGTCTCTCTGGAGGATGACTATGTCGTGCTCTGCTGTGATTCTGCATGGAGCCCCATGTATACGGCGTACCTATGTCTGGCTCATCATTTCGGCGTGGGCTTTGAGCTGAGAGCAGAGGAACCGGGCTGCGGCATTTACATCAATACTGATGTAAAGGGGACATACCTGACAGACCGTTACCTGGTATGTCTGTCGGAACCGCCGTCAGACGGTTCCCTGGACAGGCTCTTTGCTGATCCGTATGGAGACACGGATTTTTATTTTGATTCGGAAGATGACCTGCTCCAATGGTTCAAGGAGCGCGGCGGCATTGCGGCAGGCTCTGTCCAGGAATTACGGGACACCCTGGATGAGGAATATGTTGCCATACACGAATTTGAAA
Organism: uncultured Lachnospiraceae bacterium; assembly: GCA_910586705.1. Lineage (GTDB taxonomy): Bacteria > Bacillota > Clostridia > Lachnospirales > Lachnospiraceae > UBA3282. Next base: position 16,732 of record CAJUJK010000031.1, on the reverse strand, counting down.
ACCCCTATTGATGGGAATGTGCCGGAAGTGACAGAAACTGTCATGGAAGAATGGTATATTTTCGTTAAAGGATTTATCATTTTTATTCTTGATGGAGGGACCGGGTTATGTTTATACTGTTATTTCCGATGGGGATGGGCATTCTGGCAGGGACATTTGGATTGGGGCTGATCATGAGGGCAGTATCGGACCAGAGAATGGCATGGAGGTTCCATGAAAAGCTCCTGCAGTGGACGGATGGCGGCGGGACAGAAGAAAAAGGGAACGGGGAGGTGCCGGGACTGATGTCGGTCATGCCCTTGTTAAAAAAGGGTCTGGCATTCGGTCTGGCTGCAGGTGTGTTTATAGATGTGACCGCATATGCTGCCGCAGGAACGCTCGTACAGATATCCCAGAGGGCAGGCGGTGCGGCGGGTGTACTTGCCTGTCAGAATGGCAGTACGCCGCTTCAGGTGGCGCTCTCGTTATGGGGGCACGGTTCACTGGCAGCCGGGATCATCGCTTTCGCTGGGCTGGCAGCCGGAACGGCGACGCTTGTCTGCGGTGCTTTTGTGCAGAGGAAGGTGTCTGCGGAGCTGGACGGGGTCTGGGCAGAGTGTCACCGTATGCTGCACAAAGGACCGTAGACAGGGATATATTTCAGAACTTATCAAAGAGCATATGCTGACAGGAGGGACAGGCTGATGGTCTGCCCCTTTTTAGGTAAATACCTTACCGTAGCCCGCTCTGTGTCAGGATATACTCTTCTACAGCGGCCCGTGGGATCTTCCATATCCGACCGATCCGGAAACCTTTCAGAGTACCTTCCCCCAATAATTCGTAAACACGGTTTTTACCGATGCAGAGAGCTTCGGCCACGTCATATACGTCCATGATATCCTGATAGTGATTCAACATTTGTCAGTTCTCCCTTCTACGATCTGTTTGTTTAATGAAATGTTATACACTTGCCAACTTATATGTAAAAATAGACTGGCAGAAGGTTATACGAAAGCCGGGGAAAGTGGGGAAGAAGTCGTGAAGGTAATGGTAAGTGTAGATACTGTATCGTACGGGGAAAAACCTTCCAGAGAGAGGATTCCTATAATAAGGAGGAGGACAGCCGGCTTTTGGCAGGAGATTGGACTGGAAGAGCTGGCAGATCTGAATGGAAACAAGGGCCGGGCAATCATCCCGGCACATCTTGAGGGAGGGATCGCAACAGATAATTGTACGGCAATGCAGCTGTTTGTGCTTGATTTCGACCACGGATGTACATTTGCACAAGTAAAAAGAAAATGCGACGAAAACGGGTTACGGATCACATATGCATATCATACGTACACCGCTTCCGCGGCGGAAGAAAGATTCAGGGTTGTTTTTGTGTGTGGGGAAGTGATAGAAGATTTATTCATTATAAAGGCTGTTCTCAAAATATTGCATAAGATATTTCCGGGATGTGATACATCTTGCAAAAATCCGGACAGGATATTTTTAGGCGGGAAGGGATTGTTTTATACGGACTTTCATGCACGTATTGCCTTGGTGCAACTCTTTCACCCATTAATGCACGCGTTTGATGTGGGAAAGCATTTTGCAGAGAATCAGAGAAGATTCGCCGGGGAGACAAATATAGCTTTGGCAGGAAAGCATCTGGCTCTTGGAGAAGTGAGAAACATGGATGCGATTTTAGGGGAAAACGTGGATTCTGTTATTATACATAAAACAGGCGGCTCCACAAAATCCCCTTTTTTTATTGCGGAGGATAAGGGAGGAGAGAGGGGGATGCACCAAAGCCATACGTGCAGGAGCGGAAAAAAGGGAAAGAAAAGGAAGATCAAAGAAAAAGACAGTACGCATTGCCAGCTGTTTAACGATTTTAAAGCAGGAACCATGCTTGAACATGACAAACGGTTTGCCATATACACAAACTGCCTTAATATACACGGATGGACAGACAAATTTCTGAAGATGACCCGGAAATATTATGGGGATGACACCTGGCAGGAGTGGAAAAGGGATATGAAGTATACGCACGATTACCATCCGAAAAGATGTTCCTCCGATTTCTGCCCTTACTATGATATATGTGAACATGAGGGGACGATCGTCGATACCTTAGCGATGGACAGGCAGGTGTATCTCGGGGAAGAGACGTATGTAACGGTTGATGAGGCAGAAAGATGCCTGCGGAGGAACCTGCAGGACGCTTTCTACAGTACAGATCCGGGTATGCATCTGATTAAAGCGCAGACGGGATTGGGAAAGACGGGGGAGTATGTCAGACTGGCAGCGGACCATCCGGCAGACAGTTTTTTGATAGCGCTGCCAACGAACCAGCTGAAAGAAGAAGTGAGAAAGAGGCTGTTGGATAACGGCGTGCCGGAACAGGATATCTTCATGACGGCCAGTGTGCACGGCAATGCATTTATACCGGCTGAGATACAGGCACGAATCTCCGAGATGCACAATAGGGGCATCCACAATATGACGAAGGAGATCATTAATGATTATTACAAAAAGATCAGGGCGGAGCCCCTTGAGCGGAAGGCGGTAGAAGAGGAATGTGAAAAGATAATGGCTGGGATAAAAGCGGTAAAAGGGGAGCGGGTCATTGTGACGACACATGCCTATCTGGTACAGCTTGCGGAGGATTTTCTAAAAAACTATACCGTGATCATAGATGAGGATTTCCTGCAGCAGCTTGTATTCAACAGAATGTATAAAGTCAGCGTGAAGTGTCTGGAGGCTTTGGCGAAAAAGGAACTGAGGGATTATTCTGAGATGGCGGCCGTGGTACTCAAGGCGCAAGAAAAGACATATGAGAAGACAGAACCAGTCAGATATGGAATACCGCTTACTGCGGAGGAACTGGAAAGGCTGGGATCCTTTGAGCCGTATGATAACTTGAATGATCTGATCTATGCCGGGGTTTATGTACGGATGAAGGATGAGGAGAGCGGGGAAGAGACGGTAAGATATTTCTGCCCGCTGGATATGCCGGAAATGAAATACATTGTATTATCCGCCACTGTTAACTATGAGATTTACAGGAGGTATTTTGCCGGACGGATGGAGGTGTACGCATACCCGGAGAAAAAAGCGGCATACAGGGGGCACTTGGAACAATATACCTATCATTCCTTAGGAAGAAAAGACCTGTCGGATAAAGCACAGGTCTTTTCTGTTGCAAAAGAGATGGCAGGGAATCCGGAACTGGAGACCATTACTTTTAAAAAATTTGAGGAAGACTGGGGCAGACCCCTCAATGCTGCAGGGATCCACTTTGGCAACAGTACAGGGCTTAACGGACTGGAAGGACATGACCTTGCTGTGATAGGGACACCTTACCGGGTAGAGGAATGTTATAAGCTTGTAGCCTGTTATCTTGGGGCAGATGTAAACAGGGAGGGGGATAAGAGACCGTCGCTGCGCAGGGCAGAGTATAAAGGGAACAGTTTTCTGATTACCACTTATAAAGATAAGATATTGAGGGAAGTACAGCTGTATTCGATAGAAAGCGAGCTGGAACAGTGTGTCGGGAGGGCAAGGCTGCTGCGGCAGGACTGTTCTGTCTATGTGTTTTCCTGTTTTCCATGTGAACAGGCAGGGATACATATAAAAAATTACCTGCAGGATTACGAGGCAGGGGAGCAGGCGGGCAGCCATAGTAAAAACTATTTTGAGGATTCAAAATCGGAAGGAAAAGGGTAAAAACAGATTCGCATGAGTGCATTTTATAGTGATGTTTTAAAAGTAATCCGGGGATGTTGCCGGGGACGGTAACGGGGCGGATATGTTTTCTGGCGGTTTTTCTGTTGGAAAGTGTATCCACGGTGATGTGTCTGTGCGGTTTTAGCAGGAGCAGGAACGATTTCCACATGATGCAGGCCGGAGAGATCAGTCTGGTCTGCACCGTATGGGAATTGTACTGCTGTGGCATTGCGCCATCCTGCCTGGGAGGCTGTGGGGATGCGTCGGGGGATTCCTGTCAGTGATGGAGGCTGCATAGCTTCCGGAACGGACGGGAGTATGGAAAAAGCAGGGGACCAGTTATCATAAGGGACGGCACGGTATTCACGGGAACGGGATGTAAAGTCGGGGACCTGAAATCATAGATAATAACCTTGAAAGCATTGAGACAGCGGCATTGGTGCTTACTGCTTTCGTAATTCATTTATTTATAATGGCAAGTGCATAGGATGGGCATGGAACTGGGCGGCAGGAGCACATCCTGTCGCCTTGCTCTGTGTGCAGGACAGATGACTGAAAGGAGGTGAAAACATTGGAGGAGACAAGGGAAAAAAACGTACTGGATATCATCGCGGAGCATGCGGTCAATGAAAGGCTGGATGCCATCTTATTCCGCGACCCGGAGTTCCAGCGGCTGGAACGCAGGATCGGGAAGGAGATGGAGGCTTTCAGCCGCCTCAACCTGTCAAAGAAGGAGCGGCGCGCAGTGGACAGGCTCCTGTCTGCTCATGCGGAGGACGCCACCTATTACAGCGGTGCAGCATATCTGCAGGGGTTCAAGGACTGTGCCACGCTGCTCAGGGAGACGGGGGTTATAAGGTAGGCGTACTACGGCAGAGAGAGACAACAGGAAAGAAGGGAGAAGATGAGATGATAACAGGAGAAAAACCGGGAGAGCCGGGACGAAAGGAGGAAGCCATGGAGTTTAAGGATTTTGAGAGGAAGATGATGGCGATGCTGCGGGAAAAGTTTGGAGACTCTGTAGAGATTAGTGTGCAGGAGATCTTAAAGGTTAACGGGATCACGCGCAGGGGTATCCTGCTAAAGCAGGAAGGGGAGCGTTTTAACCCGGTCTTGTATCTGGACGGGGCTTATGAAAGATATCAGGCAGGAGAAACTGTGGAAGATGTGCTCGGGCAGATGCTGGAGGACAACGACAGCCAGATCCGGGAGATGGAGACGGCGTGGGATTTCCAGCCGGAACAGTTCAGGGATTACAGCCATGTGAAGGAACACCTGCGGTTCAGGCTGGTAAACTACGGGAAAAACACGGAACTGCTCCGGGATATGCCTTATGTCAGGTGGAACGACCTTGCGGTCATTTTCTATTATGAGATCGGGGACGGGCAGGCACAGGTGCAGATCAGTAACAGGCACCTTACCCTGTGGGAAAAAACGGTGGAAACGCTCTATCAGGATGCGATGGAAAACATGAAAAACAGCGTGCCGGACGAAATGCTCCCGCTGGGTGGGCTGATCAGGAGGAAGGCACCGTTGTGGATGGGGGAGGAACCGTCCATCCATGTGCTGACGAACAGCACGGGGAGGCATGGCGCGGCGGCCATGCTGTATTCCGGGAAGATCAGGGAACTGGCGGAAAGCACCGGCACCGACCTTGTGATCCTTCCCTCGTCGCTGCATGAGGTGCTGCTCGTGCCGGACAGGGAGGAAATGCGGCAGACATACAGGGAGACGGTGGGTGTAGTGAACCGGACAGTGCTGGAGCCGGAGGAGGTGCTCTCCGATAACATCTACCGTTATAACAGGGAGAAAGATGCGGTAGAGCTTTTAGAGGCAGCGTGAAGGGAGGTGTGTGCGTATGGAGATCGTATTGAAATGCCTTGTCATCATCCTTGCGGGGGTACTGCAGGAGATGGGGAAGGATGTATAGTGCGGGAACCGGGCTTATGGCAGGGGATGCCTGAAAACGGTAATCCCGGATGGTTTTATGATCCCGCAGGATGGAACCATAGAGATCAAAACGTAAAATATAAAGGAGGATATAGGAGATGTCAGCAGAGGTAGAAACAATGTTTTATGTAAGGGAAAAACCGTGGCACGGGTTAGGCACGGTTGTCATGGAAGCACCCACATCCGCAGAAGCGCTTCGTCTTGCGGGGCTTGATTGGAAGGTGGTACAGGAGCCTGTGTATACGGGTTATAACGAAATGGTGAAAGGGTATAAGGCAAATGTGCGCAGTTCCGACAGGAAGGTGCTGGGCGTGGTGTCCGACCGCTATAAGGTGGTGCAGAATGTGGACGCGTTCAGCTTTACCGATGAACTGCTGGGGAAAGGCGTCCGCTATGAGACTGCCGGGTCGCTGCAGGAGGGAAAGAAGGTCTGGCTGCTTGCGAGGCTGCCGCAGGAGTATATCATCGCCGGGGAGCGGATCAGCCCTTATCTGGTGTTCAGCAACACCCATGACGGTTCCGGCTCCGTGAAAGTGGCAGTCACGCCGGTCAGGGTGGTATGCAATAATACGCTGAACCTTGCACTGGACACGGCAAAGCGGAGTTTCAGCATGATCCACACGGGCAACATCCATGACAAGATGCAGGAGGCGAGGGACACGCTCTTTATGGCGGAGAAGTATATGGACAGCCTCGGGGCAGAGTTTGAGCAGTTGCGCAGGCAGAAGGTGACGGATGCGCAGGTAAAGGAATATATCGAAGGGCTCCTGCCGGTGGAGGATGACGCGACGCCGATCCAGAGCAAGAACATCATCAGGCTCCGGAAGGATATGGAGCGGCGGTATTATGACGCGCCTGATTTGCAGAAAGTGGGGAACAATGCGTACCGTTTTATCAATGCAGTCTCCGATTTTGCAACGCACAGTGAGCCGCTGCGCAGGACGGCAAACTATAATGAGAACCTGTTTGCCCGCACGGTGGACGGCAACCCGCTGATCGACAAGGCATACCAGCTTGTAAAGGCGGCATAAACAGGGAAAGCAGTAACCTTTTGGTCTAAAGTAAAGGAAAACGGTATATCACGGGAAGAATAAAGTATGTGTGAGGGTAGTCGGGCGTTATGTTCCGGCTGTCCTCATTCTTTATTTTGTAGGAAACGGCAGCGTAAAATGTCCGGGGGATGTACGGTATTCCCGGATATGTTGCTGCTGAAGATGATCTTTACAAAATATCTTTGGAGAGAAAAACAGAGGAGGAACAGGTATGTTTGACAAAATCTCATTAGCGGGATTCAGTAACGCGGAATGGCTCCGATTAAGGAAAACCGGGATCGGCGGCTCTGACGCGGGGGCAATCTGCGGGGTGCATCCGTACAGCAGTGCCATGAAAGTATTTCAGGATAAAACAAGCGAATCTGTGGAAGAACAGGACAGTGAAGCGATCCGTATCGGTCATGATCTGGAACAGTATGTGGCGGAGCGTTTTATGGAGGCGACGGGCTTAAAAGTCCGCCGCTCCAACTTTATGTACCGGAGTAAGGAGCATCCTTTTATGATCGCAGATGTGGACCGTGTTGTAGTCGGGAAAGATGCGGGACTGGAATGTAAGACAGCCAGTGCCTACAATGCGGACAAATGGGCGGATGGCAATATCCCACTCCACTATGTGCTACAGTGTTATCACTATATGGCTGTCACAGGAAAGCGGGTGTGGTATATCGCGGCGCTTATTCTGGGCAGGGGATTTGTCTACAGGAAACTGGAGTGGGATGACAGCCTGATCGGGGAGCTGGTCAGGGCGGAAAAAGTTTTCTGGGATGACCATGTGGTGAAAGGGATCATGCCGCCGCCGGACGGGAGCAGAGCCTGTGATGAGGTGATCGAAAAGTATTTCGGCAGCGCAAAGACTGGTGAGGTGATGGCGCTGACCGGGTTTGACGGGAAACTGGAGAGACGCCGGGATATACTTAAGGAGATCGCGGAACTGGAGACGGAGAAGAAACAGATCGAGCAGGAGGTGAAGCTGGCGATGGGGGAGCATGAGACAGCGAGGAGCGGAAGTTTCCGTGTCTCATGGGGCAACGTTGATTCCACGAGACTCGACACGAAACGGATCAAGGAGGAAAAACCAGAGATCTATGCGGATTATGTCACCGTGTCACACTGCAGGCGGTTTGAGGTAAAAGCGGCGTAAGGCGTTGCCTGCAATATGTTTTTATAGAAGAAACGCGATTATAGCGGCGGGAAAACAGGATTGCCGGGGGATTCCGGGAAAAGGAGCCCCGGCAGACAGGAAGGAGATGGAGAAAATGGATGCAGGAGCAGGGCAGAAGACAGGACCAGATAAGATCAGACTATTAAGGGCGGAGGAGATCGAGTGCAGGGTATCGGTGATAAAGGAGAACGGGTTAAGCCTCTTACTCTATAAGGACGCGAGGGTAGACCAGCGTATCCTTGACGAGACCTTCGGTCCTTTCGGGTGGAAACGGAGCCACCAGAGCATAGAGGGGAACCTTTACTGTACGGTGGAGATCTATGATGAAATAAAAAAGGAGTGGGTAGCGAAGCAGGATGTGGGGACCATGAGCTATTCGGAGAAGGAGAAAGGGCAGGCTTCCGACAGTTTCAAACGCGCGTGCTTTAACTGGGGGATTGGAAGGGAACTCTATACAGCCCCCTTCATCTGGATACAGGGGGAACTGGCAGATATCCAGAGGAAAGGTGATAAGCTGTACTGCAACGACCGTTTTAAGGTGGCGTCCATTGAATACAATGACAGCCGGGAGATCGTGTCCCTTGTGATCGTCAACACGAAGGGCGAATGTGTCTATGCGATGCAGGGAGCGTCGGCATCCGGGACAGGAAAGAAAAAGGCGGCAAAGAAGAAAGCGCCGGAGGCAGTCCTTACTGACAGCCAGATGAGTGACCTGCAGGCGGAGCTTGACAGGACAGGGGTGGCAATGGAGACGGTGCAGGAGCGGTATAGGATTGCGGCACCCGAGACGATGAGCGAGGCAGTGTATAAGCGGGTGATGGAGGCGCTGGCAAAGACGAAGAGTGCGGCGTAAGGATATCATCTGAATTTATGGGAGGAGGAACGTATCATGGCAGGATTATGTGATCTTGTGGAAATACTGGAAAACAACATGGAGTGTGTGGTGCTGGAAGTGAAGGACGGCGTACAGAAGGAGCTGGTCTGCCTTGGCTGTTTTGACGGCGATGAAACCATGCTCAGGCTGACAAAAGGGGATGACCATACATGCACCATATTTTTTGGCGCGGGAAAGACATGTTCATGGAGTTGGGGGATGTCCGGGCATACGCTGGTGTCGGATTCACTGAAAAAATGCGGCCGGATGATAGAAAGCTGCATTACCGAGGATTTCGGCATCTATGTCGGGGCTGATACCGAAAAAAGGAAAAAGACGCTGCATATCAGGTCATTGGGGGATACGAGAGGCTGCAGGGAAGAGTACAGGCTGCTGTGGTGGGAACACCGGGAAGAGATCGTTATCCACAGGGACGGAGAGTATCTCACACGTATAAATGGACTGGAAAATGCGAAGGAATATGTCTGGCAGAAAATCAATGTGGAATCAGCTTCGGATATGTACAGATCGCCGGATACGGGATGCTGTATCATAGATATCAATGGGTGGAGGAAATAAGCTGTTGGCATTAAAGTATAGATAGAGCGTAAAGGGGGCTATCTGTGATGCGTACAGTGGATGGTTATGGGGTACAGCAGCACAAGAGAAGACTGTAAGCAGTGGCAAATTCGCCCATCAAAAATGCATAAGAGTGGATTTTTTCTACCAAAATTACAAAAAAGTGGCGGGAAGAATTGTGAGTTTCGCAAATTTGATGGGCGAAAAGGTTATGGAGTGATATACTAGCAGTAGTGGGTGACGTGAATTGGAGGAAGAGAAATGCGGAGATTGTTGATCGGTATAGAGAATAATGATGGTTGTCAGATCGGTAAGGGAAACGAGGAACAAGTCTGCCAAAATTTTAAGAATGAATTTGGGGTTGATTTGAAAGATGAAAAATATGCGCATGGAAATCTGGAAATTATATGGGAAAAACTGATTCAGGATTGCAATATAAATAAGCATAAAGACAAATGGTTTGAGTATCTTCATTTATTAGAGGGAAAAATCTATGCCTTGTTTGACCCGGACAGTGCGAGACTGCAGATTGACGGGCGTAGTATTTATGGTACAAAAGAGAGAGAAGATAAGATACGCCGTGAAAAGATAGAGGAGGTAAGGCGGCTTCTGCAGGAGTGCGTAGCTTTAGTAGATGATTACTGGTTTTATGAGTCGGATATATGGATGAATGCGAGACTTACCTTAAGCTATCTGACCGGGAGAAAGGAAAAGCATATAGGAGGTTATGCAAATACTGTAGGCGGTACAGTGATGGATGATAAGCATATTAGCTATATGCTGCCGTTTGAGGATGATGAGGAGGGAACTTTTTGCGCTAATTTTCTGAAACAGACATTGGGGAAAAAGGGCTGCCTGTTCTGGACAGAATTTAGTGAAGGGGAGAGTATTGAAATGGAAGGAGCCAATGGGGAAGACTCTTTAGGAGAGACCGTTTTGCATCAGGCTGTTATTTCGTTGAAAATGGATAAGAGTTATGGCAGTTTTTCTTATCATAAGATACAGAGACTTGAAGAGAAACTGGATATGGAGGATAAAGTTCTGTTTCATAAAACAGTGAATGGTGTCCTGCTGCGGAATATGGTGAATATGATGTTGGAAAGTAAAGATAGGAATGTGATATTTGAGGCAGAGGATTATATTGACCTGATCGATCGGTTGTGCGGATGTAAGTCCTTGGTCTGGCAGAATATCATAGCCTGTTTTTACATTTTCTGCCAAAGATATAAAAAGGAACTGGAAGTATTAGATCTTTATACGGATGCAGAGATACTGCTCGGTTTCTGGCTGGATAATATCGGGAAAATCAATTATGATCTGAGAATTTTAACAGAAGGTTTTGTTTATTTATATAGAAGAAATACATATGATGAAGAGGAGTTTAAGTCGCGGTGCAGGATGCATCTTGGGCAGTTGGAAAGGGAGGCGAGTGAAGAGGCAAAAAAATACTGGACCGAACAAAATGATAGGCTGAAAGTCAGTGTGGCGGTGATAAAGGATCATACTGATTACTGCTGGATTTATGCCATACTTCAGCGACGGGTTATTGATACGATAAAGAAATTATATAGAGGCATAGATAATAAAAGAGGAGGATTTTTAGAGAAACCGCTGTTGTCTGAACTGATAATAGAGAAGAAAGAAGATGGAGGTTATCAAGTAGTATCCGATAAGGAATTTGAAGCGGATCCAGGAGGAAAGACAGCCGAAATAGGAAAAATGGAAAGTTTGGATAAAGAGGGCAGGATGTTCCGAATGATAACCGTTAATAAGATGGCAGATGCTGAGAGATTTAGAGCTGATTCGAAAAGGGCGGCGGCAGAACTGAGGAAAATGATAGAGAAGGAATGATAAATGGTGGGTTCAAAGGAATTTGAACCTGCTTTTCTTTTTGGTGGTGGGGGGGGGGTAAAAGTATACAAAATTTAACAATTTCATCAATTATATTTTCGACTGATCCAAGCGGGAGATGGTTTCAAGATATGATGAAAATGGTTGCGCGACCAAGACTATTGGTGCTCCGAACTAAACGGGGCAGATTTAGATTGATGAAAGGAGCAGGACATGGAGAATAGAGAAGATCGTGAAAACTGGCTGTGTAAGGATGTAGAGCCCATTCCCTTGTATCAAGATTGGGATGATAAAATGGCTCAAATCTATAACGATAATCCATACATGCAAAATGCGGATGGAGAAAGCTCGATTGTTACTAATCTACCCGATTCGATGCGAACGCAGTTGGTATATCATTCATTTCAAAAGAAGATGGATGTGGATGTGTACCTAGCAAAGCGGGAGATTGATGCTGTATGTGATGAGCGAAAACAAAGCAAAAAAATGGATAAGGAACTGGAAAAGAAAATTGTAAGCTATGAAGTTTTCAAAGGGGCATGTGCGGAACTGTTTTATGCTCAGATTGGCGCGCACGAAAGACACATTCACGTGAAACGATTGTGTAATGCCCGCGATATTTTGAGCAAAATAATGCGATCGCATGGTCAAAAAAATCGGAGGGTTTTGCATATCGTCTGGTATGGAAATTCGGAAGGAGTGTTTTTGAGGATGGGAGATGGGAGGACTGGTATGCTTTCCAAAAAGCTGTGCCGTGCAATGAAAGAACGCGGAGTATTTTTCCAGACATCGCGACGTTGCGAAGAGGAGATAATGGATGCACTGCTGGCGTATTTGTTAAACAATGCAAAAGAAGTTGAAATACCAAACAAAGCGGGCTGGAATAAAATGTTGGACGGAAGATTGCATTTTGCTAAAAGGGGGGAAACGACAATGAGCGAGGTGTGGGAGAATGCAATATAATAAATTTTCTAAGAGCAAGCTTTTAAAGAGTATCGCTGCAAATTATCCGATTTTAAGAGAGCTTGGGTGCGCAATTTCGAGCCCGATTGTTCTTGTGGCAGAGGAGAAAGACTTTCCTATGCTTTTGGAGCGCCTGAAGAATATTTCGCCAGTTAGGCTCGAAGATTGCATAAAAAATGAAAATCTTCGGGAGAGTGCAAACGCAGATTTCTGCTGGACGATTTACTGTCCAAGAGGTTCGGAGAAAAAGATGGAGAAGGCGGTCGAGTATGCGATGCAAGCGTATGTGGCTTCAGAAAACACAACGCCGCCAGTGCTGATTTTTTCTGATGGCAGAATTTTACAGGATGAAGGGTTGGATTTCATTTTCATTTATATTAAAAATTTGCACACAGAAGAGGTTTCGCTCGAGGAAGTTGTCCCGGAGGATGGGGAGCTTTCTTTGGTGTTTGAAAAAATTGGGGAGAGGGTTCCAGAATGCAGGACACAGACGGAGAAGGTATTTGTTGCAGCAGCGTGTTTCTTATTTCCAGCGTATTGGCGAAAAGGTCGGCAGCAAGAGTTTCCGCAGATCATAGAGTGGGCAAGAAGTCTTGCCGAGCAAGGCAAGGCTAGTATCGAGGGCGTTGTAGATTTGTTTCTGGATGAAGCATACCGCTGGCAGGCGCAAGAGAAAGATTTGGCTGTCTTTTTGCTACCGGAGCTGGGATTGGAGGCTATGGACCACATTGAAAAGACTCTTTACGTTGATACATCAAGCTTATATTTGCATGAGGAGCTCTTTAAGAAAATGGCTGAACCGCTCCTTCGGATATTTGCAGAAGATCAAATCAAGGCAGCACTTGCAAAAGAAGGAATTTTGCTACCGGAGAGCGACATGACTTTTACGGCAAAAATGAATTACAGGAGTATAGCGGGAACGTATGAGAGACGCCGGATGTTACGATTTTCCCGTGAAAAATTTAACAAAGAAGGAGATGTCGAATTTGTTACGGCATGTCGTATGAAAAGAAAGGGGTGGTCGGAATGTTGATTGATATCGGTCCTTATTGCGGCAATTCTGTCTGTATGAATACGAAAAGTTCCTTGAATTGCCATATGTTGCTACTTGGGGGATCTGGTGCAGGTAAGACGGTTGAAGCACAGAGAATTATATGTGAAATCGTAAAGAATGGCGGGACAGTGTTAGCTTTCGATTTGCACCATTGCCTTGATGACGCTGAAATATTTAGGACGTATGCAGAGGCATTTTCTACAGCGAAAACGGAGACAGATGTTCGGACAGAAGGAATCCGCTGCAGGTTCTTAGAACCGATGCACTATGAGGATGGGACTGTTGAGGATGAGTGGAGCGTGGTCAGCTCTGTTGCTGATATCGTTAAGAGGGCATTGCGTTTCGGAGTCAATCAGGAGGCAGTACTGAGGGAAGCTATATACGCAGGACAAGAAGAAAAAATGTACGAAAAGGAAGGAATCAGATGCCTGGATAGAATACTGGAACGAAGTGAGGAAAAGCTGGCAAAGAATGTTAGAGAGAGACTGCGGCCACTAACAATGCCGAATGTTTTTCGCCCTGGAGATGGCTTCATCAAGAGAGGCAGAATCAATATTCTTCGCCTCAGCAGATTTGATCTTGGCACGCAGGAAATTATTGCCGAGTTGGTGCTCTCCTTTCTTTGGCGACAGGCAAATGCCTTGCTTTATCAGAATGAGCCGCTATATGTTTTGGTTGATGAATTTCAGAATCTTTCATCGGGCAGGGCATCTTCCTTGGCAAAAATCATGTCCGAGGGTCGAAAGCTGGGACTGCATCTCATACTTGTGACGCAGCAGATATCAGCAGGAACACTTACAGTGATGGAACAGCGCATGTTGCAGAGCGGGACAATCCTGTATTTCCGTCCGGATGCAATGAGCACGGAGCGCATTGCTAAGATGATCGAGCGGGAAAACTATCGAAAATGGACGGGCATTTTGAATGGACTGCAGCGGGGTGAATTTATTGCGGTTGGTGCTTTGACGGTTAATAATTATCGGGTTGACAGACCGATAAAAGTATCTGCCTACCAAGGATAACAAGTGGAGATCACAGAAAAAATATAAAAATGAGAAAGGATGAGATGCTACATGATAGTACCAGTGTGGGAAAAATTGAATATTTCTGTGGAAGAGGCGGCAGCATATACCGGCATCGGCATGCACAAGATACGGGAACTGATGAATGAGCAGGACTGTGATTTTGTCCTGCGTGTCGGAAATAAGAAATCTCTGATAAAAAGGGAACGGTTTGAACGCTATCTTATAGCGCACGAAGCGATTTAAGGCATCCATTGAGCGATGAGCAAAAGACCGGCGTGTAGCATTTTTTTTGTCGGTCTTTTGCTATTTAACGAAATTAAATATTTGTAATAATAAATACGAGTATAGGATATTCGACTTTGTGTATTAAATTTTTGGTAAGGAAGGGAGAAGTTCATGGGAAAAGACAACAGTGGTAAGGAGTTGGGCAAGGGAATACGCCAGAATAAGAATGGCAGATATGAAGCGCGTTATGTAGACAGATTTGGAAACCGTAAGTCGGTATATGGCAGCAGCAAGGTGGAGATCAGAAATAAACTTCAAGAAGCACTTAAGGAAAATGCGCAGAGAGAAAGTGTCAAAAGAAGGCTGACGGTGACACAGTGGTACAGGGAGTGGATGAAGGTTTATAAGGAGCCGTTGATACGTCCCAATACAAAGCGCCATTATGAGCATATTTTTGAGGCTCATATCCTGCCGAAACTTGGTGCTATGTATGTAGATGAAGTCAGGCAGATGCACATTAAGAACCTGATCAATGTGCTGGATGCGGCGGGCTACCAGTGGGAGACGCAGAATAAGGTGCGCATCCTGTTGCTTGACCTGTTCAATATCGCAATCGAAAACGATTTTGCTTTGAAAAATCCAGCGAAAGGTGTGCGACTGGCAAAGAACAGACCAAATGACAGGATTGTATTGTCGGTAGAAGAACAGAAAGACTTTTTTGAATGTGCTGCGGGAACCTTTTACAATAACCTATTTGTGACCGCAGTAAACACTGGCTTAAGACCGGGGGAACTCTGTGCGCTTGAGGAAGAGGATTTAAACTTTGAGGAGCGGAGCATAAGCGTGACAAAGACACTTTTATACCAGAAATTTGACGGGGATGGGGCGAAGACTTTTCATATTGGACCGCCGAAAACGGAATCAAGTGTCAGGACGGTACCGATGAATGAAGCTTGTGAGAAAGCGCTGCACAGGCAGATAAGGCTTAAGAAAATACTGGCAGAAAAGTATGGGAATGTAGGTGAGTTTAAAGATATCCTGTTTGTGACGAAATTTAATACACCAATTTGCGCAACGGTATTTAATGATGCGATAAAGAGGATCATATCAGAAGTCAATCTGCAGAGGGATGGAACTGAGCAGATCCCGGTGTTTTCCGCGCATACATTCCGGCATACGTTTGCAACACGATGTATCGAGGCGGGCATACTGCCCAAAACGGTGCAGAAGTATCTGGGGCATGCAAATCTGCAGATGACCATGGACCTGTATGTACATATTACGGAGGAATTTAAAAGGGAGGAGTTGAAAAAGCTGGAAGAAATATAGAGGTGTTTTTATTGCAGGCTGGTATAGCTATGATATAATGGGTGTAATATATTGAATAATGGCTGAAAATAGCGATTGTTATCTTAATGATGGCATGTGCTATACGGATAAAATAACAAACGAAATCTATTAAGGATTACAGATGTTACTGTGCAAATAAGGAACGATAGAGGAGGCAGTGAAGGGTGCAGGACTTATATTTCATGTATTCGGATATAGAGGGAACTTTAATGCAGAATGATAAAGGTGCCTCTCCACAGAAAATTGTTGCGGCTTTATGGGGAATCGGGTATGATGAAAGTACAGATTGACTTGTGTATTAAAACACTGCCGTATAAAATGTGTAGGAAGAGGACAGCAGGCAGTTTGGGCTGGAAAAGAAGTGGGGAAAATAATATGAAATATGGTATTGAAAACAGTACGCCATTAGTTAAAGAAAGGGAGCGAAAAAGATGATTGCTACAAAACCGATTGAATTAAGGGCGAATTTGAAAAATTATCTTGATAATGCCTTTAATGGGGAGCCGGTCATTGTTTCACGGGAGAATAACCAAAATGTGGTAATTCTTTCCGAGCGTGAATATAACGACTTGACGAGAGCGAAACGGAATGCCGAGTATCTGGCAAAATTACAACGTGGCATTTCTGCTCTTAATGCCGGTAAGGGAGCAGAACATGAAATAATTGAGGATTATGATAATGAAAAAGATATGGTTTGATGAGGCATGGGAAGAATACCTTTACTGGCAGACGCAGGATAGAAAAACAATAAAACGGATAAATACACTTCTAAAGGATATTGAGCGGGGGCATTTTGACGGAATAGGAAAGCCGGAGCCATTAAAAGGGAATTATGCCGGATTCTGGAGTCGCCGCATCGATGATAGTAACAGGCTGATTTATCGTATCAATAACGGTATACTGTAACGCGGCACTTTGTAGTAGACGGAAAAAGCATTTTATTTTCGACAGTAT
>CAJUJK010000030.1 GCA_910586705.1 uncultured Lachnospiraceae bacterium | reverse complement strand
TACAGAGACTACCGAGCCCGCTGAAGAGAGCGAAGGATCGGCAGATGTGGGGGAGGCAGATGAGACCGAAACGCCGGACGATTCTGACACCACGGAAGGCGAGACAACACCCGGAGGAGAAAACAATTCTGAGGAAACTTCCGGGGAGGAAGAGGGTCAATCACCTGCAGAGGATTCGTCCGAAGACAATACAGACGATCCGACAGAGGAGCCTGCAGAGGAGGTTGTGGAGCCCACGACTGACCCCGAGACCCCAGAAGACACGGAGGAACCCGAGGGCGAAAACACGATTAATCAGGTGGAGCCCAATGAAGATCCCGCTCCCGTAGAGCGTACAGTCACGATTACAGGCTGGAAAGACAGCGGAACAGAAGCAGCTCCCGTTGCCGGTCTGAACCAGAAGGTGACTGTGGCAGCTTCCGCTGACGAAGGCGATGCTACTTTGGATGCGGCAGAGGGTACCATCAAGATTCAGGATGGCAAAACTCTGACGCTGAACGTCGTAGCAAAGGCTGGCTATAAGCTGGATAGCGTTGCTATCGGTTCGGGCGAAACTGTTCGCAACGGCTCCAACTACAGCGCAAAGATCACGGCGGACGCGAATGTTACCATCACGGTATCCGAGCCCACATACGCGCTGAAGTTTACAACTGAAGAAGCCGGCGTCAAGATCAAACTTGACGACACCGTAAAGAATGATTCTGATAAACCAGAGCTGGCTACAGCTGAGACAGCTAATATCAAGCGCGGCGCAGAATCCAAGGATCTCGTATTTACCATCACGGGTCTTCCTGACACGGGCATTGCTGCTGGCAAGAAGCTTCACGCTTATGTAAAGGCAGATAGTTCCGAGGCAGAGGATGAGATCAAAGTTGATTCGGAAACGAAGGATAACAAAGTCATCTACTCCTGCAAGATCGACAAGGCGGACATCGCGGCACTTAGGACCGGTCTTGAAGTCCGTTTAGTGGTAGAGGCAGGTACCGCCGTAGCTGCAAAAGCTCACGTCGACGGCGCAGACAACAATGACAAGGTGGACATTAAGTTCTGGTCTGAGAAAGACTCCAGCACTTCCACCGCTACACCGGGCTGGGTAGCTGACGATACTACAGGTCTGAAAGCGATCAAAACGGCGCTGGCAGGCGAGACCTTCAGATTTCAGGTAAAGATGAAGGATGCTGAGGCAGCAACCTACACGATTGACAAAGTCGAGGCAGTTTATGACCCTGACAAGAAGGCAGCCGTCACGGCAAAGGGCAGCGACGACGAGTACAACTTCGTTATGCCTGCAGGTGTCAACGCGAGCGGCGTTTCCATCGTGGTGACCACGAAGGTAGACGACAGCAAGACGCGTGCACTGACCTTTGCGGTTACCGGCGGCAATGATACTGCAACGGCTACGATCACTGAGATCGTGACAGAAGTTCCCGCAACAACAGGAACGAATGCTACTCCTGCTGTAACCACGACATACACGGATGGCGGCTCGGGTGATGGAAAAGGTGATCTTAATGACTTCCCCGGTCTTGCTGACGGTCTGCAGATTTCCGCAGACACAGGGCTTAAGCTGCCTAAGGCAATCGGCACGGCAGTCGTGAAATCCATTAAAGTACAGGTTGCGGCGGAAGCAGACTATGATCTGAAAAAGGTAAATACGGTAGAGATTACTGCAGACAACCTTGCAACTGCAAGCCTGCTCACATACGATGGCACGAAGCTTACGGATACCATCGCGATCACGGCTGAGACCGAGGTGGAAAAGGCAGGTACTAACACAGCGACATTTAAGTTTAAGACGGCTGATGCTGATGCGGGTTTTGTAGAAAATGCAGTTATCACCGTTGGCGGAGACGCAGAGCGCTCTGATAATACGGAGACGCAAGCGCCTTATACCTATAAGTTAACAGAAAACGCAAAAGTCGTTACCCTCACGGTAAAGACAAAAGAGAGCTACGAGATCTTAAAAACAGGTGTTACCGGAGCGGCAGGTGTCGTGAAGTCCGTTGCTGCGAAGGCACCTGCCAATGGCGAAGTAGAATGGACGATCGAACTGCTTGCAGCGAAGATGACAACCTTGTCTGATGCCGATATCACCATCGCAACGTCGGCAAAGACCGTCAAGGTGCAGCTCGCTCCTATCACGGGCGGCAATGAGGCAACCCCTGCCGGCTATAGCGTTTCCGATAGAAAGTACACCGCAGGTACGGGTGAGGATGCTGTAGAAACAACTGTTGCAAACGGAAATACAACGATTCCTTATGGCGTTAAGTACGAGATGACCATCGTCCCCGCTGACGGTGTCAATCTCTCGAAGGTATCCTACAAGATGGGCGAGACAGAGACACCTGTTGCGCTGGAGCCTTATATGGAAGGCGTAGATGAAGTAGATAAAGGCAGAGACATTGCCAAGATCGAAATCGCCAAAGTTACGGCTGACGTTGCGATTACCGTCGAGACGGCGGAAGCTTACGAGCTCACCCCCTTGAAGGCGGTCGATGACGCTGACCCCGATAATGTTACCCTCAGTGCGGTGACTGCGGGAGCATACGGTATCTACCCTGTATCCCCCAGCGGCGTGTACGCGGTCGGTCTGAATAATAGTGGTAGTGCAGTTGACTTGGTAGAACAGAAAGTAACGGCGGTCGTAAAGAACG
This sequence comes from uncultured Lachnospiraceae bacterium, assembly GCA_910586705.1. GTDB lineage: Bacteria > Bacillota > Clostridia > Lachnospirales > Lachnospiraceae > UBA3282. The sequence goes on along the minus strand of CAJUJK010000030.1, from coordinate 43,619 downwards.
CTTCCGGCGCGGCTGTGACTATGCCTAAGGTTGTGTTCACTGTTGGTGGTCAGAAGTACTTAAAGATCAATCTGGCAGGCAAAAACCTTGGCGGGCAGGAGATCACCATCGACATGATGAAGGATGGCGCTTCTGTCGGTACCTACAGATTACAGGTAGCAAAAGAGGCAACCTATGTACGTCTGAAGGAAGGCAACAAGATCAGACAGGACGTGGACAGCGTACAGACTTATACCGTTGAGACGGATGGTGAATTGTCTGATATCAGTGTCAGTGCTGTTTCCGCAGGAACGGGTGCATTCCAGTCAGATGTAACTCCTTATTATGACAACAATGGTAATCTGGAAATCACTCTGGAGCCCATGGCTTCCGATGATGTTGTGACGATCACACCCGGGGCTGAAGGAGCTGAAGCAAGAAAGACCTATAAGAATGTAACCTTTAAACTTGAAGTAACAGGTTCTACCGTACATCAGGATATTACTCTGGAAGCGGAGCCTGTGTTTGACAAGACACAGAAACCCACAGTGACACCTGTTACGAACGGCGCATCCGATACTGCCTTCTACGTGGATGTGGAGATGGAGAGCGCTGACCCGTATAGAGGCGAACTGTACTATGAGGTGACGGCAGCCGCAAAGGCTAAGGATGACAATGAGAAGACTTTTGCGGAGATAACCAAGGGCAAGTTACAGCAGACTCTGACCCTTCCGCTCAATGACGATACCAGAAGCTGGGGTGGTAAGAGAAGGATTAAGATCGACGTTGCACAGGCCGGTGTGGATCTCGGTAACGGCGCAGCGTGGACCTACGATGTAAAAGCAAAATTAGTTTATAAGAGTGGCGCTACGACAGTTGAGAGTTCTTTGGATTCGGATGTCGCTGCTGCAAGTACGATTGATACCTACTTTGCATCTGCACTTAAGCTTGTAAAGAACAGCAAGAAAAAACCCGCGTCCACTCTCTATACCGGACAGAGTTTTGAGACACCGCAGTATATTGCAACACCTACCTTTACTGATAAGAAGGTAAACTACAAGATTACAGAAGACATTCTGGTGGATAACATTCCTGTTGACAGGCAGTCTAAGATGGATGTCTGGATTGACGACAACGGTGATCTTGTAGTAGACAACGTAGCTGAAGGTAAGAACAATGTAGGCAAGCACACCATCACCGTGATCGCGACCGCGGATATGACAGGACAGAATAACAACGACATGTCCGGTGCACAGCACACGATGTATGCAACCCGCGCTTCCATCACAGTGAATGTAGTGAGAGGTATTGAGTCCTTTGCCTTCACTGACCTTGGCACGAAACTCTACAAGGCGACTGGCAAACCGGCGACCTTGAATATTACTAATAAGAATATTTACTTTAACGGTTCTGCAACCGACAAGACAGAACAGCCAAAGTCCAAGAAAGTGACCTATAAGGTAGTTGGTGCGCAGTCTGATTCGGGTACCTTCAATAACGACATAACTGATATGACCCTTGTGGATGCGCCCGCAGGTATTTCCATGAAGGGCAGCAAGGTGACCATTGATAAGAACTTTGAATTCGATCCGGTCAAGACACACAATAACCAGTTTAGGATTCTGGTACAGGCGGCGGACTATACTGGGAATACCACGGCGAAGCTGAGCAATGTATTCACCGTGACCAGCGATCCGATCAGTCTGGATAATCTGGTACTTGCAAAAGCAGTATTTAAAGATGGTATTATGGCCGGATACAAGGTGCTGGCAACACAAAACGACAAGACGACCAGAAATACCGTGAGCGCGCAAGAAGCAAATGGCGCACAGATCTTTGTGCTTGGCAAACCCGCGACAGCTGGCACGACCTACAGCCCGGCGAAGTGGGGAAGACTTAACCCTGAATTCTTTAGAAACTTCACCTACAAGGGCGGCAAGAAAGGCGTCTGGGGCGTAGATAGTTACGGTGAAATCTGGGCAAATGCAGGCGGCGTGAAAGCGGATGTTACAGTGACCGCAAACGACGGCAAGAAGACAAGCAAAAAACTGCTGCTTGATCTTGATTGGACGGCAACGGATGGCAAAGATCTGGCACTCAAAATCCTGACCACAGAAAGCACTCAGGATATTTACTATGATGACGACCTTGGTGAGGCTGACTTTAATGTGGCGGTACATACGCCAAACAAAGTACAGCCCGATAAGGACATCGAGTCCAAGGCGACTGGAACACCCAGATATTTTGTACAGGTAATGATGGGTGCAAAGAGTGACGGCACCTCCACCTCCTTCCCGGATTACGCAACGAGTTTTGTAAACTGCGATCTGAAGGTGAAAGGCGGTAAGTTCGTCTCCAAGGGAACCGGCTATGCTTATATCGTCGCGAACGCGGAGAAGACAGTGATCACCTTGACCGACAAGAACGTGGCAAAGGGACAGAAAGCTAAGGTTTACACCTATACCATTTTGAACAAGGGCTTTGATAAGACCCTTGGCAAGACGAGCGTTAAGGTGACGAGCAAGCCGAATAATCTCTGGAACAGCGCTAAGACGTCCGAGCAGAAACTCGATCTTGCCCTGATGAACGGCAAAGATCCTGTCGCAAAGGGTAAGATTGCGAAAATTGAGGTTGACTGGACTGCACGTACAGATAAGAACTACTATATGTATGCAGATTTCAACAGCATGATCGACTCCGGTGCGGGAGCTGGCAAAGAAGCCTTCTTTACAGTTGGAGACGGCGGTAAGACCACACTGACCTTTACGAATGATTACACGGATCGTGATGGCGTAGACTATACGAACCTGTATGTGAACTCCTATAAGCTGAAAGTGACCGTTGGTACGGGAACCGGCACAAGCTTCAAGCCCGAGGCTCAAGCAGCAAACCTTACTGTTAAGGTTGCAAAGAACAAGAAGTTCACCTTTAAACCTACCACAAGTTATACCTTCAACCCTGTTGACGGTGCGATCGCCCTGACAGGTAAGGCAAGTGTCGGCAAGGGTGAGATGGTCGGTGTTGATTTCCACACTCTGCAGAACGCGAACGTGAATGGCAAGTCCAACAAGTTCACACGCCTGTTCTACATTGATACGGATGCAAAGACCGGTATGCAGTATCTGAAGCTGAACACCAGCAGCGTAGAAGTCTTGAAACTCATGTATGATGTGAAAGAGGCTTCAGCAAGTAAGCCGGATACAGAACTGACAGCAGCTGACTTTGATACTTCCAAGGCAAGAGTACCTGATCTGACCAGTAAAGATCTTAAGCCGCATCTGACAGGTTATATCTCTTATTATGCAAAAGCAGATAAGGGCTGGTATAATACTTATGCGGAAGGCACCGTAAAGATCACCATCAAGGCAGCGCCGCTTCCTGCCGCAGGTAAACCGGGGAAGGCTTCCCAGAAGTATCTGCCTGCACAGACAGAGATCAAATCCGGTAAGGCAGGAGAGCCAACGCCGATCAATATTTATACCAGCGGCGTGTACGTCAACGTTGGTCTTGCAATGGTTGATCCCGGCAAGAAGGATGAGGGCAGCCTCATTGTAGAAGGCGATGGCACTAACGATAAGGGTCAGATCCTCGTTAAGGCAAAGACCGTGATCGAAAATGGTCAAAAGTGCAATGCAAACCTTCTGGTTGTTCCGAAGAACAGCATTTACTACAAAACCATCAAGAAGGCAACAGACACGGCGGCAAAGCCCAACGCAGAAGGCACAGCGACTGAGACTCCTGCACCTGAAGCAAGCAGAACAGATCTTATGAAGCTGTACGGTATTCCTGTAAAGGTAACCGTAGTAGGCGCTGAGAAGCCTGTATACGCAGAGGCACCTTCCTATACCCCCGGCGGAAGCGGGGAAGAACCGGGCGAGCCCGAAAAGACTGTTGAAGAGGCAGTAGCGGCTATCGGGGCTATTGATTCTTGGACGACTACCGTAACAAAGAATGCCGCAGGCACCGATATTGATGCTGCTGCAAAGAGCGCCGCATGGACAACATTGCAGACAGAGATTGGAACAAAGCTGACTGGCTATACCGGATTTAGCTATACGATGAAATCTATGACTCTTAAAGCTGATGATAATACGAAAGCTGACGTAGTCATAACAGTTTCTAAAACGGGATATACAGATCAGGATGTGACTGTTACAATTGGGGCGGTTGCGGCGGAAGCGGAAAAGACAGCGGAAAATGCGAAAACTGCAATCGAGACGATGGATGCAGACGCAACAGACTGCCCTTGGAACGCTGTTGCAGCCAGCAAAATAACGATCCAATATGACGCAGCAAGCAATAACGATGTCGTAGATGGTGATACGAAGGCGGCCGCTGTAGCGAGCGCAGTAGAAACTTGGCTGAAAACGCAGACTGGATATGCAACCGGCTTTACCGTTACGGCAAAGAGTCCTACAAGCATTACTGTCGATGCAGACAATGGCAAGGCAACCGTTGCCCTGCAAGTAACGAAAGCGGGAGACAGTACAACTGCTGACGTAAATGTAACAGTTCTTGCAGAAGCAAAAACTAACTAAAAAAAATATAATGGAATATCTGAAAAGATAAAAAGACTAGCCACCCGCATTGGGTGGCTGGTCTTTTATTACATATCAATTTCCTAAAAATATTTCCGTAATGTTATACAAAGAATTACGTTATGCTGTTGCCGGAATTACCACTGTAATGGTTACTGTACCATTTGAAGAGTCTTCGGTATTCGTAACGGTAATAGTGATGGTTGCACTTCCGGCATCGGAAGCAGTAGGGTCATTAATCGTAAATGTTGCATCTGCCGCCTTCGTTGCGGTAAAACCGCTGGGAAGTTTACCACTTGCAGTCACCGCAGCATCGATCGCTGTTTTTATTGCTGCTGCATTTGTAATTCTTGCTTCATCACTTTGGGTTCCATCCCATGTAACTGCCGGAACATTTGAACCCATAGATTTATCTACCTCAGCTTGAACAGCAGTCTGTATTTCTGCTGCAACCTCAGTCGCCGTCTTTTCCGCTTCCGCCGCAACCGCCCCAATTGTAACAGTCACATCAGATATTGTACAGCATCCGACCATATTTTTCGCATCAATCTACCTCTACCAGTTCGTGTTCTGCGCCTTTTCCATCCTTCAACTGCTGTACGTATTTTTCAAGGCGCTCCCTATTTTTGCGGCTGTAAAAAGGGTCTACCTTTACCTCAAATGGTAATTTTTGTTCCCGGATCACAGCTTTCACAAACATGTTAACGGCTACTGAAAGCTACATGCTTTTCCCAATAGCCACCTGTTTCAATATGGGGAAAAAACTTTCTGAATTTTTGTAAAATATTTCCAAATAATAACACTTGCATTTTTTGTGTGATAACGTATGTTTTTTATTCTATTAGCAACAAATTAGTGACAAATTTCCCCGCCCCGGAACCGTTCCCATCCCCCTGTCCATGCGGGTCGTACGATTTAATAAAAATTTAATTAGTTACAAATTAGCGACAAATCGGGTGCTTTTGACAGAATCTTGTTTGACGTGGATTGAAATACCGCACACTCTTCCATCTCCAAAAATTGAGAATCCCTTATAAACACTGGGAATATGACGTGTTGGAAAAGAGCAAGACTATTTTTTTGTCAATTTATGGGGGAGACAGGCGATACGACCGAAACCACCCCCGCCGACGAGCAGGAAAACGAGGACGAGGGAGAGACAGAAAATCCTTCCGGCGATAACGAAACACCTGTTACCGATCCGGCTGAGGAGCCTGTGGAAGATCCGGATGAGGTTCCCGTTGAGGAGGAGATTCCGGACGACGAAGCACTTGAGGCTGAGGATCCGGAAGCAAATGATGGAGAAAACAAGACGCTCTCCATCGTTCCTAACGCGATCGTCACTGTTGAGCAGACGGTCGAAGCGGTAGAGCCAGATCCGACAGAGGAAGATAAGAATAATACCAAGGCTCTCGAATCTGCTGTAATCACTTATACGAACGGCTGCGTGGACGGCGGCAAGCTTCGTCCGGGTGTAGCTGTCACTTTCAAACTGGAAGCGAAAGACGGCAAGCGGATAACCAAAGTTGAGTATAAGACGAAAACTGGCGATACGGAAGGTTCCGCAACCGAAATCAAGGCTACAAAGGGAACTTACGAGGTTCCGAAATCCGCTTTGGTACATGAGGTAACCGAAGGTGACAAAAAGGTAGAGAAGAATGACACCAGCGTAAAAATCATTGTGACCACCGCTGATGTGGCGTATACCTTGAAAGCCGCTGCGGACAGTTCTGCGGATTACAAATTATTCTATCCGAAGAAAGCGGATGCAGATGCAGAGAAAGAAATCACCGCATCAAGCACGGACGAAATCCTGTACAGCGCCAAAGGTGAAGATATCTCCTTTATTGTCAAGGCAGGCGATAGCGTCACCTCCAAGATCAGAAAGGTAAGTGTTAAGGCGGGTGATGGGGAAGCGAAGACTCTCACTTCCACAGAGGCGGATGCTTCAAAGAACCCGATTTATACCTTCAAACCTTCTGACCTGTCCGGTCTGGCTGTGACGGATGATCAGGATATCACCATCAAAGTAGAGGCAACTGCCGCTGCGGCTATCACCATCGACAAGACTGGCGTAGGTGAGGGAGCCGAATTAACCGCGGTTGGCAATGACACCATTACTGCTCTTTACACAGCGGATACTTATGTGAATGCGGGCGGCGACAGTGGAGCAACAGCGGCAAAAGAAGGGCAGCTCGTAATCTTCGGTGTGAAGGCAAAGACCAACTATACGGCAGTTGAGGATACAGATGTGACCGCGACCTTCACCGCTACAGGTAAAACGGAGGGCACGTCCTGCACGGTTACAGCTGTAGCTGCGGATGCTTCTAAAAAAGTGGAAAAGCACTATAAGATCGACCTTTCCGATATTACCGAATCCGGCACGCTGGCTATCAGCGTTGTAAATGAACTGGATACCGAGCAGGATGCCGTTAAGACGGTTGACTTTACATCCATTTCTGAAAATACGGTGGAAATCAAGAACGGCGCTAAGACAGTGACCGGGCAGACCGTAAAGACGACTGCTGATCTGACATTCTCTGCAACGGCTAAGCCGGGTTATGAAATTTATAAGGTAGAGGCTGTATATGATAAGAACTATGCGTCGAGCGACGGCGCTACCATTGAAGGGTATGTAGAGGACCTGTATGTTGGTCCGTCTTCTTTCACACCCGGTGTTGCGCAAGAAGGTAATTTAGCTTCCCTTAAGGCAGTATTTACTGGTGCGGATGCGGATGGCATCCCCGAAGGTGAGGGACACGCAGGCAAAACATGGACTACAAAGTCTGTAAAAATCAAAGTTTACTCTGTATTAGAGAAATTCGATACCGATAAGACTGTCAGCTTTACTACCGATGGTTATGACTATGAGGTAGTGACAGGTGATTTTGTGGAAGACAATAACGATGACACCTATACAGTAAAGGCAGGCGCGGACTTCTTCGAGTTTACCGTTGATGCGGTGACAGAGCCGGTTATTACGGTTGGCGAAAATGAGGACGATATTGCCGAAATCGCCGGCGCGGCGACGAAGGTGGAAAACGGCGGATGGGCGTATAAGATTCCTGCAGCTGCATTAGAGGATTCCGCTGCGATTGCCATTGCACACAAAAAATTCGACATTACCGTAAATTATCCCACGGCGGATGTGACGGCAGAGGTGCTCCCTGCGGGCAGCGATGAGGCGTTAACTGGTACACCAGCGGATAACGGCGTTACTTTTGCAAACGAGAAGGCGGACAGCACATACCGCTTTGTGATCGAGCCGAAAGACAATGTAAAAATTTCCAAAGTATCCTACACGGTAGGCGGTGTTGCGGGCGACGAACTGGAAGTGCCCAAGAACGGCGTTTATGTGTTCCGTGTAGATCTGACCGGCGACATTAAAGTAAATGTGGAGACGGCGGATGCTTACGACTTGGTTGTAATGGAAGGCGACGCTGTGGTCGCTCCCGACAAGAATAAGGTTTACAATGTAAACTACGCGAAAACGGTGACGGCAAAACTCGTGAAGGGTCTGGCGCCGCAGGCACTGTTCAACGCGGATGTAAAGGACGGCGCTAAAACAGCAGCTACATGGGCTTCTGTTGAGGATGATGTTGTTACGCTGCACTTTGATTCCAGCGAGTACAATAAGGTACTGACTGTAGAATTGACATTGGCAGACAAGACAAAGCAGAGTTTCAAGGTGAAGACCAACGCGGCGGCAGCGGAAGTGGCTCTTGAGGGTGTAAAATCCGGCAAGGTTTCCATTCCCGTGGATACAAAGGCGGAGTATAAGCTTGCCGTTAAGACAGCGAACGCCAGCGTGGACGGTCTGACTGTAAATGTGATACCTGTAAGTGAAACGGCGGATGCGGCAGCTATCAAGGCAGCCAAAGATGCTGTTGATGCGAAAATTATAAAAGAAGATGGCGTTACCAAGCTTGCTGTCACAGCAGCACCCGGCAAGGAAGGTAAAGCGGACGTTGCGAAAGTTATCATTGTGGATGGAACCGGGCTGACTGAAGAGCAGATCGCGGCTCTCACGGAGAAAGACGCGCTCAAGGGCGGCGTAGTGACCGTGAGCACAACGAATGCTACCATCGTGGGCAAAAACCCCGAGGTGAAGCTGGTTTCTACAACCGACAAGGAAATCAAGCTGCAGATTACCGCGCCTAAGGGGATTATTGATCCTGTAGCGGGCGAAATTTTCTACAAAGTGGACGTTACGGCTCCCGAAACGTTCCCGGAAGGAACGCCCGATACGGTGAAAACAGCCATCACCACAGCGGTAACCGAGTGGAACAAGACGCCTTATAAGAAAAAAGCTGATATAGAGGCTGCGGGCGGACTGCTTGCCATTCCTGTTATTACCGATTCGGATCTAAAAGGTGTGAAGTTATCCGGTTTTGGCGTTACTGTAAGCTTTGTACAGACCATTGCGAAAGATGCGGCAGCCAGCGACGCTGAGAAAACCATCATCGGCGGCAAGGCAGAACTTCCCGCGATCGAGACAAAGGACCCCTATTATGAAGTAAAACTCGCTCTGAAGAAGGGTAATTCCACACTGATCACTGGTCAGGAGGCGGACATTACGGTGGCAACCCCCAACTTCGGCAAGTTGACTTCCTACAGCACCGTGAAAGTAGAATTTGTCAATACTTCCACCGGGAAAGTAATTGGCACAAACGCACAGGGCAACCATACGTATAAGGGTATGGTGGCGAAATACGACACACTGAAGAATGCCGTGACCGTAAACGCCGGAAACGCTACCTGCATTAATGGAACGGTATACAATGATGTGTATAAGAATCTGGGTGTCAAAGTTACCGCTTATGCAGAGAATACAGCTTATGGCGCAGTAGCGACCCAGAAACTGACTGTAGTAAACGGAATTGAAACGATCAATCCCGCAGCTCCGCTTGAGGTTTACAAGGCGGATGGCAAAGCGGCGAACTTTACTGTCACAACCGACCTGAACAGCGCGGTTGCTAATGGCGATAAGAAACTGGCTCCAAAGAGCAAAAAGCTGAAATACGAGATCGTGGGTGGTAATGCAGGCGCAGAGGATCTGCCTGCAGCGATCAAGGCAAACGTAACCGTAAAGAACGGCAAAGTGTCCATCAATAAGAACTATACAGTGGCTCCGAAAGCTGCTCAGAACACCTTCTGCGTCAAGGTAATTGCGGATGATTATGCGAGAGATGCGACGGATGCGGAATACACAGAGGATATTGTCATCACAGACGAGGGGCTGAAGATGAGCAGTATTGCCGTATTTAATGTGACAGACGGCGATGCCTCAGCGAAGGATATCAAGGCTGATGAGGCCGAGATCGCAGCTACTACGTCTGAAGACGAATACAAAGTGGCTGTGCTGGCTCCCGGAACCAAATTAAGCAAAAAGACTTATGATCTGGGTAGCGAGGAGGTTATCGATCCCGAGCTCCTTACTTTCAAATCGAGCAATAAGAATGTAATTATTGATGAAGAAGGAAATCTTACCATTAAGGGTGCGGTTAAGAACGTAAAGATTACCGCAATCCCGAAGGACGGCAGCAATCCGAGGCCGGTTAAGACGCTGAAACTTACGACCAAACAGGCGGATGCAGCGCCAGTTCTCAAAATTTCCAGATTTGAGGACTCCAACTGGACAGGTAAGGTAGCACTCTACACAGGCGGCAAAAAGGATCTTACCTATAAGGGAAACAACACCAACAATTACTTTGAGCTTCAGGTGATGAAGGACGATGGCGATGGGCATTATGTTCCTTTCTACCTTGCGAACCATCAGCTCACCATCAAGGGCGGCAAACAGATTACAAAGATTGTAAATAGCGGAAGCGATGTATACAGAATTGTAGCAAACGCCGAAACGACAACGATCACCTTGAAGGATAAGGCGAAGAATACATCTGTCGAATATAATCTGAAGAACGCCAACTTTATTAAAGACAGCAAGATTAAAGCCCCGAAGATCGCTACAAAGACCAAGTTTTCGCAGGGTATCAGTTTCGGACCGGATGGAAACAACCTTGCATACTACACAGTGAAGGGTGGAAAGGACGACAACTTTACCGATAAGTATGTGATGCTGACGGTGGATCAGACCAAGAAGAATCCTTCCGGTATTGCAGGAGTATTTACAGATGAAGATAGGGTAAGTTATCTTGATACACCTCTTCCGATTCTGCTGGGCGATGGATTTAACCTGTATGTAAATACCAGCTACGAAGGCAATTACAATCTGGTAGCTACTGTAGGTTCTCTGGTGGACGGCGAGTTTGTTCCGGCATTTAAGGATACCAAGGTGACGGTAAAGATCGCGAAGGCGAAAGCGCCTAATTTGAGCTCGAGCGGCAATTACACCCTGTCCCTAAAGAACCAGAACGGCGTGTATATCAATTACAAGTCTGGAAACGGCTGGGCCGAGTATACCGGGACTGATTGGAGTGACCAGAGTGATACGCCCGAGTGGTTCACAAAGAATTTTGCAAAGAACGCGATCATCAACGGTCAGGAGAACAGTTTCACCAAGTACTTTGAGGCGAGATATGACTCTGACGGGCGTATGTACATCACATTAAAGCGCGATCTGAAGCTTGTCACAGACCCGGCGAAACCGGATACAGCGGCTTTGGATCAGATCACTGGCAATGATGCAGCGGCTAAGAATAACCGCATCGGTTACATCAGTATCAATAACGGCGTAAAATATATTGATGTGAAGCTGAACATTACGCTTAAGGACTACACAGCAGATAAGACCAAGTATAAGGTGACGGCATCTCCTGTGCTGACAGGACCGACGTCCGTATCAGCTCTGACCATTTTAGACGGCAAGAACAAAGCCATTGTGCAGGAGTTAATCGCTTATTCCGAAGGCGCACTGTTTAAGCCCGAGTATGATGCGAATGGTAACTGGTATCTGAAGGCGAAGGCGGCAACCGAGAAAAAGGCTTACCCGGTTGATCTGTATATGCTTCCCGCAAACGCGCCGCAGGCTTACAAGGATGCAGTTGCCGCAGCAGACGCATTACCTGATTCCAAGGCGGAAGAGCAGCGTGCGGAGTATGAGAAATACTGTATCAAGGCAAGCATCAAGATAAGCCCTGCCGACAAGGATACGGCAAAGAACAAGATCGCACTGGTTTACAAAAACAGCGATACTTGGAAAGTTGCGGATACGGATTATGTCGTAAATACAGGCTGGGAGAAATATACGCCGATCAGCTTTAAGAGCAATCTGGCTCTGGCGGAAAATGTGGTACTTGCCAATCCTGCATCCAGTGCAGACTATGTCACCTTTGAAATGGGCAGTCCGAAATATCTGTCTTTTGAAAAGCAGGGTCAAGATTCCTATATTGTTCTGCCTGCAAGCTATGGCATGACCATAAAGATCGACAAAGCAAAACTGGCTGCAGCTATCGCAAAGGATGCGGCAGACAACACGATTAAGGATAACAAAAAACTGAAATGGGGCAGCAAGGTAAATGTCAAGGCAACCTTTGACTATGGCACAAACGGTCCTGTGAAGGATGAGCTGACCTTCAAGATCACTCTGCCCGGAGAAAGTCTTGCAACGGATAAGGTTACAGAAGCGCTGAACGACGCGTTTACCGCAAAACTCCAGTCCGATATCGAGACGCTGACGAAGTCCTTGAAAGATGAGTATACCTCTTCCCTTGACTCTCAGAATGTAATTCAGTACATCAACTATAGGGTGGAGAATTACATCAGAGACGAGATCAACAAGGCGATTAAGGGCGCGGCAGTTACCGTAACGATTACAAACGACGCAGCAGTAGGCGGTGGTGCATCGGGCGCAGCAGAGGAAGGTGATACTCCTGTAACGCCTCCTGCTTCCTACCAGATTGCAACTTGGTGGCAGATAACCGTAGGAGTTGTCGGGGCAACGGAAGGCACAGAGCCTCTGTATAATCATAAGTTTACGATTGCCACACCTTCTGCTCTGAGCGATGTTAAGACCGCGATTACGAGTTTGAATCTGGGAACGGGAACCACAGTCGGCGATGACGAGGATGCACTGACGATTAAAGTGTCCACAACTGCGGCAGAGTTTGCGGCTGCAGTCAGAAAAGCGTTAGGCGTTACCGCTACCAAGAATATCTCCATCACGGCGGAGATCGCTGAGGAGCCGAAGGCTCCCACTGTGAAAGAGACAGGTTCCATCAAATTTAACCTGACGATCAAGGATCTGTCCAAGACACCGGGTGCAGGTGCGGCATATAAGGATGAAATAAAGAATATAACCTATACGTTGCCCGTGTTGGATAATCTGACAAAATGTGGACAGAATATTACGACTGGCTTCACGGCAGATGTATTGACCAAGATCGTGCAGGATGCATGGAAAGAGAAATACACCGATAAGGCAGCGTTTGAGAAGGAAGTGAAGGATCAAGTGCTGGCAACAGCCCAGACTTTCATCACAAACAACCCGAACGTGACAGTGGACGCTTATGCGAAGAAGTCGGAGAGCACGGATGACGACTATACGTTCACAGCACCTACGTCAGCGGCAACTTCGGGAACGATTGCATTTAAGCTGCATCTGAAGGATTCGACAACTCCCGAGACGGATGAAAACGCAACTGGCTTTATCGTGACAGTTTCCAGCGTTACCTTAAATCAGATTTCGGAATTCCAGACAGCGGCAGAACTTGCAACTGCAATACAAACGGCGGTAACCGAGATCGACTACGTGGAGACCGAAGACGCTGCGCTTGCGGCAATTAAAACTGAGGCAGAGAAACAGATTAAGAATCCGGCTTATAACAAAGCGGAGCTCAAGGTTAAGAAAACGGAAGTTGGTTCAAATCCGACCGTATTCACCAAGCCTATTGAGAATGATGGAACAATTACTTATGTGATTGTGGAGACAGGTACTGGTGATAGCGACAAAGTTACAATAGACTCTGTCAAGATTAAGAAACAGGCGACAACACCTGCTCCTACACCTTCAAACTAAAAACCATAAAAAATGAGTAACAGAAAAGGACGACCCGGGTCAGCGATGACCGCCGGGTCGTCCTTTTTATTGCTTCTACATCACGATTCCGTGCGTACCACGTTTTTCACATTCTTCTCCGCCTTCACCCGCGGAATCATAATCTGATGCCCGCACCCCGCGCATTTCAGGCGGAAGTCCGCGCCGATCCGCAGCACTTCCCATTCTGAGGAGCCGCAGGGGTGTTTCTTTTTCATTTTTAAGATGTCGCCTACCTGAATGTCCATAATTAATGCTCCATAATTCAATATGCTAGTCCAACTGCGAAAATATCTCCCCGATGCTTCCCTGCACCACCAGATCCGCAATGCCGTCCCTTGCGGTAGGTGTTTTATTGACGAGCACCAGTTTATTGCCGTTGTAATAATCCAAAAGCCCCGCAGCCGGATAAACGGCAAGGGAGGTGCCGCCCACAATCAGCACGTCCGCTTCGCTGATGGCGCGTATTGCGCCCGTGAGGGTACTCTGGTCCAGCCCTTCCTCGTAGAGCACTACGTCCGGCTTGATGTCGCCGCCGCAGGTGCATTTCGGCACGCCCTCGGAACCTGCGATATAATTCACATCATAGAACTTATGACAGCTCTCACAGAAATTGCGCAGGACAGAGCCGTGAAGCTCGTACACTTTCTTGCTGCCCGCCGCCTGATGCAGCCCGTCAATATTCTGGGTCACCACCGCCTTCAGCTTTCCTTCCTGTTCCCACTGTGCCAGTTTTAGGTGGGCGGCATTAGGCTTGGCGTCAAGGCAGAGCATCTTATTTCGATAGAAACGATAAAATTCATCGGTTTTCTTTCTGTAAAAAGTATGGCTGAGTATCGTCTCGGGGGGATAGTCGTACTGCTGGTTATAAAGACCGTCCACACTCCTGAAATCCGGAATGCCGCTCTCCGTGGACACACCGGCGCCCCCGAAGAAAACGATGTTGTCCGATTCGTTTACCCATTGTCTCAGTTGTTCAATCTGCCCCATAAGAATACCTCCCTCTCACTTGATTTTTTGTTATTGTGCTAACTATCGTATTTAATTATGATATTTTTCAGCAAAAACAGTTGACACAAAATATGACTTACGATATTATAATTTTAAAGGTGCTACCCTTAAGCAAACGGTTCACCTCGGTTTTAGTTATATATCAAAAAAAGCAACTAACCTTGGTGGTGGCGGTTGCTTTTTTGATGTTTATGTATCCCGTGGGATTGTATGATACTGATGATCGTGACGATAATACTTACAACTGTCACTACAATACCCACAATCCCAACGATCGTTTCTATCATCATATCCTTTACCTTTCGTGAATTTTCCATTGTATCACCTCCCAAGATACTGGAAGCCCTCAAAATGTACTCATTTTGGCGAAAGGTGAACCGCTTACCGTTTTGGTAACACCTACATTCATTATATGGAACCGCAAAAGATAAGTCAACTTTAAATGATAAATTTATTAAACGAAATTACATTTATTTTATTTTCTCAGTGATCATCCTGCGCGCCAGAAGCGTAATATCGGTTAATCGTGCTCCCCCAGCCCCAGTCTGTTCACCGCCGAGAAAATTGCCCGCACGGATGCCCTCGTGATATTGGAGCTGACGCCTACGCCGTAGGTCACGCTGCCGCTCTCAGCATCCAGCAGGTGGATATATGCCGCCGCCTGAGAGTTGGAGCCGCTCTGGAGCGCATGCTCCTCATAATCGAGAATCTTGATGCTGACATCCAGTTCTTCCTGCAGTCCACGTTTCACCGCGTCAATCGGACCGTTACCTACCGCCTCGAAGCGTTTCTCCACGCCTTTGTCGGTGTAAGCGACCGTAACCTTCGTATCAAACTCGGACTCTGTCTCCTCGCTCAGATCATCCACACGAAGCCTTCTGAAATGAATCGGCTCTTTCTTCATCAGATACTCCTGCCGGAAGCTTTCCATGATCTGATCGGGGCTGACTTCGCCCTGTTTCTCGGAGATTGCCTGAATGACATTGGCAAACTCTCTGTGCATTCCCTTAGGCAGTTTGAAGCCGAAATAGGTGTCCATAATAAACGCGACGCCGCCCTTGCCGGACTGGGAATTGATGCGCACGATGGGCTCGTACTCCCTGCCGATATCCGCGGGGTCAATGGGCAGATAGGGCACCTCCCAGTATTCGCCGCCGCGTTCCTTCATCGCCTTCACACCCTTGTTGATGGCGTCCTGATGGGAGCCGGAAAAGGCGGTAAACACGAGTTTGCCCGCGTAAGGATGTCTGGGGTGCACGGGAATCTTACAGCATCTCTCGTAAATCTCAATGCTCTCGTTCACATGCTCGATGGCAAGTTCGGGGTCGATGCCTTGTGAGAACATATTGTAAGCAATATTTAAAATATCCACGTTTCCAGTCCGCTCACCGTTTCCGAAGAGGGTGCCTTCCACGCGCTCCGCGCCCGCCAGCAGCGCAAGCTCCGCCGTCGCCACGCCGGTTCCTCTGTCATTGTGAGGATGTATACTCAGAATAATGGCTTCCCTGTTTTCCAGATGTTTGTTCATCCACTCGATTCTGTCCGCAAAGACATTGGGGGTGGTCATTTCCACCGTGGAGGGAAGATTGATAATCATGGGATTTTCCTTTGTCGGTCCCCATTCTCTCTGTACCGCGTTGCAGACTTCCAGCGCGTAGTCAAGCTCGGTGCCGGTAAAGCTCTCGGGCGAATACTCCAGAATCACCTTGCCGGGGAATCTGGCTACGTGACGTTTCACCATCTTTACGCCCTCCACGGCGATATTGATGATCTCCTCACGGCTCATGTTGAATACCACATCCCGCTGCAGGGTGGAAGTGGAATTATAAATGTGCACGATCGCCTGTTTACAGCCCTCGATGGATTCAAAGGTGCGCTCCACAAGCTCCTCTCTGCACTGGGTCAGAACCTGCACGACCACGTCGTCGGGAATCAGCTTCCGATCCACGAGCTGGCGCAGAAAATCATATTCGATCTGGCTTGCCGCCGGGAAACCGATCTCGATTTCCTTAAAGCCGAGTTTGATGAGATAGTTAAAAAACTCTATTTTCTCGGACACGACCATGGGATCAATCAGCGCCTGATTGCCGTCGCGCAGATCCACGCTGCACCAGACGGGCGCTTTCTCGATCTGTTTGTTCACCCACTCTCTTTCCGGGTAATCCACCACCGGGTTTCTGCGATATCTCTTATAATTTAACATGATTGTAAATCCTCCTTCTGGATGTTTTCTTCTATCCGTACTTACGTGAAAGACCCCGCTGCATAAACACAGCGGGGTCGTCCGAACGTGACATTATTCTCCAAGACCGCTCTCAATGGCGTCAACCAACGCCTTGAGCGCTTCCTCCTCATCTTCACCGTCACACACAAACTCGATTTCATCGCCACACTTGACACATGCCCCAAGCACACTCAGGACACTCTTGGCATTCGCTGTATTTTCACGAAATGTAAAGGTTATCAGAGATTTAAACTGCATCGCTTCCTTACATAGGATGCCTGCCGGTCTTAGATGTAGCCCTGTCGGGTTTTTGATGACTACCTTCTGACTTACCATTGCCTTTTCCTCTTTCTTACATGATACTATGAGTATATCATATTTATATGCTTTTTCTCAAGTCCTACAACATAATATTCTGTATCAGTTCCGCGAGCTTCTTTGCCTCCTGTGTGATGACCTTCTGGTCTTTGCCTTCGATCATAACGCGGACAAGCGGCTCTGTGCCGGAGGGACGGATCAGCACACGGCCCTCACCCGCAAACTTTTTGTCGAGCGCGGCAATTGCTTCCGCGATCTCGGGATAATCCATAAATTTTTCTTTCTTATGGTTGGGCACCTTTGCACCGACTAACGCCTGCGGCATCACTTCCATGACGGATGCCAGCTCCGACAGGGGCTTGCCCGTCTCCACAACCACCTGTAAGAGATGCAGCGCGCTTAAAAGACCGTCGCCTGTCGTATTTTCATCCAGAAAGATCACATGGCCGGACTGCTCGCCGCCGAGGCTTGCGCCAATCTCGCGCATCCGCTCCAGCACATAGCGGTCGCCCACCTTGGTCTGCTCGATTTTAATCTTATTTTTCTCACCCATCAGGAAGAAGCCCAGATTACTCATAACGGTTGCAACGATGGTATTCTTGTTCAGTTTTCCCTGCGCTTTCATATGATTGCCGACAATCGCCATAATCTGGTCGCCGTCCACAATATTGCCCAGCTCATCCACCGCCATCAGTCTGTCCGCGTCACCGTCGAAGGCAAGACCGAGCTGCGCCTTTTCGTATACGACTCTCGCCTGCAGTTCCTCCATATGGGTAGAGCCGCAGTTCGCGTTGATATTCGTGCCGTCGGGGTTATTGTGGATCGCCACGACCTCCGCGCCAAGTTCTTTCATGGTTTCCACGGAGGTATAATAGGACGCGCCCTCCGCACAGTCCAGAACAATCTTCAGCCCGCGCAGATCCACGTTCACCGCCTTCATGGCATGGTTGATATATTCCTCCCTGGCGTCCGTGCGGTATTTGATTTTACCAACGCTTGCGCCGGTTGGGAATTTCACGCCCTTCATATCGCTCTTAATCAGCGCCTCAATCTCATCCTCAAGGGCGTCGGGAAGCTTATAACCGTTTCCGTCAAAGAATTTGATGCCGTTAAATTCCACGGTGTTGTGGGAAGCGGAGATGACAACACCCGCATCCACTTTGTATTTTCTCGTAAGATACGCCACCGCCGGCGTGGGAACCACACCCACATACACGGCGTTCGCACCCACGGAACAGACGCCAGCCATCAGTGCGTTCGCCAGCATATCCCCCGATATTCTCGTATCACAGCCCACCATGATGGTCGGTTTGTGTTCATTCTCCCTTGTCAGGACATAAGCGCCCGCCTGCCCAAGCTGCATCGCCAAAAGCGGAGACAGCTCTTCATTCGCAACACCGCGGACTCCATCTGTACCAAATAATCTGCTCATACGCACCTCCGTAGCTTCTAATTTTCGTTTTCAATAATATGGACACGGACTTCCGAAACGCCGTTCTGTCTCAGATTCCGCCCTTCCACTGTGGCGTTTACCGGCATCCAGTAACTGCCCTCTGTGAGTTCCTCCATATCCTCATCAGCCATCCATGCTTCCAGATCTACCACGGCAGTCACTTCCTCCGCCGTCACTTCATTCAGAACCGCAAGCAGTCCGCTGAATGTAATGCTACACTCGTTGACCGGCTCTGTGATCACAGCCCGGTAACCTTCGGGAAGTCCGTCAAATCGGATCCGCCCCACGGGAATCCGCACGGCGCGGTCCCGCTCCGCCTCAATCTTTGCCGTAACGTCAACCCTGCCCACAAAATTATTTTCCGCCAGTGTCACGCCGTCCGGCAGATATTTCGTGATATCCACCAGCACAGTCACGTCCTCCGTCGCGCCGGTCACATCGACAACGCCTGCGGGAATCGCAATTGCCTCGATATTCTCCAGCAGCTTGGATCTGCCGGCAACCGTAACCGCGGCTTTGCTGAAGGTAACCTCACCCGTAAACTGGCAGCCGTCCTCCGGCGTGCCTGTCACTTCGCAGGTAAGGGGCAGCGTCTTGCGCTCCAGAATCTCCGCGTTGACACGCACCTTGGAAATGCTCTTTTCAAGGTTTTCCGCGGTGATCTCATTCCCTTCCTCGTCGTAGAGCCGGACTTCACAGTCCGTACTGATATTGTTTGAAAAGCCGGAGATATCCACCTCCGCCTGTGCCTTGCTGACCCGGGAAACAATGGATTTCGGACCAGAAATGCGGATCAGGTTCTGATCCGTGGAAACGCTTCCCACGATAAAGCCCTCGCGCACCTCGCCGGTGGTTGCTGATTTCACCGGAAGGGATTTGCTCAGTTTTTCCTCAATACTCAGGCGCACGCTGTCGATATTGCCGCGTATGCTGTCAAGCTTATCGTTGTATTTGTTTGTGGAAAGCTTGATTGCCACCGTATCCACGCTGGTGAGATCGTTGATATCCGCCACCGCCACAATATTGCTCCTGTCAAGGGAGTCGATGATGGAACGGGGCGCTGACACCGTCACCACGTCTATCATATCCGTGCCGTCCAGCACCTCGTAAACCTGCCCCCTGTCGGTGATCAGATTCGCGTTTTTAATGGTGACAGGCACATCCGTCACGCGGTAGGTCATAATCGGATCGTTGATATTCGTAACAACCAGCCAGAGAACTGCCGCGCTGAGAAAGGAGGCGATTTTTAAGCCCCAGTTCCGGGTAAGCTTATTCTTCATTCTTAACCCCTGCCTTTCCTATGCTTTTGCCTTTAAAAAGCTTGCGCTTCTTCTCCTCGATCGGTTTATCCTGAATCTCTAACAGCCGTTCTTTCAGCCGCGCCGCGTCCAGTCCGCGCTCCAGTGCACCGCCGTAGGCAACGCTGATTTTCCCTGTCTCCTCGGACACGATCACCGTCAGGGAATCCGTGACTTCGGAAATACCTACGCCGGCACGGTGTCTCGTTCCCAGATCCTTGCTCAGAGCCATGTTATCCGATAAAGGAAGATAACATGTGGCGGAAACGATCCTGTTGCCCCGGACGATTACTGCGCCGTCGTGCAGGGGCGTATTATGCTCGAAAATATTGATGAGGAGCTGACTGGATATAATGCCGTCCACATCAATGCCGGTTCTTTCATATTCCTTTAGGGACTGCTCATGCTCGATCACGATGAGCGCCCCCGTCTTTACTTTTCCCATTTCAAAGGAAGCTTTTACAATCTCATTCACCGTGCGGTCGGAAAAACGACCTGTTTCCCTCTTGTTGGAATCCAGAAAAGAGGCGACAAAATTTTTCCGCCCCAGTTCCTCCAGCGCGGCACGGAGTTCCGGCTGCAAAACCACCACGAAAGCCGTGGCGGCGATGCTGATAATATTGGGAACGATCCAGAGAATCGTGTTCATCTTGCAGAATGCGGCGATCACGATAAACACCATAATCACGATGACGCCCTTTAAGAGCGCCCACGCCCTTGTATTTTTAATCCAAACGAGAATGTGATATGCCACAAAGGTCAGAATGGCAATTTCCGCCACGTCGTTCCAATGTATTGTAGGCATGTGCAGCCTTGCGAGATAGACGCCGATCCAGCTATTCAGTTGTTCCATCTCCATCACCTGCCTTCTGTGTCAATTTCTGTCTCTGCCAATGCAGCGGCGTTATGAGTGGTGTGTCGGTCTGGCGCTTCTTGCGGCGCCGCTTCTCGCAGAACTGATCTGCTTCACCTTTTTCTCCGGTTTCGCCACGGTTACCTTCGGTACAGCCTTAACATAATAATAGTACTCATCGTCCTCAAATTGAACCTTTTCCGTTCGACTGTAATCTACATAAAATACGAAAAACTGCAGAACCAGCACGAGCAGGAAAGAGACAATCGTCCCCAGAATCACGCCAAGGAGCGGCTGATTGATCTCAAAAATCAAGTCTCCCACCAGAAGCACCATGATATTCACCACCGCGCCCGCCGTCAT
Organism: uncultured Lachnospiraceae bacterium; assembly: GCA_910586705.1. Lineage (GTDB taxonomy): Bacteria > Bacillota > Clostridia > Lachnospirales > Lachnospiraceae > UBA3282. The sequence continues at coordinate 22,587 of CAJUJK010000030.1, read as the reverse complement.
GGCAATCGTCCACGCATAATCAATGCTCAGGCGCCGCAGGAGATAGACGATAATCACCGTCATGGCAAACGCCGCAATCGTCACGACCATTTCGCGGTTCTTGATCAGTCCGTCAATAATGAATTTGAATTTCGCCGCCGTCTCCTCGTCAGCCATAGCAGCTATCACTGTCGCATTCTGCGTCACATAATGAATCATATAGTAAACAATCACGCCGCAGGCAACGGAAACAGCCGACGTGGGTGCACCGACCAGTCCCATGGATATGGGAATCACATACGGTATCCGCAGAAGGAAACAGAGCGGCATGAGCACCACCACCACAGTATCTTTCGGGGAAAACCGCAGATACAGCAAAAAGAGCAGGAGAAAACCCGCGCCGATTACCGCGGCGCACTCCATGCTGAACGCGTAGAGGTGAAGCAGCGTGAAAACCGCTCCCATGAGGACGATAAAATTCATCGGCATGAAGGAGCACATGAGCGCCACGATCAGCACCACCGTCATCCTGTTAACAGACTCCATGTATCCCAGCCTTGCATTGATCAGGCAGAGGGTGATAAGAGCCAGAAGGAATTTCAGAAGCGGTGTGATATACACCTCATATTTGCTGTATATGGTCAGAAGTATCTGTTTTGCAACTAGTAAAGTAGTCATTGTAAATCAGTCCCTTTATCTGTTCCTGCAACTGTTCAGTACCTGTACAGTTGCAATGCAAAATTCATTTTAAATCGTCTCCGCCGATGGAATTTTGCATTATTGAATCATATTTTACGGTCTCAGCAGTTCATGCTTCGACCTGTGCTGAATAGTTACCCATTTTTTTCGCTTTTGTACATGGCGGAGAGCTTGTGCAGGTTTATATAATATGCACGCAGACTCCTGCTTGCCCGGCGGTATCTGACCGTGTACACCACATAGGAGATCAGCGCGTATGCGCCAACCGTTCCCAGATAATAAAAAAGAACACTTTTCGCAAATTCGAGAAGATCCATCTTGTAGATCTCCGTCATAAAAACTTCAAAATCGTAAAAAATGTACATAGCAAAAACCACTACAAATGCGATGGTTGCACTTATAATGGATTTAAGCACCTGCCAGCCTATATAGTCGTTCCGAAAATAACTGCCGATGGCAAGGCATCTCTTTCCCTCATGTGCCTCATAGGATGCCATCTTGGTCATCAGAACGACTCTCTCTTCATTTAACATATATTTCTCCAATTTTCAACAAAGGCATTAATTCAGGAAACGCATCTTCGGATTTTCCTTCGTATCCTTTTTCTTCTGAACCTTGGGCGGTTCGGGCTTTTTGATGCTGGCGCCCAGTTCGTTTGCCATACTGTTTTTGCACTTGCCGCAGAAACGCCCGGACAGAATAGGGGCGCCGCAGTTTTCACAGGAAAGCGTAACGCCCGACTCCGCAGAAAGCTCCAGCCGCTCCTCTCTGAGCCACTGGTGAATCTGGTTCGTGGAAACATCACATGCCTCTGCCACCTGCTGGATACCAGCATGACCGTTATCCTGAATATACTTTTTTACTTCCTGAAATTTCTCCTCCAGTTTCTCGCGACATGCCATACAAATCGGCGGCCCGGAGACATAGTTAAAAAGATTTCCGCATTTCCTGCAATTTCTTACGTTCATACTTTACCTCCCTGAGACAAATTTGTTTTTCATATTCCCCTGCCGATGGCAAGAGTCACAAAATAAATTCGTTCTACACCCGCTTTCCGAAACTCGCGGCTCACGGCGTCTATGGTACTGCCCGTCGTGTAGATGTCGTCAATGATTATAATTATACTTAATTTTACATCATTACGGCGGATTTTGAAAGCCCTTTTCAAATTATTTTGCCTTTCCGCGGCAGACAGGTCTTTCATTGGCGCGGTTTTCTCTGCTCTTTCTATCAGATCCGGGCGGACTGGGATGCCCATACGCGCGGAAAGTTCCTCCGCCAGAACCTGCGCCTGATTGTAGCCGCGCTTTTTAAGCCTGCTTTTGTGGAGCGGCACGGGGATCAGCGCGTCCGCCCGGCATGAGCGGATGAAACTGCCGAGCTGTTCCTCCATGCAGGCGGCGTAACAGGCGGCGTATTCCCGTCTGCCCCGGTATTTAAAGCGGGCGATGGATGCGGAAACGCTGCGGTAGGAGAAGAGGGCTCGCCCGCCGTCAAACAGATGCGGATTGGCTGCGCAGTCGTCGCAGTATTCCTTGCCACTGTCCCCGATGTGCTTGCCGCATTTTAAGCAGTACGGCGGTCTGATGTAAGCGAGTCTGGGTGCGCATTCCGCGCAGATCAGCGCGTTCCACGGTCTGACAGGCTCATCGCAGACCGGGCAGCGGCGGGGATAGAGAAGTGTGACGGCAGCGTCCGCAGCAGAGCGGAGCCGTGCGCCTTCGCGAAAGCGCGGGATAAGATGTGTGCTCATAGAAGTGTCCTTTCTGATGTGTGTTGATGGGAACGTTTGTCTGACAGAAAAGTGCAGGCGCACGCCGGCGGACCTCTATGTTTCGAGCTGCAGCGCCTGTATCTGGTCAAGGAAGCCTGTGTAACGGTGGTTTTCCCGGTTGTTTTCCACCATCTCCGAGAGCGTCGCCCGGCTGCCCAGAATGGTGACGCACGCTTTCGCCCGGGTAACGCCTGTGTAGAGGAGATTGCGGTTAAAAAGCATATGCGGGCCTGTGAGCAGCGGCATAATCACGGCAGGATATTCGCTGCCCTGCGATTTATGTATGGTCACGGCGTAGGCAAGTTCGATTTCGTCAAGCCCGGAATAAGGGTAGGTGACCCGCCTGTGCTCGTCGAACTCCACCACTACTTCGCGGGCGTATTCGTCTATCGTGCGGATCACGCCGATATCCCCGTTGAAAATCCCCATCCCCTGATCGATGGGGATGTTGTAGCGGCTCACCACTTCCCACGGAAGCTGGTAATTATTTTTGATCTGCATGACCTTGTCGCCCTCACGCAAAAGGGTATCTCCCGTCTGGCATTCATGCTTTTTTTCATCCGGCGGATTCAGGTACTGCTGTAAAATGCCGTTCAGCGTCTCCACGCCAAGTTTACCCTTCCGCATAGGCGTGAGCACCTGAATATCGTAGGGAGTCGCGTCCACATAGCGGGGCAGTTTTTCCAGAATGAGCTGGATCATGTGCTTATATATGACATTTACGTCATTTCTTTCGAGAAAAAAGAAATCCCTGCTCTTGTTATCCAGAACAGGATCCTCCCCGGCATGGATTCTGTGGGCGTTCAGGACGATATCGCTCTCCTTTGCCTGCCGGAAAATCTTTTCCAGCACCACCGTCTGAAACGCGCCGCTCTTTATCAGATCGGAGAGCACCTGCCCCGGTCCCACGGAGGGAAGCTGGTTCACGTCGCCCACCATAATCAGGCGGGTTCCCACAGAAATAGCCTTCAGAAGCGACTGGAACAGAAAGATATCCACCATGGACATCTCGTCCACGATAATGACGTCCGCCTCCAGTGGGTTCTCTTCATTGCGCTCAAAGCGCGCCGCTTTTCCCTCCAGAGCCGCCGCGCCGGAAAGTTCCAAAAGGCGGTGAATTGTGCGCGACTCATAACCTGTCGCCTCAGTCATACGCTTCGCCGCCCTGCCGGTGGGAGCCGCCAGACTGATATCCATTCCCTGTGAAAGAAAGTAGCGGATGATGGCGTTGATGGTGGTTGTTTTTCCCGTACCCGGGCCGCCGGAAAGGATGAACACACCGTTTCGGATGCTTTCCAGAACAGAGCGTTTCTGCAGGCTGTCCAGAACAATGCCAAGATCCGCCTCCACCTGATCTATCTTATGGAGAAGCGCTTCCTCCTCCGCGGGGAGAAGTTCCTCCGAAATATTCAGGTCGTGGAGCATCCGCGCACAGTTCAGTTCCGCGTAATAAAACGTGCTGGCGTAGACCCGGCATTCCCGTGCAGGTATCGCGCCGTCTGCGCCGGAGCCATCGCCTGCTATGCTATCCGGAGCCGCAACGGGGACGTATTTCATCACCAGTTTTTTGTCCATTGCCAGATTATTTAGCTGCGGCTCCATCAGCGACGGCTCGATCCCCAGAAGCTCGCCCGACTGCGCGAGCAGTCTGTCCGCCGGAAGATAACAGTGCCCTTCGCCGCCAGCCTGCTGCAAGGTGTAGAGCAGTCCGCTTCGGATGCGGTAATCAGAGTCCGTGTGAATGCCGATTTTCGCTGCAATTTCATCCGCGATGCGGAAACCGATACCCTGAATGTCCTCCGCCAGCCGGTAGGGATTTTCCTTCATCACACCGTAAAGCCCCATCCCGTAAGTCTCATAAATGCGCAGCGCAAGCGTGTTGGAAATGCCATACCCCTGCAAAAAGGTCATGGCGTCCCTCGCGTCCCTTTTTTCGTAAAGCGACGCTGCGATTTCCCTCGCCTTGCGCAGGCTGATTCCCTTTACCTCCGCCAGACGCTCCGGCTCCTCCTCCATGATGCGGTAGGTGTCCGCGCCGAAAGCCTTGATGATCCGCTTCGCCAGCGCCTCACCCACGCCTTTCACCGCGCCGGAGGACAGATATCTCTCCATGCTGATTTCATCGCTGGGCGGAAGAATCTTATATTGACTGATTTTAAACTGTTTTCCGTATATCTGGTGCTGGGTATACTCCCCCTGCGCCTCGATCGTCTCGCCCTGATCCATCGTTTTAAAAAAACCCACGCAGGTAAGTTCATCATCCTGCGTGAGAAGGTTCAAAACCGTATATCCGTTGTCTTTGTTTCGGTAAATAATGTGATCTATAAAGCCTTTGACTGTTTCCATAGAATTTATGATATGCCGTAATTGATCTTCGCCTGTTCGTACAGCATCTGCGCCAGAGAATTGGATCCCTGCGTCGCGGTCTGCTCGGAAATCTGCTGGATCACGGTGTCCTTGAAGTAATCTACCATATTGGAAGCATAACCATCTTCGTCCTCATCGAAGATGTCCACGGTTTTCTGCATTTCCTTGTAAACCTGCTCCCAAAGATATGCCTCAAACTGCTTGCAGGCATCGAAGAGGGCATCGTCCTCCTTGGTCTTTGCAGTTCCGTCTGCGTTCTTCGCGTTCTGTACGTTCTGCAGATTTTTCTGCAGCGTCTCCGCCGCCACTCGGTTTCTGTCGGTCATATAATTTGTGTATGCGGATAAATTGGTTAAGTCGTTCATGCGTGTTCTCCTTATGATAACGAGCCGTGCCCATTCGCAATCCGCTGCTTCGCAGCTCCTTGCTCATGCGGGCTGTCGCCCTATTGCATTGCCGCCTGCGAGCCGTGCCCATTCGCAATCCGCTGCTTCGCAGCTCCTTGCTCATGCGGGCTGTCGCCCTATAAAATTGTGCCTGAGAAGTCCGCCGTATGCAAGCATACGCGTCCTGCTCAGCCCCAATTTTGCACGGCTCTTAGCGTTTCAAGTTGTTTGCCACTTCAAGCATGGAGTCAGACGTTGTGATGGACTTGGAGTTCATCTCGTAAGCACGCTGCGCTACGATCAGATTTACCATCTCGTTTGCCACCTGCACGTTGGAACCTTCCAGATAGCCTTGAATAATTCTGCTCTTTTGCAGGTCGTCCGTTGTGTCCTCGTTGAGGGCACGACCGCTGGCATCCGTCACGACAAAGAGGGTATCGCCCACTCTCTTTAAGCCGCCGGGGTTGTTAAACTGGAACGTACCAATCTGTACACCGATAGGCTGCGGGTTATTCTGGTCATCGGGATAGCAGATCTGACCATCCTCCGTGATGGAGAGGTTGCTCGCTATGTAGTTAGCCGGAAGCACAATCGCACGCCCTGACGTATCCAGTACCGGGAGACCGTCCGCATTGGTCAGCGTCATACGGTTTCCGCCCGCAAGCGCCCATGTGAAATCACCGTTTCTCGTATAGAAGATATCGCCGTCCTCGCCGCGCAGAGCAAAGAAACCGTCGCCCTCAATCGCGAACGAAGTATCGGAAGCGGAATCCAGAAGACTTCCCTGTGTGAAAATCTGGTTGATGGAGGCTGTCCGCACACCCAGACCTACCTGAGAGGTGGTCGGTTTCGGATCGCCGTTTGCCGTCGTGGTGACAGACTGCAGGTTCTGGTACAGAAGAGATTTAAACTGTGCCACCTGTGCCTTATATCCCACAGAATTGACGTTTGCAAGGTTATTTGCTATCGTGTCCACATTTGTCTGCTGTGCATTCATGCCGGTTGCGCCCGACCATAAACTTCTAACCATGGTATTCTCCTTTACACCTTTTCTTTATTTCCTATACTTATACTTTACCGTTCTGGGTTACTGCCTGCTCCAACGTATCGTCGTAGGTAGTGATAACTTTCTGGTTGCTCTCGTACTGCCGCTGCAGCGTAATCATATTAACCATCTCGGTCACGACGGAAATGTTTGACATCTCAAGGTATCCCTGATGAACCTGTACATTTACGCCCGTCTCGCCTCTGTCCAGTTCTGTCGCGCCCTCTACCGGCTGAAAATAATTCTCACCGAAACGCTCCAGATAATTGTAGTCCTCAAAATCGGAAATGCCGATGGTCGCAACTTCATCGCCATCCTGAATAATCGTGCCGTTGCGGCTGATGCTGATCGGAAGCGCCGTATCCATCTGGATCCGCCGTCCATCCTCGTCCAGCACGAAATCACCGTCCTGCGTCTGCAAAAATCCCTGCACATTCATGGTGAAATTACCGTCTCTGGTGTATTTGGTGGAAGTCTCCCCACGCTTGTTGGTATACTCCACCGCAAAGAAACCTCTGTCGGAGAGCGCCAGATCCAGCGGATTTCCCGTCTCTTTGAGCGGACCTTCGGAGTAATCCACATAGTTTTCTCCGATCTTTACGCCCAGATTCAAGCCTGTTTTCCTAATGCGCTTTTCCAGATAATTCTCATTTAGCGGGTTATTCAGTTCCGCTTCATCCACGGCTCTGTTGGTCGCCATCGGTCTCGGAAGATTTCCCGGCTCCGACAGATCCTTAATCTTATAGGCAAGCACCGTGTCGAACGCTTCGCTTGTGGTGCCCTCTTTCTTAAAACCGTTGGTCGTCGCATTCGCCAGATTGTTCGTCAGAACGTCCATCCGATGCTGCTCATTCAACATGCCCGTATAAGCGGTGTACAAACCTTTCAGCATAACGTATCTTCCTCTCTCTCTATAACCGAGAATGCGCTTTTTGCATTCTCGTAAGCGAAACTTAGAATTTTTCCGCGAAGCAGCCTTTGCTGCAAGCGGTTGGAAATTCTTTTCGCTTTAGTCTTCGCGGTATCCCGCCAAAAATTCCACATACTTTCCTGTGCCGATCGCCACCGCTGTCATCGGATCTTCCGCTGTCATGGTGTTGATGCCGGTTTTCGCCGCGATCAAGTCCTCCAGTCCGCGCAACAGACTGCCGCCTCCCGTCAGAACAATGCCGCGGTCAGCGATATCCGCCGCCAGTTCCGGGGGCGTTTTCTCCAGCACGCTGTGAATCGTCTCCACAATCTGCACTGTGGTCTCGTGCAGCGCTTCCTCCGTCTCCTCCGAGGAAACCTTGACGGTTCTGGGGAGACCGGTCACCAGATTACGGCCCCTCACATCCATATAATCCACTTCGGGGCGCTTGAAAGCGGAGCCGATTTTTATCTTCAGATCCTCTGCCGTCCGTTCACCGATCAGCAGATTGTGTTTTTTACGCATATAACGCACGATAGCCTCGTCAAAGTCGTCGCCCGCTATCTTGATGGACGCGCTGACCACCGTGCCGCCGAGGGAAATCACCGCGATATCGGAAGTACCGCCGCCGATATCCACGATCATGTTTCCGCAGGGCTTGGAAATGTCAATGCCCGCGCCGATGGCTGCCGCGATCGGCTCCTCAATGATGGAAACCTCTCTGGCGCCCGCTTGATAAGTCGCGTCCTCCACGGCTTTCTTTTCCACTTCTGTCACCCCGCTGGGCACGCAGACCGCAATGCGCGGCTTTCTGAAAGTCTTTTTACCCAGAGCCTTCTGGATAAAATACTTCATCATTTTTTCCGTAACCTGATAGTCGGAGATTACGCCCTGTCTCAAGGGTCTTACTGCCACGATATTGCCCGGCGTCCTGCCGAGCATGAGGCGTGCATCCTCACCGATTGCCTTGATTTTGTTCGTGTCTCTGTCAAACGCAACTACCGAGGGCTCTTTCAGTACAACGCCCTTTCCTCTGATATATACTAAAATACTGGCTGTGCCAAGATCGATACCGATATCTGTAAACTGCATTTACCTTTGTTCCCCTTCCCGAGAATATACCGCTTATACATTATACCCTTATTAAAGCGGTTTTTCAAAGGTTTTTATGATTTTTTTTAAAAAAAGTAAAAAACGCCAAAAACAGAACGGTTCCATCCGCTCTGATTTCAGCATCCATGCCTTCTAATTTATTATCGGACGGCAGGGCGGAAATGTTTACCCATAACGGCATTTCTTCCCCAAAAATTTTGTAGCAGATTCTGGAAGCTGTGTTATACTACAAGATAGTGGACGCCGCTTCCAAAGCATTCCGGGCGGATGACCGCGCAGCCCCGCCCCTTACAGCAGGGCTGAAACATAAAAAAGGAGTATAACCGACCATGAAAACACAGGCAGAATTGCAGGCAAAACTGAGGGAAATCGATCACAAAGGTTACAAAGCATACAAAGTTCTGGAAGGAGAATACGATTTTGGGACATACCGTCTCTGGATTGACCACGTGCAGGGAGATCCCTTCGCGTCGCCCTCCCGGGTGCGGATCGTATATCGGAATCAGGGGAACATACCCGCTTCCTATTTTGAGAGCAGACACCGCCGGATCGCGGTGGAAGATTATCTTCTGCGCAGTCTCCACCGCTTCTTACGAAACGGCGACGGCAGGGCGGCAAAAGGCTCCGGCAAAAGCGGTCTGGTGACGGCGTGCAGAACCGGGCAGGAGATTCTGGAGACAACCGCCATGCATATTGGCAAGGATGCGGTAGAAGCGCGTATCGAAGTGGGCTTTCCCGCATTCGGACGCACCATTGCGGCGGGGGAACTGTCGCAGATTTTATTCCGCCTGCTCCCCGACATGGCGCAGCAGGTTTTCAAGATGAATCCCCGCATGAAGCAGGATCTGGACAAGGTGACCGCGCTGGCGGACGACCAGCAGTTTATCCGCGAAGCCCTTCCGAAACATGATCTGGCGGCTTTTGTGGCGGACGGCTCCATCCTGCCGAGGGAGAGCGGCGTTTCCCAGAGACCCATGCGGGACGCGGTGGTATTCAAAAGCCCCGACACGCTTGCGGTTACTCTCGATCTTCCGCACCGCGGACAGGTGCGGGGCATGGGCATCCGCCACGGGATTACGGTCATTGCAGGAGGCGGTTTCCACGGCAAGTCTACCTTATTAAAAGCATTGGAGCGCGGCGTCTACAATCACATTGCCGGGGATGGCAGGGAACTGGTCATCACCGACGAGAGCGCGTTTAAGCTGCGCGCCGAGGAGCACCGCTGCATCCACGAGACAGATATTTCCATGTTTATCAACAATCTTCCCATGAAATCGGACACCACCCGTTTTCAGACGGAAAACGCCAGCGGCAGTACCTCGCAGGCGGCAAACACAGTGGAGGCGCTTGCCAGCGGCAGCACCGTGCTTTTGATCGACGAGGATACTTCCGCCACCAACTTTATGGTGCGCGACGGGCGCATGGCGCAGCTTGTCTCCGACGAGAAGGAACCGATCACGCCCTTTATCCGCAAAATAAGAAGTCTGTACAGCGATCTGGGCATTTCCACGATTCTTGTGGCAGGCAGTTCCGGCGATTATCTGTCGGTAGCCGACACAGTTCTGCAGATGGATTGTTATGAGACGAAGGACGTGACTGTCCGGGCGAAGGAGCTTGCTGTCGAGCTGACGGAGGAAACCGTGAAAAAGACGGACTGGCTGAAAAAGACCGTCCGCACGAAACGGATTGAGAAGGCAAAGGTGCACGGCTGGGATACAATCAGTCTGGATAAGAATGAAATTGACCTGCGCTATCTGGAACAGATCGTGGGCGAGAGCCAGACCGCCGCGCTCGCCTATATTTCGCAGTATGTGCTGGATAAACTCGCCAACGGAAAGAAAACCCTTCCTCAGCTTACGGAAGAAGTTTTCGCCAAGCTGGAGAAAGAAGGGATTCTGGCATTGACGCCGAAAAACTACGGCGCCGGGCCCGCCGCCTACGTGAGACGGCAGGAGATTCTGGCGTGTCTGGCGAGGTATCGGATGCTATAAAATCAAGGTGCTATTTTCAAATTGAGAAGGCATAGTGCACAAAATGAATGGAGCACCTTTTGACACCTTGATCCTATAGAATAAATAATTGCGCAGATCATATGGTCTGCGCAATTCATTCGTTATTTAGATTTTTTACAGCTATCGTTCCAACATTTTCTTGATATAAATTCCCGTGTAAGATTCTTTAATTTTCGCAACCTCCTCCGGCGTACCTGTGGCTACCACGGCGCCGCCTCCCTCGCCGCCCTCGGGTCCCATGTCTATGATGTAGTCGGCGGTCTTGATCACATCAAGATTGTGCTCGATGACAACTACCGTATTGCCGCCTTCCGCCAGCTTGTGCAGGATATCCACCAGCTTGTGCACGTCCGCGAAGTGCAGTCCCGTGGTGGGCTCGTCCAGAATGTAGATGGTCTTGCCCGTGCTGCGCTTAGAAAGCTCTGTAGCCAGTTTGATTCGCTGCGCCTCGCCGCCGGAGAGGGTGGTGGAAGGCTGCCCCAGCTTCACATAAGAGAGTCCCACGTCGTTTAGCGTCTCTATCTTTCTGCGGATGGAAGGCAGATTCTCAAAGAAGGGAACCGCCTCCTCCACCGTCATATCAAGCACGTCAAAAATGCTTTTTCCTTTGTACTTTACTTCCAGTGTCTCCCGGTTGTAACGTTTGCCGCCGCAGACCTCGCAGGGCACATAGACGTCGGGCAGGAAGTGCATCTCTATTTTAATGATGCCGTCGCCGCCGCACGCCTCGCAGCGACCACCCTTCACGTTAAAGCTGAAGCGGCCTTTCTTGTAGCCTCTCGCTTTGGCGTCCGGCGTGCCGGCAAACAGATCGCGGATCTGATCGAAAACGCCCGTGTAAGTTGCCGGGTTGGAGCGGGGCGTCCTGCCGATGGGAGACTGGTCGATAGCAATCACCTTATCGAGCTGATCTATGCCCAGAATTTCCTTGTGTTTACCGGGAATGCAGCGCGCCCGGTTTAAATCCCTTGCCAGATGCTTGTAGAGAATTTCGTTGACGAGAGAGCTTTTCCCGGAGCCTGACACGCCGGTCACGCAGGTCAGAATGCCCGTCGGGAACTTCACGTCTATCTTCTTTAAATTATTTTCCTCCGCCCCTTTTACAGTGAGCCAGCCCGCAGGTTTCCTGCGTTTTTTCGGCACCGGTATCTGCAGTTTTCCGCTCAGATACTGACCAGTGACGGATGCCTCCACCTGCATGATCTCCTCCGCCGTTCCCTGCGCTACCACCTCACCGCCGCGGCTGCCCGCGCCCGGTCCGATGTCCACGATATGATCCGCCGCCAGCATGGTGTCCTCATCGTGTTCCACCACGAGAAGCGTATTCCCCATATCCCGCAGATTTTTCAGCGCGGCAATCAGCTTGTCATTGTCCCGCTGGTGCAGACCGATGCTGGGTTCGTCCAGAATATAACAGACGCCCACCAGTCCCGATCCGATCTGGGTCGCCAGACGAATCCGCTGGGACTCACCGCCGGAAAGGGAGCCTGTCGCCCGGGACAGGGATAGGTATTCCAGCCCGACCTCCATCAAGAAGCCGACGCGCGCACGAATCTCCTTTAAAATGCGCTTGCCGATCAGCTCCTGCTGTTTTGTGAGCTGCATACCCCCGATAAAGGCATGGAGTTTCGCTATAGATATAGACGTAATTTCATATATATTCTTGTCGCAGACCGTCACCGCGAGCGACTCTTTTTTCAGACGCATCCCCTTACATTCCTTGCAGGGAATGATGCGCATAAAGCTCTCGTACTCCTGCTTGCTCCAGTCGGAGCCGGTCTCGCGGTAACGGCGTTCCACGTTTTTGATCAGCCCCTCAAAAGCCACCGGGTAGACGCCGCTGCCCCGCTGTCCTTCGTAATGTACGTTCACCTGTTTGTCCGTGCCGTAAAGAATGATGTTCTGCACCTTCTCGGGCAGCTCCCCGTAGGGCGTTTTCAGACTGAACTTAAATTCCTTCGCGAGCGCCTGCAAAACCGCGTTGGTGAAGCTCCCCTCCGAACCGCTGGACTGCCATCCCAGAACCGTGATCGCGCCGTCCTCCAGACTGACGCTCTTGTCCGGGATCATCAGATCCACGTCGAACTCCATCTTATAGCCAAGGCCGAAACAGCCCGGGCACGCGCCGAAAGGATTGTTGAAGGAAAAGCTTCTCGGCTCAATCTCGCTGATGCTGATCCCGCAGTCCGGGCAGGCAAAACTCTGGCTGAACTGCATCGGCTCCCCGCCGATAATATCCAGTGTCATCAGCCCCTCCGACAGCGCAAACACATTTTCCACGGAGTCCGTCAGACGCCGCTCAATACCGCCCTTCACGACGAGACGGTCCACCACGATCTCAATGTTATGTTTAAAGTTCTTCTCAACCTTGAAATCCTCGGCTTCCTCGGTCAGATCATACAGATTCCCGTCCACGCGCACGCGCACATAGCCGCTGCGTCTGGCACGCTCAAAGACCTTCGCGTGTTCGCCCTTGCGCCCGCGCACCACAGGCGCGAGAAGCTGGATTTTCGTGCCCTCCGGCAATGCCATTACCTGATCCACGATCTGGTCCACCGTCTGCTTTTTAATTTCCTTGCCGCAGTTCGGACAGTGGGGGATACCGATACGGGCGTAGAGCAGACGGAAATAGTCGTAAATTTCCGTCACCGTGCCGACCGTGGAACGGGGGTTCCGGTTGGTGGATTTCTGGTCGATGGAAATCGCCGGGGAAAGCCCCTCGATCCGCTCCACGTCCGGCTTTTCCATCTGCCCGAGGAACTGTCTCGCGTAGGAGGAGAGCGATTCCATGTAACGCCGCTGGCCCTCCGCGTAAATCGTGTCGAAGGCAAGGGAAGATTTACCCGACCCCGAAAGCCCCGTCAGCACCACAAACTCATTGCGGGGGATATCCAGATCAATGCCTTTTAAGTTGTGTTCATTCGCACCGCGGATTTTTATATAGTCACGCGGGCGCATCTTTATTGTATCTGACATGCTACCATACCTCTCCCTGTTATTTATCAAAATCCTTAATCTTTGTTTTCAGCTCCACCATCCGGTCACGCAGCTCGGCAGCCGCCTCGAAATTCAAGTCCGCAGCGGCGCGTTTCATCTGTTTCTCCACTTCCTTGACCAGCTTTTGCAGTTCCTCTTTGCTCATGGATTCGGGGTCCTTCTCAAACCGCTGCTCTTCCTTCGCGATGGTCTTGGAAATACTGATCAGATCGCGCACCGCCTTCTGTATCGTCTGCGGCGTGATGCCGTGCTCCTCATTGTATGCCTGCTGTATTTTGCGGCGGCGGTTGGTCTCTGTGATTGCCACATTCATGGAATCCGTCCTATCGTCCGCGTACATGATCACATGCCCCTTGGCGTTTCTCGCCGCCCTTCCTATGGTCTGGATCAGGGAAGTGGCGGAGCGCAGGAATCCTTCTTTGTCGGCGTCCAATATCGCCACAAGCTGGATTTCCGGGATGTCAAGTCCTTCCCGCAAAAGATTGATGCCCACCAGCACGTCGAACACGTCAAGCCGCATATCCCGGATGATCTCGGCGCGTTCCAGCGTGTCAATATCGGAGTGCAGGTACTTGACCCGGATGCCCACATCGTTCATGTAGGCGGTCAGATCCTCCGCCATCCGCTTCGTGAGCGTAGTCACAAGCACCTTGCCCTTGTCCGCCACAACCTTGTTGATCTCCGAGATGAGATCGTCGATCTGCCCTTCCACCGGGCGCACATCCACCTCGGGATCCAGCAGTCCCGTAGGGCGTATGATCTGCTCTGTGCGGAACAGCTCGTGCGCCGCCTCATAATCCGAAGGGGTCGCGGAGACGAAAAGCATCTGGTCGATATGCCCCTCAAACTCTTCAAAGCAGAGGGGACGGTTATCCAGCGCCGAGGGCAGACGGAACCCGTAATCCACCAGCGTGTTCTTGCGGGATCTGTCCCCCGCGAACATCCCGCGTATCTGCGGAATCGTCATATGCGACTCGTCTATAATGATCAGAAAATCGTCCTTAAAATAGTCTAGCAGCGTGAAGGGCGGCTCCCCTTCCGCCATGCCGTTTAAGTGTCTTGAATAGTTCTCTATCCCGGAACAGAATCCCGTCTCCCGCAGCATTTCCACATCAAAGTTCGTCCGTTCCGAAATGCGCTGTGCCTCCAGAAGCATGTCCTCGCTCTTAAAATATTTCACCCGCTCATCCAGCTCCTGCTCAATCACCTTGCACGCCGCATTGATTTTCTCCTGCGGCACCACATAGTGGGACGCCGGGAAGATCATCACATGCTCCAGAACCGCGTGCACCTGTCCCGTCAGCGGGTCCGCCTCCGTGATCCGGTCGATTTCATCCCCGAAAAACTCCACCCGGATCAGATAGTCCCCGCCCTGCGCCGGGCAGATTTCCACCACGTCGCCGCGCACGCGGAAACAGCAGCGGTCCAGATCCATATCGTTTCGGTTATACTGCATCTCAATCAGTCCGCGGATGACTTCGTCCCGGTCCTTCATCATGCCGGGGCGCAGGGACATACTCATGCCCGCGTATTCCTCGGGGCTTCCCAGCCCGTAAATGCAGGAAACACTGGCGATCACCACCACGTCCCGCCGCTCCGTCAGCGAGGCGGTGGCGGAGAGCCGCAGCTTGTCGATCTCGTCGTTGATGGAAGAGTCCTTCGCGATGTACGTGTCCGTGGAAGGCACATAAGCCTCCGGCTGATAATAGTCGTAGTAGGACACAAAATACTCCACCGCATTTTCCGGGAAAAACTCCTTGAACTCACCGTAAAGCTGCCCCGCAAGCGTCTTGTTATGCGCGATCACCAGCGTCGGCTTGTTGAGCGCCTGTATGATATTCGCCATGGTAAAAGTCTTCCCGGAACCGGTCACGCCGAGAAGCGTCTGAAACTGATTTCCTTTTTTAAACCCGTCCACCAGAGCATCTATAGCCGCAGGCTGGTCGCCGGTGGGGGCGTATTCTGAAACTAATTTGAAATGATCCATCGATTTACCTCTGTCTGCGCGACGTTTACTGTTCTCTCGTATCACTATAGCAGAAATATTTTTAAATGTATATAGCAAAATCGAACTTCTGTTCTTTTTCTCCCTTACCTCCTATTGGCAAGGTTATTTTCACTCATGTAAAATGAACTGCATCAAAATGACGTATTGTTTATTAATCTACAACAAAACGACATTTATAGTAGAAAGGAGATCTTACAAATGAAAAAAAGAACAAAATTACCAAACGGCTTCGGCTGCATCAAGAAACTGAGCGGCAATCGCAAAAGACCCTACGCCGCTTACCCGACCTCACAAATCGGTGGCGGCGCACCGCAGTTTTACCCGATGCGCGCCATCGGGTACTACGAGGACTGGTATTCCGCCTACAACGCTATTGTAGAGTTTAACAACAGTCTGCAGCCCGGCAGCATTTCTGCCGCCACCTTCACAGATATCTATCACGCTTTCTTCAATGCGAAATTCGTTGAGAGCAAAAAACAGCTCTCCGACCGCAGCCGCATGGATTATGCTTCCGCTTACAAAAACGTCCCCTCCCTACACGAAATGAGTTTCTGTGCCATCCGCAAACACCATATGCAGAAAGCATTGGACGAATGCACGCTGGGCTACTCCAGCCTTTCCAACATCAAAAAACTGTACAGCCAGATGTATAAGTACGCTATGGAAAACGATATCATTGAGAAAAACTACGCGCAGTTTGTGGCGATCAGTCAGGAAAATGATATTGAAAAAGGAGAGCCGTTCACACAGGAGGATATTGATAAACTCTGGAAACACAAAAAAGATCCGGCTGCCCGCGTCGTCCTTATGATGATCTACAGTGGTTTCCGCATTTCCGCTTATGAAACCATTGAGATCAATCTGGAGGGACAATACTTCAAAGGCGGCGTCAAAACACGTGCCGGCAAAAACCGTATTGTTCCCTTCCACCGCTCCATTATCCCCCTTGTAAAATCCTTCCGGCCGAAAAAATTTAACGGCGACGCCTTCCGCCGCCATGAATTTTACCCGCTGTTAAAGAAACTGGATATTCTTTACAGCAGTTCCGGGAAAAAACACACGCCCCACGACTGCAGGCATACCTTCTCGTGGCTCTGCGACAAGTATTCCGTGGATGATCTCTCCAAGCATATGCTCATGGGACACAGTCTGGGCAGCGATGTGGAAAAATCCGTTTACGGACACCGCACGCTCGACGAACTCCGGCATGAGATCAACAAGATTGACACAGAAGTGTATCTGGCTCCACAGAATACGATTTCCCATACTGCCAAAAAATAAACCCAAAACCGCCCCGGCATTGTACCGGGGCGGTCAGACTGTCACTCATTTTACGGATCATAATTTTTGCATATAAACTGGAAAACCTCAGCCTTCTCCGTTTTCCAGAAATTTGATATATCGCAGCAGGTCGCGCCGGTCTTTGGAATTCAATTTCTGGATATCAAAAACAACGTCATGTAAAGTAATGTCTCCCAGATACTTTTCGCTCAAGTTGGTATTACCAAGATACTCCGTGTTCGCGCCCAATAAATAGTCGGTACTCACTTGATAATATTCAGAAAGTTTCGTCACCGCCCAGATCGGTATCTCGCGGTGACCGTTTTCATAATTGGAGTAAGTCTGTTGTGATATGCCGAGATATTCGGCAATTATCTTTTGCTTAATATCCCGGTCCTCCCGTAACTCTCTTATTATCATCCGCAGTTCTTTCATTTTTAACAAAACTCCCTTCTCACCAAGAAACATAACACTACTGTTGTTTTTAATGATATCACACAACATACGGTTGTAGAGCAGGAACCACAAAACGAAGAGAAAACTATTATCATACAATAATTAAGCGTACCGCATTTCAGATTTTCTATGTAAATGAAAATAATTTTTGTTATAATTACCGTATCAGAAAGGATGCGGTGATATAATGAAATCTATATTTAACAGGAAAAAAGGCAGACATGAAAATAACCTTCCTGCCGATTTTGACAGGAAGGTATATAAACCCGTTCTGAGATGCAGTATCTGCACAGGAGAGCAGGTAGCCGGATTTAAAAATCTGACTACCGGAAAATTCGAGGAAGTGATGCTTATCAGAAACGAGGGAGAACTTGCCGCGTTTAAAGAGCGGTATGGGATCAGTGAGATGGGGAAGGAATACTGAGTTTCTTCTTGTCGCTCACGCTGATTTCCTTTCCGATCTGCACTTCAATCACCTGCAATGCCGTATCGGCAATAATCGTGTGGGGCGTTCCCGCCTTCATGGTAACCACGTCCCCGGCGGCGACCGCTCTCTCCACACCGTCTATGATTGTTCGCCCTTTTCCCTCTATCACCGTCCAGACCTCATCGCGCCGCGCGTGGCTGTGATAGTTCATTCTGTGCCCGGCATTCAGGGTCACTTTGATGGTCATGCTGCCAGCCTCAATATCGATGACACGAAAACTCCCCCATGACTTTTCCGCAAACATAATCTGCTGGTCAATCTCATCGACAAACGGTTTGATATAACTCGACTGCGTTTTGTCGGAGACAAGGATCCCCTCGGGGCTTGCGGAAACAACCGCGTCTTTTAACCCCATGCAGAGAACAGGCACATCCAGTTCATTTACCACGTGTACGTTGTCGCATGTGTCGTTCAGGATCGCCTTGCCGATGGAAGGACTTTCCATCGCCTCGGTCAGCGTGTTCCACGTTCCCATATCCTTCCACATGCCGCCGAAGCGCATCACCTCGATCTGCGGTTCGTGTTCCACAACCGCATAGTCGAAGCTGATCTTCGTGAGCGTGTCATATTTTTCATAGAGATCTTTGTAATCCCGGAAGTCAATCAGTTCATGGGCGCGTTTCAGCACATATCCCAGCCGGAATGCGAATACACCGCCGTTCCAGAGCGCGCCCTTTTCCATATAAGTTCTGGCGGTTTCCTCGTCCGGCTTTTCCTTAAACATGGATACCCGGCTGACAGTTCCGCTGTCCTCCGGAATGATATATCCGTATTTGGCGCTCGGGTAAGTGGGTTCTATGCCCATGAGAACCAGATTGGCGTCGCTCACCGCCGCCTGTTCACCGAGCTTTTTCAAAGATGTAAAATAATCCTGTTCCACATAAGGGTCAACCGGGCAGACGACCACAGACTCTTCCTCAGAAATCTGCCGCACTTCATGGAGGTAGGCTGCCGCCAGCGCAATCGCCGGGAAGGTATCCCGCCTGCATGGCTCCACGCTGATCCCCACGTCCGTCCCGAGCTGGTTGTGAATTGCCGACACCTGAGATTTCGAGGTGGCAATGGTCACGGTGGCGGACGGGTCTACAGAAAAAATCTGGCGGTAAACCCGCTGCACCATGGACTCGTAACCGCCCTCAGCGGTTTTGAATATTTTTATAAACTGTTTGGAACGCGTGTCGTTGGAGAGAGGCCACAGGCGTTTGCCCGAGCCGCCGGATAAAAGGACTATGTTCATGGAAACCTCCGTTTTTGTTTGTTTAGAACAGTATAACACAGTTTCCGGCTGTTGACCATTTTATAAATATCTAGGAAATTAAGCCTGTGTGTGCTATAATAATCTCATTATCTGGGTTAAACTATAACTAGGGGGAAATAAAATGCTTATTCAAAGATCATCCGTTTCCGTGATGTATAAACGCATTGATGGAATCAAAAAGGCATATTACAACAGTGAAGGCATACTGAAACGATATTTCGGCGAAGCAACCGTTCTGCCTGTCCCGGATGACGCGCCGGCAGAAATACCCCGGATCGTAGTTAAAACGCTTCACGAACATGCACAACTGAATATTTCTCTGGAGGCAGCAACTTTTGAGGTGGTTTATGATGCCGGATATGAAAGGGACTGGAATTTATGTGTGCATTATATTGAAGAGAGAATGCAGAGCGTGTTTGAATTTCTGAATTTGCTGACTGGTAATTGTTATGAATATATTGGCATTATCTCAAACATTATATTCGATGAACTCGATGAGGACGGCGTCAAAAAATTATCGGGCACTTTGCTGAATATGAAACAGATCAGACAGCCGTATGACATCAGTGTTAAATATACCTTTGTTGAAGAGGAAAATATTTTTATCAATCTTACCCTGCAAAACATTAGAAAGTATAAAGATGATATCAATGCAGGGGAAGCCGGTGCATTCAGCGCTGAAAACCAGATCGCGGAGGCGGTCGGCGCGGTGATTGATATCAACGACAGATATGGCTTTAATAATGATGTGAATTATAAATCGGACAGCCAGAAGCTGGGAACCCTTTTAACATGTATGAATAGCATTGTTAATAGCAAACTGTATGATCTTTTAGAAAGGGGCGAGTACTGTTGACGGAACAAAGGGGAACGTATAATAAGAATATTAACGGAACAGTCTGCGTACTGGGTATCGCGCTATCCGCCCTGACTTTCAACAATACCCCCACGGTTAATTCCGTAGCGAATATTCCCAAGATACCTATGGCAAATTACAGGGCGTATAATGAGGACATATGTAACAGGGAAATATACAATAATACCAAAGTTGTCACTGACGATCCATATATGTATATGCAGAGACAGGAGACCCGGCTGGATAGGGAAATCAGAGAGTTATTCGGGGAAATGAGGGCGGCGACAAGCAAAGAAACGGATAGTGTAAATGACTATGTAAAAAATATATCAATTGACACAGGAGTAAATTTTTTTGAATTATGTTAGCTGAATTTATAGATTTTGTAGACAGTGTTTTACCATCTGTTTCCCCGGATTTAAGAGACAGCGCCAAGAGCGCTATATTGCAATTTGAAAGAACCGGGGAAACACTGAAATACATGATGCTGAACCCGCTAAAAGAGTTATCCCAAGGTGATATTATATCCAAAGTACCTTTTAGCTTTTTTGATGAATCGGGTTCCCAAAAGTTGTTTATCGCAGACGCGTTAGTCCTGTCAACCTCGTGTCATATTGACCAGAAAGACAAAATATTATTAGCGCCTGTCTTTCCGCTGGATGCGTTTGGCGGCAATCTGGCGGATTTAAAGCGAAATATTATATACGATTACATGTATCTCCCCGATCCCGTTTTATCGGACAAGTTTATTGATTTTGAATATATCAATACATACCATACGGATCTGATCAGGAAGAGAATTACAGACGGAAAAATTACCAGAATGGGTTCCCTCAACCAATTGGGATATTATTTTTTCCTTGTTAAGCTGACTGTATATCTGATGAGAAAAGAAGATGGTGACACTTTTTCCGAAAGAAATTTTTCTGCGGCATATTCGTAAAAGATTTTGCCATTAGCAACAAATTAGCGACAGATTTTTCTCCTCAAAAACACCCAGAAAGCCTGCAAAACACAGGCTTTCTTTATTTTTCCCTAAATGCAGTTAGCAACAGATTAGCGACAAATCCGCATTTTTTCTGCTATTTCAAAACAATTATACACAAAAAAACATGCAAAATACATGCGCCTGTGGAGTGTGTTCATGCCCCGTTTTCCTTGTAAACAAGGGCGTTTCCGGGGATGAGGGTGGTTGCGGATTGCCGGGGGATTCGCGGGGGAGCGTCAGTTGTGGACCCCATCAGCGGCTATGATCCCGATAAACAGAAGGCGACGGTAGCACTTACATTTACCGGGGATGAGGAGTACAACCAGAAGAATTACGCACTGAAGGTATCCGTGGGAAGCAAAGTTAAGGCAAACGATACCTTTACGGCAGCAGCGCCCGCAGCGGCGGCTACGGTTAAGGTGGAGAAGACCAAAAAGTTCACCTTCAAACCGGCTGCCTCCTACAAACTCGCGACCAGAGACAGCGGCGCACTGGTTACAGGTAAGGCAAGCATTCCGACAGGGGATTATGAACTGACAGGTTTATCCCTGCTGAACGCGAACATCGGCGGTACGGCAAACTCGTTTAAGTCCTATTTCGAGATTGCAGACGGCAAGTTACGGATTAAGACAACAGTCTCCGAAGCAGATATGCAGAAGCTGCTGTCTGACAAAGACTATAAGAAGCATCTGACGGGATACCTGACCTATACAGCTACTGCAAGAAAGAGTTATTATGAGGCGAGCACCGGAACCGGCACAAATACCGTTAAGATTACCGTGAAACTGGACGATAAAAAGGCGTTAGCGAAGTATACGGCAGACGAAGTCACGATCACGAACAAGGAGAATGCGACCGTGTCTGCGATGATTCGGGCAGACAAAGAGAAGGTAACGCTTGCGGCAGCGATGATTGACCCCGACGAGAGAAAGACGGATGCCTGTGTTGTGGCAAATGATCCGTTCCTCACCGAAGGCAGTAAGATCAATCTGAAGCTGAAGGAGACGACTACTAAGGCTAAAGTGAAGGCGACTGTATACGTGGTTCCCGAAAACAGCTACTACGCTTCAAAATTTGCGCAGGGGCAGTCCCCGAAATTGGAGGACTACCAAAAATACGGCACGGCAGTTACCATCAACCTTAAGGTAGTCCAGCCTGTCACGATGACTTTGGCGGATGCCACAGCGGCAGTTACGGCGTGGGTAGAGACTGTTAAGACAGCAGATCCCGCTCCCGAATGGCTGACGAAGAAGGATGCTGCTGAAGCAACAATGAAGGCGGCTGTCACAGATGAGGCGAAGAAGGCAATCGTAGCTGACAATGCAGCAGAATTTGTAATTGCTTACGCTCCTAGGTCTGCGGGAGATTCGACAGAGGACTTTACCTTTGAGGCAGCAGGCACAACAAAAGCCGGCAAAGTAAGGGGTACGCTTGAAATTAAGCTCGGTGCAGATAGTACGGAGAAATCGACAGTTCCATTCGAGTTTATCATTCCTATGCAGGAAGAGGAAGAAAAACCGCCAGTAGAGACGACACCAGAGGTGACGAAGGTGGAAATTCTGAAAGATGGCGCTACTGTAGAAACGGCGACTGCTACACCCGGTGAGAATATAGCCTTCACCGCAAAGGTGACAGGCGATAATCTGACAGAAGACACAGACTTTAATGTAACCTGGGCAGTTGAGGGTTCTATCGAGAGTAAGTCCAGCATTACTGATGGCGTATTATCGGTTGGCGCTGACGAAACAGCGACAACGCTTACCGTAAAAGCGACCTCAACAAAGGATACAACTAAGTCTGCATCTGTGACGGTTACTGTTACACCGGCAGGAGGCTGAATACAGCATCGAAATATTGATACAGATGGCGAATGTTTCACTGAAAATCGCTGAAATGAACCCCCCGCGGAATGATTCCGAGGCCGCTGAAAAAGTAGATCTCACCGCCTATATTTGGTATAATGTAATTATT
>CAJUJK010000029.1 GCA_910586705.1 uncultured Lachnospiraceae bacterium | reverse complement strand
TTTTTTGTGTATTTGAAATTTAAATCTGAAAAACGGTATGTTTTTCAGCGGCCTCGGAATAACGCAGGGGGAGGCTTGCCGCCGCAATGGGCATCAGACATGCCAGAATAAGCTGCAGCAGAGCCGCTTCCTTGGAAATCTGTCCCGCCCCGGACAGGGGATGGAGCCGTGCGTCAAATGCGTAAGCGAACTGTAACGGAAAAGTCTGTACCGCACAGACACCCACGAATATGGCAAGCGCCCGGGGCAGATCTGTTTTCAGCGTGCGGCGGTAGAAAAAGAAAAAAAGTATCAGACACAGCAGAAGCACGGTGTTTACACTGATCTCAAATGTTCCATGGAGCCACGCGCCGAGCAGGGAACAGGGAAACAACAGGGCAAAACACATGCCTGCCGTTTTTAAGGGCGTATGTCTCATCTGATTCTTTGCCGGAAGATAACAGGAAATCGCAACCGGGAGCAGCACCAGAAGCTGCAGCCATGCAGGCAGCCACTTTTCCATATCCATAGTCAGCCCTCCTTCTTTCCATGCCGCCCCGCCGAGAGGGACTGCCGCTCGTGTATTTTCTTAAAATGATAATCCCGCACCGCCTGTTCGATTTTCAAAAAATCCCGCACCCGGACAGGAAATTGTAATCCGCTTTCCAGTATACAGCAGTTATCCTCAAATGTCAGAATATAGTCGGCGTTCACGACGATTCCTTTGTTTATCGTGATAAATCGGGCGTCCTCTCCTATTTGATCCAGAAATGCGGCAAGTGTCATACGGCTGCGGAGCGTAACGCCATCCGCCCGTCCGATATCCAGATAATGCGCATCCGTGACAGCGTAGGCAATGCTGCCAAGCAAAACGGGAACCATTCTTCTGTCGCTCTGAATCTCTATATACTTTGCCGTGTCCGGGCGCACCTTCAGAGCGTCCCCAAGCACAGCCGCAATGCGCTCTTCAGAAAAAGGTTTTGTCACATACTCAAAGGCATGACAGGAAAAAGCCTCCGGCATAAACTCCGCGCTGGAAGTGAGAAAGACAAGCAGACAGTTTTTGTCCCGTTCCCGCATCCTTGCCGCCGCCGAAACCCCATCCATACCGTCCATATAGATATCCATAAAAACCAGATCAAAACTACCCTCCCGGAAGGCGTCCAGAAAAGCCGCCGCATCCGAGAAAGAACATGTCTCAATCCCACAGTGGTTCTCCACACCAAATTCCCGGCAGATCCTTTCCATTTCCATCGTATATTCTTTTTCATCATCCACAAACGCCAGTTTCACCATACACCCCTTTTATATTCCGCTCTGCGGAGAATGCCGCATTTTTTACCCTAATCATATTCGCTATTTCTGCCCTTTGTCAATTGCCACACTTTTGTTTTCACCGCCGTTTTTGCCAGAAAATTGACGTTTCTGCCAGAACCCTTGTTTTTTGACGCCCGCTGTATAATGTATAAACATGAAACCGGTCAAAGGTTTTTAATCTGTCAGAAAGAAGGGTATTTCCTATGATTATTCCGCTTTATGGTATCGCGTTTATCATGTCTGTGATCTTTTTCATGCTCTTGGTAAAAATCGGGCAAAAGCAGAAAATAACCAATTATCTGCTCCTTTTTGTGGCGATCTCTATCGGAAATTTCGGCTACTACTCGATCTGCACGTCCTCTTCTCTGGAAAACGCCATCCGGGGCAATAATCTGGTCTATCTGGGCGGCGTGCTCGTTCCCATCCTGCTTTTCGTAAGCATCGCAAATCTGTGCCGCCGGCAGGTAAACCATGTACTGCTGCTCTTTCTCGTCCTGTTCGCCTCCGTTGTCATTTATTATGTCTTTCAAGTCGGCCTGCGGACAGATTTTTACAGCAGCGTCTCTCTGACCCAGATTGACGGCGTATCCTTCCTGGAAAAAGAGTACGGTCCCATGCACAGCCTTTATCCGGTCTATGTACTTTTGTGTATGGCACTCGGTATGTGGATACTGGCGGCTTCCTTTTCCCAGCGGAAAAAGATTTCCTACAAAGTCATCCTTTCCCTTTTCCTTGCCCAGATTATATCTATCGGTGTCTACGCTGGAGAGCGAATGCTGCATTCCCGGATTGAGTGGATGACCTTTGTCTATCTGCTGGACGAAATACTGATCCTCTCTCTGATCCGCCGGATCGGCATGTATGAAGTATCGGATACTATCGCAAACGCACTGGAAGAACACAGCACCTACGGCTATCTGGTATTCGACAACCAGCACCGGTATCTTGGCTGCAATGAAAAGGTAAAGGAATATCTTCCCGAAATCGCAGACCTCCGCATGGATGACCCGATCGGTAAAGAGACCCCTTTTCTGTATGAAAATATTGCCGCAAGACTTGAAAAGGCGCACAATAACGACGCGCAAAAATACTATATCCTCACAAAAGATAAAGAACTGAGATGCACCATCAAACCACTATTCCATGGTACAAAAAAAAGAAAAATCGGGCTTATGGTGGAACTGGAGGACGAAACACAGAGAAGGGAATACATACGCCTTTTACATGATTACAACGAAGAACTGGAAAAGGCTGTGGAAGAAAAGACGGCGCATATAAGCAGTATGCAGGACAAAATGCTGCTCGGCATGGCGGACATGATCGAGAGCCGTGACAGCAGCACGGGAGGCCATGTAAAGAGGACCAGCGAAGTCATTCGGATTTTCACAAAAGAACTGGAGCACGTGGAGGCGGCTTACGGATTTACCAAAGAGTTCCTCACCTATGTGACAAAGGCGGCGCCCATGCACGATCTCGGGAAAATGGCTGTGGACGACCGCATTTTGCGAAAGCCGGGAAAGTTTACCCCGAACGAATTTGAGGAAATGAAAGATCACGCCGGTAAAGGCGGGGAAATCGTCGCAAAGGTACTGCAGGGCGTTGAGGATGAAGCCTTTATCCAGATCGCGGAAAATATTGCCCACTACCACCATGAAAAATGGAACGGGGAAGGCTACCCGGAACACCTTTCCGGGCTGGATATCCCGCCGGAGGCACGGATCATGGCGCTGGCGGATGTGTTTGACGCGCTGGTCAGCAAACGTTGTTATAAGGACAGCATGAACTACGACAGCGCCTTTCAGATCATAGAAGAATCGCTGGGAACCCATTTTGACCCGGAACTCGGAAAACTGTTTCTGCGGTGCCGGGAACAACTGATTTCCTATTATGATGAGAATGGTCGGACGGCATAACCGTCCGACCGATCAGACAGGCTTACAGATTACTTCATCCACTTTGTATTGCGCAGATCACTCATATCCAGATACCCGAAGATACTGAACATAAAATCGGTCGCTTTATTGATATTCATAGACTTCACCTTGAAGAAAAATAGCGCCGACCCGAATATAAATGACCGCGCGTATTCCTCAAAGGATTTAAGCCCCGCCTTTAATATCCGGGACATGTCGTCCATACCGTGGCAGTACTCTTCTTCATTGATCATATCACAGGCAAACGCCAGCCGCGTCAGTCCTATCTGTCTGCTCATATCCCATGCAATGACGCCTGCATCTGGCAGATAGTTTGCAAACGACTTTACAAACTCCGCCTTAGCCAGAAAGCACAACTTTTCATCCTCATCCAGTGTATCGACAGCAAAAGCTGATTCATCATTCAGATATGCTATGGCATCGTCGATATAACCGTCCATATGCAGGTTCGGATTGTCGCGGATACACGCCAAAAAACTTTCCCGGTCTGTAATCTGATACGCCTCTTCCAGAAATCGTTTTGCCTCTTCCTGCTTTTCTCCTGTGAGCTTCGCATAGTAATCCCCGAATCCGAGAAAGATATCCTCTTTTGGAAATCCTAAAATGATATTGTCAATACGCGGCGGTCTGATACTCTGGTGAAATCCCAAAAGCAGCTGAAACGTCTTCTCATCAACTTCCGCTTTGTTTTCCTCTGGAATCTCATGGTACCGCAGATTTATCATGTTAACGATATCCGCAACTACCCTTTGCAGCTCGGCATATTCCTTTTTGATCAGTTTTACGGCGTATTTGCAATCCTTTTTCAGTTTCAAGGGATCAGTGGGATCTTCCCGCAGCCCTCTCCGATATTCCAGAAGGGCAGAAAGCTGGCTTACCGTCGCATAGTTGATATAGCCGCGCGAATAGTGTAAACGCGCCTTATCGGCAGGCGTTTTGCAGTATGGCTCGATTTTGTCAAGTTCTTCCCGCGCTTTCCCGTATTCTGCACTGTTGCAGTAACCGCCAATCCGCTCAAAACATCTGCCAAGTTCATTTGTAGAATCCATTGCCGCCCCTTTCCTGTTTCATAAGCCCTCCATACGTTTCCTAATGTCTCAGTCTGAAAAATTCATCAGATCGTCCCTAAATCTTTCCCAGTCAAACTTACCTTTTGCTTTTATCTTTCTGACAGCCTTAACGATCATTTCCCGGATCAGTTCTATTTTCCCATTGCTGTCCGCCTCGTAATAACTTTCAAAATCCATTCTGATACTGATGATCGCGCACGCTCCCAGAGATACGACCTTTGTATGCTCTTTCCACAACCCCTGCTCATACAGTTCTTTTGGGGCGATCACCGGGGTAATTCCTATGACCGACAACGTCTCACTGTATTCTTTGTCCTGAAAGAAAGCATACAGGCTTCGGCAATACCTGTATACTTCGTCATCAACGCCATACTGATCGCTGAAATAGGCGGGAGAATTGATATTCAGCTCCATATTGTACCTCTTAAATAATAGTTACGCCTCGTCAGTTACCACCAGATTCAAAAATTCCGTAAAAGTGTCACAGAACTTATAGAAAATGCGCTTTTCCCCCTCTGCCGTGTCAAAATAATAGACACCCGACATTTCTGCTCCCGCAAACAGACAGAACTTATACTGCCCATATACGGATGCGATAAAAATCATATGTTTCATATCAAATGTCTTCTGATACTTTGCGTACATACTAAATAAATTATATCGGGGCAATAACGCCGTTTCATCAGAAACATCCACCTTGGTGATGCCATAAAAGTATTCGATTAAATCCATGTATCCCTACAACCTTCTGATTCTCAGATAGCCCATTTAATGCTCCCCCGTACCCTGACATGTCAAGACCTTTGACAACAAGCGGCAGCCAGCAGTCCCCTGTAAACTTAACTGCTTTGACCGGCGAAGCATAGCCGTCTTCAACCGCAGTTCCCCTGCACGTAATATGTGCCCTTCCTCCCTCAACAGCCACAATTTTAACTTTCATTTTGATAAACGGTTCATGTTCAAATAAATAGAAGGAGTCTTCCCGCTGATCGCTTTCCGCAACGTTTCTTGTCGAAAACGTTTCCCCGGCAAATTTTCTGATATCGTATTTTTTCGTGTGGATGTTGTTTATGATAATTTGCGGACTGGCCGACTCCCCTTCATATACGGATTTTAAAAAAGCACAGTCTATACTCCATTCTGACCCATTTTTCCTGTCTCCGATATATACTGTCAGACTGCTTTTCTCCAGATCTTCATCAAATTCGTATTTTCCCAATTTAAGCACTTTTTCTTCCGTCCCTGTGCACGGTGCACAGCCCTTCCCGATTAACCCTTGTGCATCCTTCCAAAATCTTCTATAATCATTATGACGAAAAAGGGCTGCCAAGTCCATAACAAAATCGGACAGGCAGAATACGGTCCCGGAAAATGTGGAGGAATTATGATTACACAGGAAATACGCACCATCGACGAGCTTTTACAGTTCGTAAACAGTCTATATCAGAAACACGGCGTGCGGCTCTGGTACCGCGGGGAGGAAAATGCGTCCCTCACGCTGATCCCCTCCATCCAGCGCAGCAAAAAACGGCTGGAGGCGGAGCGGTATATCACAAACGACTTTTACACCCGCGCCAGACAGATCATCGACAATCCCCCTGCAAAGCACAACTATGCGGGCTGGGTTTCCCTAATGCAGCACTACGGTCTGCCCACCAGAATGCTTGACTGGAGCCTGTCTCCGCTGATCGCGGTATTTTTCGCCACGGAGACTTACAGAGAGCTGTCTCATACGGACGGCTGTGTCTGGGTGCTGGCGCCGGGTCTTCTGAATGAGCAGGAAGGGTTCGGCAACTGCATTTATCCCATCGATGCCGACACCACGCAGGAAATGCTGCTGCCCGCTTTCAAGCACGCGCACCACAACCACGAGCTGACAAACCGCATTCTGGCATGCAGCTCCACGGAAAACAATCTGCGGATGTACTCCCAGCACTCCAACTTTACCGTACACAATTCCCTAAAGCATCTGGAGGATATCTGCGACGAAAATATGCTCTATAAAATTATTATCCCGCACGAGCGGAAGAAATACTTTATCGACAGTCTCCGGGTGCTGGGCATCACGGAGAGTTTCGTCTATCCCGATCTGGATCACATATCCGCTGATTTGCGGGACGAGTACGGCATCTGACATACCGGCCGCCATGATTCCACAGACACAGAATCCATTTCGCGGATTTGGGAAAGGACTGAAAACATATGAAAATCGTACTCTCACATCTGACAAAGAAATTCCCCGGCAGAGGCAGAGGTAATAAAAAGAAAGAAGACGTCATCGCCGTAAACGATTTTACCTTTGAAATACCCGACGGCACACTGGTGGGTCTCCTCGGTCCCTCCGGCTGCGGGAAAAGCACAACCCTCAATCTGATCTGCGGCCTGCTAAAACCGACGGAAGGGCAGATCTTTTTTGACGAGGAGGACGTCACGTCTCTCACCCCGCAGAAGCGGGGCGTGGGCATGGTATTCCAAAATTACGCGCTCTATCCCCACTTAAATGTGGAGCAGAACATCCGCTTCCCTCTGGAAAATCTGAAGGGCGAAGAGAAACTTTCCAAAGAGGAGATGCGCACCCGGGTGGAAGAAGCCGCAGGGCTTGTGCAGATCGGGGAACTTCTGGAGAGAAAGCCTGCGGAATTGTCCGGCGGTCAACAGCAGCGCGTTGCCATCGCGAGGGCTCTGGTCAAACTGCCCCGGGTTCTTCTTCTGGACGAGCCCCTCTCCAATCTGGACGCCAGACTCAGACTCCAGACCCGCGAGGAGATACGCCGCATCCAGAAAAAGACGGCAATCACCACCCTCTTTGTGACCCACGATCAGGACGAGGCGATGAGCATCTCAGACCTGATCGTGGTAATGAAAGACGGGCTGGTGCAGCAGATCGGAAAACCGCAGGAAGTGTACGACAATCCTGCCAATCTGTTTGTGGCGAAGTTCCTTGGGACGCCGCCTATCAACCTCTTTGATGGGAGGGTGGAAAACGGCTCCCTTTTCATCGGGAACGAGGCTGTCCTTCAGATAAAAAATGTATCTGACCAGCCAGTGCATGTGGGCATACGCCCGGAAGGCTTTATCCTGTCGGAAAACGGCTCCTTTACATGCCGCCTAAGCAGGCCGGAGGTCATGGGACGGGACGTGAGCATCGTCTCCACCCACCCCGCCTCGCAAAATCCCGTGATCCGCTCCATCGTGGACGCGGAAAGCTGCGAACATCTTTCGGGAGATACGGTTCGGTTTGCGCTGAAACCGCGGAAGGTCTTCCTTTTTGACAAGACTGCGGGACAGCGGATTCCCTTTGAGACCGTCTGACCCAGATGTGCCTATGAACAAGCATGAAAAATCCTTGGAAGAACAGCGCAAATATCATGGCTGCCACATTATATCAGCAAAAACGTCACGGCAAAGTTTTCTATAAAATAAAGTGACGCTTCAGAATGGAGATATTTATGGAAAACCGAAATCTGAAAGGCTGGCTCTACCTGCTGCCCGCGCTCCTGTTTCTGGGCGCATTTATGATCTATCCCTTAATCGACGTATTTATCTATTCTTTTGAGGAGGGTTACAATTCCGCCTCCCAGACCTTTTACGGTATGGGCGGCTACAACTACTCCTATGTCCTGCACGACGCCTATTTTCTGCAGGCTTTAAAGAACACCTTTATTCTGGTGATGATCACCGTGCCCCTCTCCACCGGGCTTGCACTTCTGATCTCTGTGGCGCTCAGCTCGATCAAGCCCTTGCAGGAGCTGTTTCAGACCGTCTTTTTCCTGCCCTATGTGACAAACACGCTGGCGGTCGGTCTGGTGTTTATGATTCTCTTCAAAAAAACGCCCTACTCCGACGGTCTGGTGAATCTGTTGATTCACTGTTTCGGCGGCGGTTCCGTGGACTTTATCGAAGGGCCCTACTGGGCAAAAATGTTCGTGCTGTGTTTTTACACGGTATGGGTTGTCATGCCCTTTAAAATACTGATACTGACAAGCGCGCTGGCGGGTGTCAACCCGGTTTATTACAATGCCGCAAGGGTGGACGGCACAGGGCGGCTGCGCATGTTTGTTAAGATCACCCTGCCCATGATTTCCCCCATGCTCTTCTATCTGGTCATCACGGGCTTTATCGGCGCGTTCAAGGCATACAGCGACGCGGTGGCGCTGTTCGGCACGAATTTGAACGCGGCGGGCATGAACACCATCGTAGGCTATGTGTACGACATGCTTTACCGGGACAGCGGCGGCTACCCCTCCTACGCGTCGGCAGCAGCCATCATTCTGTTTGTCATTGTCCTGACCATCACCTGTATCAATCTGCTGGTCAGCAAAAAGCATGTACACTATCACTAACCGATCGAAAACCCTGCGCTCTCAATCCAGAGTATGCCCCGCATTCTCCTTCAATGACTTGAGTTTCGCAAACGTAGTTTATTGATATAATAAAAAGGAGTACAGAAATTAATGAAGAAATCTCGCTTTCTCACTATCCTCACCTACGCTTTTCTCGTCTTCTGGGCGTTGGTGGTTTTGTTTCCCTTCTACTGGATGGTGCTGACCTCCGTGAAGGACTACGGCGCTTACAACGCAGAGTATATTCCGAAGTTTTTCACGCTCTCTCCCACCCTGCAAAACTACGCAGACGCCTTTACCACCGTTCCGCTGGGCAGATATCTGTTAAATACACTTATTTTTACGGTGGGCACCACAGCGCTTATGCTCGTCGTCATCACGCTGGCGGCATTCGCTTTTGCAAGACTCCAGTTTGCGGGGCGGGATATCGTGTTCACCCTGTTTCTGGCGCTGATGATGATCCCGAATGAGCTGGTGGTGATCACCAACTTTACCACCATCACCAATCTGGAACTGCGCAACACCTTTACGGGATTGATCCTGCCCTCGGTGACCTCGGTGTTTTATATCTATCTGCTGCGGGAAAACTTCGCCCAGATTCCCGACGAGCTGTACTACGCCGCCAAGGTGGACGGCACGTCGGACTTACGATACCTGCGCAAGGTGATGATTCCGATCTGCAGACCCACGCTGGTCACCATAACGATCTTAAAAATCATTGAGTGCTGGAACTCCTATGTATGGCCGAGGCTGATCACCGACGACGCGGATTATTATCTCGTCTCCAACGGCATTCAGGAGATCCGCGAAAACGGCTTCGGACGTGCCAACATCCCCGCCATGATGGCGGCTGTGGTCGTGATTTCCCTGCCCCTCGTGATTCTGTTTCTGCTGTTCCGCAAACAGATCATGTCCGGCGTGGCGAGAGGAGGAACAAAGGGATGAAAATGCAATGGAAAAAAACACTGGCAGCGCTATTTGCCGGCGCAGGTATTCTGACCCTCACCGGCTGTCACGGCTCCAAAGCGCTGCCGGAATTTACCGTGCCCGCAGAATTTGACACCTCAAAAAATTTGGAGATCACTTTCTGGGCAAAGAACGACACCAACAAAAACCAGACGGACGTCTACAAAAAGGCAATCTCGGACTTTGAGTCTCTCTACCCTAATATCAAAGTCAACATGAAGCTCTACACCGACTACGGCAGAATCTTTAGCGACGTGATCACCAATATTGCCACAGGCACCACGCCCAACGTGTGCATCACCTATCCGGATCACATCGCCACCTACATGACCGGGAAAAACACCGTGGTTCCTCTGGATGGGCTTTTTGCCGATGAAAAATACGGTCTTGGCGGAAGCGCGCTCCTCTACGACGGCCCCGCGCAGGAGGAGATCGTTCCCCAGTTTCTCTCGGAATGCGTGCTGGAGAACCAGCACTACGCCATCCCCTACATGCGCTCCACTGAGTGCTGCTATATCAACAAAGATTATGTGGAGACGCTTGGCTACACGCTCCCGGACGTGCTGACTTGGGATTTTATATGGGAAGTGTCGGAAGCCGCCACCGCGAAAAATGCGGACGGCACGTTCGCCTTAAACGGGCAGAATGTGATGATTCCCTTTATCTACAAATCCACGGACAACATGATGATCCAGTATTTAAAGCAGCGGGATGCGGATTATTCCACGCCGGAGGGCGACATCGGACTTTTCAACGATACCACGGAGTCCTTTTTATACGATATTGCGGATCATGTGGACAGCGGCGCTTTCTCCACCTTTAAAATTTCCAGCTACCCCGCCAATTTCCTAAACGCGGGACAGTGCGTGTTCGCCATCGACTCCACGGCGGGCGCCACATGGATGGGCGCCGACGCGCCTCTCTCGGATATCAGCGAGGACGCCTTTGTGGACTTTGAGACGGCTGTGCGGATGGTGCCCCAGTATGACCCGGAACATCCGCAGATGATTTCACAGGGTCCTTCCATCTGCGTGTTCAACAAAGCCGCCCCGCAGGAAGTGCTTGCCTCATGGCTCTTTGCTCAGTATCTTCTGACGGACGAGGTGCAGATCGGCTACGCCCGGACGGAAGGGTATCTGCCCGTCACCGTAAAGGCGCAGGAATCCCCTGCCTATCAGAATTACCTGTCACGGAGCGGGGAAGACACCGAGACGCACTATTCCATAAAACTGGACGCTTCCAAGCTTCTTCTCTCCCATACGGAGGACACCTTTGTGACGCCCGTGTTTAACGGCTCTGCCTCCCTTCGCAATGCGGCGGGACAGCTCATTGAAAATGTGGCAAACTCGGTGCGGCGCGGGGAAACGGTGGACGACGCCTATATGGACGCGCTGACCGCAGACGTCACCGCCCTCTACCGCTTAGACCAGAAAGACATTGCGACAGGCAGCAGACAAAAGCTCGGTCCGTTACCGCATACCGCGGTGCTTCTCCTCGCCGCGCTTGCGTTTGTCTGGTGTCTGATTTTGCTCTATGTGTTGTCCGATTTTGTCAAAAAGAGAAAAAAGCATTGATTTATCCACTGAGTATGGTATAATCGTCGCTGTGGAAGCAACCAAAAAACGCTACTATTGAGGAGGAATATTATGAAAAAGACAATCGCATTGACACTGACGCTTGCCCTTGTTTTGTCCCTTACCGCCTGCGGTAAAGGCGGCGAGGACAAGAAATCCGAGGGCGTGATGACCCACGACGAGTACATGGCTGCCGCACTTGACAGCGAAGTGGTAATCGAGACCTATGTGCAGGCAAAGCAGTCGTGGTGGGAAGATAAAGCCACCCTCTACACACAGGATAAGGACGGCGCGTACTTCGTTTACAACGCAGTCTGCTCTGAGGCGGATTACGAAAAGCTCACCCCCGGCACGAAAATCAAGGTGACCGGCTACAAGACCGAGTGGTCCGGCGAAGTGGAAGTGGCTGAAGGCGCAACCATTGAGATTCTGGACGGCAATTACGTTGCACCCATCACGGATGTAACTGACCTTCTCGGCAAGGACGAGCTGATCGATCACCAGAATGAGTTCGTTTCCTTCAAGGGCATGACCGTGGAAGCTGCCGACGACAGCGGCGCCGCTTTCCTCTATAACTGGGACGGCTCCGGCGAGGACGGAAGCGACTTGTACTTCAACGTTTCCAAGGATGGACAGACCTACACCTTCACGGTGGAGTCCTACCTGTGCGACAGCAGCACTGACGTATATCAGGCGGTTAAAGGCTTAAACGTGGGCGACACGGTTGATATGGAAGGGTATCTTTACTGGTATGAGGGCGTGAACCCGCATATCACATCTGTTTCCGTAAAATAAAGTCAGAGAAACATATCAAAGCAATTTTAGGGAGCCGACGGTTCACATACCACCCGGCTCCCTTTTTACAACTGCACCCACCGGGTCAGCGCCAAAAAAGTTTACCAGATGCCACAAATATCATGCGGTGTCAGTTGTATCAGATTCGGTTTTATGCTATATTTTACCTATATGGACGATTTTTTGCTCATTCAACGACATAAAAACCCGCATTCCTAAAAGGAGAATAAGCGAAACGAGCATAGGCGGTATCTGCGGTTATAATAAAAAGCTGGTTTCCGGCTGTTATAATACCGGTGAAATCGGCGGCGGAACCAGTTATGTGGGAAGCATATGCGGCTATAACCATTCTGGAAGTACATTTGTGAACTGCTACTATCTGATCACAGGCACGGAAAAAGGCAATTACGGCGTCGGTATGACGCAGCAGCAGTTTGCGTCGGGCGAAGTCTGCTATGCTTTAAATGCAGGAAACGGCGGTAGTGTTGTCTGGAAGCAGACCTGTGGAACCGGCCTTCCGGGCTTTGGCGGAAAAACGGTATACCGGGCGCAGACATACAAAAATGACGGCAGCACGGTCTTTGCCTACACCAACGACAGCAATAAAAAGGTGGTAACATATACCGCTCCTGCTCCATATACCTCCCCGGCCTATGCCAGCTCCGGGGAAAGCACGGGTGATAACTCCGACGGTCATACGCATGTATATAAGGAGCCTGAGTGGAACTGGAAGAAATACGAATCTGCCAAGGCTACTCTTACCTGTCAGGACTGCGGGGAAGAATTTATACTGAAAGCATCCGTCAAAAAGGAGGTAACAGAGCCTACTTGTACGGAGGATGGCGAAACCGTTTATAAAGCCACTGTGGAGAAGGATGGTATTACCTTTAAGGATAAGAGAGTGGTTGAGAAAGAGCGGACGGGGCATGATGATCCACTTACAAAAATGAATGGAAATTCGGATCCAAATGCGGAACAAACATGCGCCGGCCCGATATATACTGAAACATTCTATATGTGCACAGCTTGCAAAAAATGTTTTAAGGATGAGAAGGGTAAGCATGAGCTTACCACGGCAGATAGTGGGTTCAAGCCTGCTTTAAAACAACACACTTACGATCTAAGCAAACAACCCGCATGGGACCATCCGTCCACAGAGAATATCGCTACTGCGATTTTCTCCTGCACAAAATGCACGGCGAAAACAGCAGTTGCAGCAACAGTAAAAAGTAAGATTACGCAGGATGCAACATGTGTAGAAGATGGTAAACGGACTTATACGTCAAATGTGCGCTTCAAGGGCACTACCTATCCCGGCCCAACGTGGGAGGAAAAGATTCCGGCAATAGGCCACAACTTTAAGCTTGATCCTAAGACGCTAGAATATAAGTGTAGCAGATGTAAAGTAATTGAACCTGTGGGCAACAACCCGGCACCCCCTTCCACCACGAAGGACATCCCCGACAGCGCCCCCAAGGATGAAACGCTGACCATAGACGAAACACTTCCGGGTGACGAAGACCCTTCTCTCCCGCCCGGTGCGTAAGAAACACAGGAAACTCCCACCCCGTCTGAAGAGCAGGATTGCTCAGACGAAGCGGACACCCCGGATGGTTCTGGAGGCGTAGATGCACCGGGCGAGCCGGAGGCTTCTGACGGACAAGACACCCCGGATAACCCAGATACTTCTGGCGGCACAGACATATCGGATGCGCCGGGCGAGCCGGGCAATTCTGACGGGCAGGAAACGCCGAATACGCCGGACAAATCAGATGCTTCCGGCAGCGCTGACATTCCAAATGCACCGGGGGAATCCGATACTTCTGACGGGGCAGACATTCCGCCTGTCTCGGACGAACCGGGTACAGCAGAAAATGCGGAGCCCTATGGTCTGCTCTGTCCCGAAGAAGAAGGTGCCCTGACGGGAACTACCGTCAGTCTCCACTCCAATGCCGCAGTAAAAAGTGTAGCACAGCCAGCCGGGGAACAACAGGAGCTGTTTCTATGGGGTTCCGCCATCGTGCTGATGTTACTTGTCGGCATCACTCTTCTCATAATTCTACAGAAGAAACAAAATTAACAGGGATGCTAAAAACTTCCTTGACAGAAAAATCGCCCGGGCCGTAAGGTCTGAGCGATTTTTTGGTATATTATACAGAAATTTCTTTATTAAGAGACTTATTTTACCCGCTTTCTCACATACCCGAAATATCAAAATAATCAGATACCAGCCGGAGGGCAATTTCTTTTGCCGCCGCACTAGTTACATTTTTATCATCCGTTCTTCCAAGATAAACGCAGAAATAAATGGATTTCCCGGCACTTTCTGAAAATCCCACAAACCACGCATCCATGGTGATCCCTTCCGCCTTACCCATTCCCGTCTTTCCGTAAACAGATACTCCCGCTTCCCCTTGCGTGTCCACCATCATGACTTCTTTTAGCTCATTCCGCGCCGCCTCCGAATAGAAGGAATCCTCCCCAAAAATACGTTCCATCACCTCAGCCTGTTCTTTGGGAGAAATGGTCAGTGACGATTCTATCCAAAATCCGGTCAGCACACGGTTACTGTTATTTGTGTTCAATCTTCCTTCCCAGTCGGAAATATCACAGTTGCCATAGGAAAGCCTGTCCAGTTCTTCCTGCATCAGCTCCATCCCGACCTCATCTATGACTTCTCTGAAATACCATACACATGAGTCGTGAAAAGCCTCGTTAAAGTCAATATCCTGATTCCAATTTTCATTCCAGTATACCTCGCCGCTCCATTTTCGCGTAGAATCACCGGGATCAATCGTCCCATGCTCCAAGGCAATCAGGGATGAGATAATCTTGAAAGTAGAGCATGGCGAACGCCTTGTTTCGGCAACTGCTCTGTTATATATGTGAAACAGCCGGGCATCCGTATCATATATAACCGCCGCTCCGTTCATCCCGTCAAAATACGCTGACCAGTCCTCTTCTATTATTTCTGGTTCTGCCACTTCCTGCTCTGCTACCGCCTCTTCCGTAAACGTTTCTGTCTCCGGCTCCTGCTCACCAGCTCTGTTATTTTCTATTTCTTTCTGCCCCTCAGTTTCCTCATTCTCCCCAATTCTATGCGTATCTTCTATGTTTCTGCTGCCAGTGCAGCCACTTAAAGTAAGTGCACCTATAAGTCCACAGCTAATCAGCCTTACAATATAGCTTTGCTTTTTGTTCAATAATTTTCCTCCCTCAACCGTCCCGTCACGATCTGCCAATCACACGATACAGCCGCCCCAGTTTTTCTTCATCCAGCACCCTCGGTCCGCCTAGCTGCGTCGTCCGGTACAGAAGTTCTGCGTAAAACTCCACCGACTCCATCTTCATGTAAGCCGTCTGCAAATCTTTCGCCCATGTGAGCGCGCCGTGACTCTCCAAAAGGATTGCTTGATAATCCTTAAGATACGGCTCTATGGCATCCGGGATCTCCACCGTGGAGGGCGTGCCGTAGGGGGCAAGAGGGACTTTTCCGAAATTGACGATCACCTCCGGCATGATGGGTACGTCAAGCGCCTTTCCCATCACCGCAAAGCTGGTGGCAAAGATCGGATGCGCGTGTACCACAGCCGCGATATCCGGGCGTTTCTGATATACCCGCAGGTGCATCTTCACCTCGGAGGACGGACCGAACCCTTCCGACATTTCCAACACCTTTCCCGAAAGATCCAGTTTACAGAGCTGCTCCGGCTTCATAAAACCCTTGGAAACGCCCGTGGGCGTACAGATCAGCTCATCCTCCGAAAGCCGCACCGAAATATTGCCGTCGTTTGCCGCCACCATGCACCGCCCGTACATCCTTCTCCCGATCTCACATATTTCCTCCCGAACCGTTTTTTCATCCCTCATGCTTTTCCTCCGTCTGATACCTCATTTTCCCACACGATCTTTCCTGCTGTCGCAGTAACCACCATGTCACAGCTTGGCTGTGACTCAAAATCCGCGGATGAGCAAGCTCATCCTAAAGAATGCCGTATTTTTGGCATTCTCCTGCGTGAGACTTACCACACGCAATTATTATACTGAAAGAATACCAGACGGACAAGTACCTATACACCACTTATGCCCCATATACAACCGACTATCTAAAAACAGTTGCAGGAAATATCCCCTTTTCCTATAATGACATCACAGAAGGAAAACAGCGCATACATGAAAAAAGATAAACGCTGTGACAAGGAGGTGAACACAAAAATGCAGGTTGAAATAAAAATAGACAGCTCTTGTACTGAGCCAAAAATCGTCATACACACCGCTTCCATAACGGAAGAAGTGAATACCCTTATGCAGAGGCTGTCCGAACATACTCCGCCCATTCTCACCGGCAGCAAAGACGGTAAGATGGAGGTCATAGAGCCGGATGAGCTGTTTCGGATTTATGCGGCAGGGGGCAAAGTTTTTGCGGTGACGGACAAGGGAGAATATCTTCTGCGGCTCAGGCTCTACGAAGTGGAGGAGCGGTTAAATCCTTCCCGGTTTGTCCGTATCTCCAACTCGGAGATCATCCACTTAAGTAAAGTAAAAAACTTCGACCTAAGTTTCAGCGGCACGATCTATGTGAAGCTGACAAACGGTACGACAACTTATGTTTCCAGACGTTATGTTTCAAAAATCAAAAAAATATTAGGAATGTGAGGTATAAGACATGTTAAAGAAATTTATTTCACGCGGACTATTCGGTTTTCCCATGGGACTTGCCATCGGCTACACCTTCACGATCATCACTTCCCTAATCTGGGCGGACGGTTACTACGCTCCTTGTATGCCGGAACTGGTGGAAATGGTGGGAAGTGAAATAGGCGCCGTTATCGTGCAGGCGCTCCTGTGCGGTCTGCTGGGAGGCGGATGCGCCGGATGCTCCGTGGTCTGGGACGTGGAGACTTGGGGGCTTGCCAAACAGACCGGTATTTACTTTTTGCTCATCACCGTTTTGATGATGCCGATCGCCTATATCACTTACTGGACGGAGCACAGTCTGACGGGCATTGTAAAGTATTTTGGCATGTTCGCATGTAATTATGCCATCATATGGCTGATACAGTATGCCTTCATCAGACACAACATCAAAAAAATGAACGCGACCCTGCACCGGCAGCATGACAGCGAAAGCGAATAAAAGAATCAGGCATTGCCATTCCAGAGACTTGATACCTTCCTCAGATGGCAATGCCTGCTTTTCTCCGCGCTCCTTCTTTTGCGCCCTATCATCTTACACCGCCGCGGTAGCCTCCCCGAGCCATACAAGCTCTTCCCCCGTGAAATGGGGCGCAAGCGTCTCGTAAACCTTTGTGTGATAGTCATTTAACATCTTTTTCTCCGATGGTCTGAGCAGACTTACATCGATCGCATCCTTGTCAAAGGGCACCATGGTGAGCGGCTCCAGATACATGAACTGCCCGTAATTGGTCTTCTCTCCCTTTCTGACAAGCACCAGATTCTCATGCCTGACACCGAACTGCCCTGCCAGATATAATCCCGGCTCATTGGAGATCACCATTCCCTCTTCCAGAGGCACACATGGCACATTGTCATTCATACGCCAGCGGAAATTCTGAGGTCCCTCATGCACGCTCAGAAGATACCCCACGCCGTGACCCGTACCGTGATTGTAGTCAAGTCCCTCCTCCCAGAGCGGCTGTCTCGCCAGCACATCCAGATTCTGCCCGCAGGCGCCCTCTACAAATTTTGCCGCGCCCAGACGCAGATGCCCTTTCAATACCAGTGTGTAGACTCTCTTCTCCCGCGCCGTCAGTTCGCCCAGCGCAATCGTGCGGGTAATGTCCGTCGTCCCCTCGCTGTAATGTCCGCCCGTATCCGCCAGACAAAGTCCCTTGGGCTGCAAAACCGCATCCGTCTCCAAGGTTGCGCTGTAATGCACAATCGCGCCGTGAGGTCCGTAAGCCACGATGGGGTCAAAGCTTGGACCGAGATACCCTTCCGCCTCACAGCGAAACGCCTCCAGCTTCTCTGCCGCGCCAATCTCCGTAATCTCCTCCTTGCCCACATGGGTTTTCAGCCAGTATATAAATCTGGTCACAGCCACCCCGTCCTTCACATGGGCAGAGCGGATATGATCAATTTCCCGTGACGTCTTAACCGCTTTCAGCAGCGCGATGGGGCTTGGTTTATTGATCTTTTCCACGCCTTTGGAAACGACGTGTAACAGCCGGTAGCTGACTTTATTTTCGTCCGCCATAAGCCGCTGCCCCGCTGGAAGGGACGCCACAAGTTCCTCTATGCTCTCATAGGGAAGAAGGGTGATTCCCGCCTTCTTTAGCTCCCCTTTGATCTCCTCGGAAAATGCCTGCGCCTGCGCGCACACGATCGCCCGTCTTTTTGTAATAAACATATACGCCAGAAAGACCGGGGTGTGCTTCACATCATCCCCGCGCAGGTTGAGGAGCCATGCCGTCTCGTCGAGCGCCGTCACCAGAAGGGCGTCCGCCCTCTCCTCCTCCATTTTTTCCCGCACTTTGGAAAGCTTTTCCTCTCTGGTAAGCCCTGCGTAGGAAACTGCCAGCTCCCAGACCGGCTCCGCCGACATGGGCGGACGGTCCTCCCAGATCTTATCAACCAGATCGCGCTTCCCGTAAAAAGCGACCTGTTTCTCCGCTGTCTTCTCCTTCAGCTCCTTCACAAAAGCGCCCGTCACGGTCCGTCCGTCGAAACCGACCACATCCCCCTGCTTCAGTTCCTTCCCGAGAAACGCCGCCAGCGTCGGAACATCCGGCTCCCCGCTTTTCATCAGTTCAATGCCGCTGCCCGACAGCTGCGCTTCCGCCTGCAGAAAGTATCTGCCGTCCGTCCACAGAAAAGCCCTGTCCTGCATGACAAGGAGCGTGCCTGCGGAGCCCGTAAACCCGGATAAATATTCCCTCGTCTTAAAATAGTCCCCCACATACTCGGAACCGTGGAAATCCTCTGTCGGAACGATATAAGCCGCTATCTTCCGACGACGCATCTGCTCTCTGAGCGCCTGCAGTTTTTCTACTGTATTCATACCCACCTCATTTCCGCGCATTGCCATGCGCATATTTTACCCCTTATATAATTCTTTCTCACTTTCCCTTCCGGCGCGGATCAACGGATTTCTCCAAAACGCCCACAGAAGTTCGATATCCATAAAAAGCCAGATCACCGGCTCGCAGAAAATCACCGCCATATACTGGAACCGCGGTATGAGAAACGCAACAAACAGATATTTCCCGACCAGCTCGATCACGCTGGAAATGACGGGCAGTATCTTATTGCCGATGCTCTGCAGCGCAAGCCGGGAAGGATTTAACAGCGCCAGAATCATCAGACAGGGCGCCACCACCTGCAAGTACAGCGCGCCGTTTTCAATCACCACCGATTCCGTAGAGCCGGATAACAGCCGCACCATCCACGGCGCGAGAGGCACCGTAAAAAGCGTAATGCCCGCTGTCAACACCGCGCCGCAAAGATAGGAAATCTTTACCGCCCTGCGGATCCGCCCCACCTGCCCCGCGCCGTAATTCTGCGCCACAAAGGTGCTCACCGTCTGGCTGACTGCCATATAGGGCATCATCAAAAACATAAACAGCTTTCTCGCCGCCACGTGCCCCGCGATCACCAGATAGCCCAGACTGTTGATGCCGGACTGTAAGATCGCCGTGCCCGCATAGACAATGGCGCTCATAAACGCCATGGCAAAGCCCTGCGCCAGCATCTCCTTGTACAGCTGCCTATCCCGGACGAAATGCGCCTTTCCCGGAATGAGTATATCCGCCTTTTTCCAGATATAGAACAGGCAGGCAAACACCGACACACCCTGCGCAAGCACCGTCGCCACCGCCGCACCCCGCACACCCATGTGAAGCTGTGTGATAAACAGCAGATCCAGCACAATGTTTAACAGGGACGATAATACAAGAAAGACAAGCGGCATCACACTGTTGCCGATGGCGCGCAAAAGCCCCGCGCACAGGTTATAGGCAAACATGACACCGATAAAAAGTGTGATCGTGGAAATATAGGCGTAAGACTGTTCAATAATCTCCTCCGGCGTATGCAGCGCTTCCAGAAAAGGATATAAGATAAAACGCGCCGCCACGGTCATCACCACAGTGATGCCCACACCGATCACAAGGGACGCCGCCACGGAACGTTTCAACTGCTCCCCGTCGCCGCTGCCGAAACTTCTTGCCGTCACGATGGCAAGACCGTTGCCGATTCCCAGCGCAAAACCCACAAGCAGGTCATAGACCGCCGCAGCCGCGCCCATAGCCGCCAGCGCCTCGTCACCCAGCGTGTGCCCGATAATCACGGTGTCCATCGTGTTGTAAAGCTGCTGAAACACCCCGGAAAAGAAAAGGGGCACCGCAAAGAGAAGCATCGACTTCAAAATCGGTCCCTGCAGCAGATCCACTTCCTGTTTTTTCTTTGTCATGTCATGATCCCCATTCCACCGCGTTTCTCACGCTTTCGGCACAACGGCGTAAAACTCAATCACTTCGCCGCTCTCATTGCGCAGGCTGTGGCTGTGTCCCTTTGGGCAGTAATGGCAGCTCCCCGCTGGCAGCGTCTCCGTGCCGCCGTCATAGAGCACAACGCCCGTCCCCTTCAACATAAAGATCATCTCGCAGTCCGCCTCATGGGTATGTACGCCGATCGCCGCGCCCGGCTCTAAAGATGCCCGCATGATTTTGCACGCCTCGTCCGTGTACATATGCGTCCGAAATTCCTTCTCCCCGCCCTTGAAATTCGGGATTATTTGTTCCTCGATTGTGTCAAAGTTTAATATCATAGGTGCCTCCGTTTTGAGATATCGTGATTACGTTATTGTAACTAAATTATAATCTCCTGTTCTGCTATGCGCAAGCGGGAAATCTATTGCCGGATTATTTCACGCTTATTTACCGTCTACAATCTCCGCAATCCTCTCCGCCACTTCCTCCGGACTTAATTCCGTCGTTATCATGCACGGACAGTCGTAATCGTCGTAAAAATGAAATGTATTCTTTATCCCTCTTTCCGTGCGCTTTGCATCTCTCCCATCCTGCTCACAGCGTCTCCTGTTTTCCTGCAAATCGCATTTTAAAACGATGGTAACTATCTGAAACGCGATTCCATCTTCCCTTAATTTATTGACTGCCGTGGCGAAAATCTCTTTCCGTTCCCCGTGAAATGCGTAGG
This sequence comes from uncultured Lachnospiraceae bacterium, assembly GCA_910586705.1. Taxonomy (GTDB): domain Bacteria; phylum Bacillota; class Clostridia; order Lachnospirales; family Lachnospiraceae; genus UBA3282. The sequence goes on along the minus strand of CAJUJK010000029.1, from coordinate 30,410 downwards.
GAAATACAATCTTGTCAATATCCTCGCAGAGCAGATAATTTTTGAATAGACAGTAAATATTTTCCGTAACAGCCCTCTGGGTTGCCGGAGTCAGTAAAAACGGATTCATTGTCCTACACCAATCCGCATCTACAAAAGCGCACCTTGTATTTTGGTCCAGAAACGCTCTGGCAGTCGTACTCTTTCCCACCCCATTCGGACCCAGTATTACAATTAATTTCTTTATTGGCTGCATTTTTGAAATCCCCTGTTCACAAGCTTGTTCCATATCCCTATCCTACCATAAGCGCATACACAATGCTATCGCAATTTCCTGTTTGACAACAAGCTTATACCATGCTAGAATGATTTTATCTTTGAAGAGAGAGGTGAAAGGATGAAGAAGTAATCTACTTTTGATTGCATGAAGGTTTTACCGTATGGGAATCCGTTCCCATACCGTTTTCATGTCGCCAAAAGTGGATTATATTCTCGCCGCCTCTCTTTTTGTGTGCGTTCTTTTGTGATGTGTTTTCCGCATCACATTTCCCTGTGAGGTGACTGAGCATATGACATCGCTTTCCCAGCGGCAGAAGCTGTCCCGTCATGCAAAAATGCCGTAGCTGAAGTCTTTGACAGGGAATGTCCTGCATTCTCTGAATCGCCGCTGTCTGGTACATGAATTTAATCTTTGTTATACCAGCGGCAGTTTTAGAAGGGAGAGATGTGTATGTCACAAATAAATGTTACGAATCTTACGTTTGCCTACGAGGGAAGCTTTGACGATATCTTTGAAAATGTTTCCTTCTCCATTGACACCGACTGGAAACTGGGCTTTATCGGCAGAAACGGAAAGGGCAAAACAACCTTCCTGCGTCTGCTGACGGGAGGCTACTCTTACGAGGGCTCCATCAGCGCCTCCGCCGCCTTCGATTACTTTCCTTACGTTGTCACGGAAGCGCAGAAACCGCTTCCCGCCTCCGCCTTTCTGGAGGAACTGAAAACGGGATGTGAAGAGTGGCGGGTGATCTGCGAGCTGGCGCAGTTAGGCGAGGATGCGGAGATCCTTTACCGCCCTTTTGTGACATTGAGTTTCGGGGAACAGACAAAGATTCTGCTCGCCGTTTTGTTCTCGGGCGAAAATGATTTCCTGCTGATCGACGAGCCCACAAACCATCTGGATCAAGGCGCCAGAGAGATCGTAAAAAATTATCTGGCTTCCAAAAAAGGCTTCATTCTGGTATCCCACGACAGGGACCTGCTGGACGCCTGCATCGACCATGTCCTTGTGTTAAACAGGCAGACCATCGAGGTACAGAGCGGCAATTTCAGTATCTGGTGGGAAAACAAACAGCGGAAGGACCAGTTTGTCATCGCGGAGAACGAGAAACATCTGAAGGAAATCGGGAAACTGAAGAATGCCGCCAGACGCACCGCGGAATGGGCGGACAAAAACGAAGCCACCAAGATCGGCTTTGACCCGGTGAAAGAGCACGACCGCGGAATGGGTACGAGAGCTTATATCGGCGCAAAAACGAAGAAAATGCAGAGCCGGGTCACCCAGATGTCCAAAAGAATTGAGCGGGAGATCGAGGAGAAGGAAGGACTCTTGCAGGATCTGGAAAAGACGGTGGATTTAAGGCTGACGCCCCTCTCCCACCACAAAGAAAGGCTTGTGACTGTCCGGGATTACCATCTGCAATATGTGAACGCACAGCATCCCGTTTTTACCGATGTGACCTTTGAGATCCACAGAGGGGACAGAGTTGCCCTGCACGGGGAAAACGGCTGCGGAAAGTCATCCCTGATTAAGATGATCCTGCAAAAAGCCGCCTCTAAAACGACCGACGCCGCATATCCTACTTCCCCTATGCCCGTGTTGGAAAAAGGTGTCTGTGAAACCGTTTCGGGGCTGACGGTCTCCTACGTGAATCAGGACACCTCATTCCTAACCGGCAGCCTGCCAGCCTTTTGCAAAAAGCGGAATCTGGATCAGAGCCTGTTCTGCGCCATCTTAAGACAGCTTGACTTTGAGCGGGTGCAGTTTGCGAAAAACATGGAAGACTACTCGGAGGGACAAAAGAAAAAGGTACTTTTGGCGGCAAGTCTGCTGACCCCCGCGCACCTCTACATCTGGGATGAACCGCTTAACTATATCGACGTGTTCTCCCGGATGCAGATTGAAAAGCTGCTCCTGACATATGAGCCCACGCTCCTCTTTGTGGAGCATGACGTGCGGTTTCGGGAGACGGTGGCGACGAAGGTTGTGGAACTGTAAAAGCGCCGGGTTTTAAATGCCTGCAAAGCTTCTCACATGATCCCGATCAGATAAATCAGCTTCGGCTCCCGTCTGGACAGGTGCCGCACCGCTTCCTGCAGCGTATCATAGGGACGGCTCTCACAAAACCGTCCCTTATCGTTCCTGTGATATGCGTTGTGGAGCACAAATTTTCCTTCCCGGTTTTTGGTGATGCAGACAGTATGGATCTGTGCCATAATGTCGTTCTTGTCATTGTAGGCTGTGGCAATCATCACCTTGTTTCTGCGGGCAATCTCCTTCACAGTCTTTGTGTCCGCCCCGTCCGCCGTCTCCACCGCAAAGCCGTTTTTCTTAAAATAAGCCGCGATCGCCGTGGGCGCTACGCCGAACATGCCCCAGAGCGCCGTGCCCCGGCCCTCGTATTCCTTGATCAGCTCTGCCATGTGCTTTTCCGACATCGAATCGCCCAGCGCCTTCCTCGCATTGTAAGTCGCAATAATCTCACAGCCGGCATAACTCATACACAGATGCCGTCCCACGCCGAAGCGAATTTTCTTCCACTCACTCTGGTTCTCGATATAGGCAGCCGGCAGCCGCCAGAAATCCCAGTTTGTCTGTTCCAGCCGGATGCGGTTTTCCCGCAAGTGGTTTTTCCTCACAAACCGCGGCACGCTAAAAACGGTAAGAAGCCGATAAACTATAAGCAACACACGGTTACTCACATGCCTTGGAATCAGCGCAGCCATCCATCTTCCCATATCTTCCCCCCTGTTCCGTCACAAAACAAGAAAATAAGAAAGGGAATGTCTTCGTCGAAACGTCAGCCATTCCCTCATTTGTCTACAGTCTCACATCAAACGGCATATACCCCTCGGGTATCCCCTTCGCATTCGCGGCTTCCTTTTCCGCCGCCTCTGTAGCGGCAGCCGCCTTTGCCACCTCTTCCGCGGAGAGCTCCGCGTTTTCGGGCATCGCTTCCGTAAGCTCTTCTGTGGTCTCTTCCACCAGTTCCTCGGTCAGCTCCTCGACCACTTCCTCGAGCTCTTCCATAGCCTCCTCGAGTTCGCCGCCGTCCTCGATGCCAAGCGCTTCCTCGACCATCTCTTCCAGACGCTCCTCCGGGGTCTTGGGTTTCGTGTCCTCGACCGCCTCCGCAATCTTCTCACCCTGCTCCGTGGACTCGTCCAGAATGTGGAACATCTGCTCCTGATTGTAAGCTGCCTTTATCGATGAAATCTGATCCTCATAGGACTGGAACATCTTCAGCTTCTCGGCGATCTCCTCCACACTTCCGCAGGAGACGTTTTTCAGATTCTCCTTCTGCTTTTCAAAAAAATCCACCTGCTTCTGCGTCTCTTCCTGCCGTTCCAGCCTGTCCTGCGTGCTCTTTAACATGCCAGCTGTGTTCATTCTGCGCAAAATACTGCTGGTCTGCTCCCATGAAATATTCATATATGATAACCGCCTTTCTGTCTGAAATATGTCCGCGTTTCTGCTTTGTCTCTGTTATATTTTATTTCGGTATGCAGGTCATATTTCTAAAGTTCTTCCGTCATTAACAGACGTATTTTTGTCATGGATGGAAAAGACAACAACAACCTCTCCCAATCAACCGGCAGTTTGTATACAAAATCCGCCATCTGGTGTACGATTAGAAAAATAGGATGTCACAAAAGTTCCGCAGCGTTGTCTAATGTTATAGGAGGTAAATTTTATGGACAAAAATACAGAAGAATTATTTGCTTTGGTGGACAAAGCCACCGCCGGAGACAGAGAGTCTCTGGAAACCGTTATTTTAAGCGTGCAGGATCTGGTCTTTAACCTCTCCCTGCGTATGCTTGGCACTTTTGCCGATGCGGAGGACGCAACGCAGGATATCCTGTTAAAGGTCATCACCCATCTTTCTTCCTTCAAAAAGGAAAGCGCCTTTTCCACATGGGTGTTCCGCATTGCGGTGAACCATCTGAAAAACTACAAAAAACATATGTTTGCACAGCACCCGCTCAGTTTCGAGTTTTACGGGGAGGATATCAAAAACGGCAACATCCACGACGTGCCGGATCTGACCCAGAATGTGGAAAAGACCGTGCTTGCGGAGGAGCTGAAACTGTCCTGCACCAATGTGATGCTGCAATGTCTCGACACGGACAGCCGTCTGGTTTTTGTGCTCGGCACAATGTTTCAGACAGACAGCCGCATTGCCGGGGAAATTTTAGGGATTTCGCCGGAGGCGTACCGGCAGCGTCTCTCACGCGTCCGCAAAAAGATGGCGGACTTTCTGAGCGAATACTGCGGCGAGTACGGAAACGGGACATGCCGGTGCGCAAACCGGATCAATTATGCAATTCAAAATCACAGGATCCACCCGTCCCATCAGGACTACACCGCCGCCGAAGAGATTACGGGACAGATTATACTTGACGTAAAAGAGGCAATGGAAGAAATTGATGATCTGGCGCAACATTTTTCCTTTGCCAGACTCTATACGACCCCGGAGCAGACCAGACAGTTTATGAACGATTTTCTGAACTCGACTTCTCTTTCTGTCGTAAAAAATGCGTAGCATAGCGTAAGCTTGCTCATCCGCGGATTTTGAGTCGCAGCCAGGCTGTGACATGGAGGTTAAAATGAAAACACAAAGAAGGAGTGGGAGGAAATGATGAACACGGAACTGATCTTCAAATACTTATCCGAATTAAAGGAAAACAACAACAGAGAATGGTATCACCAGCACAAGACAGAGTACAAGGAGGCAAACACACAGTTTGAAGCGCTGGTGCAGGAACTGATTCTGGCAATCGGAAAAACAGACGGCAGTATCATTCAGAATGTGCCGAAAGACCTTACCTTTAAGCTGGTGCGGGACACCCGTTTCAGCCACGACAAATCACCCTACAATCCCGCCTTCCGCGCCCATATCGGCGCCATGGGAAAGCTGCCTGTCCCGGTTGGCTATTATCTGATGATAAAGCCCGGCAATGAATCCTTTTTGGGCGGCGGGCTTTTTGCCGATATGTTCAAGGACGCCACCGCCATGGTACGGGATTATATCGTACAGCATCCAGACGAATGGGATCGGATCATCCATGCGGACACCTTCACGAAATATTTCACGGTGCAGGGAACGGCTCTCAAAAATGTGCCGTCCGGCTATGACAAAGAGCACCCGCAGGCTGAATACCTGAAATGTAAGAGCTGGTATCTCGAATACCCGGTTAAAGATCAGGATCTGCTGGATATCGAGACATTCCTGCCAAAGATGGTAGAGATTTTTGAGGCGATGAAGCCTTTCAACGATTATTTGAACCGCGCGCTCGCAGACTTCAAGATGCCGACAAGATAATACTCCCTCGACAAAAGCATCGGACTATACTATAATTAGAATAATTCTAATTTGGATCTATGATCCCTGTCCGAAATGCCAAAATACGAAGGAGGTACTTACTATGATTTACAAATGCAGCATCTGCGGTTACGAGTATGATGAGGAAAAAGAGGGAAAACCCTTTTCTGAGCTGACGGAATGCCCCATCTGCAAGCAGCCGCCGGAGAAATTTAACGCTCTGGAACCCGAAAAGCCCGTCGTCAGCGCGGAGACAACAAATCCGACCGTTTCCGAGGAAAACGGGAATCTGGATTTAAGCTATCCCGCGGAAACAAGAAAAACGGACAGCAATTACCGCTATATGAAAGAGATCCACGAGATGGCTGTCACCGGGAAATCCGCCATCGAGGCTATGGGCACGCAGATGAAGATGCCGGACTGGGACGATGTACTGATACTCGGCGCGCAGTTAAACCCGATGCCCTTGGATGAACACGCAGAGGTATCGTTGCAGACCGTGATCGGCAAACGCGCGAAAAAACCGATGACGCTTGCCATGCCGGTATACATCTCCCACATGTCCTTCGGCGCCCTCTCCCGGGAGACCAAAATCGCGATGGCAAAGGGAAGCGCCGCTGTGGAAACCGCTATGTGCAGCGGGGAAGGCGGCATTCTTCCCGAGGAAAAGGCGTCGGCATACAAGTACATATTTGAGTACGTTCCGAACCAGTACAGCGTCACCGCTGAAAACCTAAAAACCTCGGACGCCATTGAAATCAAGATCGGACAGGGCACGAAGCCGGGCATGGGCGGTCATCTGCCGGGCGGCAAAGTGACACCCGAAATCGCAAAAATCAGAAACAAGCCGCTGGGAGAGGACGTAATCAGCCCCTCCAGATTCCCCGGTATCGACAGTGCGGATGATTTAAAGAAACTGGTGGGCGAACTGCGGGAAAGAAGCGGGGGCAGACCCATCGGCATCAAAATTGCCGCAGGACGCATCGAGAAAGATCTGGCGTTCTGCGTATACGCCGAGCCCGACTTCATCACCATAGACGGCAGAGGCGGCGCAACGGGCGCATCCCCCGCCATCGTCCGGGATTCCACCAGCGTACCGACCCTCTACGCCCTTTACCGTGCCAGAAAATACTTAGACGCCGTGGGAGCGGATATTGATCTGGTTATCACGGGAGGCTTACGGGTATCCTCTGATTTCGCAAAGGCGATCGCCATGGGCGCGGACGCCGTCGCGGTGGCTTCCGCCGCTATGGTAGCAGCGGCATGTCAGCAGTACCGCATCTGCGGCAGCGGCATGTGTCCGGTAGGCGTGGCGACGCAGGATGAAAAGCTCCGTGAAAGACTGCATGTTGACGCCGCCGCAAAACGGGTGGAAAATTATCTGCGTTGTTCCGCTGAGGAGTTAAAAACCTTTGCACGGATCACCGGCCATTCAGACATTCATGGACTATCGGTGGATGACCTGTGTACAATCAGCAGGGAGATCTCGGAGCACACCAATATCCCGCACGCGGGTGAGGCGCGGTAACTGCACTGATCCGCCAATTAGACGTCATGCCGATAAAGGCGATTATGCTCCAGGCATCGTCTTAAAAACTGTTCTTTAAAAAGATACAAAGCGACCTCCGCGCATTCTCTTGATCTGTAGACTGCCGGAGGTCTTTTGTCATGTAAACTCGTCGTATTCTTTGTTGTTATTAACTGTTTTATTTAGGTTTTTGTTTCTAGTATCCCATTACTTTCCTGACTTCCATAGCTTTTTCTTTTGACGTAAGCATTTCTAATAAACGAAATGCGACATCGGGAGCCGTTTTCGGACATGAAGATGTTATGATATTATCATCCACTACGATCCATTCATCTCCGAGTACAACTCCAGAATTTTTTAATTCCTCTCTCTTATATCCACCTCGTAAATGATATGTGGTCGCTTTTCTATTTTTTAATATACCACTTTTAGCCAATGGAAAAGCAGCAACACAGACTGACGCAATGGGCTTATGCTGTGAATGAAAAGAGCGAATTAAGTTTAGTGTTTTTTCACAGTACGCTTCCTTATAAAATCCATATTCTTCAAAGCCGCCCGGTATAGCCAACGCATCATATTGATCTACATCAACATCATCTATTAGAATATCTGCCGCTATAGATACTCCAAATGTACTTACGATAGTACGATTGAATCCACATATATCAATCGCTACATCACAATTAAAATCATCATGTGCCCATCCAATAACGTCTACAAAGGGACTAAATTCCATTGTCTCAAAAGCATTTAAACACAATAATAATATTTTCATTTCTCGTTTCAATGACCCATTCTGCTAACCATTATTACATTCAGACCGTCACCAGCTCATACTGATCCGTTCCCAGCCCAAGCTTTACCGCGTGGGAGATGCAGGATTTCCACTCCGTATCCGGGTGGGTCATAAAGAAGTGGTCATGTCCCTCCTCATTGCCGTGCTTGTGCAGATTTTCACCAAGCACGCTCTCCTCCACCGGAGCCATCTTATTACACAGATCGGCGCATGCCTGATCTAACGCCACCGGGTCGAAGGATGCCAGCATTCCCACATTGGGGATAATCGGAATGTCGTTTTCCGCATGGCAGTCACAGTTGGGCGACACATCGCAAATCAGCGACACATGGAAACACGGTTTGTCCTTGCAGACTGCCCACGCGTACTCCGCCATCTTGTAATTCAACATGGCGATGGAATCCTCAAAGCTTGCGGAAATCGCATCTTTCGGACAGACCGCCAGACAACGACCACATCCCACGCATTTGTCATGGTCGATATGCGCCTTGCCATTCTCGATAATGGGCGCGCCGTGGGCACAAATCCTGTCGCACGCGCCGCATCCCACACAGAGGGACTGGTCCACCTCCGGCTTTCCGTCACAGTGCTGCTCCATCTTACCCGCCCTTGAACCGCAGCCCATACCGATATTTTTAAGCGCTCCGCCAAAGCCTGCCATCTCATGTCCTTTAAAATGGGTCAGTGAAATGAACACATCCGCGTCCATGATCGCGTGACCGATCTTCGCCTCTTTCACATACTCGCCGTCGATGGGCACCAGCGTCTCATCCGTCCCCTTAAGACCGTCGCCGATGATCACATGGCATCCCGTCTGATAGGGGGAAAAACCGTTCACATACGCCGTCTCCAGATGATCCAGCGCATTCTTCCTGCTACCCACATAGAGCGTGTTGCAGTCTGTCAGATAGGGCTTGCCGCCCAGCTCCTTCACATAGTCCGCCACTACTCTCGCATAGTTCGGGCGCAGGAACGCCAGATTCCCGTACTCCCCGAAATGAATCTTAATCGCCGTGTACTTGTCCGTAAAGTCGATAGTTTCAAAACCCGCCGTCTTCATCAGCCGGTGAAGCTTCTGTAATAAATTCTCATGTTCCGTTGCCTTAAAGGATGTAAAATATACCTTTGACTGTTCCATGGGTGTTATGCCTCCTATTCCTTTCACTCTAATCGAACCGTTTAAATCGCTCAATCATAATTGCATATTGCTCCTTAATTTTGAGATACAGCCCTATGGTGTTCTCCTTTTCCTTCTCAAACTCCGCGATAATGCTGTCATAGTTTTTTTCAAGGGTTGTCACCACGTTGCGGTTGATCTTGCCTTTATCCGCATCGGAGTTCATAATATCGAGAATTTTCTCCTTGCTGAAAGCCTCCTTGTAGCTGCGTTTGCCGTAAAGCGCACTCAAGATATCCGCCACCGCAATGATCTGCTGGGACAGGGACAGGTCCGCCGTCGAAAGCCCCTTGTGATAACCCGTCCCGTCCAGTTTCTCGTGATGCCTGACCGCAATCTGCAAAACGTCATCATCTACAACGCCCTCCAGAATCATCTCCGTGATCCGCACATGTGCCTTCATCACCTTCATCTCGTCGTCGCTCAGTCGTCCCGTGGACTCCAGAATATGTAAGGGAATCGCAATCTTGCCCAAGTCGTGAAGCAGCGCGCCGTAGTGGAGATCCCTGAGATCCTTCCCCGAGACGCGTGAAAGTCTGCCGAGCTTCTCCGCAAAGTTCACCGTCGCCAGCGTGTGGATCACCGTGTGCTCGCTTCTGAAATCAATGGTGTAGACAAGCATTTCCAGAAAGCCTTTCTTGTACTGCTCGGAAAACGCCCGCTTTGCCAGAAGCACATCCAGCTCCTCACGATACTTGCCGCTCACGAGATTTTCCGTAATCCCGTAACATTTCTCCGCTTTCTGGAAAAGATCCATCGCCGCGCCGGAAAATTTGATGTTTCGGTACTTTGAAAAATAATCCGGCTCCAGCTTTTCCTCCTTCAGATGCAGAACCGTATCCATCTTATCCGCCAGATTCAGAAGCTCTATGACATGCATATAGCGGCTCTGTATCGCGCCGTACCGATTATAGTCCAAATGGTGGTACAGCACAATCTCCGCCCTGTCCCCGATAGGCGACAGATATTTCAGAAAAAGAAAACCATAGATCGAATGCGGCCAGAGATTCTTCGTCTCAAAATCCGCCACCTTCTTGACATTGTCCTCCTTATAAAGACCAATGTCATGCAGAATGCCGAGCATCGTGTAATCCACCAGCTCCTGCTCCGTGTAATTCTGCTCGGTGTAGGTATTCTCATACTCCATCATCTTATATAAGATATACCCCGTGATCTCCCCATGGTTCATAATCTTATTGTTGATGATGCCGAGAGTTTTTCGGATGATCTGATAGACATCCTTGCTGCTGATAACACTCATTTCCGTTTACCCCTTCATATGTATAAGGGTATTCTAACATTAATTTGGGATTTTGTCCTCTTTTTTTTCTCATTCCCGTATGCCGGATTTTTGACCCGTATTTTTCCAGCTTTCCGCCCTTGCCAAACATACGTTCTTATGCTATGCTGTATTCCAGAAAGGAGCGCGACATGAGCCACACCTATCTGTGCATCGACTTAAAATCTTTTTACGCCTCAGTGGAATGTGTGGAGCGGGGGCTGGACCCCATGACCACCAACTTAGTCGTGGCGGATCCTGACAGGACGGAGAAAACCATCTGCCTTGCCATCACACCCGCCATGAAAGCGCTGGGAATCAAAAACCGGTGCCGCATTTTTGAAATTCCAAAAGCCGTGGAATATATCGTGGCGCCGCCCCGTATGCAAAAGTATGTGGACGTCTCCGCGGATATCTATGCCATCTACCTGAAATATATTTCCAAGGAGGACATTCACGTCTATTCCATTGACGAGGCATTTATGGATGTGACGGATTATCTCTCGCTCTACCGGCTCTCCGCCAGACAGCTCGGTTTTCAGATCATGCAGGATATCTTCGTCCAGACCGGCATTCGCGCATCCTGCGGCGTAGGCTCTAACCTGTATCTGGCAAAGATCGCACTGGATATCACCGCCAAGCACGCCGATGATTTTATCGGTGAACTCACGGAGGAGAGCTACCGGCAGACCCTCTGGCCCCACAAGCCCCTCACGGACTTCTGGCGCGTGGGTGCCGGCACGGCAAGACGGCTTGACACCTTCGGCATCCGCACCATGGGCGATGTGGCAGCCGCCGACGAAGAGCTCTTATATAAACTGTTCGGGGTGGACGCGGAACTTCTGATCGACCATGCGTGGGGAAGGGAGCCTGTCACCATTGCCGATATCAAAAATTACCGTCCCCGCACCAACTGCCTCACCAGCGGGCAGGTGCTTGGCAGCGACTATCCCTTTGACAAAGGGCTGCTCATCGTAAAGGAAATGATGGACCTTTTGTGCCTTGATCTGGTGGAAAAGAATCTGGTCACCCGCTCCGTCACCCTGCATGTCGGCTACTCCAACCGCATGAACGCGCCGTCCGCCCACGGCACCGCCGACTTACAGACAGACACTAACTCGGATCTCATCCTGATTCCCGCGGTGGAATCCCTCTATGAAAAAATCGTGAATCCCGAGTGGCCAATCCACCGCGTCAACCTGACGTGCAACCATGTGATGCCGGAAGAATACCATCAGTACAATTTTTTCGTTGACGCCGAAGAGCTTGAGAAAAACCGTAAAGTACAGCAGGCTGTGATCAGTATTAAAAATAAATTCGGCAAGGACGCCATCCTGAAAGGCATGAATCTGCAGGAGGGCGCCACCACCAGAGAGCGGAATCACCAGATCGGAGGACATAAAAGTGGCGAGTAAACCCAGAAACAAAATTCCTATTGACGAGAGAGCCAAACAGTTCATGCCCTTCGCGGCGCTGCGCGGGCTGCCGGACGCCCTCACCGCGAAAGAGAAAATTCTCGTCCCGAAAATTGAACTTTCTCCGGAAATGGAGGAGGAACTGGACAGACAGATGCATCTGCTCGCCAAAGGAAACATGGCGACTGTCGTCTATTTCCAAAAGGGGGAATACATCAAAATAACCGGTCTGGTCGCCCGCATCGACGAGACCAGCCGGTTATTGCAGATTGTAAATACCAAGATTCGGTTTGCAGATATTTTGCAGGTGGAGGTGGAGAACCACCGCTAGATATTTCGTGTTTATAAGCTGCCTCTATTCTTCAACAGGAGTATACCTAAAATATTTGAAATAGTCTACCGTCTCCTGATAATCCGCCTCATCCGTGAAAATATCCGCCGCTCTTCCCACCGCCAGCGCAAAATCGACGTATTCGTTGCCCGGGCTTAATACGATATTGTCCAAAACGCAGGTTGACTCTGGAAATTCCAAGTCCCCGGCAGCCTCCGCAATGAGTGTTCGTCCCGCACAGATACCGCCGACAATCTTTTTCTCCCCGATACACCGGTTTATGGTTTTAAGCAGAAGCGGTTTATTTTTAATAGTATTGGTTTCACCGCCACAAATAATAAATACATCCGCGTTTTCTGCTTTCATCTGCGCAAGGCTGACATCCTTCTGGATCCTGACACCTTCATTCGTACAGATCGTCTGATGCTCCTCCTCCGCGACGATATAAATGTCGCCTTTCGTTTTCATAAAATATGCGACAAGGTTTACTTCAAAAAATGAAGTTTCGGGATATAAAAAAATATAGGTATTCATCTTTATTTCTCCTCCAGTAAATCCCCACGGATATAACACTCTTCCACAGAAGGATCGGGATTCTCCGTCAGCGACTCCTGATCCAGAAGATACCATATCTGACCGTCGGTGTCTTCCTTCTTCCCAAGAACCGTGACAGTCTCCCCTTCTCCCAGCAGACCGACCACCAGAGAATCCGCTCCGACGCCCTCCCTGATCCTGCACACAGGCATGACCACTGTCATCTCCCGGGGAAATTCTTTGTCAGACGCGTCCGCCTCCGTTTCTGTCTTATCCGCCTCGCTGTCCTCTCCTCCTTCTCCATATATATCCCCAAACAGCTCTGCGACTTCCGCCTCCGTCATATATGCCACGCCCGTGATCTGTCCGTCCGCCGAGCGAATGATTTTGATATTGACCGTGCCCGCCGGGTTCATGTCCAGCGTATAGAAAGAACGGTTCGGCATGTGGATATCCAGAAAGATGTTGACAAGCTGACCTTCATAATAACAGTTTTTCCCGTTCCACGTAACGCCGACCAGGCGGTATGCCTCCCTCTGCTCCTCCTCCAGCGCTTTGTCCAGTTCATCCTTCTCCTCATCCCGGTTCAGTTTATCATAAAGCATCGACTGGAAGTTCCACTTCTGATCTGACAGTGCCTGATCCAGCCAACCCTCCAGCGTCTCTTCGCTCATAATCTCATCCGCCAGAATGGAGAAAAAAGCCACTTCATCATCCTCATAAAATTTCTGTGCAAAAGTCTGTACCAGCGGACTGTCCGCATCAAGCCGCTTTACGCTGACAGAAAAAAACGGATGATTCCCGTCTGCATAAATCCTGTCGAGCCACTTTTCCTGCGCTTTCTCGTCCAGTTCGCCGAATGCGATATAGAACTGGGGAAGGCTGCCTGCCTTATAATATTTTTCGGCATCTGCCCATGCCGCTTCCTTGCTGACCGCCGTTTCCGATATATTCTTTGCAACTGGCGCTTTGTCTTTATCCGATATCCCAGTCCCCTCAGCACTATCAGTTACAAACATTCCGGCTTTGTCAGGTTCCGAAGCCGAAGCCGGATACACCCCGATAAAAACCGCTCCCAGAGCAATCCCCACGGTCAGTCCCGCCGTTATCATTCCTGCTTTCTTCGTTTTTTTATTGAAACTCATAATCGCACCCAGCCTTTCTCTCAACAATTCCTTGTTGGCGCTCATGGTAATGACGGCAAGCGGCTCCCTGAATGTACCGCCCGCTGCCATGGCGTTAAGCAGCGTTTTCCCATAGTCCGCCGCATAGCCATACCCCATCTTCGCAACCACCGCCTCATCGCAGGCAAACTCACATGCCCTGTCGATTTCCCGGCTCATCAAATGGACAAACGGGTTAAACCAATGCAGGCAGACCGCAAACTGCACCAGCCATTTATACCAGATATCCCGCCGTTTATAATGGGTCAGTTCATGCATGACAATATACTGAAAATCCTTTTCCGGCACATCCGCGTCCGGCAGTATGATACAGGGATGAAAATATCCCACGAGCATCGGCGAAGAAACCTGAGGATTCACGCAAAGCTCCACCGGTCTGCCAATTCCCGCCCGTTCCGCCATCACCGCGAGACGGTCTAAAAATGCGGTGTCGCACACCGGCTCCGCTCCGGCTGTCACATGCCTAATATAACTCTGGTACATGCTGCCTTTTCTGATCAGCATACCAGACGCCGCTGTCAGCCAGATCACCCAGAGATAGTTACCGGCAAAGGCTGCTGCACGCAAAAAGACCTGTCCGGTTCCCAGACTCGCCCCTTTGCCATCCGCCTGCCGTAAGCTGTCAGCCATCATCCTGTCATTCTCCGCCGCCGGCTCTTCCGCTTTTTCCCCGACAGCTTCCAGCCCCTGCCGCACAGTGCCCTGTGTGCCGTTTTGTCCCGTATCCTGCCCGTCGCTCCACTCTGTGCCCGCTCCAGCGTTCTGCCCGACACGCCGCTCTATGCTCTCCCCTGCGCTCTGCCCGACACCCTGCGCAGGATTGGCACTGTCCTCACCGCTCAGCCACGCCCCCTGCGTACCCTGCTTCATTTGCACCGTCATACGTTCCAAAGCCCGGTGCGCCTGCCCCATCAGACTTGCCTCTGGTCCGAAAGGAAGTAAAAGGCGCATCACCACAATCAGCCAGATATAATACTGCCACTGTCTGCCGAGTCTCCCTTTCAGAAGCCTGATGCCAAGAAGCAGAGCCGCAATCAGAACAGTCCCTGACAGAGACATGGACAAAACTGTCTTAAAAATCTGCGTCATCCTTTCCGCCCTCCTTCCAGAAGCGCTCTCAGCTCCTCGTACTCCTCCTCCGTGAGAAGGTCTCCCGCAATCAGATTGGTGACCAGCCCCTTGACGCTCCCCTCATAGACTTTATCTATAAAATGCTGGGTCTGCGCCCTCTGATATGCCGTCTCCGAAATCAAGGGCGTATATTCGTTGTGCCGCCCGATTTTCGTCGCACCCAGATACCCCTTTCCGACAAGCCGGGATAACAGGACGATCAGCGTATTTTTCTGGCAGGGCTTCCCCTGCGCCGCCAGTTCCTCCATGAGATAGGAAAACAAGGTCGGCTCCCCGGGGTTCTCCCAGATTATTTTCATAATTTCAAGTTCCGCGTCGGACAATTTCTGCAGCATCTCTTTCTACTCCTTTTATGTATAACACTTTGTTATGCTTTTAATATAACGCATTGTTATACTAATGTCAACAAAAATTTAAAACAGAAAATGGAAGGAATATATACCACAAGCTGATCGTCTGTGAAAAAGCAGAGTCAGAAACCTACGTTTAAGATTTCTGGCTCTATAACTGTGTTTTATGCGTTTCGCTCTGCTTTCAGTTGATTTATTTCTTCCAGAGAAAGTCCACCGAACTGGTATTTTAAAATTAAGAAACGCCGCAGACCCCTTCGATCTACGGCGCATCTTCTATGCTCGTAAGCAACCATACAACATCAACATTCAAAACTTTTGCAAATAGTTTCAGTTCATAATCAGCGACAAAACGTGTCCCATTTTCAATACGGCTTATGCTGTCACGTTCGATTGCAATGCCCGCGATCTGCATTTTGGCTGCCAGTTCACTTTGAGACATTCTTTGGACAACGCGTGCTTCTCTTATACGATCTCCGCATATATTCTTTTTACCACCATAATCATATATTTTCACGCTATTAACAACTCCCATTTTACTATTCCGTGATGCTCGTTACCCACGTAATCGTATCAGCCCCGACACGCTCCGTCTCCACATCCTCTGCCTCTCCTGCCAGATGCTCCAGCGCAGACTCCGTTATTTTCCGTGAAGTGTCCGTAATCAGCCCTAAAAATGCCTGATCGTAGCGTGAAAACGTCATATTGACAATCTCTCCGTTTTCGCCTATGACATCCACCGTAATCGTCGGGTCGTTACACTGATATCCCTGACAGTTGTACTCAACCCGGTTGACGGAACCGTCTATCAGCTTACATTCCGCCACTTTCTTTTTGGCAAGCTCCGCATACTGACTGTAATCCTTTTCCAGCGCCGCGTCCATGCCGAGCGGTACGTTTACCCCCAACTGCCTGCCATGACTGATGTTGAAAAGCTCCCCCGTAACGGCATCCACCATGTAGTCCCATCTTGTGCTTTCCGGCTTCTGCGCCTTCTCAAACAGGACGTCTGCCGACCAGAAAGGGCGGGGAAAAGTCTGGGTTCCCGGATAATAGCTCATGTACACATAAGCGCCGTCCAGATCCAGCCCGAAAATCTCCTTTAAATATCCTGCGCCAATTTCAGCCGCCTCCTCCATCGTTAAATCCGTATCCGCAGGCGTCCCGGTATTCAGACTGTCCAGACTTAACGTATAGTCCACGGTTCCCTTCTCTACCTGTTTCTCCGCTTTTTTCATCTCCTCCTGCTTCTGTGCCTTTTGCTCCTCTTCTTTTTCTTTCTTCTCCCCCTGCACCGGCAATACCGTTTCCGAACTTTCCGGAACCCGGTAGGTGGTGGCGACCGTCTCCACCTTTCCCTCATTCGCCGCCAGAGTCACCTCCGACGCCGCATAAAAGAGAATCGTTCCCGCGCCTATGATGGCTGCTGTTGCCGCTGTCAATTTTAAAATGTTTTTCTGTTTCATAATGAAGCTCCTTTCTGCTGTCTGTTTTGATAAGTACACTATAAAACGCCTCTGTATCGAAAAAATATCAAAGTTGTTATGGACTTGTAAAAGTCGGGCGACAACATCCAAATTTTATGGAAAAAGCAGTTTTACGGTCGTCCCGGAGCCGAATTTGGAAGAAAACGACATCTCTATATGGTGAAGCTGCAGGATCCTGTCGCAGATCACAAGCCCCAGCCCCGCGCCGCCGGCGGCACGGCTGCGCGCCTTGTCCACGCGGTAAAACGCTTCCCGGATATGGGATAACTGCGCTGTCTCCATGCCAATCCCGTGATCCTCCACCTCCACCACAACATGCGTCTCCTCCAAATAGGCGGAAACCCGAATCTCCGCTTCCGCTTCGCTCGCCTTGACCGCATTGTCAATCAGATTGTCCAGTACAATCAATAGCTGTTCCGAATTTCCCCTGACAATATAATCACAAGGCAAGGCATAAGTCAGCTTGATCCCCTTTTCCGCCGCCCTCATGTGCATCGCCTTTTCCGACTGCGCAAAAAGTTGTTTCACGGAACAGTCGCTGTACGTCACTTCCTCTCTGCGAAGCAGCGCCATATCGAGGAGCTGATAAGCCATACGCTGGAGTCTGCTGCACTCTGACATGATGAACTGCGTACATTCATAGCGTTCCTCATCCGACACGGGCGCTTTCTGGATATACTCCGCGTAGCCGTAAATTGCTGTCAGCGGAATACGCAGTTCGTGGGAAAAATTATCGACAAACTGCTGTTTCTGCTCCGCGGCGTCCGCAAGCTGCCTGATCTGCCTCTCTATCTGGTCTGCCATGCGGTTAAAATTGTGCGCCACGCCGGAAATCTCATCCTTTCCGCGAACCGGGATCCTGCTGCCGTAATCTCCGTCCGCAATCTTCGCCGATACGCCGGAAATCTGTCTCAGCGGGCGGAAAATGACATTCAAAAACTGAAACAGGAAAAATGCCATCATAAGCGTTACCCCTGCGCCTGCGAGAAAAAGAATATTTTTCGTGTGACGCCATGAGCGGATAGGTTCTTCCAGATCTCCTATATACATAAGCCCGTAATCCTGCCACGGAGCCGGAAAGCTGCCATAAACGCAAAATACCGGGGCACCCCCGTTTTCCATATACACAAGCCTGTCCTGACTGTAGCCCGTATCCGGCGGGGCATTCCTGCTTCCTTCCGGCTGGACGGCTGGACTTTCGTAAATCCATTCCCCCGAAAAGGAAACTGCCAGCCCGTTTCCCTTTCCCTGCAGATATCTGGAATACAAGCGCATCAGACCGTCGATATTTTCTTCCACAGAATTTCCTCTCTGCTCCAGAGCCTGCATATCCCCCAGCAATGACGACGCAATGACATAATGTTCCGCCAGACACTGTTCGCGTACAGCGGAAAGTTTATCCCGCAGAATCACAGTGGAAACGATCAGAATCATTGAATTGAGAAATACATGAAAAAGTATCATCGCCACAAAAAAAATCTTTTTTTTCATTCGTGCACCTCCAGACGATATCCCAGCTTATATACCGTTTTGATCTCATTTTCCAGATGCAGCTTCTGACGCAGTCTCTGGATATGGACATCCACGGTGCGGGTACCCCCGTCAAAATCATATCCCCATACCATGTCCAACAGTTTTTCTCTGGAAAGGGCAATATTCCGGTTCCTGACAAGCACCTCCAACAGCTCATATTCTTTGGGCGTACATTCCACAGGCGTTCCCTTTAAGAAAATCTGATGCCTGCCAAAATCCACTTTCAGACCACCCATCACAAATTCCGCCTCTGCCTTCTTGGTCCGCCGGAGTACCGCCTCCACTCTCGCCGCCAGCTCCAGCATCTGAAAAGGCTTTGTCATATAATCGTCCGCTCCCATGGAAAGCCCTTTCAATTTATCACTCAATTCACTTTTTGCAGTCAGAAAAATGGTTGGTGTCCCACAGGCTCTCGCAAACACCTGATAACCATCCAGACCGGGCAGCATAATATCCAGCACTAGCAGGTCAAAATTACCGTTTTCCAACAATACAGCCGCCGTTTTGCCATCGAAAGCCTGCGTACAGTGATGCCCCGTAAGACTTAAGTTTTTGCGAATCAGTTCATTGATGGAAAGCTCGTCCTCCACAATCAGTATTTCAGCCAATTTCGATCGCCCCCTCTTCACATAATAATAAATTATACCGCAGAAATGTTTCCAAATTGTAATAACGTGAGAAGAACTTCTAAAACTCAGCAGCAATGGCGGAATCATGGCAGTTAGCAAATTGTAACTTACATTGTCATTCCAATCCATATTTTATATTTAGCGCAAATATTTTAACGATAAACATTAAAAATTAGTTGACTTTCGTTTAAAAACGTCATATAATCCTCGTATCGGAAGGCTAACGGCAAATAAAGGGGGCATCTATTATGGGTAAGTTAGAAGATATGAAAAGGGCAAGCAGGCTCATCGGAAAAACAGGAAAGATCTTTCAAATACTATTCGGCATATTAGCCGGCATATTTTTGATTTCTATACTCGTGCTGTCTACATTGCGCAATACACTCAGCACAATGCCTGCCGCATCCCTGACAGATTTTGATTTTAGCCATATGGGCTACTTTGCTGGTAAATTTGCAGGCGAAGGCAGGTTTATAGACGCTTGTATTGTGTTTTTGATATTCGGCGTTCTGTTTTCGTTGGTGGTAACTGTCATCATGTATTTTATCACCAGAATATTTAACAAAATTTATCATGATTACTCTCCGTTTTTACCAGAAATCGTAAAGGATTTAAAAGTTGTTTCCGTACTGTCTACCTTGCTGATCTTGCAAAGCAGCATCGGGTTCGGAGTCATTGCCGGGTTTATCTTCTGGGGTATCATCCGGCTTTATGAATATGGATGCGAATTACAAAATCAAGCGGACGAAACATTGTAGGTGACGGGTATGGCTATTATTTTACGATTAGACAGAGTTATGGCTGACAGAAAAATGTCATTGAAGGAACTTTCCGAAAAAGTCGGCGTTGCAAATGTTAATTTGTCAAAAATAAAAACAGGAAAAATCAGCGCCATCCGCTTTTCCACTTTGGATGCCATCTGTGACGTCCTTGACTGCCAGCCCGGAGATATTTTGGAGTATAAAAGGGAGACGGGGAGGTAAATCTATTCTATGGAAAAATATCTGAAATTCAGCGCAACGATACTGCAAAACGAAAATATGGATGCCGCCTACGTAGAGGTGCCCTATGACATCAAAGAGCTTTTTGGCAAGGGGCGTCTGCTCGTAAACGCCACCTTCGACGGTGTTCCGTACCGGGGACAGGTGGTAAAAATGGGCACGCCATGTTACATCATCGGCGTTACCAGACAGATTCGCAGACAGATCGGTAAGAGCTTTGGCGATGTGGTCCAAGTGGTAATTTGTGAAAGGGAAAACGAGAAAAAACCTATGTGGAAATGTCCCAGATGCGGCAGGGAATTTAAGAATAAAGACCAGAGTCATTACTGTGGCGAAAAACCAAAGACGATTGACGAATATATCCTTAGCCAGGATGCGGACAAACAGGAAGACCTCCTGTTTATCCGCCAGATTCTCCGCGACGCCCTGCCGGAAGCGGAGGAACGTATCTCATGGAGTATGCCGACCTTCTGGAAAAAGCATAATATTCTTCACTTTGCCGCGTCCAAAGGGCACATCGGACTGTACCCGGGACCCGAAGCCGTATTGCATTTCGCAAAAGAGCTTCAGGACTACAAAACCGATAAGGGAACGATCCGCATCCCCTATGGCAAGGTCGATGCCGCACTGATTGAAAAAATTGCAAAGTGGTGCTGGGAAACCGGAAACCATGCGTAACCTGTTCTTTCCTAAAAATATCATGGTCTATACTCATTGAGTATATCTATGATATTTTTTTTGTACAAATTGCCGTTCAGCACATCTCCGTTCGGTGAAAAACTGATGGCTCTGATATCGCCCGGATTTTCTTCATAGGGATCTGCATACGCCGTTTTTTCTTCAAAATATTCCCCTAAATACTTAACTGCATTTCCGCTCGGGAAGATCACATTGCCCGAACCAATCGGAATTTCCAGATCGTCAAATGCCCCGATAATTTCCCTTGTTTTCACGTTATATGGGTTGTTGTCGTTTTCACTGACCAGCCACGCCGGACTCAATTCTATATATATGCCTGCCTGCTTCCGCGTCATAACTGCCGGAATGTATCATAATAAATATTTTGCGTGTTGTTTGTCAGAATGGAGAATTTTTCATTGTCCTGCCACAAACGCTCTATCCGCTCCCTGTTTTCGTCGGGCTCCGCCAAAAGTTCCGCCAGTCCGTCAAGCTCGCAAAGTTCCTCTTCACTCAGATTCCGTATGCCGCCGCGAAGATACTACGGCTGATAGGAATAAAAAATTTCATTGTTCATCAGCGCGTGAAAATCCATAAACAGATACTCGCAGACGCCTTCCAGCGGATCGTCCGAAAAAACATCCAGCTTTTTATGCAGCGTGCCTTTTCTCAATCCGAGCCACGCCTCCGAAGCCGTCACAAACTTCCGCCGCGGCAGGTCAAACTGGCTGTAGCCGAAACGCGGCTCGTATTCGTAATAGCCGTCCACGTCCGCCAGCACCCATCTGCTTTCCCCGAAATCCCAATATTCGTTCACCCAGTGTTCCATATAACTTTCGCCCGCATCGCCAAAATCCATAAATCCGGCTCTGGAACGGCATGGGATTCCCTTCGCTTTCAAAATGGCGCTGAACAAAACGGATGCCTGCCTGCAGGACACGGTGATTCTCTTTGTCACATCCCTGTTCTTCGTAAATCCCGCGCTGTCCAGCCGCAGGATGCCCGCAATCATGGCGACAGCCGTAATAAATAATTCGTCCTCATTTTTAAAACGATGCTTCGGATAGGACAAAAACTTCCCATAGTAATTCTCTTCCAGATAGGGAGAAACCTTTGTGAAATACATGGACGGGTGCGTGATCTGGTCGCAGACCAGCATTCCTATGGACGCTATGTCGTCCGGCAGGGACAACACAAAATCTCTGTATGGTCCCACATCCGTATAGACACTGGTTTCCAGATACCGTTGCAGCATTTTATCATTCATTTTCTATTCCCTCCTAAAATTTTTAGGAGTAGGCGCCTGCTCTGCATAAAATGCTAGCAAATATAGAAAATTACGTCAATCATTTTTGTTTTAAATGAACTGAAACAAGTCTTACCCGTTTAGAATATCATCAACAATTTCGTGACCCTCAAAATACAGTTCCACAATATGATCTGAAAAAATGCTTTCTCCGAAGCTGACAGTTGCCCCAAAATCTGTCTCCTTTACAAACGTTATGCTGGCACTGTAAACTTCAATGCTCCGATACCAGTCCACCGGCAAATCTTCACCCAGCTTTGAAACAAAATAGATTCTGACTTCGCCTTTGCACGACGCTAACCAATTCAAATAATCTGTCAATACGGGCAGCGCTTCTTCCGCGCTCAATTGTTTGGAAATGTTAATTTCACATTCACAATTGTCAAGATTGCAATCAAATATTTTAATCGGGGCTGTTGGATGATAACAGATAAATGTATCATCTTCATCAAACTTCTCAAGAAACTTTTCAAACTGCACTTTCTGCCTCCTGTTAAATTCCACTCCTCTTGTCCATAATAAACTGTTCCAAGTTTGTTCCATGGTTGTATTTTACAGAAGCTGTTTTATCTTTTTCCAGAATCATTTCATTCATATCAATGTCATTCAGCGCGGCAATGGCGACGGCGTAATGTATCACATCCGCCAGTTCGTTACCCAGCTGCGACTGCAAATCTTCGCCGTCCGACTTTTTTCTGCCTGCTTTTTTATTTAGAACCTCCGCCACTTCGCCGATTTCTTCAACGAGTTTCATAAATAAGCTCTGGTCGATCCCACCATTCCCGTAATTGTCAAGTAAATAGGCTTCCAGTTCCGCAATCGTCACTTCCATCATATGTCTGCCCCCTTCTTTTCATAAAAGGTTAATGTAAGTCTTTCGTTGATGACTTCTGTTTTTCCCGTCTGGCGATACCCCATTTTTTCATACAGATGGCAGTTTTTAGGCTCCTGCAAAATTGTGTCCAGCTCCCAGTTTTCGTTTCCATGTGTTTCCTCACACAGCCGGATTGCTTTCTGTGCGATGCCTTTCCCCTGAAATTCCGGCAGTATAAATATCGGGGAAATTCTTTTGTTTATTTCGTTTTCCTTTTTGTCTATAACACGGATGGCTCCTGCCTTTTGCTGTCCGATACAGATAAAGTAGTAATATGTAAAGTCCTGCTGCAGGCGTGCTTCTACTTTTTCCACGCTTTCATTTGCAGGGCTGGTGTCAAAATCCTGATATTTCTCCAATAATTCCTTGAAAGCTTCAACCTGCATGGCATGTAGCTCTTCTGCATCGTCAATATTTGCCCTTAGTAATGTGATTTCCATCATCCACTCACCCCTTCCTTCCATGCCTCAATCTGTGAAAATAATTCTTCCATATTTATTTTTGAGAAATCTGTCGTATCAACCCTGATCTGCCTGCCATCGACGCAAAAGGCATCAAATCCTCTTTGCTCTATTCCACGAACAAATTGTTCACAGGAAATCGTTTTTATTTCCAGAGCTTTCGGATGATTCTCTTCCTTTTCCGGATAACAGTCATTCACAACATGCCCTCTGTGCCTGTCGGGACTGCTTTGCCGTTCCAAAAAGCGCTGGTAAATCACATTATAATCGCCTGTCAATGTAATGGTCAATGCAGAATACTGATATTTTTCTATCAGATTTTTTATTCCCTGTTCCGACAAATATTCAAAATTATTCTCCAATATAAAAGGCTGTCCTGCTTTCATAAGCTGACCCGCGGCATAATACATGATTTCCATGCTGGCAATTCCAAGCCTGACTTTTTGTTCTCTCGACTGAAAACCAACGTTGTCAAACAACAGTTCTTTTATGGTATCCTTTGAAATAACAGGCAATTTTAACCTTTCTGACAAGGTTTCTGCCATAGTGCTTTTTCCTGTTGCCGGAATACCTGTCACTAATATACAATACATTCCTCATGCCTCCTTCAAATTAACGCTTCCTATAGCCATCCCGATCCCCCACACGATCACCCCGGTCGGAATCAGCACCAACCAGACTGCCTCCTTACACCCGTCAAACAAAAAGCCGTACACCATCTGCCCCACCGGCTGGGCGCACATGGTAATGGCGGATGTGTAAGCCATCACCTTGCCAATCATATGCTCCGGCGTGCCCTGCTGGATCATCGACACCGCATAGATGGAAAACATACTGATCGCTATCTGCATCCCGCAAAAAGCAGCCACAAGAACCGCATACCGCACTCCTGTTCCTGCCGGAAGCAGAAAGGCAAGTCCCGCCGGGACAATGCAGAGACCGACCGCCGCCAGCATGGACGACAATCCGCCCTTCTGTACTTTCCCTGCCAGAACACCCGCCGCCATACTGCCCGCGATCACGGCAACCGCAAGCACACTCTCCGCCGCGCCGTAATATCTGGCGTCCAGTCCAAGCACCGTCCGCACAAGAAAGGGAAGCCCCACCAGCGTCACACCCATCACAAAAAAACGGGACAACGCCGCCAACAGCAGAATCCGCAGGATATCCTGCCGCTCCTTCCCGATAAAGCGGACGCTGTCAAGAAAATCCGCTTTTGCCACAGCGAAGGCATTTCCGCCAAACCCCGCCGGGCGATAATCCAGCCTGATAAAACACTCCAGAAACGCGGTCACAAAAAAGCAGAACACGCTGGCATACATCACAGGCTTTATACCGAAAGCCGCGTAGAAAATACCGCCCAGAAGCGGCGCCGTCAGATAGGATATGGAGGCGGTCTGGTTCACCACCGCATTTCCCCGGATGATGTTATCCCCCGTCAGCATACTCGGAATACATGCCTGCACCGTAGGCGTTTCAAAGGCTCCCAGAACGGAAAGAAGCACGAGGAGCGCCCCGATCACCACAAGCGCGCGGCGGTCCGACAAAAGCAGCGCCGCGCACAGGACCGCGGTCCCCGTCATGGCATCCAGAGCCACCATAATATTTCTTCGGTCCGCCCGGTCAGCCAGAATGCCTCCAAAGGGCGACAGCAGGATGGTCGGGATCGTCGCCGCCGACAAAAGCCCCGCGAACACAGCCGCCGACCCGGTAAGCTCCAACACATACATGGACAGTGCCAGCCGCAGGATATAGTTGCCGAACAGGGAGCTTACCTGCCCCAGCACAAGAAGCGTAAAATTTTTCGTGAACAGTCTTTCTGTCATACTTTCCTCCATGATTGCCACAGGAAAATCCTACTCGCCGAAACGCCCGAGCAGCCTCTCCGTCCGTTCAAACATCTCCTCATCCGCCACAGGCAGCCCCATGTCCGCCAGCACCTTCGCCACAAATTTGCATTTATGTATAATCTCCTCCGCGTCAGCCGGAAACACCGAGGGCATCAGCCAGAAATTGACGAGGGGGAGCAGTTCCGAAAGCTCCCTTGCATACTCGGTCTGGATGGAGCCGTCGCGCCTGCCCTCCTCGATCAGCTCAAACCACAGGGGCGTCAGCACCCGCCTATTCGCCTCCACCGCCGCTGCCAGAATGCGCGGGTCCTTTAAGATGGAAACCGCCTGCGCGCTGACCGCCTCCCTCTCTTCGTCCGCCCTGTCCATGGCAAGCACCTGCCTGATTTTCTGCAGACCGTTTAAGTCCGTGCGCGCCCTGACCGCCTCGAAGGGATTGTTCTCCAGAAACATACGGTCACCCAGTGCCTGCATCACCTTCTCCTTGCTCTCAAAGAATCGGTAAAACATCCCCTTTGCACCCCCGGCGCGCTCCATGATATCGGCAACGGAAGTCTCCTCATACCCTTTTGACAAAAATAAAAATTTTGCCGCCTCCAGAATCTCCCATTTCCATTCTTCCGGCTGTTTTTTCATGGGCCTTGCCATCTTTGCATCTCCCTGCACTAGTTATTGACTATTGGTCACTAATTATTATAAAGAAAAGAAAACGGGCTGTCAAGCGATATAAAAAACCTGACAGCCCATAATTTTTTAACCGTTATTGTCCGTACCGCGCACTTGCTATAGTCGTAACAAATGCCGGCGTCCTTTACCACTCTCCGTATAATACATTATCACTTCAGAGCAAACATCTTCATTGCCTCTTTCACATTTTCCTTCATGGCATCCCGCGCCGTCATGGATATGGACGAGAAGAAAACAGGTTCCTTTTCCCCCAGAGATTTCAGATATGCCGCCGCCGCATTTCCGCCCGCTTTATCCATATACGTAAAATAATTGATTTTCCGCACGCCCGCTCGGATTGCCGCGTGATAATCCTCTCTGCTCACGCCGGAGCCGCCGTGCATGACCACCGGGATATCGTCTGTCAGCGCGCGCACATTTTTTACCACATCAAAATCCAGCTTCGGCGTCGTCAGATAGATACCGTGGGTCGTCCCGAAGGAGCAGGCAAGGGCATCAATGCCGCTCGCTTCCACGAACGCTTTCACCTGTTTAGGGTCTGTGTAAATCTTCGTGTCGTCCCCGTCGGAGTCTCCCGCGCCGGATTCCCTTTTCCCCATGCTGCCAAGCTCCGCCTCCACAGAGGCGCCGGTCTTTGCCGCCATCGCGACCGCCTTTTTGGTGTTTTCCAGATTCTCTTCATAGGGCAGCACGGAACCGTCGTACATAATCCCGGTAAAGCCGATTTCAAGCGCCTTTTCCAGATAATCAAAGGTCTCGCCGTGATCCAGATGGACGCAGACCGGCACGGATGCCTTCTTCGCCTCCGCCACCATGACCGGCCCGATTACTTCCAGCGGAACCCATGACTCGTGGCATTGTGCAAACTGCAGAATGACAGGCATTTGCAGTTCCTCCGCCGCTGTAAGCACAGCCTGCAGGCTCTCCAGATTTGCGGCGTTAAACGCGCCCACGGCAATCTTTTTTTCTTCCGCGATTTTCAATACTTCTTTTAAAGTGACTAGCATATTTTGTCCCATCCTTTCTGCATCCTCTGCTCCAGTTCGGCAAACGGTTTCAGACCGCTCAACGCATCGTAAGCCGCCACGCAGGACGCTCCCGCCGCCGCTGCCAGATGCATGGACATTTCCGGGGAATACCCCGCAAGCACAGCTGTCAGAAATGCCGCGATGCTGGTGTCTCCCGCCCCGGTTCCGGACAGCACCCGGTCGGGCACGTAGCTTTTTTCAAACCCACGCAGATCCGCCCACTGTGGCACGTCAAGTTCCAGCTTTTCCCCAATTTTTTCCAAAGTCCCTTGAGAGGCAGTCTGATAATAAATGCCCGGCGCCCCGCATTTGATCAGCAGTATTTTCGCGCCCAGTTCCATGCACCTTTCTGCAAGCGGTCTTACATCCTTTTCGATATCCAGTATTTCCGTGATATCCCGCCCTTTCGCCCGTTCCTGCCATTGAATGAAGCGGTCGCGGTCCAGCATATAGCACAGTTCCTCCACGCTCGGCACCAGAAAATCCACATAGGGGATAACGTTCCCAAGAATACGCCCCCAGTCCGCGCTGTCCGCCTCAGAACCCGGTTCAATGGCGGCAAAATCAAGCGACGTGGCTGCGCCGCACGCCTTTGCCTGCTTCATCATCTTAAACAGTTCCGCCCCGTCATTTTCATACATGGACTTTATCAGCGGTGGATAGCCGAAATGGAATAATGCGGCTTTCTCCAGTTCCTCCTGCGGAATGTCCTCCGCATGAAAGGTATGGTTTGCTCCCGGATTGTGGAGAAACATCCGATCGATTCCCGGCACGGCAAGCACCACCGTATAGGAAGTGGATTCCTGCCCCGAAACAAGCAGTCCCTGTTCCGCACCATGGGCTTTCAGTATGTTGCGCACGATCTCCCCGAAGGGGTCGTCCCCGATCTTGCCCATCAGGGAGACATCCGCCCCGAAAAACTTCATGGCAAGCCCGGTGTTGGCGACCGAGCCGCCCGTATGTACGTCCGCCTGCCCCACGTTGACCAGCTTGCCGGGCGACAGGATGTCACCCAGACTGGCTGTGCTTTTTCCCGGAAATACCGGCGTAATATCCAGACAGATATGTCCTGCCGCAATCACTTTCTTTTTCAACTGCATCCCTCCCCGGATTACTCAACTCCCATCAACAGGTTCATAACATACATTTCCAGCCCCTCAAAATCACGTTTTTCTACCAATTCTTTCTGCAGCGCATAGTCGAACTTATCTACCTTTGCCTCTAGCGCCTTAAAGACTTTCAAGCTGTTTTCCAGATGTTTATAGCTGTCCTCATCCTTCGTCGTCCGCATGGCTTTCACGTCCAGCCCTACAAACTCGCCGTGATCCCCATAGCCGTTCTCCTTAAGCACCTTCACCTGATTAAACGCAGCGCGCAGATTCTCCACACCAAAAGATTTGTCCTGATCGTATTTGATTCCGTTCTGGTCGTTCAGGTGTACGGTCATCAGCTTGCCCATCGCCATGGCAAACCCGATCTCATGTGCCGGATCCAAGCCTGCCAGAATCGCGTGCGCGCTCTCCAGATTGCCGCCGACTCTGGACGGATCAATAGTTGCCGCCGAGACAGCCATCACATGCCCCATGGTGCCGCAGATGCTCCTGTCGATCGGCTCGTTGGGCTTAGGCTCGATGCAGACACGGATCTTCGGGTCGTATTCCAGCATTTTATTGATGGCTTCGATCAGCATCTTTGTCGCCCAGACGGGGGATTTTGACTCCGCGCAAAGGGTGCCTTCCCTCGCCAGCCACAAAACTATCATATCACATCCAAGCTCGTTTGCAATATCAATGGAGCGGTAAGCTCTCCACATCGCATACTCCCGGTCTTTTTCCGAAGTGCTCATAAATCCGCCATCCACAGTACGCTCATCCATCCAGAGGCGGGGCGCCACAAATTCAGCCACCAAACCGTATTTATCCAACGTTTTCTTTAATTCTCTTGCTTTTTCCTTAATTTCCTCTTCCGTGTAGTCATTGATGTTCGGCACGGCGTCATCGTCATGGAACTGGATTGCCGAAAATCCCATCTCCGCGAATTTTTTAAATTTTTCCTCCACCGGGATATCCGCCCTTGTCGCCGGTCCATAAGAATCCGCCCCGGTGTGAACATTCCACGGTCCTACCGAAAATCTGAATTTGCTCATGTTGTTTCCTCTCTTTCTCTTTATAGCGGCGCAGATTTCTCTGTGCCTTACTGTCTATATGATTTTCATAATCTAGTTATACTATTTTACAAAAGTATAAAAATGACAATGTTGCGATTTTCTTCTTGCCTTGTTGTGATGTAACAAATATACTGGAAAGGAGGCATACAAAGACAGCCGACGCCGGGAAATGATCCTCCATTATGCCGTCTGACTGTGTAAACGCCCGGAAATGGAGATTTGTATGGGCACACAAAGAGAACTGGAAATCGTAAGACATACAACCATGAACAATCTGGAAATTTTTCTGGTGGAAATGACCGAACGGAGTCCCCATGGTCACGACGATCTGGAAATCGGTCTGCTTCTGGAAGGCGGCATGACCCTGTTTCTGGAACAGGAAACATATGAGCTGAAGAAGGGGGATATCTATCTCATCAACCGCTATCAGGTGCATTCCTTTTTAAACACCGGGGAAAAGAACCTGATTCTCGCTTTCCAGATTCCCACAGATTTTTACCGCCGTCTGAATCCGCAGCTCACCTATCTGCGGTTTGAAAGCAATGTCATTCACAGCGGTCATCTCCATACCCATTTATCCGGGCAGTTACTGTCCTGCGCCGCTCTGTATTTCGGGTCGGAAAAATTCCGGGAACTGGAATGTTCTTCCCTGCTCTTGCACGCCCTGTATGAGCTTTTGAAAAACTGCCCCTACACGGTAACAGGCGAACGGGAATACCATATCGCCCAGAACGATTCCCTGCGCATCAACCGCATTGCGGAATATATAGCCGAACACCATCAGGAGCAGATTTCACTGGAAGAAATCGCAGAACGGGAGCACATCACCGCCTGCCACGCCTCACATTTCATCCGCAAAATGCTGGGCATCTCGTTTCAGGAATATCTGAACAACACACGGTTTGACCATGCGCTCCGGCTCTTGTCGCAGACAGACTTAAGCCTTCTTGACATCTGTATGGAATCCGGCTTTTCCAGCAGCCGCTATCTGAACCGGATGTTTGAAAAAAACTTCGGCTGCAGCGCAAAGGAGTATCGGAAAAGAAAGCAGAACTGCACCATGCGGAGCATAAAAGAACAGGCGCTTCCTGTCTCCAACATCCAGAAGCGCCACTCCTTTGAGGGATCTGCATTGCTGTTCCGAAACTTTGCCCTGTAGCTTTCCCCAGCACAGGAATCGCCAGAACGCCGGACAGCCAACCTGCAACTTCTACCACTCTTCTAAAGAGCGGTATTTCATTTTTCTGAAATGTAATGATTATATGCTCTGTTTCCAAAGGCTGAGTATTTTTATACCTTTGCCTCTTATTTTATGGAGTATTTCGTAACACTAAGGTATTAAAATTCAAACTAAGCTGGTATAACATATTTTCTAAATGGAAAAATATATCTTCATCTTGAG
>CAJUJK010000028.1 GCA_910586705.1 uncultured Lachnospiraceae bacterium | reverse complement strand
GAGCAGTCTGGAAGCTCGTCGGGCTCATAACCCGAAGGTCATAGGTTCAAATCCTGTCCCCGCTACTCAATGCCCAGATAGCTCAGTTGGTAGAGCAGAGGACTGAAAATCCTCGTGTCACTGGTTCGATTCCGGTTCTGGGCATTAAAGAGAAGAAATTCTTATAATTGTCACATGTATATGTGGTAGTTATAAGAGTTTTTTTGTTTATATAGAAAATGCCATGTTTGTGAGGTATAATGAAAAAAATATTATATGGAGGAAAAGATAATGGCGTTGATTGAATGTCCTGAATGTGGCGGAAAAGTATCTGATCAAGCTCCTGCATGTATTCATTGCGGTTATCCTTTGCAAGAACCTAAAGAAGAACAATTACAATATTGCCCATATTGTGGTGAACCAAATGGTATGGAAAGTATTTTTTGCGGGTTTTGTGGTAAATCCTTTATTAAAGAGAAGAACGATTTAGTAGTAGCAGATTCAGATACAGAAGTAGTGGATATTATGGATTACAAGAATGATTTGGACATGCCTGGTGATATGGTGCGTCTGCAGCAGGCACAAATTATTCAGCAACAAAGACAATTAGATGAACAAAGACGGCAATTTGACGCACAGGCAAAATGTCCCAGATGTGGGTCAACTTCTTTATCTGGCGGCAAACAAGGTTTCAGATTTGGCAGAGCATTTACTGGAGCGGTATTATTTGGCGGTGTCGGTTTATTGGCGGGAGGCATTGGTGCGAATAAAACGGTGATTATTTGTATGAACTGTGGATATAAATTTGAATTTTAGTAGGAGGAGGACAGAGAAATGAAATATTGTGCCAAATGTGGTAATTCCATGGAAGATGATATGTTGTTTTGCCAGAGGTGCGGAACAAAATTTGAAGGCATTGTATCAACTGCTGAAAATGAATTAGATGTAAAAATAAAAAGAATGAAGAAGTATAACTTGATAATTGAGTCTTCATCAATAACGTGGCAATATGTGAATGAGGATGCTGAACGTGCAGGTAAGATTATTGCTAAACAAAATCAGATGTGCCACGAATTACAAGAGCTAATAGAAGATATTTTGAAAAATGCAGATGATGAACGTAGAGATCTTGCAGAAAGAGAAGTATATAGTTTTATTCTAAAAATGGGAGAAAAAATGTGCCTTGAGGCGGCAAATATGTTTGCTGATTGTTCGGGATATAAGGAACTATTTGATCAAGGATGCAATCTGGTGCGGGCAAATAGATTAACAATAGAGCAGTGTTTAGCAAAAATGCAGAATGTTGATTTGGTGTATAAAATGTTAGCAGGAGTACAAGGCGTAAATGTTTTTGAACTGAAAGAAAAATTAGACGAAGAAGTTATTTATAACAATTCAGAGTATAGAGCACTTACAAAAAATCTGGCACAAGCATTTAATGATATGGTTGCCAAGGAAATAAAAAGACATACGGATGTTTTCCTCAGTCCAAGTATCGACCATATTAACATGACTTGGACAATGTACCTCACTATATTAGAGGGATTACCGCAGTCAATAGTTGCAACACTTGATGAGAGTGGATGGATGGCAATATTGAATGACCAAGAAAAGAACCATAATGGATGGCAGTTTAAACGTGATTTTTTGAGCCGACGTGACCAACAAAGGGATGCGAAAAGAAGAGAGGAACAGGAAATCGAAGATAAGAAATATTGGGAATCTCATCCAGAGGAGTTTGCTGAACTACAAGAGAAACAAGATAATATTGTTGGGATCAGGGAGAAAATTCAAGAAATAACGAAACAAAAGGATTCCGCAGAAATGGAGATGCGCCCATTTGATGATAAGGCGAAAAATATTCAGAGAGAAATGGATGAGAAACAGACTCATATCGGAAAATTAGAAAAAAAGATTTTTGGCAAGAAAAAGGCAGAAGAAGAAATTGAAGAAATAAGATCCCAGATAGAAAAATTAGAAAATGAATTACAAGAAGTTAATGAAAAATTAGAGGATTATCAAAAATCAATAGCTGATAAAAAGACAGAGATAAAAGCATTGGAGCGGGAGATAAGGAATATAGAACAAGAGATTGAAAAACTTAGGAACAAATAAATTTATAAAAGAAATGTGGGATTATTAGAATTTTTTATTTCGCCAATAATGACAATTATATTGGTTCTGTTTGCTTACTAGATGTATTATGAGGGCTCTAAACAGTATAAATGCAGAAGGTGCAAACATATGTGGCAGCAAATAATGATAATTGCCGGTTTGTAATTGATAAGGTTGAATTACAGATAAATTGTGAGGAGTGGAGGAAACGCTGCAAATGTCAGCGTTTCCTCTATGTTTTTGCCTTGTTTTAATCGGATTTTAGAATAGATATTTCTAGCAGAGTATGATACCATTGATAAGAACGACTATTTTTTGCTTTTTATCAAT
Source organism: uncultured Lachnospiraceae bacterium (assembly GCA_910586705.1). Taxonomy (GTDB): domain Bacteria; phylum Bacillota; class Clostridia; order Lachnospirales; family Lachnospiraceae; genus UBA3282. The sequence continues at coordinate 49,737 of CAJUJK010000028.1, read as the reverse complement.
AATGAAGAGAAGGGCAGCGGACGGTGAACAGATATGGGTAAGTTAAAAAAGGGTATTCTGGCAGCATTTGACCACGTTACGGAATGTATGATGCCGATTATACCGATTCTTCTGGCGGGCGGTATTTTAAAAATTGTTGTGATGCTTCTGACTGCGGTACATGTTCTGTCGGGGACGACGGAAGTGATCATGTCGGCGCTGGCGACGACGCCTTTCTACTTTTTGCCGGTGTATGTCGCGTATTCTGCAGCGAAGCATTTCGACACGGATCCGCTGATTGCACTTGCCAGTGTGTGCCTGATGCTGCTTCCGGATTTTGCGTCTCTGATGGAGAGTGGGGAGCGCGTGACCTTTGTGGGCGTACCTGTGGTAGCGGCGACTTATGCCTACAATGTGATTCCGATCATTTTATTGGTTTATTGTATGTCTCATATTGTAAAGTGGCTGAAAAAGCTGATCAAGGAGAGCCTGCAGCCGTATTTTCTGGCAGTGTGCGCGATCTTTATCACCTCGCTTCTTGGTATTCTCGTGATTGAGCCGATTGTCAGCCTGCTGAGTGGTATGCTGGCGGACGGGCTTGAAGTGATGCAGATGAAAGTGCCCATGATTGCATGGGCGGTGTTTGCGGCGCTGACGACATTACTGGTGTCCACCGGGATGCACTGGATTTTCATTACGCTGGCGATCACCCGGATCGGGGTGACGGGCGTTGACTATGGCATTATGGTGGCGTTCCTGATATCGAATATATCCCTTGCCGGGTGCGACCTTGCGGTGTTTGTCAAGTCGAAAACGGCGGAAAAGAAGGCGATGTCGATAAGCGCGATGATTACGGAATTTGTTTCGGGGATTGCGGAACCGTCCATTTTCGGCGTATGTTTTAAGGAGAAAACACCGTTACTCGGCAATATTTTCGGCTGTATGATTGCGGGGGCGGTGCAGGGGCTTCTGACGGTACACTGTTATACTTTTGCATTTCCGTGTGTCTCCACGATCTTGATGTTTTACAGTGTGGATGATCCGGCTAACATATGGAAGGCGGCTGCGGTGGCGGTTGTGTCCTTTGCTGCCAGCTTTATCATTACCGCGTTTGTGTACCGCGATACGGAAGCGGAGCCGGCGAAGTGATGTCTGCCGGTTTACAACAGCTTTTTTAACGGCAGCGCACACGGCTGTGTGGAGGATATGTTATACTTAGAGGGAGGAATTTGTCCTGTGGAGCAGAAAATGCGGATATGTCCCGGCTGCGGCGCAGAGATACCTGATGGGAGGACCGCTTTCTGCCCATACTGCGGCAGGGAACTGGTTGATTTAAGCAGGGAAAATACGGACAGAAAGATCGGGGAAGTAAAGAGGGCGCAGTCCGAGGTTATGTCCGTTCCGAAGAAGCTTGGTCTGATTGTGGCTGTCATGCTGTTGGCGTTGTTTATACTGCTGGCGCTGGTCGTCTTTTTTGATATTCCGGAGAAAGTGAAAGAGGCGGGAACGAGACGGGAGATGGATCAGTTGTCAGGCGATATGCAGAAGGCATATGAGAAAAAGGACTGGGATAAGCTGGAGCAGTATCTGATTGACGAGTGTGAAGTGTATCTTGGCTCGCCCGACTATTTCCTTTACCGCTCGGCATGGTTCCTGCATACTTATCTGCCGCTTTTCGACGAGGCACACCGGGCGCATGACACGGAGGAAATGTTGTTTATCTATGAAATCATGGCAGAGGACTATGATATGCGCTCAGATGATATTTTCTTTTCCGTCTATGGGACGGACGAAGAGATTGAGGAGGCGCTTGCAAGGGAAGTAGAGCGGGAAACGGAGATTATGACGGAGGAAGGACTGGAAGATGAAATGTACAAACTGCGGCGCTGATTTTGCCAGCGACCAACTGAGATGCCCATACTGCGGCACAGTCAACGAACATGCGCTGAAGCTGGCGAAGGAGCTTCAGTCTTATGATGCGGCGTATGAGAAAAAGAGGGATGAAGTGTTAGAGCGTGGAACGAGTCAGGTGCTGAAGCATCTGACATTCGGGCTGGGGATTGTCTTTCTGGCGATTGCCATCGTCTCCTTCGGTTTTCTCGCTTTTTTTCAGTACCGCTTTTCCGGCAAATCTTCTTATCAGGTGAGCGGGGCGCGTCTTGTGCGGAATAAGGAGATGATTGCTGAGTATCTGGATGAAGGGCAGTACATACGCGCGTATCTTCTCGCTTCGACCACCGACCCCACGGGCGAGCGTTTCCAGAACTATCCGAAACATGCGGGGGAACTTAACGATATTTACAATTATTCCCTTATATTGACAGGGGTGCTGCAGTCCATGGAATCCATGGACGATGGGGACAAGTATGCCGCACTCCGGGATATGGATGTGATCAGTTTTCAGATTTTTTACAGTTCGGACAACGACAGCGCGGTCAGGGAAGAACTGACACGGGAGGTTGACGGTTTCCTGAAAAATTACTATCAGCTGACGGATGAGGAAATTGAGACTTTGAAGTCGCTGGAGTCGGGAAAACAGTTTACACTGGAGGGGAGCGCGGATATTGAGGGCGTCACCAGACGGAGAATGGAGGCGTATTTTGAAAAATAAAAGCAATGTGTGGTATTATATGCTGATTGTCGTATTTACAGTCCTGTTTTTTGTGTGTATGGCGTTCTGCTTCGGACGGTTCCGCCAGTTATCCCGCGGTTACATGACGAGATCAGGGCGTATCTGGAGACTGCGCCGGGCGGAGCGCGGGAGAGAGAAGCAGAAAAATATATTGAGGAGCTGGAAAAACAATAAACTGTTTAGAACAGGAAATACAGCCGATATAAAGAGTAGTTGACAGCACAACAAAAAGGAGTGCGGCGATGAAAAAGCTGTTGTTTTTTACGGGTGATATTGAGACACAGGGATATTTTTCCCAGCAGATTGCGGAGGCAATGCAGGCGCTCGGGCATGAGACTTTTATCTATGATCTGGGCAGACCTTGGGAGAGCACGGAGAAGTTCTTTCGCTTTTTTGAGCAGGACAATACGGCGCTTATCAATTTTAATTTTCACGGCATGAGCGGGGAACAGTATTTTCTGGATGAAAATGATACGATGATGTGGGAGGCGCTGCGCATTCCGAGTTATAATATTGTGGTGGACCATCCTATGTATTACCATCATTTTCTGGAAAAGGTTCCTGCAAACTATCATCATATAAGCATTGACAAAAACCACGAGACTTATATGCGCAGGTTCTTTCCGGAAATTGAGAACGGACCGTTTCTGCCGCTTGCAGGCACGAAGCTTTATCCGAAAAAGACAAATGTGCCAATTGCCTGCCGCAAGTATGATGTGACGATGGTGGGAAACTACTGTAAGCCGTCCACTTTCGATAAATATATTACAAGGATTGACGACGAGTACACAGCCTTTTATCATGGAATGATAGAGGATCTTTTCGCGCACCCCGATAAGACGGTGGAGGAAGTGGCTGAGGCGCATCTTCTGGCGGAGCTTTCCGAGGTGCCGGAGGAGGAGCTGAAAAAGACTTTTGCTGCGCTCACCTTTATCGATCTTTATGTGCGGTATACGTTCAGGGGGCGGGCGGTGCAGGAACTGGTGGACGCGGGGATTAAGGTCCACGTTTTCGGCGACGGCTGGGAGCTTCTGGAATGCAGACATCCAGAGAATCTGATGATTATGAACAGTCTGAATTCCGAGGGCTGTCTGAAAAAGCTGTGTCAGACGAAGCTTTCTCTGAATGTGATGCCGTGGTTTAAGAACGGCGCCCACGACAGAATCTTCAATTCCATGCTGAATGGGGCGGTCTGTCTGACGGACAGCAGTATCTATCTGGATGAAATTCTGTGTGATGGCAGAAACTGCAGCCTTTATTCCCTGAAGAATATGGAACGGCTGCCGGAAATAGCGAAAGAACTGTTATCAGATCCAGAACGTATGCAGGAAATAGCGGACGGCGGTTACGGGCTGGCGCAGGCGGGACATACATGGGCACACCGCGCCGTGGTGCTGCATAATCTGGTGGAAGAGGAATCGTAAGTTTTAATAGCGCTCGCAGAAAATGGGGGAAAAAAGAATGGAGCTGTTTAGGAACCATCAAAAAAGGCGCCGGGAGCGTCTGCAAAGACTTTACGAACGCCATAAGAGAATCCATGAGCTGCTCAGGGAGCACGGCGAGGACATTCTGAAATCCGAGAATTTCAGGAAAACGCGGGGGCATATTCAGCACGGCACCATGACAGTGCACAATCACTGTATGGATGTGGCGCGCTACAGCCTTCTTTTAAACAAAAAGCTGAGAATTGGATGCAACACGCATGACCTTATACGGGGAGCGTTGCTGCACGATTATTTTCTCTATGACTGGCATGATAAGGCATACCTGTCCCAGAGAAAGCGCCTGCACGGGTTCCATCACCCGATGACAGCGCTTCAGAACGCGGAAAGGGAATACGATCTGAGCAACATTCAACGGGAAATTATAAAGAAACATATGTGGCCTTTGTCGGTGGTACCGCCCACCTGCAGAGAGGCATGGGTTGTGACAGCCGCGGATAAGTATTGCTCGCTTCTGGAAACGGTAGGCGTTCACCGGGGACATGGGGCTAAGGCATCATGACAGCAGCAAAGAGCCTGTATCAGGCGCTATCGGACTATGCGGCAAGCGATTTTTATCCCTATCATATGCCGGGGCACAAACGGAATCCGGCAGGCGGTGAGATGGCGGATTATCACAGGATCGACGTGACGGAGATAGATGGATTTGACAATCTGCATCAGGCGGAAGGTATTCTGAAGGAGGCGCAGTTACGCGCCAACCGTCTTTATGGGGCGGATGAGACATTTTTTATGGTGAACGGCGGATCCGGCGGGGCGATGGCTGCAGTTATGGCGGCGACGGATCCGATGGATGAAATTTTAATAGCCCGCAACTGTCATAAGTCGATATACCATGCGGTGATTCTGCAGGGGCTGATTGCACGGTATTATTACCCGAAAATGATTTCGGAGTACGATATCTGCGACGGGGTGTCCGCGGACGGGATCGGGGCTCTTCTGGACACCTATCCCGAGGTGAAGGCGGTGGTTGTCACCTCGCCAACTTATGAGGGCGTTCTTTCCGATATCCCCGGGATTGCCGCTGTGGTACACGAGCGTGGTAAAATACTGATCGTGGACGAAGCGCACGGATCGCATTTCGGGCTGTCGTCGCATATGCCGCAGGGCGCGATTGCAGGAGGGGCGGATCTGGTGATCCACAGCCTGCACAAAACGCTGCCGGCTATGACGCAGACGGCGCTTCTGCATGTGAATGGCGACAGGGTGGACAGGGAGAAACTGAAGGGGTACCTCTGTATGCTGCAAACCAGCAGTCCTTCCTATGTACTTATGGCGAGCATGGATTTTTGCATGAAGTTTCTGGAAGAACAGGGACAGGAACGCTTTGCCGCCATGAGGGGGCATTATGAAAGTTTCTGTGAAAAGACCGAATCCCTCAGACATATCCGTATTGGGAAAATGACAAAAGTGTCACAAAAACGACACGCGCTGAAGGGTTGGGACCTTGGCAAACTGGTGATTTCCGTCAAAGGAACGAATATGTCTGGAAAAGAACTCGATGATATTCTGCGGGACACCTATCATCTGGAAATGGAGATGGCGTCGGAGACTTATGTGCTGGCGATTATGACGCTGATGGATGAGGCGGCAGGCTGGCAGAGATTGGCTGACGCGCTCTGTGAAATAGATGGTAGGATAGAGGAGAGCACAGAGGACGAGGGAGCCGCATCCGTGAAAAAGGTGGTGGGCAGTCCGCTTAAAAGCCGTATGCCGCTCGCACGGGCATTTCACGGCGAATGGGAGACGATCCCGCTGGGTGAGGCTGCAGGCAGGGCTGCGGCAGGTTTTATCAACCTGTATCCGCCGGGCAGTCCGATTGTGGCGCCGGGAGAAATACTGGATGAACCGGTGATAGAGCGGATTGAGGAATGCCGCAGGGCAGGGCTGAACATACAAGGGGTATCCGGGCAGGGTGAGATTGTAGTGGTGGCGCTGTAGCGGTTGAAATTCTTATTATATTAAGGTAAGATAGTGGCATGGGGAAAATTGTATGCCTGATGGGCAAAAGCTCATCGGGGAAAGACACCATATATAAAAGGTTATTGACGCAAAAAAACGTTCCTTTAAAGACAATTGTGCCTTATACGACCCGTCCGATCCGGGCGGGGGAACAGGACGGCGTAGAATATCATTTTACGGACGAAGCGGGTTTCCAGAAGCTTTTGAAACAGGGCAGCGTGATTGAGGCGCGTGCCTACGATACCTGGTACGGCGTCTGGCGGTACTTTACCGTGGCGGATGCGGAGGTTGATCTCTCGGCGCACTCTTATTTGCTGATAGGGACGCTGGAGGCGTATGACCAGCTCCGCGGGTTTTACGGCGCGGATAAGGTGCTCCCGGTTATGATAGAGCTGGATGACGGGGTGCGCTTACAGCGCGCGCTGGACCGGGAGAAGGCGCAGGATCATCCGAAGTACGAGGAACTGTGCCGGCGGTATCTGGCGGATGAACAGGATTTTTCGGCGGAGAAACTCGCACTTTCTAAAATAGACAGGACTTTTTATAATGACCGGCTGGAAAGCTGTCTGGACGAGATTTTAGACTATCTGCGGGAGCGCCTGAAATAAGGCGCTGACGCTTCGGGGAGGTGACGGGAGTGGACATAAAAGTAAATCAGGTACAGCAGGCGCCGCAGACCCCGCAGCCGGCACAGCAGCAGGAGACGGACGGTACATTTAAATTCACTCTGGTCAGCAGGATTGAGGAGCAGGATCTGCAGAATGCACTGACCGGGATGTTGGAGGAGATCACCAGACAGGGTGATAAGCTGGCAAAGCACCGCGATATCAAGGACATGAAACGATACCGCGCGCTGGTGAAGGACTTTCTGAATGAGGTTGTAAACCGTTCCCACGCTTTCTCGAGAGAGAACTTTCTGGACAGGAGAGGGCGGCACCGGGTTTACGGAATCATACGTCTGATTGACCAGAATCTGGATTCGCTTGCGCAGGAACTGGTGAAGGATGAGCAGGATAATCTGGCGATTCTGGAGAAAATAGGGGAAATCCGGGGATTACTTCTGGATATCTTTACTTAGCCGGCACATGGCGGCCGGGAACTTACGGGGGGATAAATGTATGGCAAGGTTTTCAGACATTATCGGACAGGAAGAGCTGAAACAGCATATACGGAATGCGATTGAGACGGACAAGGTTTCCCACGCTTATATTATCAACGGGGAGCGCAACGCGGGCAAGGAGTTTATCGCCCGTCTTTTTGCGATGGCATTACAGTGCGAGAAAGGCGGTGTGGATCCTTGCGGGGAATGTCATTCCTGCAAACAGGCGATAAGCCGCAATCAGCCGGATATTATCTATGTCAGCCATGAGAAGCCGAATACCATCGGTGTGGAGGATATCAGGGAACAGATCAATAACGATATCGGCATCAAGCCTTACAGCAGTCCGCGTAAGATTTATATTATGAATGAGGGGGAAAAGATGACGCCACAGGCGCAGAATGCCCTTTTAAAGACGCTGGAGGAGCCGCCGGCTTATGCGGTGATCCTGATTCTGACCTCCAATGTGGAGGAACTTCTGCCCACGATCATCAGCCGCTGCGTGGTACTCAACATGAAACCGGTGCCGGATACGCTCGTGAAAAAATATCTGATGGAAGAACTGGCAGTGCCGGATTATAAGGCGAATATCTGTGTCGCTTTCGCGAGGGGAAACGTAGGTAAAGCGAAGCATCTGGCGGGCAGCGAAGAGTTTGAAAAAGTGAAGGAAGAAGCCATTTCGCTTGTAAAATACATCAACGATATGGAGATCAACGAGATCGTGAAGGCGATCAAAAAGATTACGGAGTACAATCTGGATATCAATGATTATCTGGATATTTTGACAGTGTGGTACAGGGATGTGCTTTTGTATAAGGCGACGAAAGACATGAACAGTATGATTTTCCGCAATGAGATCCAACAGATCAGGAAAGTGGCGGACAGAAGTACCTATGAGGGGATTGAGACGATTGTGAATGCGCTCCAGCAGGCGAAGAGAAGACTGGAGGCGAACGTCAACTTTGACTTGACGATGGAGCTTTTGCTGCTGACGATTAAGGAGAACTGAATGATGGAGGTTGATAGATTATGATTAAGGTAATAGGCGTGCGGTTTCGTACCGCTGGCAAAGTATATTTTTTTGATCCGGGGAAACTGGAGATCAAGCAGGGGGATCATGTAATTGTGGAGACCGCCCGTGGCATTGAGTACGGCACAGTGATCGGGGCACCCAGAGAGGTGGAGGAGGAAAAGGTCGTTCAGCCTCTGAAATCGGTTTTAAGAATAGCGAACCAGAAGGATGATGAGCAGGAGGCGTCAAACAGACAGAAGGAAAAAGACGCCTTCAAAATTTGTCTGGAAAAAATAAGAAAACACGATCTGCAGATGAAACTGATCGACGCGGAGTACACGTTTGACAACAATAAAGTCCTCTTCTATTTTACGGCGGACGGGCGCATTGACTTCAGGGAACTGGTGAAGGATCTGGCTTCTGTGTTTAAGACAAGGATTGAGCTCAGGCAGATCGGCGTGAGGGATGAGACGAAGATTCTGGGCGGCATCGGCATCTGTGGCAGACCGCTGTGCTGTCATACCCATCTGTCGGAGTTTGCGCCGGTGTCCATCAAGATGGCGAAGGAGCAGAACCTGTCCTTGAATCCCACGAAGATTTCCGGCGTCTGCGGCAGACTGATGTGCTGTCTGAAAAATGAGGAGGAGACCTACGAGGAGCTGAACAGGAAATTGCCGAATGTGGGCGACTACGTGACGACCGACGACGGGTTAAAGGGCGAAGTGCAGAGTGTAAATGTGTTGCGGCAGCTTGTGAAGGTCATCGTGGATGTAGGCGACGAGAAGGAGATTCAGGAGTACCGGGCGGATCAGCTCCGCTTTAAGAGAAGGCATGGCAAGAACCGCAAGGCGGAGGCGAACGACGCGGAACTGAAGGAACTTGAAAAGCTGGAAAAGAAGGATGAGCACGGAAAGTAAATCGGAGGATAGGCGGTGTTGAAGCGGAATGTACCTCTGAAAGGAAATGAGAGAATAGACGATCTGCAGAGAAACGGGTATGGCATCATACAGGATCCAGATCGTTTCTGTTTCGGGATGGACGCGGTGCTGCTGTCGGGCTTTGCTGTGGTAAAGGACGGCGCGCGGGTGCTGGATCTGGGAACAGGAACGGGGATCATTCCCATTCTGCTGGAGGCGAAAACGCAGGCGGCGCATCTGACCGGGCTGGAGATTCAGGCGGACAGTGCGGAGATGGCAGGGCGGAGCGTGACTTTAAACGGGCTGGAAGAAAAAATAGATATTGTTACAGGGGACATTAAGGAGGCAGATCATCTGTTTGACGCTGCTTCCTTTGACGTTATTACCTGCAATCCGCCTTATATGATCGGACAGCATGGTCTGCAAAACCCGGAAGACGCGAAAGCAATCGCGAGACATGAGATTCTCTGTACGCTGGAGGATGTGGTTTCGCAGGCGGCAAGGCTTCTGGTGCCGGGCGGCAGATTTTTTCTCGTGCACAGACCTTTCCGGCTGGCGGAAATCATTGTGACGCTGACGAAATATAAGCTGGAGCCGAAAAGAATGCGGCTGGTATATCCGTTTGTGGATAAGGAGCCAAATATGGTTCTTCTGGAAGCGGTACGGGGCGGCAGGCCGCGCATGACGGTGGAGAAGCCGTTGATTGTGTATGAGGAGCCGGGTGTGTATACGCCGGAGATTTATGAGGTGTATGGCTACTAACGCAAAAAGTACTTCTAAAGACGTCCCGCCATTGGACGGAACGCCAAGAAGTACTACAGTTTGCGTAAGAGAATGCCTGAAAAGCGGCATTCTCTGCGTGGATTTGGAGGAACAGGCTATGTCGGGAATGTTATATCTGTGCGCGACGCCGATCGGAAATTTGGGGGATATGACGCCGCGGGTGGTGGAGACGCTGGAGAGCGTAGATCTGATTGCGGCGGAGGACACGCGCAACAGCATTAAGCTTCTGAACCATTTCGGGATCAGGACTTCTATGACAAGCTATCACGAATATAATAAAGTAGAAAAAGCAGACTATCTTGTGGGACAGATGCAGCAGGGAAAAAACGTGGCGCTGATTTCAGACGCGGGAACGCCTGCGATTTCTGACCCGGGCGAAGTGCTGGTGCAGAAGTGTCAGGAGGCGGGCATTACCGTCACTTCCCTGCCCGGCCCGGCGGCGTGCATCACGGCGCTTACGCTCTCGGGGCTTTCTTCCAGACGATTCTGCTTCGAGGGGTTTCTGCCGCCGGACAAAAAGGAGAAGGCACAGATTCTTGCGGAGCTAAAGGAGGAATCCCGCACCATTCTCCTCTATGAGGCGCCCCACCATTTGGTGCGGACGCTGGGGGAGCTTTATGAGGCGCTCGGGGACCGCAGGATTACACTTTGCAGGGAACTGACGAAAAAGTTTGAGACGGTGCTGCCGACCACGATCGGGGAGGCGCTTTCCCTTTACGGGCGGGAGGAACCGCGCGGGGAGTATGTGCTTGTGGTGGAGGGAAAAAGTCTGCGGCAGAAGGAAGAGGAGCGGCAGGCGTCATGGCAGAGCATGACGATCGGGGAGCATATGGCGCTTTACACGGGGGGAGGGATGGACGAAAAGACTGCCATGAAACAGGTTGCAAAAGACCGCGGCGTGGCAAAGAGGGAAATTTACGCGGCAATTCATGGCACGGGAATGCGATGACCCGTGCATTCTGTGGGAATATGAGAAATTTATCAATATTTATTGTCAAAGTGATTGACAAAAGTCCCAGAATCCGTAAAATTATGATTGACAAATGTCAGACCAGATAATATACTTTGAATGTCAAACTATTTTAATGACGAAAAGGAGAACAGGAAAATGTTAGAGAGAGTGATTGAGATTATTCAGGAACAGTTAAATTTGGACGGCGTGGAAATTAACGAGGATTCTTCTTTCAAGGACGATCTTGGCGCGGATTCTCTGGATTTATTCGAGCTGGTTATGGCTTTCGAGGAGGAGTACGGCGTAGAGATTCCTTCCGAGGACTTGGAGCAGATCACGACAGTGGGCGCTGTAGTTGAGTATATGAAGAGCAAGGGCGTAGAGGCGTAAGCCGTAGTTTTGATTTGCGGCAGTCTTAAAAAAATGTGAGGAGAGTGCGGGGCATTCTCTGAACCGTCGCCAGCGGGCGGCGGCTTGAGGTTGAGGTTTATAGAATGAAGACAAAAATTACGGAACTTCTGGGGATTGAGTATCCGATCTTTCAGGGCGGAATGGCATGGGTCGCGGAATACCATCTGGCGGCAGCCGTATCGGAAGCGGGCGCGCTCGGCATTATCGGCGCGGGCGGCGCACCGGCGTCTTTTGTGAGGGAACAGATTCAGAAGACGAAAGAACTGACGAAGAAACCTTTCGGTGTGAATGTGATGCTGATGAACCCGGAGGCTGATGAGATCGCGAAGGTGATCGTGGAGGAAGGCGTCAAGGTGGTTACCACCGGCGCAGGGAATCCCGGCAAGTATATGGCGATGTGGAAAGAGGCAGGAATTAAGGTGATTCCCGTGGTGGCAAGCGTCGCTCTGGCGAAAATGATGGAGCGCGCGGGCGCGGACGCCGTGATCGCTGAGGGCACGGAGTCCGGCGGACATATCGGCGAGGCGACCACGATGACCCTTGTGCCGCAGGTGGTGGATGCAGTCAGTGTTCCAGTGATTGCGGCGGGCGGCATCGCGGACGGCAGAGGCTTTGCGGCGGCTATGATGCTGGGCGCCGAGGCGGTCCAGATGGGTACACGGTTCCTGACGGCAACGGAGTGTACCGTACATGAGAACTACAAGAAAAAGGTGATCGCGGCGAAGGACATTGACTCCGAGGTCACCGGCAGGGCGAACGGACATCCTGTCCGTCAGATCCGCAATAAGCTGACAAGAGAGTATCTGCAGATGGAAAAGAACGGCGCGTCTCTGGAAGAGATGGAGAAACTGACGCTCGGTTCCCTGCGCAAAGCGGTGGTGGAAGGCGATGTGGTGACCGGCACCCTGATGGCAGGGCAGATTGCCGGTATGGTAAACAAAGAGCAGTCCTGCGCGGAGATACTCGAAGAGATTATGGATCAGGCGGAAATTTTGTTGAAATTAAAATAAGAGGCACTACGCAAGATTCTATTGAAGGATAGAAAAAGCAGAGAGATGCTGAAAAAGCAAGCTGTGCGGCTTGCTTTTTTCTCAAATAAATACTTTGAAACTCAAAATATTTATGGCGGCGAGGGGAATCATACGGGAAAGGAAGGTATGCAATTATGGGAAAGACTGTTTTTATGTTCCCGGGACAGGGAGCGCAGTATGTGGGAATGGGTAAGGATTTTTATGAGCAGATTCCGGTCTGTAAGGAGATGTTTGAGCTGGCTGGAAGGGCAAGCGGTCTGGATGTGGCGGCGCTCTGCTTTGAGGAGAACGAGCAGATCAATATTACGGAGTATACGCAGATCGCCATGCTTGCAACCGAGGTGGCTATATTGAAGGCTGTGGAGGAGAAGGGTGTGAAGCCCGACATCACAGGCGGTTTGAGCCTTGGCGAATACGGCGCGCTTGTGGCAAGCGGCGTGATGAGCCCGGAGGATGTGTTTAAAATCGTGCGCAAGCGCGGCATCTATATGCAGGAGGCGGTACCGCAGGGCGGCGCGATGATCGCGGTGCTGGGACTGGATACGGCGGTGATCGAGCAGATTTGCGAGGAGACGGACGGTTGTGTGACGATCGCGAACTATAACTGCCCGGGGCAGATTGTGATTACCGGTGAGGAAGGCGCAGCGCAGGCGGCGATGGAAAAACTGACGGCGGCAGGCGCAAAGCGGTGCGTGCCGTTAAAGGTCAGCGGTCCCTTCCATTCCCCGCTGTTAACAGGGGCGGGCGAGAAGCTTGCGAAGGAACTGGAGACGGTGGAGATTCACGATATTGCCGTTCCTTATATCGCCAATGTGACGGCGGACTATGTGAAGGACAAGGCGGATGTGAAGCCTTTATTGGAGAAGCAGGTGTCATCCTCCGTGAAGTGGCAGCAGACGGTGGAGCGGATGATCGCGGACGGCGCGGACTTATTTGTCGAGATCGGACCGGGCAAGACGCTGTCCGGGTTTATGAGGAAGATTAACAGGGATGTGAAGGTGATTAATATAGAAAAAGTGGAGGATTTGGAGAGACTAGTATAGATATCCGAACGCTCAAGTGAAAGCAGTTCCTGCGTCGCCGCGCTTTCGCTCCACAAAATACGCAGCAGACGCTAAACTCGTGAAAGACCTCGTTAAGCGCTGGCGCATTTTGAGGGGCTCCTACGGAAGCTGCTTTTACTTGAGCTGGTTATGAATAAGAGAAAAGCAGTTTAGCAAATGGGAATGGAATAAAAGTGGCAGGAGGAAAGAGATATGCTTACTGGGAAAGTGGCTTTAGTCACGGGTGCAGGGCGCGGGATCGGGAGAGAAATCGCGCTTACGCTTGCGGAGTACGGCGCGGATGTGATCGTGAATTATAACGGATCGAAGGAAAAGGCGGAGGAAGTAACGGCGCAGATTGAGGCGATGGGAAGAAAAGCGAAAGCGGTACAGTGCAGCGTGGCAGATTTTGAGGCGTGCGGACAGATGATCACGGATGCGCTCGCGGAGTTCGGGCACATCGACATTCTGGTGAACAACGCCGGGATTACGAAGGACAATCTGGTGATGAAGATGACGGAGGCGGATTTTGACGCGGTCATTGACACCAACCTGAAAGGGACATTTCATACCATCAAGCATATGTACCGCTCTTTTTTGAAGCAGAAGGCGGGCAGAATTATCAACCTGTCCTCTGTCAGCGGGGTGCTTGGTAATGCGGGACAGGCTAACTACGCGGCTTCCAAGGCGGGTGTGATTGGTCTTACCAAATCCATGGCGAGGGAGCTTGCAAGCAGAAACATTACGGTGAACGCGGTGGCGCCCGGCTTTATTGATACGGACATGACGCAGGCGATGACGGACACGGCGAAGGAGGCGACTCTCGCACAGATTCCGTTAAAGCGTGTGGGCACGCCGAAGGATATCGCGGAGACGGTGGCGTTTCTGGCGAGCGATAAGGCGGCGTATATTACGGGACAGGTGATCTCGGTTGACGGCGGGATGGCTATCTAACAGCCGCGCAAGAAAAACAAAGCACCGTCGCAGACAAAAAGTCTGCGACTGAAGCGGCATTTGTTTTTCGGCGGCGTAAACGAGCAAACTCCGATGCAATCGGACATAGAGCGCGAAGCGCGGGTTTGCGAGTCTGACAGTGTAGAAAGGAGCAAAAACGAGAAATGAGCAGACGGGTAGTAGTGACAGGCATGGGTGCGATTACGCCCATTGGATTGAGTGTGGACGAGTTTTGGGCAGGCGTGAAGGAGGGGAAGATCGGGTTCGCGCCGATCACCAAGTTTGACACGACAGATTTTAAGTGTAAGCTTGCGGCTGAGGTCAAAGACTTTGACGGCAAAAACTATATGGATTTCAAGGCGGCGAAGAGAATGGAGCCTTTCTCCCAGTATGCGGTGGCGGCGACCAAAGAGGCGTTAGAAGACGCGGGCATTGACATGGAGAAGGAAGATCCTTACCGCGTAGGCGTGGCGGTAGGTTCCGGCACGGGTTCCCTGCAGGCGATGGAGCGTTCCCACACGAGACTGGTGGAGAAAGGACCGGGCAGAATAGAGCCGCTGTTCGTGCCGCTTACGATCTCCAACATGGCGGCGGGCAATGTGTCGATCCAGTTTGGATTAAAGGGAAAGAGCATCAATGTGGTGACGGCATGTGCGACGGGCACCAATTCCATCGGTGAGGCGTTCCGCACGATTCAGTACGGCGACGCGGAGGTGATGGTGGCGGGCGGTACGGAGGGCAGCGTGTGCCCCATCGGCATCGGCGGTTTCTCCGCTTTGACGGCGCTTTCTAACAGCGAGGACCCGACAAGATGTTCCATTCCCTTCGACAAGGAAAGAAGCGGCTTTGTCATGGGTGAAGGCGCGGGCGTTGTGGTGCTGGAAGAGCTGGAGCACGCGAAGGCCAGGGGCGCGAAGATTTATGCGGAAGTAGCGGGATATGGCTGTACTTCTGACGCGTATCATATCACTTCCCCGGCGGAGGACGGCGCAGGCGCGGCGAAAGCGATGGAGTATGCGGTGAAGGACGCGGGTCTGAACCTGGACGACATTACCTATATCAATGCGCACGGAACGGCAACGCATCATAACGATCTCTTTGAGACGCGTGCCATCAAGCTGCTGTTCGGCGACCATGCGAAGGACATGAAGATCAATTCCACCAAGTCCATGGTGGGTCACCTTCTGGGCGCGGCGGGCGCGATTGAGTTTGTGACCTGCGTGAAGGAGCTGCAGGAAGGTTATATCCACAGAACTGTCGGCTATCAGGTGCCGGATGAGGAATGTGATCTGAACTACTGCAAAGAGGCTTACGAGGAAGATTTTGAGTATGCGCTGTCCAATTCCCTCGGATTCGGCGGGCACAACGCAAGCCTGCTGGTAAAGAAATACCACGGGTAAACGCAGGTTTTTTGAGTCTGGGTAAAGGAGGAATTCAGATATGTCATTAATGGGTGCAAAGGAAATCATGGAGATCATTCCCCACAGACAGCCCTTTATGCTGATCGACACGATAGAGGAGATGGAGGAGGGAAAACGGGTAGTCGCTAAGAAATGCGTATCTTACAACGAGCCTTTCTTCGCGGGGCATTTTCCAGAGGAGCCGGTGATGCCGGGCGTGCTGATTGTGGAGGCGCTGGCACAGACCGGCGCGGTGGCAATTTTAAGCCAGCCGGAATTTAAGGGTAAGACCGCTTACTTTGCGGCGATCAACAATGCGAAGTTTAAGGGAAAGGTGGTTCCCGGTGACGTGCTGACACTGGAGACGGAGATTATTAAAATAAAGGGTCCCATCGGCGTAGGCGCTGGAAAAGCTTATGTGGACGGGAAACTGGTGACGCAGGCGGAACTGACTTTCGCAATTGGTGAGGCGTAAGACAGGACGCCGGAAAGGTGAGACCATAGACAGATGGCAAATGTAAACCCTTTAAAAATTGGCGATTTAACAGCCCGGGTGCCGGTGATTCAGGGCGGTATGGGCGTGGGCGTCAGTCTTTCCTCTCTAGCCGGAAACGTGGCGAAGGAGGGCGGAATCGGCGTGATTTCTACGGCGCAGATCGGCTACCGGGAGCCGGATTTTGACACAGACCCGATCGGGGCGAACCTGCGGGCGATCGGCACGGAAATTGCCAAGGCGAGAGAGATCGCGAAAGGCGGGGCGCTGGGTGTCAATATCATGGTGGCGACCAGAAAGTATGAGGAATATGTCAAGGCAGCTGTGGCGGCGGGCATTGACTTAATTATATCCGGGGCGGGACTGCCCATGGACCTGCCAAAGATCGTCGGGACGGCGAAAACGAAGCTTGCGCCTATTGTGTCCAGCGTGAAATCCGCGCAGGTGATTATGAAATACTGGTGGAAAAAGTATAGCAGGCTGCCCGACGCGGTGGTGGTTGAAGGACCTCTGGCGGGCGGACATCTGGGCTTTCACAAAGAACAGCTTGCGGATGTGGAAGGGCTGCATTACGATGATGAGGTGAAAGCGATTATTGCACAAGTCAATGAGACTGCGGCGGCGCATGGCACGGAGATCCCGGTGGTGATGGCGGGCGGCGTGTATACCCGTGAGGATATGGAACATTATCTGGAAATGGGGGCTTCCGGCGTACAGATGGCGACGCGTTTTGTGACTACCTACGAGTGCGATGCGGACCCGGCTTACAAGCAGAGCTATATTGACGCGAAAAAAGAAGATATCGTCATTGTGCAGAGTCCTGTCGGTATGCCGGGACGGGCGATCCTGAATCCCTTTATGAAGCGGGCGAAGGAGGAGAAGATTCCACATGAGAAATGCCACCTCTGCATCAGCACCTGCAAGGGGGCGGACACGCCTTACTGTATCACGGACGCGCTCGTAAATGCCGTGAAGGGCAAGGTGGATGAAGCGCTGCTTTTCTGCGGCGCCAACGCATACCGCGCGACACATCTGGAACATGTGAAAGACATACTGGAGGAATTTGCGTGATGGCAATGAGCAGTGCGCAGACAGAGGAATAAGCGGAGCGGAGAGCGTGCTCGCCGAAACGCCTATTCTGATGGATGCATGGGGCGAAGCCCGCGAGCGAGGGAAACCGAAGGTTTCACGAGGGGCACTGCGGAGAAGGCAGAAAGAGGATTAACATGAAAACAAGAATCATAGGAACGGGGAGCTGTCTGCCAGAGACAGTGGTGACAAACGATGATCTGTCCAAGTTGATGGATACTTCCGACGAGTGGATCAGCAGCAGGACAGGAATTAGGGAGAGGCATCTGGTAAAGGAAGAGACAACGGCAAGCATGTCTGTAGAGGCGGCAAAGCGCGCCATGGAAAACGCGGGCGTGACCGCGGAAGACCTTGACCTGATTATTCTGGGCACGGTGTCGCCGGATTTTGTGACGCCGGCATGTGCCTGTGAAGTGCAGGCGGCGATCGGCGCGCACAGGGCAGTTGCCTTTGACATCAATGCGGCGTGCTCCGGCTTTATGTTTGCGCTGAATATAGCCAACGCGTATATACAGGCGGGGATTTACGAAACAGCTCTGATTCTGGGGGCGGAGACGCTCTCCAAGATCGTGGACTGGGAGGACAGGAGTACCTGCGTGCTCTTCGGTGACGGCGCGGGCGCGGCGGTGGTACGTGCAGACGAAAACTACGGTATGCTTGCGTTTGATCAGGGATCCGATGGGACGAAGGGAAAAGTGCTTGCATGTCCGGGGCGTGCCAACAACAACCCGCTGGTTAAGACATACCAGAAGATGCCCTACGTTCACATGGACGGGCAGGAAGTTTATAAATTCGCCGTGACCACGGTGCCAGCCTCCTTACAAAAGACCATTGAGGCGGCGGGACTTGCGCCGGATGACATTGATTATTTCGCGCTGCATCAGGCGAACATCCGCATTATACAGTCGGTGTCGAAACGGCTCCGCATCACCGAGGATAAGTTCCCGGTCAGTCTGGATCACTGTGGAAATATATCCGCGGCGAGCGTGCCGATTCTGCTCGACGAAATGAACCGCAAAGGGCTGTTAAAGCCCGGCATGAAAGTTGCATTAAGCGGTTTTGGCGGCGGTCTGACATGGGCGTCAGCCGTCATAGAATGGTAACAGCGTGAGAAGAATTTGAGTCACTTAAAAAGCAGTGACATGATGGTTAATTCGCTTTCAGTGTCATGGCAAGGGAGGAAATCTTTTCCAGTACCTCCTTGCAGGAGTTCATATTCTTCACGGAAGTTTCGGAAGTGCGGAGGCCTTCGGTGGAGGATGCGGCAACCTCTTCGCTCGTGGCGGAGAGATGCGTTATATTTTCGGAAATGGTATCTGTGGAGGTGAGTATCACATTGACGCTCTCCTCCGTATTTTTTACTTTCGTTGCAAGCTCGGTCATTTCCCGATGGATATTTTCAAAACGACCGCGCATATTTTCGATCATGTCGTTCTGTGTCCGCACGGAAGCGGCGGAAGCTTCAATACTCGCATTTGCTGAGCTGGCGTCGCTGTTCAGTTCGCCTATGATTGCGGTAATATTGTTGGATGCCTCCTTGGTCTGTGCGGAAAGCTCCCTGATTTCGTCAGCTACCACGGCAAAGCCTTTTCCTGCCTCGCCGGCTCTGGCAGCTTCGATGGAAGCGTTTAGGGCGAGCAGGTTTGTCTTTCCGGCAATGTTTAAGATAGTGCCGATAAATTCCTGCACATTGTCGATCTGGGCGGTCAGACGGGAAATCATCTGTACCGTTGTGTCACTGGCGGAGGCAACGTCTTCAGCCTGTTCTTTTAACTTCTGTATTTCCGCGGAACCCTCAGAGATGGTCTGCATGGTTCTGTCGGAAGCGTCCATCATCGCACGGATCTCACCGTCTGCGGTATCGGAGGCGGCATGGATCTCCACACACATGGCAGCCTGCGCCTGAATGGATTCTGCAGTATTTTCCGTGCTGTCCGCAATGTTTTCCATGGCGAAATTGCAGGTGTCCACACACTGTTTCAGCTCGTCCACCATTTTCATGGCGTCAGCAAAGTGGGAAGATATTTCGTCGGCTACCTGCACCATGGTCTGGTTTGTGATTTCCTGCGCCTTTGCGGCGTCCGTAATGGAAGCCATATTTTCTTCGTTGAATCGGATCAGAAGGCGGGTCACCGTGATGGACGCGAGAGCCATCAGCAGCAGGGAGAAGATTTCCAGAATTGAGTGGGTCATATAGTCTCCCTCAGAAGTATAGTTGATGCAAATCCGCAGCACATTGGAGAGGATGGCAACGGCGTTGCCGCAAAAAGCAAGTTTTACGTTTAAGAAAGCAAGTGAGGAAACGATTAACGCAAATACATAAGCATAGATGCCGGCATTTCTATTCAAAAGAACAATTACAACGTAGGCGAGGGCGCAGGAGCCCATGAGAGCGACTGAACATGCCTTGGTTTCCCTGTTTTTGATGAGTGCAAAAATGCTGACTAAGACCGCGGAAAGGGAAACCCCAATCTGTATCCACACTTTCCATGTGCTGTTTCCTGTCAAAATCGACAGTAAAAAAGTAATCAAATAATAGCCGAGTATTATCATAACAACAGGAAAAATTTTGGAATTGGCAGCTCTGTATTGTGCTTTTGTCATAATGGGACCTCCTCATATGAAAAATTAAGAGAAATAAACGCAGATCAGAAGACCTGCGTTTATTATAATACTTTTTGTATTAATATACAATAAACTAGTGAAAAGTGAGAAAAAATTGTATATTATTGCCAAGGATTATTCTTCGTTTCTGATGCGGTCGATCAGACTCTCCCTTTTTACTTTTTTATTGATAAACAGCGTAATTGCTGTCTGGCCGATCAGAAGAACCAACGCAAGCCCGACGGTTTCCCAGAGGGGATAGTGGTAGCGGCTGATGCTCATAAGGTGTTCCTTTTTCGCCCAGAGGAACAGCAGATATCCGGCTGCGTTGCCGAGAGTGAGGCTGATAAAGAGCGTGCCCGCAGTGAAGACAAGCCCCTCCCCGGAGAGCATGCGCACAAGCTGCCTGTCGGAGAGACCGAGAGCCTGCAGAATGCCCAGCTCCTTTTTGCGCGTAACAATACTGGTGATCATCGTGTTGATCAGATTGATAAAACCGATCACGGCGATCAGGATCAGGAGCAGATAGAGCGGATTCTTCGTCAGGTCTATGGAAAAGTGTCCGATCGCCAGTTCTACATCCATGGCATAGAGTGTAAAATGTTCATTTTCCGCTACAATTTCCGTGAGCGCTTCCTTTACGCTGTCATAGTGCGCGTCGTCCACATGCAGGTAGATGGATGTGGTGGGATCGCAGGTCAGTCCCAGACTGTTCCATGTATCTTCTGTCATAATCAGGTAGGTATAGTTAGCGTCCGGCTCTGTCAGGGCACCCAGTGTTACCGTCAGGGGAATTTCCTGGCTGCCGTCGTGGAGGGTGATCGGGAGGACATCGCCTATGGAAAGACCGTACTGGTTAAAGGAGTAAGCATGGGTGCAGACGATCTCATTGTTGGCCGTCATGCGGTCGTAGTCGATGCTGCCCTGTACCAGATAGGCGTTTAGTTCCGCCACATCGTCTCTGGTAAAGTAGGAGAGCGGCAGGTGATTCTCGTAGTCCTCGTACATGGGCGACTCCATATCGGTGGAGGAAATGATCTTACCGGGCGCACGCTCCACGGATTCCACGCCCTCTATGGAGGACAGTCTGGAAAGAAATGTCTCGCTAAAGTATTCCTGCTGTACCAGATTTTCCAGATTGTTTTCGGGATACTCCTTATCATTATAGAGGGCATAGTCCAGAGCAATGCGGAAATCGCCCTTGGGGATGTTCCTTCTCGCCAAGTCTTCGGCGCTGACGCTGCATAGTACGGCGGATACACATATAAAGAGCACACAGCTTAAGCCCATGGTGAGGATGGTGACGGCGGTACGTCTTCTGTTGCGCGTCAGGTTGGCAAGGGTCAGCGTGGACACCTTCACCTCGGTGTGTCCCTTGCGGCTCTTGCGGTCGCTTGTGTTTTCCTGATAGCGGATTGCTTCCACCGGGGAAACCTTTTTCGCCATCCGTATGGGCTTACGCAGGGAAATAGCCACAGTAATCAGCGATGCCACCGCTGCAGTGAGCAGCATAGGCAGAGAAAACATGTGTATTTGCCCGATAACTGCCTCCGCCGCGTCGCGGGAGTAGGAACTGATGGCGGAACCGCTGCTGTATGCCCACAAAGCCAGCGGAAACAGCAGGTAAGGCAGCAGGAATCCAAGTAACAGCCCCACGGGAACCGCAAAGGCGGAAATGATGGCACCCTGCCAGTAAAATAATCTGGCAATCTGGCGTCCCGATGCACCCAGCGCCTTTAACTTGCCGATCTCCTGCACGTCAGTGATCACGCCCACATAGTAGATACTGTAGATCACCAGCGAGGAAAAGAAGATCACGATCAGACCGATGACTGCCATGATCGCCATGGCTTCCGTACCCGGGTCAGTCGCGGTGAAAAGATACTCTTTGTTTATATTTACCTGTCCCTCGTCCAGTCCGATATCCGCAGCGACAGCGTTGATTCGGTCTGTCATTTCATCAAAGGTCAGCACTTCCTCCCCGTAGACGCGAAGGGTGGCATACGGCTCGGATTCGTAAAGCCCGTCCGCCTTGTAGCTGTCTAACAGGGCTTTGGAGACACGGGCAGTCCACATCAGGCGGCTGTCGTCGATTTTATCGGAGATTTCCACGTCCGGTTCCAAGCCGCTGATGGTAAATTCTTTGGTCACAATTTCCCCTTTGCCGTCTACACGAAAAGAGAGCGTTACCTTGCCGCCGATGACAGGCTCTGCGCCGACACGGCGGAAAAAGGCGGGGGAGGAGCAGATTTCGTTTTCCGCTTCGGGATAATGCCCGGAGGCAAGCGTCACAGAGTGCAAGGAGGCGCCGCCGTCTGCGGACTGTTCATCCTTCAGGGTCTCCTGATAGGAAAGGGCGCCGTTCATCTTTCCATTTTCAATATCCGCGAAGCCTTCCGTGGTGGATAGCGCTTCCACCTGAATATGATTTGACAGGACATTTACCTGATCGGGCGTTAAGCCGCCAAAGCGGGCATGATAGTCCGCCAGAGCGTATATCTGCCGGTTCATATCCAGTGCGCCGGTGCCGACCGTGCCGATTGCCATGAGCAGCATGGTGGTGAGCATGATGGCAATGCCGGTGAGCATGGTGCGGCTTTTATTGTAGCGCAGCTTACTCAGTGCAAGGCTCCTTACCGTATTAGTTCTCTTCATCGGAATCCACCTCGCTTTCCCCGGAGGAGAGGATGCGTCCGTCCGCCAGAATGATCGTGCGCTCCGCCATCTGTGCAACTTCCTCATTGTGGGTGATGACCACGAGGGTCTGTCCGTATTTCGTGGCGGATGCCTTTAAGAGAGCCATCGTCTCATCGCCGGTACGGGTGTCCAGATTGCCGGTGGGCTCGTCGGCGAGTATGATGGAAGGCTTTGCCGCAATGGCTCTGGCGATGGCACACCTTTGCTGCTGGCCGCCGGAGAGGGTGTTGGGAAGATTTTTTATTTTTTCTGCCAGCCCCAATGTCTGAATGATATCACGGATAAAGGATTCGTCCAGGGGTTTGCCGTCCAGTCCGAGGGGAAGGACGATGTTCTCCCATACGTTGAGGGAGGGGATGAGATTGTAAGCCTGAAAAATAAAGCCGATTTTGCGGCGGCGGATTTTTGAGAGCTTTTCTTCCTTGAAGGAGGCGATGTTTTCCCCATCGATAAAGACCTTGCCGGAGGTGGGATTGTCCAGCCCGCCCAGCATGTGAAGCAGCGTGGACTTGCCGCTGCCCGATTTGCCGACGATGGAGACAAACTCGCCCTGTCTGATTTCCAGATTGACGTGATCAATGGCTTTGACCTGATTGTCGCCTGTGCCGTAATATTTGCATAAGTCCTCAGTTTTTAACATAATGTCCGTGTGGTTTTTCATATGATTTGATTCCCGCCCTTCTTTTGATGTACGGAGAATGCTGTTTTGGAGCATTCTCCTAAGTGAGATTTAGTAATTCTTGGCGTCCCGTCCTATGGCGGGACGTCTTTAGAATTACTTCTCACTTTAGTTTACGGCAGTAACCTTACATGAGACTTACAAAATGCAAAAAATAGAAAACTTATGAAATCGGCCTGCCGGTTTCCATTACATATATTCCGGCAGGGGGAGATGCAAGGTGAAAATGCTTCCTTTTTCCGCTGCCGGTTTCACGCTTATGGTGCCGCCCTGCGCTTCCAAAATGCGTCTGGCCAGATAAAGCCCAACGCCGGAGCCTTCGGTCTGTTTGACGACCGGGTGGCTGCCCCGGTAGAAACGCTGAAAGATCCGGTTGGCATCCACCGGGGAGACACCGATGCCCTCGTCCTCAATTTCCAGACGGATATAGCTGTAAAACCGGTGGAGCCGCAGGGTTACCGTGCTGTCTGCCGGGGAATATTTGACCGCATTGTCCAGAAGGTTTGCAACCGCCTCGGCAGTCCAGCGTCTGTCCAAAAACAGTGGGATGCGGGAACCGGTTTCTCCGTCGGGCTCGAGCAGCTCTACGGTGATATTTTTAGGCAGCGTTTTTTCATATACCATATTCACAGCGTCGGCGAGCAGGTCGGACAAAAGAACGTGCTCCTGCTTCAGTGTAACCATATCGGTTTCCAGGCGGGAGATATTGACTAATTCAGTTATCAAATTTTCCAGATGTGATAACTGTTCGGCGCACCTTTCTAAGAAATCGGCGCGTTCCGTCTCGGAATCGGCTTCCATACACATAGTAAAACAGCTCTTCAAAGCGCTGACAGGTGTTTTCAACTGATGGGAGATATCGGTGACAAGCGTTTTTGTGTGGTCACGCTCTTTGTCCAGCGCCCGCGTTTTTGCCTTCAGTTTATGCCCAAGTTTGAGGAGGGTGTCGGTGAAGGACTCGCTAAAAACAGGCTTCCGATTTTTCTGGTCCACAAGGGGCGAATAGTTGTCTGCAAGATAGGATTCCAGTATTTCATGCAGACGCCATTCCTGTTGTCTCCGGCTTTTATAAAAGAAAAAGAAACAGAGCGCGATGAGGAGGAGATCAATGAGGAGGACGACAGCCAGAAGGGGAAAGAAGGACAGGAGGGCGGAATGGTAGTAAGGGTCATCGGTTATCAGCATATTTTCCTGATAACCGTATTTGGTAAGGATGGAAAATCCCTTGTCAAGATAGTCATAATCTGTGTCCTGCATGGCGGCGATCAGTGCCTGTTCCGCCTCGGGATATTCGGAGAGAATCGCGCCCGCGATATTCCCGTGTTGTTTCTGCTCCAATGTATACTGCGCGTTCAGAAGGGAAAATCCCCAGAAGCCGTATATGCAGACAAAAAGCACGGAGAGACACGAAATAAGCGCGCAGGTTTTCCACGCAAACCCGGATGTTTTCAAAGTGGTTGTCATCGTTTTTCACATTTCCTTTCCCAGATATAGCCCAGTCCCCGGATATTTTTCAAGATGGCGGGGGCGGAAGGATTGTCCTCTATTTTTTCCCGCAGTCTTCTGATATTGACGGAGAGGGTGTTCTCATCGACAAAATTGCCCTCGATGTCCCAGATGGCTTCCAAGAGCTGCCCGCGTGACAGAACTTTCATGGGATTTTCCATAAAGAAAGCGAGCAGGGAGTATTCCCTTGCAGTCAGCGTCAGGGTTGCGCCGTCTTTCGTGACCCGTTTTTCTTCCGGGTAGAGCGTGATGTTTCCAGAGACGATCGTCTTTGGCATCTCCGCCGGGAAACGCTTTAGGAGCGCGCCCACCTTGGATGCCAGCGCGGCGATGGAAAAGGGTTTGGTGATATAATCGTCCGCGCCCTGCCGGTAGCCCGCCACGATATCTTCCTCTCTGTCAAGGGCGGTCAGAAACAGGAAAAGTACGTCGCTCTCCTGCCGTATGCGGGAACAAAAATCCAGACCGTTTCCGTCGGGCAATGTGATATCACAGATAATCAGCGAGGGGGAAACCTGCCGGAAAAGAGAAAAAGCTTCCTTCACGGTAAAGGCGCTGTGGACGGTGTATCTCTCCTTCTTTAATTTCAGACTGACTGCGTGGTTGAGGTTGTCATCATCCTCCAAAAGTAAAATTTCCTGTGGCATAGTCATACACTCCGTTGCAAATCATTTTTCCATAAAATATAATATAATAGCTGCAAAAGAAAAACAAGCGAGAGGGCAGGATCATGCGTATTTTAATTGCCGAGGATGAAGTGGAACTGGCAAAGGGACTTAAGTTTCTTCTGGAAAAGAATAAATTCACCGTGGACGTGGTGTGCGATGGCGAGGAGGCGCTGACCTATTTCCGGGGCAGGGCTTATGACGTCGTGGTTCTTGACATTATGATGCCGAAGGTAAACGGGCTGGCCATGCTGCGGGAGATCCGGGGGACGGGCTCGGGGGTTCCCGTGCTGATGCTGACGGCGAAAGCGGAGATTGAGGACCGGGTGGCGGGACTGGAAGCGGGAGCGGATGATTATCTGCCGAAGCCCTTTGCAAGCCCGGAGTTTATCGCCAGAGTGAAGGCGCTTTCGCGGAGAAATGCGGGATACACAGAACTTTGCCTGTCCTTTGGAAATGTGCAGCTTGACTGTAACCGTTATGAAATGACGTGCAAGGACCGGGCGGTGCGCCTGAACAATAAGGAATTTCAGCTGATGGAACTTTTTATGCGCAATCCCCGCTTTGTGTTTTCGACGGCGCATCTGATGGATAAGATATGGGGACAGGATTCGGAGGCGGACGTCAGTGTGGTATGGACATATGTGGGATTTCTCCGAAAAAAATTAAAGGAACTGGAAGCGGAGATTGAGATACGGACAGCGCGCGGCGCAGGGTATTATCTTGAGGAGAACAAATGCTGAAAAAGATACAGAGACGGTTTATTCTGGCGGCGATGGCGGCGTTTGGAACGGTCATGCTGCTTATTATTGCCGGAATTAATCTGGCGAACTATTACAGGACAACTTCTATGCAGGATCGTTTGGCAGGAGAGCTTCTCTCGCATGAACAGACGGTTTTGGCAAAGCGGCAGGCGCCACCGCTGCCTTTTAGGAATAAGGCGGGCAGAGATCCTGAGGCGGCATTTATGACCCGCTTTTTTACAGTGCACTGTGAAGCGGACGGCACAGTCAGGGAAGTTTTAAGGGATAATATTTCTTCTGTGGATGAGGAGGCGGCAAAAGCATACACGCAGGACGTTCTCTTGAAAGGCAGGGAAAAGGGGTATTATAAGGACTATCGGTATCTGGTGAGCCGGAGTGAAAAGGGAATTTCGGTGCTCTTTCTGAATACGGCGATTCAGATGCAGTCCATGCGCACCCTGCTTTTTGTGTCACTGGCGACCGGGGCGGGAAGCCTGCTTCTGGTGCTTTTGCTGGTCATACTTTTTTCAAGGCGGGCGATCAGACCTTATGTGAAAAATATGGAACGACAGAAGCAGTTTATTACGGACGCGGGACATGAACTGAAAACGCCGATCACGTCCATTGCGACCAGCGCGGATATCGCGGCGATGGAGCACGAGGGCGACGAGTGGATTGAAAACATCCGAAAACAGGCGGCGCGTCTTACAAAGCTGGTGGGGGATATGGTTGTGCTGTCAAGGCTGGATGAGGAGACGCCCTTTCCCGAGAAGGGCAGGTTTTCCGTGAGCGAGGCTGCGTGGGAGACAGCGGAGCCTTTTGCGGTTCTGGCGAAAGCAAAGGGGAAAAATTTCAGTCAGAGCATAGAGGATAATATATCGTTTTTGGGAGACAGGAGCGCCATCCAGCGGATGATCTCTATTTTGCTGGATAACGCGGTCAGATATTCCGACGACGGCGGCGGGATTCAGATGCGGATTTACCGCAGGAGGGGGAAGGTCTGCATCGAAGTGTCCAATACATGCGACCTGCCGGGGGGTTCCGATCTGGACAGGCTGTTTGACCGTTTTTACCGTTTAGATGAATCCCGATCCGCTGAGACAGGCGGCACGGGAATCGGTCTGTCCATGGTGCGGGCGATCGCGGAAACGCACGGAGGGAGGGCGACGGTGGAAAGCGCGGACGGGAAGGAGATTTGCTTTAGGGTAGTGCTGTAGAGGTGGGACGGCAAGAGCGCTATTTATATGAAACGGGAAATTGTTCATCAAAAAATCACATCTGTTTTTAAGTACATTTCAGGAAAGCCATCTATACTTTATCCATATTTGATGCAAAAAAGAGAATACGCTTTAGCGGGAACTGTGAAAGAAGGAAGCAGTTCCCGCAAGGCACGGAAAGGAGAAAACGTGTGAATCAGACAGAAGGATTCCGGCATGAGCTGAAATACCGGATCGGCTATGCGCAGTATATAGAACTGCGAAACCGTCTGCGGACAGTCATGCAAAGCGACGTACATACGGGAGCCGATGGAAAGTATCTGATACGGAGCATCTATTTCGACAATTATGCCGATAAAGCGCTGCGGGAAAAGGCGGACGGCGTTCCGATGCGGGAGAAGTTCAGGATCAGATATTACAACGATGATTTTTCTTATCTGACACTGGAAAAGAAGATTAAGGATAACAATCTCTGCATGAAAGTTGACGCGCAGATTACGGAAGAAGAGTGCAGGGAACTGCTGGCAGGGAAAACGAATGGGATGCGGGGGCATCCTTCGCCGCTGGTGCGGGAGCTTTACGCAAAAATGCGTTACCAGATGCTTCGCCCGAAGGTGCTCGTATCCTATATGCGCGAGCCTTATATTTACCGGGCGGGAAACGTGAGGATTACCTTTGATTCGGATATTCGGACGACGCTGTTCCACCGGGATTTTCTGGAAGGGAAAGTCGCAGATATTGACACGGCGGAGGCGCCGCAGGACATGGTTCTGGAAGTGAAATATGATGCGTTCCTTCCGGATATGATACAGAGGCTTGTCCAGATCAATACATTGCGGCAGACGGCGTTTTCAAAATATGAGGCGTGCAGACGGTTTGGTTAAGAAAAAGGAGGAAAAGAAAAATGACTTTTAACGATATATTTAAATCGAGCTTTTTGGAGAATGTTACACAGTTTTCGGCAGTTGATACGTTGATCGGAATGCTCTTTGCCCTTATTATCGGGCTGTTTATTTTCGTGGTCTATAAAAAGACATTTACCGGCGTTATGTATTCGTCC
The DNA here is from genome assembly GCA_910586705.1 of uncultured Lachnospiraceae bacterium. GTDB lineage: Bacteria > Bacillota > Clostridia > Lachnospirales > Lachnospiraceae > UBA3282. The sequence continues at coordinate 21,307 of CAJUJK010000028.1, read as the reverse complement.
GGGTTTGCGCTGACGCTTGTGGGACTTTCCCTTGTGACAACACTGGTGATCATGGCGGTGACGTCCAATGTGGTGCTGTCTCTCGGCATGGTGGGCGCGCTGTCCATCGTGCGTTTCCGAGCGGCGATCAAGGAGCCGGTTGAGATTGTGTATCTGTTCTGGGCGATTGCGGCGGGGATTGTGATCGGTGCGGGGATGATTCCGCTGGCAGTGATCGGTTCCGCAATCATCGGCATAATCCTGATATTGTTTGCCAGCCGGAAGATACATGAGCATCCCTATATTCTGATTTTGAATTGTAAAGATGAAAAGGCGGAGGATGCAGCGGCACAGATAGCGCGGACGGTGTTGAAACGGTTTCTGGTAAAGTCCAAAACCGTGAATGAGGGCGGCATTGAGCTGACGGCGGAGGTCCGTCTGGCGGACGCGGCAACGTCTTTTGTCAACAGGCTGCATGAGATCGAGGGCGTGGGAAATGTTACCCTTGTAAGCTATAACGGGGAGTATATGTCCTGACGCGCGGAAACGAGGTGACGTATGATTTCTTGTAAACATATAACGAAGATCATCAGCGCGATGATGGCTGCCGCCGTTGCGTTCTGCATCTGGCTGATGGCGTTCTCGCAGGAGGCAGTGGAGACACTGGGCGGTGTCGCGGTGCCGATGGCATACGAGACGGCACTGTTTGATACGGAAAAGCTTATGCGTGTCGATATTCAGATAGAGGAAGAGGAATGGGCGGATATGCTGGAAAACGCCATGGCGGAAGAGTATTATTCCTGTGATGTGCTCGTCAATGACCAGAAGATATGCAATGTAGGGATCCGGCCGAAGGGAAATACCAGTCTGTCTGCGATTGCCATGAATCCCGATACGGACAGATACAGTTTGAAACTGGAATTTGATCATTATGTGGAAGGGCAGACCTGTCTGGGGCTTGATAAATTGATTTTAAACAATAATTACGCGGACGCCACCAGCATGAAGGAGGCTGTGGTTTATGATATGTATCAGTATCTGGGGGCGGACGCATCCCTGTATAATTATGCGGAAGTTTCTGTGAACGGCGAATATATTGGCGTATATCTGGCGTTGGAAGCAGTAGAGGAAAGCTTTCTCCTGCGGAACTACGGAACCGGGGACGGCAAGTTATATAAGCCTGACGGTATGCAGATGGGCGGCGGTTTTAAAGGCGGAAACTTCAGTGGAAAGCCGTCCGGGTTTGACGGGGAGCCGCCCCGGCACGCCGGAAAGGGCGATGCCGCCGGAGAGGGGCAATGGGGAGAGGCGTTTCAAGACAGGGACATACCTCCGGGAGAAAACAGAAAAGAACTGAATGAAGATGTGACGTCTGACGAAAAGGACTTGGCGGAGACCGAAAAAGGACTTGGGTCCGGGAATGCAGATTTTCCAGATGGAGAAATGCCGGATTTTCCGGGGAAAATGCCGCCGGGTGACGATCATGCTATGGGCGGCGGGAACGGCGCGAACCTCAACTACACGGATGAGGAACTGTCCAGCTACTCTGACATATGGGACAGTGAGGTGACGGATTCCGGGAAGACCGATCACAGCAGGGTAGTCACAGCGCTTAAAAACATCAGCGAGGGAACCGGCCTTGAGAAATATCTGGACGTGGATAACATCTTAAAATATATGGCGGTACATGCGTTTTCCGTAAACCTTGACAGCCTTTCCGGGAATATGGCGCACAACTACTATCTGTATGAATACAATGGTATGCTGAATATTCTTCCGTGGGATTACAACCTTTCTTTTGGCGGTATGAATCAGGGGCGGGAGAGCGGCGCGTCGGAGGTAGTCAATGATGCGGTGGATACGCCTTTTCAAGGGACCATGTTTTTTGACGCGCTTCTGGAAAACGAGACATATCTCTCCCGCTATCACGAGTATCTGAGAGAGCTTTCGCAGGAGTATGTCCTGAACGGACGGTTTGAGGAAGTCTACCGGGGAATCCGAAGCAGGATCGACACGCTGGTGGAAACGGATCCTACCGCGCTTTATTCCTTTGAGGAGTATAAGGCGGGCGCGGAAATGCTGTATCAGACGGTAATGCTGCGGGCAGAAAGCGTCAAAGGACAGATTGACGGTGCGATACCCGCCACGGACGAGGAACAGAGGGCGGACACCACAGAACTGGTGGATGCGTCGGAAATTGACATTTCTGTTATGGGGGTGATGGATATGGGAGGCGGAGAGCGGAAAAGCGCGAGAGCGGCAAAAAGGCAGTAAACATATTATGCAGAAAAGCTCATAAAATGGAAGTAAGAAGATAATATTCCGGCACGTGGTTCATACAGTTGCGTTCGGCTGTCAATGAGACGGTATGCCAAAGAGGTTTTCATGTTAAATTATATCTGGGCTTTTATGATTCTGATCGGCGTCGTGTACGGTGCGTTTACGGGGAAAATGGCGGAGGTGACGAGCGCGGCGCTTGACTCCGCCGGGGACGCGGTTTCCCTCTGCATTACTATGATCGGTGTGATGGCGCTGTGGGTGGGGCTTATGGAGATCGCACAGAAATCGGGTCTGATTGCAAAGCTGACGAGAGGCATACAACCCTTCATCAGCTTTCTTTTTCCGCGCATCCCGAAAGGGCATCCGGCAAGGGAGTATATCGCCACAAACTTGATTGCCAATGTACTGGGGCTGGGCTGGGCGTGTACGCCGGCGGGGCTTAAGGCAATGGAGGAACTGGCGAAACTGGAGGCGGAGCGGGGGACGCCGGGGTATGAGCAGGCGGATGGCGGAGAGCGGAGACGGATGTTGTCCCGGCAGCAGGAGGAATATGGCAGCAGGAAAAGCGGCGCAGAAAAAAACGATGCGTGGGCGGAACCGGGAGGTCCGCAGTCTGCGGGAAAAAAAGGGAAGAGGGAGCGCGTTGCCAGCAATGAGATGTGCACGTTTCTGATATTGAATATTTCTTCTTTACAGCTGATCCCGGTGAATATGATCGCCTACCGCAGCCAGTACGGGAGCGTGAACCCGGCGGGGATTATTGCCCCGGCGATTGTGGCGACGTTTATCAGTACATTAACAGCGGTGGTGTATTGTAAGGTGAAGGACAGGAGGCGGAGAGTTTGAGAGGGCTCTCCGTTTTTATTTTTCTGTACGCCCATAGTTTCTTTATATTGATTTATCGTGTACAAAAACATAAGAACAGGGTATAATACGAATAAAAAATAGAACTAAATTTGACTGGAGGTGAGACTATGGCGATTAAAACGATTGAAATTCTAAATGTTATGGTATTTAAACGCCATTTGAGAAAAAATAATGCCGCCTTTAGTTCCATAGAAGAAGGAGATTCGTTTAGCGATGGATTCAAGTTGGAATTCTGTGACGGGATAAATGTTTTGATTGGTGAAAATGGCGTTGGAAAGACAACCATTCTGAAAATGATCTATGCTGCAACACAATGGTCAATTACGCAGACAGATCAAGGGAAAACAAAAAAGCTGGTACAATTTTTCTCAAACAGCCTGAAAGACAGCGATGCATTAAAAAATGCAGAAAATAAAGAGGATTATTGTTACTATAAAGTATCAGATGGGACACATAGTTTTGAAGACAGCCTTTCTCATAAAGGTATTTTAAATTATGATCAATGGCTTGGGCTGGATATACAATCTGTGTTTATCCCTACGACAGAAATGCTGTCTCATGCGAAGGGCTTTCTGGCTATGAATCAGAAATATAGTATGCCCTTTGATGGAACACAGATAGATATTATAGTAAATGCTTCGCTGCCAGAGACAAGGGAAGTTCCCTCTGCTATGGGCGGGATTCTTGACAGGATCAGTGCGGTAATTGATGGAACGGTTATTTTGGAAAACGACTCTTTTTATGTATTGAAAAAAGATGGTCGTAAAATAGATTTTTCTTTAGAGGCAGAAGGATTACGAAAATTAGGTCTGCTTTGGAAACTAATACGCAATGGCCTTCTGGAAAAAGGATCAATCCTTTTGTGGGATGAGCCGGAAGCAAATTTGAACCCCGAGTTATATCCTCTTGTTGCAGAGATTTTGCTGGAATTACAAAAAAATGGCGTTCAGGTTTTTCTGGCAACACATAGTTATAATTTTGCGAAATATCTGGAGATTCGGCGCACAAATAAGGAACAGGTCATGTTTCATAATCTATATAAGGGTCACAATCTGCTTCCAGACAATGTGCAGAAGGTCTTTCCTGAGATGGATAGTGGCGATGAGGCAATATATAGCCAATCCGCAGATCGAATGGACGAGATTAAATATAATCACATTATGGCTGCGGACAATAAATTACTGGATGAAGTATATGAATTGTGAGGAATTGTCTGTGGAGAATATACTAATAGAGGAAAACGGTATATACTGCATTGATTGCAGGAATGCGTTATGGTCAACAGATAAAATACATGAAGATTATCAGAATGCGGGGATACACATTAATGATGTGGATTTTATGATTGAAAATTCTACGCATATTCTTATGGTAGAATATAAAAACGCATGTATTGCTGAAGCAAAGTGTCCCGAAGCATTTCACCCAATGGAAGATAAGAAAATATCAATTATAACGCGAAAATTTTATGATTCCTTGCATTATCTGAGATTATTGGATAAAAATAAATTAGTTCGCTACATATATATTCTTGAATATCCAAATGGAGATGTAACGACTAGAAAAAGGCTGCGAAACAGGTTGAAAACGGAGCTTCCATTTTCCCTGCAAGACAATATTGGAAATGGTAAAAAATTGATAGACCGGGTAGAAGTTCTCTCTATAGACGAATGGAATGCGGATAGTGATTATGGAAATTTTCCAATAGGACGAATATTAGGATAGATGAATTCATTAGGAGGCGCAGACCATGACACCACTACATTTCCCTTCCCTCGAAAGCGCCATACATGCCCTCTTCGGGGAAGAAACAGAAATTGAGACAACCAGCCGCATCTCCGGCGGCGATATCAATGAAGCATACGGTCTGACACTGACAGGCGGCAGTCGTATTTTTATGAAAACCAATGCGAAAGAAAACCTTTCCTTTTTTACCGCGGAGGCTGCCGGGCTGGCTGCGATTGCCGGGACGGCGGCGATCGGCACGCCGCGTATCCTTGGCGCCGGTACGGATGAGGGCAGGGGCGGATATTCCTTTCTGCTGTTAGAATTTATTTCCGGGCAGAGCCGCTGCAGAGATTATTGGGAAAACTTTGGCGTACAGTTAGCGGCGATGCACCGGGCGCCAACGGCAGGGCTGGTGCCGGACGGGAAATACGGGTATGGAAGCGACAACTATATTGGCAGGCGCAGGCAGATAAACAGGGCACATGAAAGCTGGATCGGTTTTTTCCGGGAGTGTCGTCTGGAACCGCAGTTTCAGTCTGCCGCCCGGTATTTTGACAGGGATGACTGGAAAAAAATAGGCAGATTTCTGGATCATCTGGATGAAATTCTGGTGGAGCCCGAATACCCGTCCCTGCTCCACGGCGATCTGTGGTCGGGAAATGTGATTGTGGGGAATGACGGCAGCGCGTGGCTGATCGACCCGGCGGTTTATGTGGGACATGCCGAGGCGGATATCGCGATGACGGAACTTTTCGGGGGATTTCCGCCAGCCTTTTATGATGCCTATAAGAACGCTGCGCCTTTACAGCCGGGGTATGAACGGCGGCGGGATATCTATAATCTCTATCATCTCCTGAACCACCTGAATATGTTTGGGAGAATGTATCTTCCTGAAGTGAAGCATATCTTGGGGCGTCAGTGACGGAGGTCTGGTCTCCGCGGGAAACGGTATTCGGTGCCGCCTGTGCAGAATCTGCATAGAATAAAGCAAAGCCCACAGAAACTGCAGGAATGCTTTATGGAAATTTATGTGGTACAACCGGGGGACACGGTAGATTCCATTGCGGAGAGTCATGGGACTTCCGCGTCGTCCATCATTTATAACAATCAGCTGGCATATCCTTATCCGCTAGCGGTGGGTCAGGCGCTTCTCCTGTCTTCGGGGGAAACTTCCGCGCCCTCATACCCGGCATGGGTAAACGGCTATGCTTATCCTTTTATCCGGCAGGACACGTTAAATGAGACACTTCCCTATCTGTCCTCGCTCTCGGTTTTTTCCTATGGGTTTACCACGGAGGGGGATCTGGTCCCGCCGACGGTGGACGATACGTTTATGATAGACGCCGCGCTGACGCAGGGGGTGCGCCCGGTTCTGACGCTGACGCCGCTTGGGCCGGATGGAAACTTCAACAATTTCTTGATCACTTCCGTGGTGAATAACCAGACGGCAAAAGACAACCTGCTCGTCAATCTGCTTGCGGCTGTGCAGGAAAAAAACTTTCAAGGAGTTGACATTGACTTTGAGTACATCCGACCGGAGGATCGGATTCCCTTCGCGGATTTTGTGGCGGACGTGAGGAATTATCTTGCGCCCTACGGATATCATGTCTCCGTGGCGCTGGCGCCAAAAACATCGGATGAACAGGCGGGGCTTCTGTATGAGGGAAAGGATTACAGGCTTCTGGGGGAAGCGGCAGACAGCGTCCTGCTTATGACTTACGAGTGGGGCTACACTTACGGTCCGCCCATGGCGGTTGCGCCTGTCAATCAGGTGCGGCGGGTTGTGGAGTATGCCGTCACCCGCATTGATCCGGCGAAGATTGATCTGGGAATCCCGAACTACGGATATGACTGGACGCTGCCTTTTGTGCAGGGGTCATCCCGGGCGACTACCGTAAGTAATCTGGAAGCCGTGCGGATAGCCGTGGAGGCGGGTGTTCCCATCCAGTTTGACGAAGTGGCTATGTCACCGTTTTTTCAGTATGAAAAAGACGGTCAGCTCCATGAGGTATGGTTTGAGGATGTGAGAAGTTATCAGGCGAAGTTCGCCCTTCTGCCGGAATTTAGCCTGCGCGGAATGGGCTACTGGCAGATCATGCGGTTTTTCCGTCCGAACTGGCTGCTTCTGGAAAATACGTTTCAGATACAGAGACCGTGACGGTTAAAATTTTGCATACACGATAATTCGGAACCGCTTGTTTTCGCAGTAACAGTCGATGGTTCCGTCCAGTTTATCGCTGAAAGCCTGCACGCTCTGCATACCGAGACCATGCCCCTTGCCGCGTCTGCTTTTGGGAAGTCCCGTTATGGAATTAAAATAAATTTCCCGGTCACAGTCGTTTTCCATGTCGATCAGCAGGTGTTCATTTGTGCAATGTATTTTTGCGGCGATGGATTTCATGGCGGACGAAGCATCTTTGGTGCTGAAAACAGCGTTTTCCAGAAGATTGGCGAGTACCATGGCAAACTCATATTCATTGACCGGGATCTGCCGTGGTATGAGTATATCCAGTTGCAGGTCGATCTGGAGAGATTTTGCCTGTTCCGCCATCTTCATAAGAATCGTATTGACGACCCGGTTTTCACAGTATACATCGACTTTATTTTCGTTCATCACTTCATTGATATGCCCGGTAATATTTTTGATTTCCGCATAGTCTTCCTGATCCAGAAGGGAATCGATCATTGTGGAATAATGTCTCATGTCATGCCGCAATATTTTCAGGTTGCGCTCCGACTGCTCCGTTAGGTAATTCTGGCTCTCCAGACCTTGGATATAGGATTCAAACATCATATTTTTCCAATATTCTTCCACCTGTTTCGTCTCGCTGTCCAGATAGCGAAGCACGACCACATAGGACACGAGCATGGTGAACATCAGTAAAATGCTGACGAGAATATTTTCGGGATGGTCATAAAGAGTATATGGGAAAAAGGCAATGCTGGAAAAACTGCAATAAAAAAATACGGGAATCAGACAGAGTTCCCATCTGCTTTTTTCCAGATCCCGCTCGCAGAATTTAGTAACAGAGTTTCGGATATTAAAATACAGCACCAGTAAAAGGATAATATTTGCCAGAAGATTTCCCGCAAGCGCAAGCAGGACACTATCTGTAAAAATGTATAGGATAGGTGCGATAATACTCCCGATTATCGCATAGTTGGAGGCGCTTAAGCTGATAAACAGCGTCCTGCTGTCGCGCTTTTCTGAGATAAGAAGCCCGGTAAGCTGTACAACAATTATTTGTACGATCGTTGTAAAGAAATAAAATAAGGCGCTGTCCGAAAACAAATTCAGTTTCAGCTGACCCATTCCCGTTGTAAAAAGAAAAGCAAGGAAACAGAGGGACAGCGTTTTCCTTCTGGAGTAGCGGTGTAGCGTAAACAGATAGACAAACACCAGAAAGAAAATATGGCTCATGATATAGGATACATTTTTAATAAAAATCATGTCATTCCCCCACCGATGCTGCCGGAAACAAAGATAAGGTATTCCCGCTTGACGCTTGCCGATTTGGCACGGCTGACCGGGAGGTGCTTGCCGGATACCAGAATAACGCTGTCCGGGGTCAGTTGTTTCACATAGTCCAGATTGACGAGAAAGGACTTGTGGATCTGGAGGAAATTTCTCTGTGCGGCAATTTCCTGCGTTTCCTCTTCAAAGGATTTTCGGATAAATAAACTTTTCAAAATCTCGCCATCGGTCATGTGCACTTCCAGCTTCCTGCCCACATTTTCCACATATTCGATTTTGGAGTAGGGTCTTTGTACAAGGCCTTCTTTTGTCTTGATCAGATAGAGGGAGTCCACTCTCAGTTTGGCGTAAGACAGGGAATAATCCAGCGCCTCAAACAGTTTATTTTCATCAACCGGCTTCAGAAGATATCTCACCGCACGAACGCCGTAGGCGTCCAGTGCGTGATCCTCCGAGGAGGTGATATAGATAATCACGCTCTCGCAGCCGGCTGTCCGGATCAGATTTCCGATGTCAATGCCGGTGCGTCTCGGCATCAGCATGTCCAATATATAAATATCTGTCAGTTTTCCCTCAGTTATTCTCTGGCAGAGTCTGGAGGGATCGGAAAATTTCTCCAGTTCAAAATCTTTGTCGGGGTACAGTGATTTATATTTTAACAACAGCTTTTCCGTATAGAGAAGATCTTTGATGCTGTCGTCGCAAATGGTAATTTTCATAATAGGGGCGGTTTCCTTCCACTGAATGATGGCTTGAAAATTATGTCGAAATCTTGTAATGCCAATATAAATTATAACGAAGCCGGGGCAGATTTATCAACTGATTCTTCGGGTAAATTCAAGGATGATTGCGAAAAATCAACAGAAAAATGCGAAGAAGTGAAATTGACGAAAAAAATTGGGGCGGATAGTATAGGAGGTGCGGGCTGGGAAAGAGGCTGCAGAAATTTTAGAAAATGAGCAATCGGGAGGAAAAAAGATTGAAAAAGTGGAAAATTTTATTACTTGTGGGAGCAATGGTTCTGGGATGCGCGGGATGCGGTGAGCAGAAGCAGGAAGAGACGGGAGCGGTGGATGCAAAGCCCGTGGACGTGGTGCAGACGGAAGACGCGGAGCCGGAGAGTGCCCCCACGGAGAGCGAGACGGAAGAGAAGAACGACAACTTTGAGGACTTGGAGGAAAAAGGAGCGGAAGGGGATACGGCGGCATTTGCGGAGCAGATCCAGACAGCAATGGCGGCGAAGGATATGGATGCGATTGCCGGACTGTGCAGCTATCCGCTTGCGGTAAACGGCGAGGCAGTCGAGAGCGAGGAGGCGTTCATGGCGCTGGGAGCCGATACCATATTTACGGACGAGCGGTGCGCGGTGATTGCGGCGGTAGACGTTTCGACACTGGAAGAGACTATGGCGGGCGTTATTATGGGCGATGCCACACCGAACATTATTTTTCAGTCGGTTGACGGGGAGCTTCGCGTAACGGGAATTAACTGACCGTGCAAAGAGGTTATGATACTGTGTAAGAAAAGCGGGGATGCGGGCGGATCTCCGCTTTTCAAATTTAAGCGTGTGCATTATACTATAGATAAGATGACGCAGCGAAAAAATTTTTCTGAAAATGAAAGGAATCGGCTTTGCCGGACGTATTACTTATGAAACGATGTAATTACAGGATAAGAATACGGAGGTAAAGGGCATGAAAAGAAAGCTGGCAAAGTTGATGGTAACGGTTGCTGCAGCGACATTTATGATTGGCAGCACGGTGATGGTGGCATCGGCGGAGGAGAGCGGCGGCTATTATTATGACTACGAGAGTGGAGACATGATATGGTGTGGCGGCGGCTACGACGGCGCGTATGACGGGGCATATTGTAATGGGTATTACTGTGACGGGTACCATGATGGCGACTGCTATTATGATAACGGATATCACCATGACGATAACTCCCACCATGAAAGCAGTTCCAGCCATCACGGCGGTTCCGGCCATCATTCCGGACATCATTAAGGAGAAAAACGCAAAGCCCCGCTGTCAGTCAGCGGGGTTTTTGTATATGTGCAGGGGGAAGCAGTCCTTCCTGCCCGGTCTGGGAGCAGAAGGAGAAAAGCGGTGAAAAGCGCGGAAGAAATCCGATATGCCATGGAAACGTATGCGGACATGGTGCGGAGGATATGTTTTGTACAGCTGAAAAACAGGGATGACACGGAGGATGTATTTCAGAATGTCTATATGAAATATATCTGGAACTTCTGGAATACGATGAAGGCGTTACGATTCAGATACATGCAGAATGACAGCAGGAGGTGGAACATGGGAAAAAAAGCCATATATTGTCTGGGGGCGTGTCTGTTGGCGGCGCAGATGTTTTTGTCTGCTGTTCTGCCGTGTTATGCGGCGCAGACCGGTTCCGGCGCAACCGTGGAATCGGTGGAGGAAAAGTCGTTTATTACGTCTGTTACAATCTCCCCGGGAACAACGGTTGTCTCCAAAGATACGAAATGCGGTTTTACTGCCTATGTGGCGGGCGTCAATGACTACAGCAGGGAAGTCGCGTGGAGCGTTTCCGGGCAGAAGAGCCAGAGTACCTTTATTGACACGAACGGCGTACTGAATGTGGCTTCGGATGAAACCGCGTCCTCCATGGTGGTGAAGGCGGTTTCCAGACAGGACAGCAATTACAGCGCGGAGGCGCTGGTGACAGTGCGCGAGACGATGTATGACATACAGTTGCAGGTATCCCCGGAAAACAGCGGCAATGTGTACGGGAGCGGCACGGTAAAGGAGGGCACAGACGTCGTGATTTCAGCGACGCCGGACGAGGGATTTACCTTTGACTGCTGGACGGAAAACGGGAACCGGGTTTCGCAGGATGCCCGGTATACGATCAACAATGTCCGCGGCAACGTGACGTATGTGGCGGAGTTTAAACGGATCGTCTGCCGGATTAACGTAAACGTCAATGACGGTAACGGTGGTACGGCGACGGAAAGCCGGGATATCAACTATGGGGATGGCATGGTGCTCGAGGCGTCGGCGAAGGAGGGGTACCAGTTTGACGGCTGGACGGAGAACGGGAAAACCGTCAGCAAAGACAGCAGGATGCCGTTGGACCGCGTCACGCAGTCCAGAACGTTTACCGCGGTATTTTCAAAGAAGGATGATAAGCCGAAAACTTACACCATTACGGCGACCGCGTCTTCCGAGAACGGGACGATTACGCCCGCCGGGAAGAGTACGGTGAAGGAAGGGGAGGGGATTCTCTACACAATGACCCCGAAAAGCGGTTATGCCGTCAGCAATGTGTATGTGGACGGGAAATCGGTGGGATGGATGAATTCCTTTAACTTTACCGACGTGAGGGAGAACCACACCATTTCCGTTGACTTTGCGCAGTCCGCCGCAAAGGATAACAACGACGGGGCGGAAAAAAAGCCTGCCCAGACGGACAAAAAAGAAGAGCAGAAAGAAGATACGACGGACAAGGATAAGAAAACGGATCAAGACAGAAAAGAGGAGAAAACAGATCGGAACGACGACAGAGAGAAAAACGATGATGAAGCGCCGGGGGAAGCGGACGGCGGGCAGAGACAGGAGAGCGGCTTGACAGGGACGCTAAAACATCTGGATGTCTCCGTGGAGGAGGCGGAGCGTCTGGTCAAGGGGAACAATGCCGCGGAGCTGATGATCGGCGCGCTGGAGACCGGGGATCTGCAGTTGACGGCGCACAATGATTTCTGTAACGGAAAGCAGGAAATTTCTTATTATCATTTTGAGGCGGCAGTAGACTATTTTCTCTCGGCGGAAGAAAAGATGGAACTGCTGCAGGGCGGCGCGCCTGCGGAAATAAACCTGTACGTGGAGGACACGGACGGCAGGGAGCCGGCACAGGTGCAGAAAGAGTTTGCGGAGAAAAAGCTGCCGGGCATGAGTATCGGACGGTATTTCGAGGTGTCCCTCACAGCGTCAAAGGGAGGAGAAACAGAGACGATTTCCGAGCTTCCCACAGCGTTAAAAGTGGTGATTGACGTGCCGGAGCATTTAAAGGCAGAAAAGCGGCGGTTTTATGTGCTGCGGCTGCATACAAAGGCGGATGGCAGCCGGGAATTTGCGCAGCTTGCGGATGAGGATGACAACCCGGACACCATTACTTTTTCCACCGATAAGTTTTCCCCGTATGCGATTGCCTATATCGACTGGCAGGCGGGGGACGAGGCGGCATCTGGTATGGCGGGGAAAGAACCCGGCGACCGCCGGTTCAGAAATGCAGCCGGAATTGTGATTGTTTTGCTGGCGCTGGCAGTTACTGTGACGGGAGTGCTGTATATTGCCGGGAAAAGGAGACGGTAGAGCGGTTTAAATGCTTACGACAAAGGCGAAGTAACCGCGCCCGGTGTTGAACAACAGGCTGTAGTCGAAATTGCCTGCGTAAAATGCCTGCCGGAACTGTTCTGCGCTCATAAAATGACTGTTTACCAGATGATATTGCAATGCAAGATCGCTGCGTATGGCGACCTGCCCTGCTATCTGGATCGCAAGTTCCTTGCCGATCGCCATGACAAGCTGATCCATTTTGCTTAAGGGAATATTTAATATAGAGCTCACGGCGCGCAGGACAAGGCTTTCTTCCAGCGCCATAAAGAGTTGTACCTCCTCATGGTCAATGGAGTGGTATGTCAGCCGGATAATCATACTTTTGCCGAAGTCTTCGCCGCTGTAATGTTCGCTGACAATTTGTGTTGGAAGCCGGAAGATTTCGTGTATGGTGCCGGACAGCGCATTTTCCAGCGCGTCCATATCCGCTCCGATATGATCGGTCTTCCATTTGTTTGAGATCATGCCGACGATGGCGCGGTCTTCGATTATGATATGGGCGGTGAGCCATCCGACACAGATACCGATAAAATGGTGGATGGATTCCTCCGAATAATCGGATTCCGTGAGATCTTTTTCGAGCGCCGGCAATGTTTTGTCACGCATGTCGTCATGCAGACGCTTGTGTATTTCATAGCCGGAATAGCCGATGGACTGCATATACGCCTCCTCGTCGGAAAAGTGCTGTATGGCATAATTTTTGAAATATTTGATGCCCTCGGCACATGCCCACTGTCCGTTGGTTTTATCTTTGCTTAATGTGATCAGCCGGTGTACGATGGAAAACAGTTTTCGGTGTGCTTTGTCGATGGAATCAACGCCGATGTTGAACCGTTTGTCCCATTCTGCTTCTTTTGGCATGTCTGCTCCTTGCTCCGTTGCTTGCAAAGGCTTTTGGGATTCGCAAGTGGGTTTTGCTGTTACTATACTATATGTCGAAGAGTGGAGAAGCGTGTCGCATTTTATATGGCGGCAGGGAGAACTGTGTGTGGGGGGATGAGTGTTTATGGAACTGACAGAGATAGATGCGCTGCAGATCGCAAAGCGGGTGGATGCCATCCTGCATGTGCCGGGGAACTACCGCGGCGGGAATCTGGAAATGACGCTTGTGATTGACACGTCCATGGAGAAGGCGGATTTTCAGGACGCGGCAGCCACCGTTGTAAAAGCGCTGAAAAGAAGCAATGAGATTTTTCGCAATGTCCGGCTGAATCTGGTATTCTGGGGGCAGGAAATGACGTCTGTGGTGACGCCCATGGCAATGCTTATGACGGGCGGCGCGTTTAAGGAATACCGCGCCTGTCCGCAGAAAAAGAAATATGAGGAATTGTTCGCCTATCTGAAAAAGTTTCACGCGAGAAGTAAAGTGGTGCTGGTATTTGCGGATGAAAAGAATGCGGTGGCGGATGCACAGGCGGCGCGGGAGGCTCTCACACCTTTTTTGAAAAGCAGGATACTGCTCATATCGGATCGGGTTGTGAGTGGGACAGCGTTTTTTCTGGAAAACAGTTAGTCTGATTGGGAGGCACCACTTCGCAAAATCATCATAAGATAGCTTTAAAGCAAGTAGGAGCTTTCTTATGTCCAATTATGAAATAACACCGGGAGCCGTTTTCACACAGCTTCTGATGCGCAACCATCCGGGAGCCATAGCGTGGGTCAGAGGCGGTGGGCAATATCCCGATTTGAGCGGTGCAGTTAAATTTTATCATACCACCTACGGCGGCGTGCTGGTGGAGGCGGAAATATTCGGACTTCCAAACATTAACCTGCCCGGCTCCAGCAATTTTTACGCGATGCATATACATGACTCGGGGGACTGCGGCGATCATTTCAGCCATACGGGGCTGCATTATAATCCCGGAAATATGCCGCATCCCGACCACGCAGGAGATATGCCGCCTCTTCTCGGCAATCAGGGATATGCGTTCAGTGTCTTTTACGACAAGAGATATACCATTCGGGAAATTGTCGGGAGATCTGTGATTATCCACGCAAAGCCCGATGATTTCACTTCCCAGCCGGCTGGAAATGCCGGTGACAAGATCGCCTGCGGAACGATAGAGTGGACGGCGTAAAATTTCAGGATAACCTTTCCTTTATCAGTGAAAATTTGTATAATTGAAATAGGAAATTTGCTATAGAGGATAAATGAGGCGATAGAGAGAAGGGGGGGCCGTATGAAAAATTATTCGGAGGATGCGAGCAGACAGTACCATATACAGGTGGCGGCGGGCGAAGTGGGGCGCTATGTGATTATGCCCGGCGATCCCAAACGCTGTGTGAAGATTGCACAGTATTTTGACAATCCCGTTCTGATAGCGGATAACAGGGAATATGTCACCTACACGGGGACGCTTGACGGGGTGAAAGTCAGCGTGACTTCCACGGGTATCGGCGGTCCCTCGGCGGCTATCGCCATGGAAGAACTTGTGCGCTGCGGTGCGGACACGTTTCTGCGTATCGGCACCTGCGGCGGTATGCAGCCGGAGGTAAAGAGCGGAGATATCGTGATTGCCACCGGGGCAATCCGCATGGAGGGGACGAGCCGGGAGTATGCGCCGATCGAGTTTCCGGCGGTGCCGGATCTGGCGGTGACGAACGCGCTGGTGGAGGCGGCAAAAGCCAAGGGCTATCCGTTCCACGCGGGCGTGGTGCAGGCGAAAGATTCCTTTTACGGGCAGCATGAGCCGGAAACCAAGCCGGTCAGCTATGAGCTTATGAACAAATGGGAGGCGTGGAAACGGCTGGGGTGTCTGGCGTCCGAGATGGAGTCCGCGGCGCTGTTTACCGTGGCGAGCTATCTGCGGGTGCGGGCGGGATCCTGTTTCCTCGTGGTGGCAAATCAGGAGCGGGAAAAGCTGGGACTGGAAAACCCGGTGGTGCACGATACGGATATGGCGATCCGGGTGGCTGTTGAGGCGGTGAGGGGGCTGATGCGGGATGAGTAAGTATGACCCGTTATGGAATTGGATAAAAGAAAAAGGAACTGTCTGCATATGGCTATAAGGTCGGAAAAATTTCCATGAAAGAGCAGACAGTGGCTTTTGAGAAAGTGTAGAGAGGAAAAAGGGAGGGAGCGCAGGATACGGCAGACCGCGCAGTTACGCGTGCCTGCCAGCTGCCTCCAGCGCCTCATCAATGTGGGAGCAGAAGTTCTCCTCTCCGATGCGCGCGGAAAAGCCCGCCTTGTCCATGACTTTTCTCGGCTGTTCATTTACATGGGAGAGGATGATGCGAATGCCTCTCCCTTCGCATTTGTCCAGAAGCTCCGTCAGGGAGTGCATGGCAGTCGCGTCGATGGCGTTCACGCTGCGCATACGCAGGATCAGACAGGTGGTATCCTCGCGCAAGGTGATGCGCAGAATCTTGTCTGCCGCAGCGAAAAACATGGGACCAGAGATTTCGTAGACAAGCGTATGGTCCGGCACTACGCGAAACGCGAGGGCGTCGGGATCGTCCTCCTCGTCCAGATACTTCCAGCCTTCCACCTCCGTCACCTCGCTCATGCGCTTCATAAAGAGGGTGGCGGCAAGGAGGATGCCAACTTCGATTGCGAGCACCAGATCAAAGACGACAGTCAGCACAAAACTGAGCACTAAAACGATAATGTCGCTCTTGGGGGAGGACTTCATCAGATGCAAAAAGGAACGCCAGCCGCTCATATTGTACGCCACCATAAACAGGATCGCGGCAATGCAGGGCATGGGGATCAGCGCCGCGTAGGGCATCAGGATGACTAAAATCAGCAGCAGCGTGACGGAGTGCACCATGCCGGCGATGGGAGTGCGTCCGCCGTTCTTGATGTTGGCGGCGGTTCTCGCGATGGCGCCCGTGGCGGGGATGCCGCCGAAGAGCGCGGAGCCCACGTTGCCGACGCCCTGCGCGATCAGCTCCATGTTGGAGCGGTGTTTGGAGTTGATCATGCTGTCCGAAACCACGCAGGAGAGCAGGGATTCGATGGCGGCAAGAATCGCGATCGTGAAAGCGTCCGGCAGGATATCACCCACGTCCTTCACGGTGAAGGAGGGCAGGTGAAAACTTGGAAGTTTGTTGCTGATTTCGTAAAGGTCACCGATGGTATTTACGTTCATGTTGAGAAACTTTACCATCAGGATGCCGACGATCACGGCGATCAGAGAGCCGGGGATGGTCTTGTTGATATAAGGCCACACGATCAGGATGACAAGGCACACTAGCCCGACAATGAGTGCCTGCACATTAATGGTCGAGATATTTTTGACCACGGCTTCCATTTTTTCCATCGTCTCAATGGTCACGGTTCCCTCGGGATAAGTAAGCCCCAGAAAGTCCTTGATCTGCCCGATGGCAATGGTGACGGCGATACCTGCCGTGAAGCCGGTGGTGATGGTGTAGGGGATATATTTAATCAGATTGCCAAGGCGCAGGAAGCCCATGGCAACCAGAATGACGCCCGCAAGGATGGTGGCAAGAATCAGTCCGTCCATGCCTTTCGTGGCGACAATGCCCGCCACAATGGTGGCGAAAGCCGCCGTAGGCCCTGCGATCTGGACGCGGCTTCCGCCCAGAAAGGAGATCAGAAAGCCCGCCACAATGGCAGTATAGATACCCTGTTCGGGACCGACGCCCGACGCCAGCGCCAGAGCGATGGACAAGGGCAGCGCGATAATGGCGACGATGATACCGGCGATCACGTCTTTGACAAACTGTTCTTTTGTGTAGGTTTTCATCACTGAAAACAATTTCGGTTTTAACTTTTCCATAGCAGCTCAACTCCCATTTTCTTTTGTTTATTCCATAGTTGTCAGTTCTTCTGAAGGGTATTCCCCTTTATCTGCGCGGGAACGCGCCGACGTTTCCATCATAGTACGATACGGCGCTTTTTTCAAGTGATTTCGTAAACGGTAAAAAGCGCAGTTTTTATTGCTCCCGACTGTTGTTTATGTTAGGATAAAAGCGGATAGAATCCACAGGAAAAACAAGGGCTGGAGGAGTCGTTTATGAAATATGATGTGATCATTGTCGGTGCGGGACCGGGCGGCATTTACTCGGCTTACGAGCTGACAAAGAGGAGGCCGGATTTAAAGATAGCGGTGTTTGAGGCGGGACATGCGCTGGAAAAGAGGCACTGTCCCATAGACGGCGACAAGGTGAAATCCTGCGTGGGTTGTCCGAGCTGCTCGATTATGAGCGGGTTTGGCGGCGCGGGCGCTTTTTCTGACGGGAAATATAATATTACCAACGATTTCGGTGGGACGCTCCACGAATATGTCGGCAAGAAAAAGGCGATAGAGCTGATGCGCTATGTGGACGAGATCAATATGAAATACGGAGGCGAGGGGACGAAGCTGTATTCCACGGCGGGCACCCAGTTCAAGAAGCTGTGCCTGCAGAATAATCTGAACCTGCTGGACGCCTCCGTGCGCCATCTGGGGACGGATATCAATTATGTGGTTCTGGAAAATCTGTACGCGGAATTAAAGGATAAAGTGGAGTTTTATTTTGATACCCCGGTACGGTCCGTGGAACGGACGGAGGGCGGCTACCGTGTGATTTGTGATAAAGATGCCCATGAATGTGACAAGTGTGTCATTTCTGTTGGGAGAAGCGGAAGCAAATGGATGGAGAAGGTCTGTGAAGAACTTAACATCCATACGAAGTCGAACCGTGTGGATATCGGCGTGCGCGTGGAACTGCCGGCGGTGATTTTCTCCCACCTGACAGACGAACTCTATGAGAGCAAGATCGTCTACCGCACGGAAAAGTTTGAGGACAGCGTGAGGACGTTCTGCATGAACCCCCATGGAATTGTGGTAAACGAGAACACCAACGGCATTGTGACGGTGAACGGGCATAGTTATGAGGGCGCGGACAAACAGACGGAAAATACAAATTTTGCGCTTCTTGTGGCGAAGCATTTTTCGGAGCCTTTTAAGGACAGCAACGGCTATGGGGAGAGCATTGCCAGACTTTCCAATATGCTGGGAGGCGGCGTGATCGTGCAGCGGTTCGGGGATCTGGTGCGCGGCAGAAGAAGCAACGCCAAGCGGATCGAGGAAGGCGTGATCGAGCCGACGCTTTCCGCCACGCCGGGGGATTTAAGCCTTGTCCTGCCGAAACGGATTCTGGACGGCATCATGGAGATGATTTATGCCCTTGACAAGATTGCGCCCGGCACGGCAAACGACGACACACTGTTGTACGGCGTGGAGGTGAAATTTTACAATATGGAAGTGGAGATCGACGAACATCTCGAGACGAGGCATAAAGGGCTTTATATTATCGGGGACGGCAGCGGCGTGACCCATTCCCTGTCCCACGCTTCCGCCAGCGGCGTGTTTGTGGCACGGGAGATCGCAGGCTGATTTTAGATGGAGCAGCGCGAATGCACGCTTTGCGAACAGGCGTGCCAGAGCAATACAGAGAAGCAAGGGGCGGGCAATGCCCCGGAATGGAGGAGAGATATGATATTAGGTGCATTGGAGGCGGGCGGCACAAAGATGGTGTGCGCCATCGGCAACGAAAACGGTGAAATTCTGGAGCAGATTTCGATTCCCACGGAGACGCCGGAGATTACGATGCCGAAACTGCTTTCCTTTTTCAAGGGGAAAGGGATCGAGGCGCTTGGCATCGGGTGTTTTGGACCGATTGACGTGAACAGGGAATCGGATACTTACGGTTATATCACAACCACACCCAAGCTGGCGTGGCAGAACTACGACATTGTGGGGGCGTTTAAAAAGGAACTTGGCGTGCCGGTGGGCTTTGATACGGATGTGAACGGCTCCGCCTTGGGAGAATATACGTGGGGCATCGCAAAGGGGTTACATAGCTGCATTTATATCACAATCGGCACCGGCGTCGGGGTCGGTGTGATCGTGGACGGCAATCTTCTGCACGGCATGATGCACCCGGAGGGCGGTCATATTCTGTTAAATAAGCTGCCGGAGGACACATACGAGGGCTTCTGTCCTTTCCACAAAAACTGTATGGAAGGGCTGGCGGCAGGACCGGCGATTGAGGGAAGATGGGGAAAGAAAGCAATCGAGCTTGCCGACAGAGAGGAAGTCTGGGAGATGGAGGCGACTTATATCGCACAGGCTCTCGTGGACTATACGGTGCTGGTATCCCCGCAGCGCATTATTCTGGGCGGCGGCGTGATGCACCAGACACAGCTCCTGCCTCTGGTGCGCGCGAAGTTTAAGGAGCTGTTAAACGGCTACGTCAAGACAAAGGAGCTGGAAGATCTGGACAGCTATATCGTGGTGCAGAGCCTTGATGACAAGCAGGGCATCATGGGAGCGCTGAAGCTGGGAATGATGGAGCTGGAGCGGCAGGGATAGCATACAAAAAGAATAAACAGCATTTCGACGGTTCGGTACAGGACGTCGGAATGCTGTTTTTATGTGGCGTGCCACATGCTTAACGGGCAGGGGATGTTTTGGAAAAGTAATCCTGCAGATATTCGGTCAACACCTGTGCCGTCCGCCTCTGGGAAGGTTCTCCCGGATGGTTGTTGGAACCCACGGTTTCCTCGGTGAGACCGGGCAGCTGTAAATAGATGACGTTGTGATCGCTGCTCTCCCGTATATAGCGGATCATGGCGTCATTTATTGCGAAGGACAGGTCGTAGCCGATCATGCCGTAGCACCAGATGATGTGTGCCTGCGGGTTGTGTTTCCGCAGCATCTTAAGGAAGGAGACGACGGCGTCCTCGAAACGGTTCAGATCCTCTTCCACGAAAGTTCCGTCCGGGTTCAGGCGCTGTTTGAATGTCCGTCCGGTGGCAGGATCGTGCCAGGCGGGCTGCTGGAAAGCGGACGCGTCGTTTGTGCCGAGATTGACGATCACGGCGTCCGTCTTTCTCAGGGTAAAATCATAAGGGGCGAACGCGCCGAGACTTTCATTTTTATTGCCGCAGCATAGGCCGCAGAGCTGTTCGTAGCGGGAGGGAATGTTTGTGTCCGGGTTGTTGTCCCAGCCGGAAAGCACGCCCCAGCCGCCTTTTGAAATGATATAGGCGTCCGCGCCGAGCGCCTCCGCCGTCATTTTGGCGTAGTCGCGGCTGTAGCTCATGTACATAGGAATCCAGTCCATGTCCCCTTTCGCCCCATAAGTGCCCTCCCCGGAGGTAATGCTGTCGCCCACAAATTCCAGCGTATATTTTCCTTTGGGAACGGGATGGAAGTCTCCGTCCGTCTGAAAGCCGTGGACAATGAGGCAGCAGTCTTCGTCTTCGAGCATCGCCTGTGTCTCTCTGGTGATGCGCACATTTTTCACAGGCTCTCCGCTCATGCCGCGGAACAGGCACAGGGAATGGTTTCCCGGCGCCAACATCAGGCGGCTCATCAATTCCCCATTGACTTCTATAGTCACCCATATCTCGAGATTTTGCCAGCTGACTTCCAGATCAGCCCAAAGCTCTGAGCCGGACACGTTTAGTTCAACTGCGCTCCCATTGAAAAAGAGCGGCAGCGGGCAGGTGCCGGGAACGGTACGTCCGTGTACTTTGTAGTGGGGGATTTCATTTAGTGCATATTTTCTTAATGTATTCATCAGTTGTTCCGCCTTTCTACTACAATATATTTATGGTTAATACCCCTTACAGCCAGTAAGGAATTACCCA
>CAJUJK010000027.1 GCA_910586705.1 uncultured Lachnospiraceae bacterium | reverse complement strand
TCCCAATATGCTCTGGGAATCTTGCCTGACACGACAATATAGCCGCTATCTTCCAGTTCTTTGTTCAACTGTCTGATAATCTTATATGCGTGTCCCTTAGAAACGCCAAGCATATCAACGACATCCTGTGCCGTTACCATATAATTGTTATTCATCTACCTCCCTCCTCCCACACTGACGCTGTATATTGTCAAGTTTTCATTTTTTGTATTAAATTTATCTTGACTTTTTCTCTATGATAAAACAACACAGGATATTTGTCAAGATAATTTTATTGATTTCCTTTTTGTCTTGTGATAGTATTGTATCTATAAGAAAAGAAATGCATTTCAGAGAGGCTATTTTACGCCGTTCATCTGATAGGAAGGAATTTTAAGTATGAATTTATATTCGCCGAACATCATCAAAAATGATTTTCACTTTAATGTTGCAACCTACAGTATTAACCGCCATACTCACGAAGAAACTCTTTCTACCATTTATGATGATGAGAATACTCACAAAAGCGGGACTGCCAGCTTTATAAAAAAAGCGGCTATCCACACCGGCATTATGGAAATTCTCGATTATGATATGCCGGAAAAAGAATCCGCTGTTGTGGCATTTCAGAAATTGAAGTCTGTTTTGCCGTTACTTGGCATTAACTGCACCTTTGACGAAGAAGCCTTCAATGTATATTGCTGCGAACACACACTAAAAGATATCGAAGCTTCTACCGAGCAAATCATGCCAATATTACAGTCCTGCTTTGAAAAACACCCGGCACTGTCTTATCTGTATCCTTTATTTCATATGGTAATGCGCACTTGCTATCAGCAAGCCGGAAAACCAGCCGATACGGAGCTACTTCAAGCCGCCAAACTATTATCCAAAGAAGTTGGCAGTCTTGAGACTTTATGTACGCAAGCAAGAGATTATTTAGATGCGGTTATCATAGCGCCGTCAAAACAAGATGTACAACTGCCTAGCAGTACAATAGCTGAAATATACCATTCTTATTGCCTGTATGCTAGTAAACAGGATTTTCAATCGGATGCATTATCCGCTATGGAAATAAAAGAAACTTTTCTGCCTGACATTCATACCCATACAGATACCCATTCCAATACAAAAGATTGGATAGAGTATTTAAACCATGCCTCTAACCTTATTACAGATAATGCAATCGGGAAATACCCTATTACATCATTCAAACAGTTCTTATGTATAGGCATTAGACTACTTCTTGAAGATGAACTCGTTATCAAAAAATGCAGACTATGTAATGGATATTTTCGTGTGAAGTATACTTCCAACCAAGAATACTGCACAAGAATATACAGAGACACTTCCACTACCTGTAATGAGTACGCCAGCCGGAAATCCTATAAGGAAAAATTATTCAGCCATCCGATTCATACGGAATTCACAAAATCATATAACAGGCTATATGCCCGTATCCGCAGAGGGAAACTGCCTGCTGACACGCCACTTATGGATCAGCTAAAAGCGCTCCATGACGAGTATACCGAAAAATATGAGAACACACATCAGAAAGACCGAGAAGCTATATGGAAAGAATATATAGAAAGAAATAAGGAACTGCTCAATTAGCGAACTTTTGTTATCATTCTGTTATCACGACTTATCAATCCCACCAAACATCGAAAAAAGGACTTTCCGAGAAACCTCGGAAAGTCCCATAAATTCAATGAATTTTCGATTACTCAATAATCGTAGCCACACGACCAGAACCTACTGTACGACCACCCTCACGGATAGCGAACGTCAGACCCTGCTCCATAGCGATGGGATGGATCAGCTCGATGCTCATCTCTACGTTATCGCCAGGCATGCACATCTCTGTGCCCTCAGGAAGGTTACAAACACCTGTGATGTCCGTTGTTCTGAAGTAGAACTGAGGACGATAGTTGTTGAAGAAAGGTGTATGACGGCCGCCCTCGTCCTTGGTCAGAACGTATACCTGAGCCGTAAATTTCTTGTGGCAGGTAACTGTGCCGGGTTTTGCAAGAACCTGTCCTCTTTCGATGTCAGTTCTCTGGATACCACGAAGCAGTACACCTACGTTATCACCAGCCTGAGCCTCGTCAAGCAGCTTACGGAACATCTCGATACCGGTTACAACGGACTTCTGGGTCTCTTCCTTAACGCCGATGATCTCAACTTCATCAGACATATGCAGAGTACCACGCTCTACTCTACCAGTAGCAACGGTACCACGGCCTGTGATGGAGAATACATCCTCGATAGGCATAAGGAAAGGCTTATCTGTGTCACGCTGAGGATCGGGAATATAATCGTCAACAGTGCTCATGAGCTCCATGATCTTGTCGCCCCACTCGCCGTTGGGATCTTCCAGAGCCTTCAGAGCGGAACCCTTGATGATCGGGCAGTCTGTGAACTCGTACTCCTCCAACTGCTCGGTGATCTCCATCTCAACCAGCTCAAGCAGCTCGGGATCGTCTACCATGTCACACTTGTTCATAAATACTACGATATAAGGCACGCCTACCTGACGGGACAGAAGGATGTGCTCCTTGGTCTGAGCCATAACACCGTCAGTAGCAGCTACAACGAGGATAGCGCCGTCCATCTGCGCAGCACCGGTGATCATGTTCTTAACGTAGTCAGCATGGCCGGGGCAGTCAACGTGAGCGTAATGTCTCTTGTCTGTCTCATACTCAACGTGAGCGGTAGAGATGGTGATACCTCTCTCTCTCTCTTCGGGAGCCTTGTCGATGTTCTCGAAATCAGTTGCCTCGTTACCTGCAACTCTCTCTGCAAGCACTTTGGTGATAGCTGCTGTCAGAGTTGTTTTACCATGGTCAACGTGACCAATGGTACCAATATTACAATGGGGTTTGTTTCTCTCAAATTTAGCTTTAGCCATTTCTAAAGTCCTCCTTAAAATGATTTACTTACTTTGTTACAATAACCACCGGTAAATTGAATCCGCTACCATTGATTATATTAAAGATTACCAAGTTTTTCAAGCACTTTCTTCGTATTACTTGGTCTTTGCCGCCAATACTTTCTCCTGCACGCTCTTAGGCACCTGCTCGTACTTCTCAAAGAACATGGAATAGTTACCACGCCCCTGTGTCTTGGAACGTAAGTCGGTGGAATAACCGAACATCTCTGCAAGCGGCACATAACCTTTCACCATCTTGCCTCCGCCGATATCCTCCATACCCTCGATCCGTCCGCGGCGGGAATTGATATCGCCGATAACGTCGCCCATATACTCCTCGGGCATGGTAACTTCCACCTTCATGATAGGCTCAAGCAGTACGGCGTTTGCCTTCTTCATCGCTTCCTTGAAGCACATGGAACCTGCAATGTGGAATGCCATCTCGGAAGAGTCAACCTCATGGTAGGAACCGTCGTACACATTGGCATGAACGCCAAGTACGGGGAACCCGCCGAGGATACCTGCCTTGGAAGCCTCCTCGATACCTTCGCCGACCGCAGGAATATATTCCTTCGGAATCGCGCCGCCGACAACGGTGCTCTCGAACTTGAATGTCTCCTCGCCGTTCGGATCCATGGGCTCAAATTTAACTTTACAGTGACCGTACTGACCACGGCCGCCGGACTGCTTCGCATATTTGTATTCCTGATCCACAGGCTTGGTAAAGGTCTCCTTGTACGCAACCTGAGGTGCGCCCACGTTAGCCTCCACCTTGAACTCACGCAACAGTCTGTCTACGATAATCTCCAGATGCAGCTCGCCCATACCTGCGATGATGGTCTGGCCTGTCTCCTGATCCGTATGCGCACGGAAGGTAGGATCTTCCTCTGCAAGTTTCGCAAGGGCTTCACCCATCTTGCCCTGACCTGCCTTGGTCTTAGGCTCGATCGCCAGCTCGATAACCGGCTCCGGGAACTCCATGGACTCTAAGATAACAGGATGCTGCTCGTCACAAATAGTATCACCTGTGGCGGTGAACTTAAACCCTACTGCCGCCGCAATATCACCGGAATACACTTTGTCAAGCTCTGCTCTCTTGTTCGCGTGCATCTGCAGGATACGTCCGATACGCTCCTTCTTGTCCTTCGTCGCATTGTACACATAGGAACCGGAATTGCAGGTGCCGGAGTACACGCGGAAGAACGCAAGCTTACCCACGAAGGGATCCGCCATGATCTTGAATGCCAGAGCAGAGAACGGCTCCTCGTCGGAGGAGTGTCTCACGATCTCATTGCCTTCCATATCGGTGCCCTTGATCGCCTCGATATCAGTCGGCGCCGGCATATACTCAAGAACCGCGTCCAAAAGCTTCTGCACGCCCTTATTTCTGTAAGCGGAACCGCAACATACGGGAACTGCCGTACACTCGCAGGTACCTTTGCGCAGCGCTTTCTTCATGTCCTCTACGGAAGGCTCCTCGCCCTCCAGATACATCATGGTCAGATCATCGTCCAGCTCGCAGACTTTCTCCACCAGCTCGTCGTGATAGAGTGCGGCGTCATCCGCCATATCTGCGGGAATCTCCGTGATGGTGATATCCTCGCCCTTATCATCATTGTAGATATAAGCCTTCATCTCGAACAGGTCGATGATTCCCTTGAAGTCATCCTCCTTGCCGATCGGCAGCTGGAGAATGATCGCGTTTTTACCTAATCTGTTCCTGATCTGATCTACAGCGCCGTAGAAGTTAGCGCCCAAAATATCCATCTTGTTGATGAACGCCATTCTCGGTACGTTGTAGGTATCAGCCTGTCTCCACACGTTCTCTGACTGCGGCTCCACACCGCCCTTTGCACAAAATACGCCTACGGCGCCATCAAGTACGCGGAGTGAACGCTCAACTTCTACGGTGAAGTCTACGTGACCGGGCGTATCAATGATATTGATACGATGCTCCAATGCACCGGGCTTGGGCTTGCAGTTCTCTTCCAGAGTCCAGTGGCATGTGGTAGCGGCTGATGTGATCGTGATACCTCTCTCCTGCTCCTGCTCCATCCAGTCCATGGTAGCCGTGCCTTCGTGAGTATCACCGATCTTATAGTTTACGCCAGTATAATAAAGGATACGCTCTGTCAGTGTGGTTTTACCCGCATCGATATGAGCCATAATACCAATATTTCTGGTTCTGTCTAGTGGATATTCTCTTCCAGCCAAGGTTTTTTCCTCCTTTTAGAACCGATAGTGCGCAAAAGCCTTGTTTGCCTCTGCCATCTTGTGCATATCTTCTTTTCTCTTAACCGCTGCGCCCGTGTTGTTCGCTGCGTCCAAGATCTCGTTTGCAAGTCTCTGCTCCATGGTCTTCTCGCCTCTCTTGCGGGAGAACATAACAAGCCAGCGGAGCGCGAGCGCCTGACGTCTGTCAGGACGAACCTCGATGGGCACCTGATAGGTGGCACCGCCGATACGTCTCGCCTTTACCTCCAGAAGGGGCATGATGTTGTTCATAGCCTCCTCAAATACGTCGAGCGCCGGTTTCCCAGCCTTCTCCTCAACCTTTGCAAACGCCCCATATACAATCTTCTGCGCTACGCCCTTCTTACCATCCAGCATGATGTTGTTGATAAGCTTGGTCACAACCTTGTTATTGTATAAAGGATCTGCTAATACATCTCTCTTCGGAATATGTCCTTTACGTGGCACGATTCTTCCCTCCTTATTCATAAATGATTAGTGAAATATCTCGCAGCAAGCTGCGGTTATTTCACCCTCGCGGCAATCGTCAAACAGATGCCTCGCATCCGCAGATTGGGCGCTGCCCAATCAAATCATTGCTCGCGGGAATAATTCTCAGGTACTCACATGTGTCCTCTAATTCAATGTGTCCGTGCGGTATTTCTTTCTATAACGATAAGAATCCCAACACTAAATTAGTTCTGTTTGTGGTACACGTCAACCTGAAAGCATACTGCAAGTTTGTGTAACAAACTTGGTAGTTATTTGCGGAGCAAATTACTACGACTACTTGCCAGCCTTCGGTCTCTTAGCGCCGTACTTGGAACGAGCCTGTCTTCTGTTCGCGACTCCTGCGGTATCCAGTGTACCTCTGATAATGTGGTATCTGGTACCGGGCAGATCCTTGACTCTTCCGCCGCGGATCAGGACAACGCTATGCTCCTGCAGATTATGACCCTCACCGGGAATGTAGCTTGTCACCTCAATTCCGTTAGAAAGACGTACTCTGGCAATCTTTCTGAGCGCTGAGTTAGGCTTCTTAGGGGTTGCTGTCTTAACAGCGGTGCAGACACCTCTCTTCTGCGGAGAAGAGGTATCGGTAGCAGCCTTGTGAAGGGAGTTGTAACCCTTTAACAAAGCAGGCGCCGTAGACTTCTTCACGGATGTCTGACGTCCCTTTCTGACTAACTGGTTAAATGTTGGCATTCTTTTCACCTCCTGTTGGAATATAAAATAATGGTATTTTGGTGCACAAAAGCGCGCAAAAAAAACGCATTCATGTGCACACTACCCTAGTATACTTGCCCATGAATGCGTTGTCAATACATTTTTTATTTTACGAGTGGCGCGTGCTGAACTCTCTCAGCCTACTCTACCGGCTCCAGCTCTTCTTCCTCAGCGAAATCCTCCGCCTCGTCGATATCGCCGTCCAGCTCGTCAATCTCCTCGATCTCTTCCATATCATCCGCGTTCTCAAACTCTTCGTCCTCGTAGGAGCCGTCCTCAAATTCCAGTTCGTCCTCCATCTGCAGACGGCTGAGCAGATTCTCGTCCGTGCTCAGTCTCGTGTCGCGGTAGCGTCTCATACCCGTACCTGCGGGAATCAGCTTACCGATAATCACGTTCTCCTTCAGACCGATCAGGGAATCTACCTTGCCCTTGATCGCAGCCTCTGTCAGAACCTTGGTCGTCTCCTGGAAGGATGCCGCCGACAGGAAGGAATCGGTTGCCAGCGCCGCCTTTGTGATACCGAGCAGGATCTGCTTGCCTTCCGCAGGCTCCTTACCCTCCTTGAAGAGCTCCTCGTTCATGTCCTCGTAGTCCAGAACATCCACCAGTGTACCCGGCAGGAAATCGGTATCGCCGCTGTTCTCAATGCGGACTTTTTTAAGCATCTGCCGCACGATCACCTCGATGTGCTTATCGGAGATATCCACACCCTGCAGGCGGTACACTCTCTGTACCTCGCGGAGCATGTAATCCTGTACCGCACGGATCCCCTTGATCTTTAACAGGTCATGGGGATTGACGCTGCCCTCTGTCAGCTCGTCGCCCGCCTCCAGCACCGCACCGTCCAGCACCTTGATTCTGGAACCGTAAGGAATCAGATAAGTCTTTGACTCTCCTGTTTCGTCGTTGGTGATAACAATCTCTCTCTTTTTCTTTGTATCCTTAATCGTCGCCACGCCGCCAAACTCTGCGATAATCGCCAGCCCTTTCGGCTTACGCGCCTCAAAAAGCTCCTCTACACGGGGAAGACCCTGTGTGATATCGTCACCTGCCACACCGCCGGTATGGAAGGTACGCATGGTAAGCTGTGTACCGGGCTCACCGATGGACTGCGCCGCGATAATGCCGACAGCCTCGCCGACCTGAACCGCCTCACCGGTCGCCATGTTCGCACCATAGCACTTCGCGCAGATACCCACATGGGAACGGCAGGTTAAGATCGTGCGGATCTTCACTTCCTTGATCTGTCTCTCTCCCTCGATGGGCTCCCCATTCTCATCCATGCCGACACTTAAAATCTTCGCAGCGCGTGCAGGCGTGATCATGTGGTTTCTCTTCACGATCATATTGCCGTCATTATCTTTGATATCCTCACAGGAGAATCGTCCCGTGATTCTGTCTTTCAGTCCCTCGATGGTCTCCTTGCCGTCCATGAACGCCTTGACCACCATGCCGGGAATTTCATCCCTGCCCTCGCAGCAGTCTGTCTCGCGGATGATCAGTTCCTGCGAAACGTCAACCATACGTCTGGTCAGATAGCCGGAGTCAGCGGTTCTAAGCGCGGTATCGGACAGACCTTTACGTGCGCCGTGCGCCGACATGAAATACTCCAGCACGTCCAGACCTTCACGGAAATTGGACTTGATCGGCAGCTCGATGGTACGTCCTGTGGTATCTGCCATCAGACCACGCATACCTGCAAGCTGTTTGATCTGCTGGTTGGAACCACGGGCCCCGGAATCCGCCATCATATAAATATTGTTATATTTGTCAAGCCCGGAGAGCAGCACTTCCGTAAGCTCCTTATCCGTCTTGTTCCAAGTCTCCACAACCTGACGGTATCTCTCCTCCTCCGTACACTTTCCTCTGCGGAAGTCCATGGAGATCCTGTCTACGGTAGCCTGCGCTTCCTCAAGCATCTTCTCTTTCTCCGCCGGCACCGTCATATCGGAAATGGAAACGGTCATAGCTGCCTGCGTGGAATATTTATAGCCGGTCGCCTTGATCAGGTCGAGCACCTCGGCGGTTCGTACCGCGCCGTGAATATTGATGACTTTCTCAAGGATCTGCTTTAACTGCTTTTTGCCCACATGGAAATCCACTTCCGGCTTCAGCAGATTCTTCGGGTCGCTTCTGTCCACATAGCCCAGATCCTGCGGCAGAATCTCATTGAAGAGGAATCTACCAAGCGTGGACTCCACATTGCCGGACACCTCTTTCCCGTCTGCGTCCGTCTTTTTCACCCTGACGGTAATTCTGGAATGAAGGGTACATGCCTTATTCTCGTAGGCGAGAATCGCCTCGTTTACATTCTTAAAGAACTTGCCCTCTCCAAGGGCGCCGGGTCTCTCCTGCGTCAGATAATAGATGCCGAGCACCATATCCTGAGAAGGCACCGCCACCGGGCCGCCATCCGAAGGTTTCAGCAGGTTGTTCGGGGAGAGCAGAAGGAATCTGCACTCTGCCTGCGCCTCCACGGACAGGGGAAGATGGACTGCCATCTGGTCGCCGTCGAAGTCAGCGTTGAATGCGGTACATACGAGCGGATGGAGTTTGATCGCCTTACCTTCCACAAGAATCGGCTCAAACGCCTGGATACCCAGTCTGTGCAGGGTAGGCGCACGGTTTAACATCACCGGGTGCTCCTTGATGACTTCCTCCAGCACATCCCATACCTGTGTGTCCAGTCTCTCCACCAGCTTTTTCGCCGCCTTGATATTCTGTGAAATACCGCGGAATACCAGTTCCTTCATCACGAAGGGCTTAAACAGCTCGATCGCCATCTCCTTGGGCAGACCGCACTGATAAATCTTTAACTCGGGTCCCACCACGATAACGGAACGCCCGGAATAGTCAACACGCTTGCCGAGCAGGTTCTGACGGAAACGCCCGGACTTACCCTTCAGCATATCGGACAGGGACTTAAGCGCCCTGTTGCCGGGGCCTGTCACAGGTCTTCCTCTTCTGCCGTTGTCAATCAGCGCGTCAACCGCTTCCTGCAGCATACGCTTCTCGTTGCGGACAATGATATCGGGAGCGCCAAGCTCCAGCAGTCTTTTCAGACGATTGTTTCTGTTGATGATTCTTCTGTAAAGATCGTTTAAGTCGGAGGTCGCGAACCTGCCGCCATCGAGCTGCACCATGGGACGCAGATCCGGCGGAATCACCGGGATCACATCCATAATCATCCACTCGGGCTGGTTCCCGGACTCCCGGAAAGCCTCCACGACTTCCAGTCTCTTGATGATGCGGGCGCGCTTCTGCCCGGTGGACTCTTTCAAGCCCTCCTTCAGCTCCGCCGCCTCTTCCTCCAGATCGATTGCCTGCAGAAGTTCCTTGATCGCTTCCGCGCCCATACCAACCCGGAATTTATTTCCCCATGTCTCTCTGGCATCCTGATACTCTTTCTCGGAGAGCACCTGCTTGTAATCCAGATCTGTCTCGCCGCCGTCCAGCACGATATAGGACGCGAAATAGAGCACCTTCTCAAGCACTCTGGGGGAGAGATCCAAAATCAGTCCCATGCGGCTCGGAATACCCTTGAAATACCAGATATGGGATACCGGGGCAGCCAGTTCTATCCGCCCCATACGCTCTCTGCGGACGCTGGACTTCGTCACCTCAACGCCGCATCGGTCGCAGACAACACCCTTATATCTGATCTTCTTATACTTACCGCAATGACACTCCCAGTCCTTGCTCGGTCCGAAAATCCTCTCACAGAACAGACCTTCCTTCTCGGGCTTCAGGGTTCTATAGTTGATCGTCTCCGGCTTGGTGACCTCACCTCTCGACCATTCCCTGATCTTTTCCGGCGACGCCAGTCCGATCTTGATCGCGTCAAATGTCATGGGTTGATACGCTTCCTGTTTCATATCTGACATCCTGCACTGTCCTCCATCTGTCATATATTTCTTTTCGCACGGCTATTCGGTGTAAGTCTCCTCAAATGCCTCTTCCGGCTCCTCGAAAGAATCCTGCTCTTCCTCATCGCTGCTTACAAGCTCTCCGCTGTCCTCGTCAAACTCCTGACGCTGATAGCCCATAGAACCGAAGGATTCTCTTTCATAGTCGTAACCTCTGGAATCTCCCTCGATCTCGTACCGATAATCGTTCTCGCCGTAGTCGATGGTTTCCATGATCTCCACTTCTGTCTGGTCGTCGCGCAGCACTCTGACATCCAGTCCAAGGGACTGCAGCTCCTTCAGGAGCACCTTGAAGGACTCCGGCACACCGGGTTCCGGGATGTTATCGCCCTTGATGATCGCCTCGTAAGTCTTCACACGGCCCACCACATCATCGGACTTCACGGTCAGAATCTCCTGCAGCGTGTAAGCCGCGCCGTATGCCTCCAGCGCCCAGACCTCCATCTCACCGAAACGCTGTCCGCCGAACTGCGCTTTACCGCCGAGAGGCTGCTGCGTCACGAGTGAGTAAGGACCCGTGGAACGCGCGTGGATCTTATCGTCCACCAGATGATGGAGTTTCAAGTAATGCATGTGTCCGATGGTAACCGGGGAGTCGAAATATTCGCCCGTTCTGCCGTCGCGCAGCCGCACCTTGCCGTCTCTGGAAATAGGCACGCCCTTCCAGAGTTTTCTGTGCTCCCTGTTCTTTGACAGGTATTCCATCACCTCGGGTAACAGTTCATCCTTATGTTTCTTTTCAAACTCATCCCACTCCAGATTGACATAGTCGTTTGCCAGATCCAGCGTGTCCATGATGTCATCCTCTTTTGCGCCGTCAAACACAGGCGTCGCCACGTTGAAGCCGAGCGCCTTTGCCGCCAGCGACAGGTGAATCTCCAGCACCTGCCCGATATTCATACGGGAAGGCACGCCCAGAGGATTCAGCACTATGTCAAGAGGTCTGCCGTTCGGCAGATAAGGCATATCCTCCACGGGAAGCACGCGGGAAACCACACCCTTGTTACCGTGACGGCCTGCCATCTTATCACCGACGGAAATCTTTCTCTTCTGCGCAATGTAAATGCGGACCGCCTGATTCACGCCGGGAGACAGCTCGTCGCCGTTCTCTCTGGTGAACACTTTCGCGTCCACAACAATACCATATTCACCGTGAGGCACTTTCAGGGAAGTGTCTCTCACTTCTCTCGCCTTCTCACCGAAGATCGCCCGGAGCAGTCTCTCCTCCGCGGTAAGCTCCGTCTCGCCCTTCGGCGTAACCTTGCCTACCAGAATATCTCCGGCACGCACCTCCGCACCGATGCGGATGATACCTCTGTCATCCAGATCCTTCAGCGCATCGTCACCGACGCCCGGCACATCCCTCGTGATCTCCTCGGGTCCGAGTTTGGTATCCCGCGCCTCCGCCTCGTATTCCTCCATATGCACGGAAGTGTAAACGTCTTCCTGCACCAGTCTCTCGCTGAGAAGTACGGCATCCTCGTAGTTGTAGCCTTCCCATGTCATAAAGCCGATCAGCGGGTTCTTTCCGAGAGCCAGCTCGCCGCCGTCCGTGGAAGGACCGTCCGCAATCACGTCGCCCTGCTCCACGTGCATACCCTTCTGTACGATAGGCTTCTGGTTATAACAGTTGGACTGGTTACTGCGGGAGAACTTCATCAGACGGTACTCATCCTTCTCCCCGTCGTCACAGGTCATCCTGATGATGTCAGCCGACACAAACTCAATCACGCCGGACTTTCTCGCCACCACGCAGACGCCGGAGTCCACAGCCGCCTTCGGCTCCATACCGGTACCCACCACAGGCGCCTCTGTAAAGAGCAGGGGTACTGCCTGTCTCTGCATGTTGGAACCCATCAGCGCACGGTTCGCGTCATCGTTCTGCAGGAACGGAATGAGCGCCGTAGCCACCGAGAATACCATCTTAGGAGACACGTCCATGTAATCAAACATGGCTTTCGGATATTCCTGTGTCTCTGTCTTATAACGGCCGGAAATGCTGTTTCTCCTGAAATAGCCGTTCTCGTCAAGGGGCGCGGAAGCCTGCGCCACATGATAATTGTCTTCCTCATCCGCCGTCATGTAGACTGTCTCGTCCGTGACGCGCGGATTCTGCGGATCGCTCTTGTCAATCTTTCTGTAGGGCGCCTCCACAAAACCATATTCATTGATTCTCGCATAGGACGCCAGCGAGTTGATCAGACCGATATTCGGTCCCTCGGGCGTCTCAATGGGACACATTCTGCCGTAATGCGTATAGTGTACGTCTCGCACCTCGAATCCGGCACGGTCTCTGGAAAGACCGCCGGGACCCAGCGCGGAGAGACGTCTCTTGTGGGTCAGCTCGCCGAGCGGGTTGTTCTGGTCCATGAACTGGGACAGCTGGGAAGAACCGAAGAACTCCTTCACCGCTGCCTGCACGGGTTTGATATTGATCAGCACCTGCGGCGAAATCTCCTCCGCGTCGTGGGTGGTCATTCTCTCGCGCACCACTCTCTCCAGACGGGAAAGACCGATACGGTACTGGTTCTGCAGAAGCTCGCCCACCGCACGGATACGTCTGTTGCCCAGATGGTCGATATCGTCGTCATTGCCGATCCCGTACTCCAGATGGATGTTATAGTTAATGGAAGCCAAGATATCTTCCTTCGTAATATGCTTCGGAATCAGTTCGTGTACATTTTTGCGGATCGCCTCGGCAAGCTGCGCGGGGTCACCGCTGTACTCGTCCAGAATCTGCTGCAGGACAGGGTAATAAACCAGCTCCGTGATACCAAGTTCTCTCGGATTGCAGTCAACGAAATTCGTGATATCCACCATCATATTGGAGAGAACCTTGACATTCCGCTCCTCCGTCTGGATCCACACGGCAGGAACCGCAGCGTTCTGGATCGCGTCCGCCATCTCAGCGCTCACCTTGTCTCCCGCTTTCGCCAGAATTTCACCCGTCTGGGTATCCACCACATCCTCCGCGAGAATGTGATGTCTGATTCTGTTTCTGAACATCAGTTTCTTGTTAAATTTATATCTGCCGACCTTTGCCAGATCATATCTTCTGGGGTCAAAGAACATAGCCATAATCAGACTTTCCGCACTCTCCACGCTGAGCGGCTCGCCGGGACGGATCTTTTTATACAGCTCAAGCAGACCCTCCTGATAGTTCTCAGAAGCGTCCTTTGCAAAGCTTGCCTCGATCTTCGGTTCGTCGCCGAAAAGCTCTCTGATCTCGTCGTTGGAGCTAACGCCGAGCGCACGGATCAGCACAGTGATAGGAACCTTTCTCGTTCTGTCCACGCGCACATAGAAAACGTCGTTGGAGTCCGTCTCGTACTCCAGCCACGCGCCGCGGTTCGGGATCACGGTTGCGGAAAAAAGCCGTTTGCCGATCTTGTCATGCCCGATCCCATAATAAATGCCCGGGGAACGGACGAGCTGGCTTACGATAACACGCTCCGCGCCGTTGATCACAAAAGTGCCTGTCTGCGTCATAAGCGGCAGATCACCCATAAAGATCTCATGCTCGGTAATCTCGTCCTTCTCTTTGTTAATCAGACGTACCTTCACCTTGAGAGGGGCTGCGTAAGTGGCATCTCTCTCCTTACATTTCTCAATAGAATATTTGACATCTTCCTCGCACAGCTCAAAGTCTACAAATTCCAGACTCAGGTGCCCGCTGTAATCCGAAATCGGAGAAATATCGTCAAACACTTCCTTCAGGCCTTCATTCAGGAACCACTGATAGGAGTTCTTCTGAACTTCGATCAGGTTCGGCATTTCCAGAACCTCTTTCTGTCGTGCGTAGGTCATGCGCGTATTTCTGCCGGCAGCAGTCTTACGGATTCTGTTTTTTTCCATTGACACTTCACCCCGTTCTTTATGATTGATCCATGCTTCGCCAGAAGCAACACTTCAAAAAAGCATAGCACACCACAATAGTGCACCATACATTCTACTACAAATCACCTTGGAGAGTCAATGACTTTTTTCAGAAATTAAAAAAGAATTTTGAAATAAAACCGTCCACATGCTTTCCGAAAACATGTGAACGGTTCCTTTGCTCAGATATGAGAACTGATTACTTAAGGGTAACCTTTGCGCCCTCAGCTTCAAGCTTAGCCTTGATATCGTCAGCCTCTTCCTTGGAAGCAGCCTCTTTGAGTACCTTCGGAGCGGAATCCACGAGATCCTTCGCTTCCTTCAGGCCAAGGCCGGTAGCCTCACGAACCACCTTGATTACCTTAACCTTGTTCGGGCCAACCTCTGTCAGCTCAACGTCGAACTCGGTCTTCTCCTCCACTGCTGCGCCTGCGTCGCCGCCTGCTGCCGCAACTACCACGCCCGCTGCTGCGGATACGCCGTATTTCTCCTCACATGCCTTTACCAGATCATTCAATTCCAATACTGTCATCTCATCAATCGCGCTAAGGATTTCTTCAACAGATAATTTTGCCATGATTGTTTTCCTCCATATTTTTATTCATTGTCTACGTTGCGAGACTGCCTGTGGCAGACTCGGGTTTTAACGCGCAGCGTTCAAACCGTTTATTCTGCTGCGGGTGCTTCTTCCGCAGGCGCTGCTTCCTCTGCAGGTGCAGCTTCTGCCTCAGCGGGCGCTTCCTCTGCTGCGGGAGCGGCCTCTGCCTCAGCGGGCGCTTCTTCAGCCGCAGGCGCCTCGCACCCGGATGCACCGCCTTTCTCCGCCAACTGGTTCATCACGCGTGCGAAGTTGGTGATCGGAGACTGGATGCTGCCAAGCAGCTTGGACAGCAGCTCTTCTCTGGAAGGAATCTTCGCAACTTCCTTGATGCCGTCCGCATCATAAGCGATGCCTTCCACGATGCCGCCCTTCACTTCAAGGGCGTCTGCCGTCTTAGCGAATTTGCACAACACTCTCGCGGGAGCCGTAGCGTCCTCTGTAGAGATGGCAACCGCACTGGGACCTTCCAGATAAGGAAGAAGCGCTTCACAGTCCGTGCCCTTGAATGCAAAATTCATCATTGTGTTCTTGTAAACCTTGTAGGTGATCCCGGCCTCACGCAACTGCTTACGAAGCTGTGTGTCCTGTTCCACCGTAAGTCCGCGGTAGTCAACCAGAACGACTGACTGGGCGTCTTTCACGGCAGCGGCGATCTCATCCACGATCGGTTTCTTCAATTCCACCTTTGCCATTACATTACCTCCTTATAGATTTTGTTGCCGATTAAGGAGCGTGTGTCCGTCGGACACACCAAAAACCCTCCCCGTAAAGACAGGGAGGGCAATAAACATCAATGATAGCTCTTCTCTCCTCGGCAGGCGGACTCTTACGCCGGCAATACGGCACCTGCTGTCTTCGGCATTTGCTACTATAGCACAGCGCGCGCAGGGCTGTCAACTGTTTTTGCCAAATATAACGGCATTTTAGTCCGCCGTGGGCATTTTCCGCCCACAAACAGCTTAACTCTTCTTATTTCCAGCTTGAAAGCGGGCGGGACATCTCCTCCTCGTACTTTCTGATCGCCTCGTCGCGCACATTGCGCGCCACGCCCCACTTGTCGCCAACCTCACAGATTTTTCCGTTCCGCACCTCGCATTTCGTACCGTTTAAGATAAATTCCCGGTCGGTATCCACGCCAAGCTGCCGCAGCAGCTCCAACAGCATAGGCGTCGTGCCTCCCATCGGGTCGCTCCTGTCGGACGCGGCAGCCACCCTGTCGCCAAACTCGAGCATGACACCGGACCACCGTCCTTCCGCAAAGTGGATCAGTGCGCCAAGCCCCCACGCCAGCGCCTGCAGCTTTTCATCGGTTTCCCCGTTCTTGTATCCGTGCCCTTCGCCGTAGACCTGATCCGCCCCCACACGCAGTCTGCGACCGTTACCAAGGTCAAATGCATCGCCCACGGCAATGTTGACACTGTTGTCAGAAGGGTCGTAACCTTTATGTTCGTATGTCTGGAACGGTCCCGCCTTTTGAAAGAGTTCGGATGGGTCAATACAGGTAAAAAAGCCAGCGCTGTAGCATGTAAAAATTTTACCGCCGTCCACCTGCACGGTGGAAGTCACCGCGTCAACGGACTCCGTGGTAATCTCATATTCCACTTTCCCCGGTTCGCTAAAAAGACTCTTGTCGATCTGCGCCCAAGTATCAATCAGATTTTCTATTTCCGCTTTTCTCGCCCTGTCAAACCCATTGAGGGTATCATCCTCATCACCGTTGATATCCCCGTTAAAGTAATCCACAAAGGCATCCTGCTGCCCGTCCTTCGAGGAAAGCTTTCCCGTCTGTGTATTATAAATGTAAGTATTCCGACTTCCCACGCCGCTGATGCCCATATCACACCTCCGCGCTCCCATACGCTGCCGCCGCATGTGCATAGGCTCCTGCCGACACACTTCTGCCGCCCCGCGCCGCCGGGCGCGCCTCATACTGCAGCCCGAACTTCTGCGCCTCCGTGATTTCCACCTCCATCACGCCGTAGCTTGTCTTGATCTCTAACACCGTGGAACCGTCGGGTTTAGTGATAATATTCGTCTCGAGGTCGTCCTCCTCCTCGTCCTTTTCGGTTCCGGGTCTCGCATCTTTCGGAACCGTCATCTGTCCGTCATAGTCAGAAATTTTCTGTAAACCCTTTCGATTCTCATGGATCACCGCCCGCCAGATCAGGTCAAACTCCTCCCTCGTATAGGCATGAATACTGTGATCATTCATATATTTGGCGTACTTCGCCTTCTCCCGGTCTATGTAGGTGGAGCCGTTCTTCTCATAGGTATAATCCGGCACACCGTTCTCGTCGGTGGAAGTCTCAAAGAAATTGACGAAATCGTTCTCGTCGATCTTCCCCGCCAGAAAGTCTTCCCAGAACTCTTTGTGGGATGCAAAACGCAGGTTCGCGTCCTGCGGAAACCGCTCCAAAAACGCCATCACCTTCTCATACTGCCCCGGCTCCGTATAGGAAAATTTCCAGCAGTCTTTATTAACCCATTTATTCCCGTCAAAATAGGCTTCCTTGCACCAGATCCCATCCTGACTGTAGCAGGTGATAAACCAGTGTTTGTGTTCGGGATCGTCGGTGGGGAAGGTGCTCTTGGTCACCTCGCCCGTAAGAAGCTCCATAAGCTCCTCCGGGTCCGTCACCTCCACATCCGTACAATTATCGTTTCCTTGTACGACATGCGCGGGAGCCGTCGCGCCGCCTGTGACTGTCGGAGCCACCGGGGGAGCCGCCGCGCCGCCGCTCTCAGCCGTCTTTGGATTCGCCACGCTGCCTCCCGATTCCACCGTCGGCTGCGCCGCTCCGGGAACTGACACATTTGTCACATCTGTCCCCGTACCGTCGCCCCAAGGCTTGCCTTCCGCTTCCCTTCTCATCGCCTCTTTTGCCGCCTGCTTTTCCACTTCCGCGATCAGTTCCTTAATCTGCTCCTGCAGAGCCTCCTCCGCGTCGTCAAAATCCGCCAGAAGCTTTTCCCACTCCTTTATGGTGAAGGACTGCGCGCCCGTCTGGAAGGTCGGCTCCACTTTGCCCTCCTTCACCTTTTTTGCCATCTCTTCCATATGGGCAAGGATCTGCTCACGGTACGTCATATCTTCCGCTTTTTTCTCTTCGCCCTTTTCCCCTGTCTCCGTCTTTCCTGTCGTCGTATCATTTATGGCATCCGTGTCACTTTTCTCATCCTCCCCCCAGAAAGGCGTGCCTGCGCCCGCCGGTTTGCCGGTCTGTCCGGCGCGG
Source organism: uncultured Lachnospiraceae bacterium (assembly GCA_910586705.1). Lineage (GTDB taxonomy): Bacteria > Bacillota > Clostridia > Lachnospirales > Lachnospiraceae > UBA3282. The sequence continues at coordinate 34,201 of CAJUJK010000027.1, read as the reverse complement.
TTTCCGTATCCTGCCGGGGTTGTATTGTGCATCCATGAAGCGTAACGGTTTCCTATATTCATAGCTGTCTTCCTTTCTGTCTGGCATTTTATCCTTCTGTAACTAATACGATTCATCCGCCGGAAAAGTTTCACTCCGGCGAAAAAATTTACCAGCTCACAAACCCGTCTTCATCAATCCGCACGCCCTCGGAAATACCACGCATATAGGCGAGCACCCGCTCCTTCTCCGCGCCCTGCAGAAGTGTGGTTTTGCATCCGCTCTGCAGGCAGGGAATAAACTGATAGCTCACGATTCCCGTCTCGTCGATCACCACTTCCACCATGCCGGTGTCCAAGGTCTTTGAGTTAAACCAGAAATTACCCAGACTGTAAATCACGGGCACGCCCTGAATCACGCCGATGGGCTGCAGACAGTGGGGATGATCCCCGATCACCAGATCCGCCCCCGCCGCGACAAGCTCCGGCGCCTGCTTGAGCTGCGCCCAGTCCAGTTCCGCCTGATTTTCCGTTCCCCAGTGTATATAAGCCACCACAAAATCGCTGTTCTGTGCCGCCTCCCGGATCGTCTCCATGAGCTTTGCCCCGTTCCAGCAGCGGAACACGCCGGGCGAAGTCTCCGTAGCCTCCTTCGTGTCAGGCGTATCGAGCCGCTCGATCTGGGTCGCCGACACAAAGGCAATCTTCATATCCCCCACAATATAGTAGACCGGCTTTCTCGCCTCGTCGATATTGCGCCCCGCGCCCACATAGGGGATTCCCGTCTCACGCAGGGTATCCAGCGTATCCTCCAGAGCCGTCGGCCCGTAATCATAGGCATGGTTATTCGCCAGCGACACCAGATCCACTCCCAGATCTGTCAGATATGCCGCCGTCCCCGGTCTGGCACGGAACGTAAACTGTTTGTCCTCGGTGGGCGTCCCCCGGTCAGAATAGGCAAATTCATTGTTGAGCATCATAATGTCCGCCGCCTGCATCCGCTCCATCACCTCGGGCGTAATCCCCTGCGAGATATCATCACTTCCACGCACGCTTCCCATAATAGCATAGTTCACGTCAAACAGAATATCCCCCGCAAATGTCATGGTCACCCTGCCGGGTTCTGCAGGTTCCACCGCATAGATCCTGTTTTCCTCCATGTAGGCGGGATCGTCCAGTTCCTCCTGATATCTGGAGACATGCTCCGGCTCTGGCTCCTCTCCAGCCGGCTCCGCCTTGTCCCCGGCATTCTCTGCTGCGTCTTTCTCCGCCTCCGTATCCTCTGCCTCCGGCATCCCGCTTTCGTGATCCGACTGCACGACATCCGTCCCTTTCGTTTTCACCGGCTCCATAATCCACTGATGCGCCGCCAGCGCCAGAACGCCCAGCGCCACCGCCACCGTCAGGGTGATAATAAAAGGAAGGATAAAACTTTTGTGAAACCGTATTCTCTTTTTCTTTTTGGTTTTACGCGATCTTTTCTTAGCCATATTTGTATGATATCCTGATATCCTCTGTCTGCGTACTGCTCATTGCCATCGCGTACATTATACCACAGACTTGCTGATTGGAAAATCTTTGCGAAAAAAATCCCCCACCACGCAGGTGAGGGATTCCTTCTCTATTGATTTGCCGGAGGGTTCATGCGTATTTCCCGTACAATTACTCTGATTTATCTTCCCCCCCTCTCAAAAAAGTCAGGCGGTTATTCTACTCCCACTCCTTTACCACATCGCCGTTTTGCAGCTCCTGATCACAGTCCGTCACAATCTTCATGTCACCCGACAACAGCTCGTCGGCGATCGCCGCATAGTCCTCGTTTTTGTCCAGCAGACGCACCGTCATGCTCCTTACGCACAGCTCCGTGCCAAGAATACCCTCCTTTTCCTCCAGCACATAAATCGCATTGCCGCCGTCGTTGTGAAGCGCTTTTATGGGTATCACAAAATCATAAATTTCCGATGTGGCATCAAGCTCCATCACGCCCTCGGTGCGCCCTGCCCCCACACCCGGTTCCAGACGGATCGTCACGGTGTAACTGCCGTTTTCCTGCACGATGGAATCAATCGTCTCGGAGGTTTCCTCTGCACTTCCCGGAAAGGTAAGCTGCACCATGTCCCCCGTATGCACCATGCCTTTCTGCTCCTGGCTGATCACCGTGCGGAATATCCGGCTGCCCGCATCGTCGGCATAGCGCAGAACCGCATCCTGCCCCATCCGCGTACCCGACTGCATCATCACTTCCAGCACGTCGCCCGCGCACGCCGCCGTCACCTTGCCACCGCTTTCGGAAAGTTCCGTCAGAAGCGCAATCCGCTCCTGCCTCTGCCGCACCTGACTGACGCCGGAAGCCCCCAGTTCCAGACCGCTCTCCGCCGCGCTCTGGGCGCGCCTTGCATCCTCTAATTCCCTGTCTGCCTCTCTTAAACGCTTCTCTTTCTCGAGCTGTATATCTTCGATCATGCGCTTTTTTTCCGCGATGTCCCTGTCAAACCGCAGCCTCTCATCCGCCCATGCAATCCAGATCTCGTCGGAGGCATCCTCCTCGGGAATGCGGAACATATGGGTATCCAGATCCTCCATAAGCTCCTCCAGCTTCTTTGTCTCCTCCGCGATTTTTCTGTCCAATTCTATGACATTTGTGTCATAATCTTCCTGCGCCCGGGTCGTATTCGTAGCCGCCTCCCGGCGCTTTGCCTGTTCCTGCTTCTGCCACGCCTCCTCCTGCGCACGAAGTTCCGAAAGTTGTGCGAGCAGGTCTTCCCTATTTACCTCATAGAGAACCGTTCCCGTTTCCATCCGGTCACCCGCCGCCACACAGACCTTCTCCACAAGCAGACCGTCCAGTCCGATCACCGCCTGCGCATTGACCGCTTCCACCGTCCCCTCCGCCGTGATCCTGTTTCGGATGGACGCAGACGTGGGGTTGTTCCACTTTACCCGCGGCATCCGGCTCACATAAACCATTCGTGACACATATGTCATAACCAGCATAGCCGCCAAAAAAAACACGAAGCCCTGCCACAGTTTTTTCTTCGATCCCATCTACCCCATACCTTTCCCCAACAGAGAATGCCGCTTTTGGGCATTCTCTCACATTTTCACCCCGATATACGCTATGCCTTCCTCCAGCGCGTCCTGCCCCAGCGCAAAGACAAACAGCGCGGGGATCAGCGCCATCACCGCCACCGCGAAGGCAAATCCCGCCTGACTGACGGTAATCTGCGGCAGATAGAGGGAGAGCGGCCATGCCGCCTGTTCCTCCAGAAATGCCATCGGCTGTTCCACCAGATTCCAATACTCCAGAAAGCTTAAGACCATCGCCGCCTGCACTCCCATCTTTCCAAGCGGCAGACCGATATAAGAAAAAATCTGCAGTTCCCCCGCGCCGTCCAGTCTCGCCGCCTCCAGAATCGCTGCGTCGATCTGGGTAAACCCCCGGTACATGATAAACACAGGAAACGTGGAAAAAACCGCCGGAAGGATGACTGCCGCAGGGTGATTGTACAAGTGCAGTTTCTGTAAGACAATGTACTGCGGCAGAAGCATCACCTGAAAGGGCAGAAGCATGAGCACCACATAAATCCCGAACAGAAAATCCCTTCCCCGGAAACGGAATGCGGCGAACGCCCATGCCGAAGGCAGCCCCACAATAAGCTGCCCCAGAAGGATCGCCGCCGTCATCCCCACCGTGTTCCAGAACAACTGATAGAACGCCGGCGACGCAATCAGCAGTCTGTAAAAATGACCGATTGTGGGATAGACGGGAATCAGATGCCACGCTGCAAACCCCTTTTCCTCCCCAAGGATCGGTGAAAGAATCTGCCGCATCTCCGCGCTGTCCATCAGGGAACCGCCGGGAATCATAAGAAGGGGCGCGCAGACCAGAGCCGCCACCGCCACACAGATTCCCGTGGCGAGCCATGCCCTTCTCCTCTTCCGCCATTTGCCATACGCCTGCACCGCCCATGCCGGGGCTGTCGCCCTGCTCCTCATTTTTTCTCCCCCTGCCTCCCCATGCTTCTTACGCCAACCGACATCTCGCAGCTTCGCTATGACTCAAATCCACGCGGAGAATGCCGCTTTTCAGGCACTCTCCTGTGTGAGACTTATTGCTTCTTCGCGAAGCATCCTCTGCTGCGAGTGATTAGAACTACTTCTCACACTATTCCAGTCTCTTCTGTAACAACAGGCACACCGCCAGCAGCACAAGCGACATGATTACCGTCAGCGCCGCCATCCTGTCAAACTCCAGTTTCAGATACCAGTTCTGCAAAAGGTGCTGTAAAAAATAAATGTGCTCCTGCGGATAACTGCCCGCCACCATCCAGACTTCCCGGTAGCTTTTAAAAATCTGCAGCACCGACAGCATCCCGATGGTAAAAAAACTGCCGGAAAGCCCCGGTCTGATGATATAATGCCAGCTCTGCCAGCGGTTCGCGCCGTCCACCTGCGCCGCCTCCTCCACTTCCTTCGGCAGCGCGGCGAGACCCGCAAGCCAGAGGATAACCATATACCCCGTGTTTTTCCACAGAAAGCTGCATACCACCACCGCTAACGCCCACCCGGTGTTGAGATAGTCGATCGCTGTAAAGGCGGGGAGTGCCGTTATTTTTCCCGACACGTGTGTCAGAACTCCGTTGATGACGCCCTGCCTGTCGATCAGAATCTGTAATGTCAGAACCATGACCGCCGCCGGCACCGCCATAGGCAGAAGCAGCGCCGACACCAGTTTACGCCGCTGCAACAGATTGCGTAAAAGCAGCGACAGAAACAGGCTGATTCCCATGAGAAGCGGCACGCCCGCCGCCATATACAGAAACGTGTTGCGCACGGCGAGCGCAAAGGCGCCGTTACCAAACACCGCGCGGTAATTATCCATTCCCACGAAAGCGCCGTTGCCGGATTTAAGGAACGAGCGCCGCACCACCTCAAAAAAGGGAAGCAGATAAAAAATCATAACCCCCGAAAATCCCGGCAGCAGAAACAAAAGCCGTCTACTCTTCCATCGCGATCGCCATCTTCCTCTCAACTTCCTTCGCTCCCTCCTCCGGCGTCAGCTCCCCGTCAAGCACCCGGACGCCGACCTCCATCGCGCATTCCTCCAGCATCGTTCCCGGGCGGTAACAGCAGGACGCATCCTCCATCATCTGATAGAGCCATTGTTTTTCTTCTTCTGTGGGCCAGAAATTCGGATGGTTGACACCTGTGGGGTCCTTAAATCCCATGGTCTGTCCGAACTCTATGTTGTCGATATCCAGAATGTCGCCCAGCGAATCCTTCCGTATCGCAAGTCCGCTATAATTCCTCGGTTTATCCAGCCACCACTTTCTCATCATCGGATCGGAGAGCAAAAGATTCATGTATGCTTCGGCAAGTTCCGGCTCCTTTCCCTGCTCGCACAGCCCCACGATGGTCCTCGCCCAGTAGACATTGCCCGCCTGCCCCGTATAGGCGTCATACGTCACCGTATCCTCCAGTTCCTTCTCCTGCCAGTCCGCCGCCATATTCGCCTTGGTCACATGAATACCTGTCATGCCCACCTGCGGGGTCATCAGGAAACCGAGCTGCAGCCATGTCTCGCCGAAGTTCTGCTGGGCAGCGTACTGGAAATTAAATCCGATATCCGCCATGTCCATATCCTCGGGTGCATACCATTCCATATTGTTTTTCTGCCACGCTTCCCGCCCCGCATCGTCAAATCCGGCGCAGTCTATCTCCCACATCCTGCGCACCGCCTGATAGTACGCCGTCAGCTTTTCCACATCCAGACTGCCGTCCTCCCCGGTCCATGCGGGAAGGCAGACCGGCATTGTCTGCAGCAGAACATCCTTCGGGTACAGCGTATAGAGGATCGCCCCCTCCGGGTGCTTCTGCCTTGCTTTCTCCATACCCGCAACGATATCCTCCAGACTGTCCTCCCCGTCCAGATACATCTTTTCCCCCAGCCAGAGAGGCAGGTAGACCATCATGGGCACGCTGTATATTTTATTTTTCTCCGTCATCCGCATTCCCTCGACGATATTCTGGTACAGAATGCCGTCGTCCAGATAGGGCTGCAATATGCCGTCCAGCTCCCTGAGCATCCCCTTGTCGGCATACTGTTCGATGTCCATCCGGTCCATGACGATCACATCCGGCACATCCCCCGCAAGCAGACGCGTGTTCAGGTTTCTCAGCGCGTCCTCCCTGCTGACCGCATTGTCACCGTCCATCCCCGTCTCATACCGCACAAGCACATCCGGGTGTTCTTTCTGGAAAAGCTGTCCCGCATAGCGGATCCAGCCGTTCTCCTCCAGACTGTACACCGTCAGTTCCTTCGCCGGTCTGGCAGGAAGCGTCTCATCATAGTACATCTCCACCATATAATTGCCGCTGAACATCACGCGGAACGCCCCGTTGTCAAGCACCTGCAAGGCACGCGGGCTGCGCTGGGTATCCCCGAGCGCGGTCATCTGCCCGTCCGCAATCTGCTCGATCACCGAACCGCCCCATATGTAACGGTACAGCCCCGTGCGGCATCCCATGTACAGAATCTGTTCGTTTTCGCTGTCTCCCGCCGCCATTACGAGACCGCCGGTACTGTGGCTCGATAAAAACGTATCCAGCGCACCGTTTCCGTCCAGCAGTTTTCCTTCCGCCCTGTCATAAAAATAAGCCTTCCCATCGTCCGCCGCCAGCATCACATCGCCCGTAAAGACCATGGACTTTACCTGTTTTTCTGTGGCAAACAGGCTCTCCACTTCACCGGTCTCCACATTGACCCGGTACACGGCGTGATCGGACGCCGCGTACAGTTCTCCCTCGGGCGAAAAGGCGAACGTATTCAGATTTGTTCCCTTCTGATATCCTTCGCCATGCGGTTCCAGCGCCTGTTTCTGCCCCTTTTCATCCACATAATAGTACAGATAGCGGACATCCCCCGCAATCCACAGCGCCTCCAGTTCCTCATCATTCCAGAATCTGGGCGTATAGGCAAAGACCGACGCCCCGTTATCCGCGACTCCCACCTCGTACTTGGCATGGATGTTGGCATTGTTCTCCCAGCTCCGGTCTTTTCCCTTACTCTCGCCCTGCGCGTCCACATAGGTCAGCTCCGTATCCAGACCGTACAGATAGTAACTCCCGTCCGGGCACGGATGCATATAGTCAAAAGTCCCCGGCGGCAGCTTCACCTCCCTGTCCGCATAGCGTCCCATGGGAATTTCTTCCTCCTGACTGCCGCCGCAGCCGGAGAGCGCCGCGCACATCGCGCAAATTATCAACTGTAATAACATGTGTCTTTTTATACGCATATATTACCTCCTGTATAACTACCCTTCTGACAACCGCGAAACGCAGCAGCCATAAATACGTTTCCCCTTACTTTAACTTATTATAGTTGAAACTCCTTCTAAATATCTTCTAAGAAGTTTCTAAGAAATCTCTAAATTTAGAAGTTATTTAAAGAATAAATGTGGTAAACTGTTCACGAAAGTGTTTGAAAAAGAGGACGCTGTGAAATGAATATTCTGATCATTGAAGACGATAAAGACTTATGCCACGCCGTATCATGGCAGCTGCAGCAGGAAGGGCACCGCGTGGACTGCTGCCACGACGGCAGCGAGGCTGCTCTCTATATCAGACAGGGCATCTACGACCTGATTCTGTTGGACTGTATGCTGCCCGGCGAGGACGGACTGCACATTCTGCGCGGCATACGCGCCGGGGGGAATCTCACCCCCGTCATCATTCTCTCCGCCCTCGGCGAAGTGAACGACCGGGTTGCCGGGCTCAACGCGGGCGCGGACGACTATCTGGTAAAACCTTTCGCCTATCCGGAGCTATCCGCCAGAATTGCCTCCCTGTTCCGCCGGAAAAACGCTTTTGAAAACAGCGCTCTTTCCTTCGGCGACCTGTCTTTGGACAGCGCGGAAAACGTTCTTACATGCGGGGCCAAAAAATGCGCCCTCTCCCAGACGGAAAACGACTTGATGTGTCTGCTTCTGCAGGCAGGCGGCAGGACCACCGACCGCACCGTTCTGCTGCACAAGGTCTGGGGGCTGGGCACCTCCGTGGAAAGCAGCAATCTGGACAACTATATCTACTTCCTTCGCAAACGCCTGAAGACACTAAACAGCCGTGTCACCATCGTCAACCGGCGCGGTCACGGCTACCATCTGGCATACGACGCCGAAAACCACAGGCAATAAATACACGAAATGTCCGCAATGAGAAAGGAGTTCCCATGTATCAGAATGTACGGTTTCGGCTGACCAGACTCTTCACCGCCGTCCTTTCGCTCCTGTTAGCCGTACTGCTCGGCGTCTGTTTCTATTTTAACATAAAGCAGCAGTTCTCCCTGCAGTTATCCTCCTTTACAAGCCAGTCCTACGCTGTGTCTGAATCCATCAGCGAACAAACGGTCCTCACTTCCCGCTGGCTCGCCGCACATGAAGAAAACGCAGGATTCCGCATCTATCTGTGGGACAATGGAGCGGAACTTTTCCACAACGGCGACCACGCCAACCAGCTCCTCCCCGAATATGCCCGCTATCTCTCCGAGCCGGACGCCGGACACACCCTGCAGCCGCAGGAAAAAACGAACGGCGTCTCTATCGGCAGACACGGCATCCTGCCCGAAGTTCTCCGTTATCAGAAACAACTGGTGAAAAATGACAGCATCCTGCAAGTCTGTTTCCTGCAGTCTTTGAGACCGCTCTATTCCCGGATCAGAAGCAGCCTGCTTCTCTATGTTCTCCTGTTTCTTTTCTCCCTCTGTCTCCTCGCGCTCTTCTGCTGGTATTTCACAGGACGGCTTTTACAGCCGCTGCGCACTTCACAGGAAAGCCAGAACCGCTTCATCGCCGACGTTTCCCATGAACTGCGCACGCCGCTTGCCGTCATCCTCTCAAGCGCCTCCGCCTGCGAAAAAGCGCCCCCGGCAGAGCAGAAATCTTTTTTTCAGGTGATCGCAAGGGAGGGCGCGCAGATGTCAGACATGCTGGAGCAGCTCCTCACCCTCTCCCGCGCCGACAGTCACGGGCTGGTCCTTCGCATGGAAGAGACAGATTTACAGACACTTCTCTTAGAGACATACGAGAACTTCCTGCCGCTTGCCGCCGACAGCGGACACCTGCTCTCCATCCGCCTGCCGGAATCCGAACTGCCGCTCTGTAACTGCGATCAGGGAAGAATACGACAGGTGTGTCATATTCTGCTTCACAACGCCCTGTCCTACACACCCGCCGGAAGCAATGTGCTTCTCTTTATCGCCGAGGGTTCTTACGAAAAGGAAATTACCGTCGGCGTGCAGGATAACGGTCCCGGTATTCCCGACGGAGAAAAAGAAAAAATCTTCGACCGCTTCTACCGGATCAGATCCGGCGCCTTTGTCCCGGACAGCGAAAAGGGACATCACGGTCTGGGACTTGCCGTGGCAAAAGAGATTGCTGCCGCCCACAGGGGGACACTCACTGTCTCTGACGCGTCAGGGGGCGGCGCGCTGTTTCTTCTGACCCTGCCCGTCTGCGGCAACTTCTGACTCTGCGGCATAAGCAGACTCGAAATGCTTCGCATTTCTCGTTCGCGTTGCTCGTCATAAGTTGCCACAGCCTGTCTCTCATGCAAGCATGCGGTCTGTCTGCGGCAACTTCTGACTCTGCTTATGCGCGCAAAAAGAGAGCCGCATGCCGCAGCACACCGCTCTCCGATTTTCAATAATTATAGCTCAAACCTGTGCATTTCCCACACTAATATTTCGCCACATTCACCTTCACGCCGGGGCCCATGGTGGTTGCCAGCGTAATGCTTTTGAGATACTGACCCTTAAGCGCCGCGGGCTTTGCCTTGACGATCGCCTCCATCAGCGCATCGAAGTTCTCCTGCAGCTTGCTCTCCTCAAAAGAGGTCTTGCCAACAGGTACGTGGATGATGTTCGCCTTATCCAGTCTGTACTCGATCTTACCTGCTTTGATATCGCTGATCGCTTTCGCCACATCCATGGTAACCGTGCCAGCCTTCGGGTTGGGCATCAGACCTTTCGGACCAAGAACCTTACCGAGGCGGCCTACAACACCCATCATATCGGGAGTTGCCACTACCACGTCAAAGTCAAGCCAGCCTTCGTTCTGGATTCTGGGGATCAGTTCGTCGCCGCCAACATGGTCAGCGCCTGCCGCTTCCGCCTCATTTACCTTATCGCCCTTGGCAAATACCAGTACGCGGACGGTCTTACCAGTTCCGTTAGGCAGTACAACCGCACCACGGATCTGCTGTTCTGCGTGACGGCCGTCACACCCGGTTCTGATATGAACCTCTACGGTCTCGTCAAATTTTGCTGTTGCTGTCTTCTTTACTAAGGCGATTGCCTCGGCTGTATCGTACTGCACCGTGCGGTCTACCAGCTTAGCCGCCTCCTGATATTTTTTACCGTGTTTCATCTCGAACCCTCCATTACTCTTCTACTGTGATACCCATACTTCTCGCAGTACCGGCGATCATGCTCATCGCCGCCTCAACGCTCGCCGCGTTCAGGTCGGGCATCTTCATCTCTGCGATCTCCTGCAGCTTTGCCTTGGAGATGGTCGCCACCTTCGCCTTATTAGGCGTAGCGGAACCAGACTTGATGTTACATGCCTTCTTTAAAAGTACCGCAGCCGGGGGAGTCTTCGTGATAAAACTGAAGCTTCTGTCTGCATACACTGTGATAACAACCGGGATGATCACATCACCTTTATCGGCTGTCTTTGCGTTGAACTGTTTTGTAAATTCAACGATGTTCACCCCATGCTGACCAAGAGCAGGACCAACCGGGGGCGCTGGTGTTGCTTTACCAGCAGGGATCTGTAACTTGATGTATCCTTCTACTTTCTTTGCCATTTCGGCACCTCCTATATTATTGTGGTTCGGACGCTATTCCACTTGTCTTCCGCAAATTACGAGATTGTCGGAGACAGGCTCGGATTTTAAATGCAAAGCATTTTAAACCAGCTCCCACCTATATCTACACCGCCGAAGCGGGCAAATATCCATTCTAATTACAATTCAGCTCACGCCATTCGCAAAACCGCATATATAAACTGAACTGTTAACGCATACTTCTGACTTCCGCAAAGCTGATCTCCACGGGCGTCTCTCTGCCAAACAGCTCCACATTGATGGTAGCCGTCTGCTTGCCATAGTCGATTCTCTGCACAACGCCCACGGTGTCCTTCCAGACGCCCGCAACCACCGCAATGGTGTCGCCCTCTGCGAAATCGACGCTCATATTCTCCACCTTGATACCGAGAGGCTTCATCTCCGCCTCCGTAAGCGGCACCGGCTTGCTCCCGGGTCCCACGAAGCCTGTCACACCTCTGGTATTTCTCACGACATACCAGGTGTCGTCATTCATTACCATATTAATCAGAACATAACCGGGAAACATCTTTTTCTGGACAGTCTTGCGCGCGCCGTTTTTCAGTTCCGTGACATCCTGCATCGGCACTCTGACCTCCAGAATCTCTTCCTCCAGATGTCTGTTCTCGATCGTTTTTTCTATGTTGGCTTTTACCTTATTTTCATACCCGGAATAAGTATGCACAACATACCAATTCGCCTCTGCCATACGGATCCTCCCTGTCCTGCCAAAAATCTTAAAATTTCAGTGTAGTAATGAAGTCCACGCCGTACTGCAGACCGAAATCCAATATTGTGATAATCGCTCCTACCACAAGGGAAATGACAACGACTGCAACAGACTGTTTCAGGAGGGAATCCTTGTCGGGCCAGCTGATCTTTCTAAATTCAGCCTTCACGCCGTCAAAAAATTTGACTGCTTTTTTCTCTGTTTTCGCGGAATCTGCCATAATTCAATATCTCCTTCTTTCAACCGACGAACTGCTACTTCGTCTCCTTATGCAGGGTATGCTTTTTGCAGAATCTGCAATACTTCTTGATCTCCATCCTGTCGGGATGCGTCTTCTTATCCTTTGTCGTATTGTAGTTACGCTGCTTACACTCCGTACATGCCAATGTGATTCTTGTGCGCATATCTTGCCACCTCCACCTGTATTACGATTCGTTTGATCTTATACTTTCTCTCATTTTTTGAGCATAAAAAAAAGACCTTGTTCTCTTCTCGCTCACACAATATATCATACGGTGACCCTTAAGTCAACTGCTTTTTTGTAATTTCTCCGCAAAATCTCCCACTTTTTTTATAAATCCCCTTAATGAAATGCCACCTTCATACGATATATATAGTAATTACGGAAATACTTGCATTCTTCGTGAAAAAAGTGGTAAAATAAAAGCACTAATATTAATAATAAGTAGAAATGCCCACAAAAGATACCTTGCAGGCTAAGGACAGCCGCAGGAGGTATCTGTTATGCTTTCACGGAAGAAAGGAGGGCTCATGGCTTACAACACCATTCACAATTTAAACAATGTCTATAATTTCTACATGACAACCTATGCGCCGAAGTCGAGCACGCCTTATGATACCCATAAGAAGAGCGAACTCCGCAGCGTATATAATTCGATTGTCAAGATGAACAAGGAATCGCCTTTGTTCATTCTGGACACCAGCAAGGAATCCCAGAAATTTGCAGTAGGCATAAAGGAAAATGCCAGAGAGCTTCGCAATACCATTGCGTCCCTTGGCGGCCTCGACGAAGAAGAGCTTCTGAATAAAAAAGTCGCTTATTCCAGCAACGAAGAGATCGCTACTGCGAAGTATATCGGTTCCAAAAAACCGGACGACGATTTCCCCTCCTACGAGGTTGAGGTAAACCGCCTTGCTTCGTCGCAGATCAATCTGGGAAAATTCCTCCCCTCTGACGAGCCTGCCGCGCTCTCTCCCGACACGTATTCTTTCGACGTTGGGATTGAGGACTTAAGCTATGAATTTCAGTTCAGCATAAAGGCAAGCGACACAAACAAGGATGTGCAGGCACGCCTTTCCCGGCTGATTACCAATGCGAATATCGGTATGTCGGCGCAGGTCATTGACGACGGAAACGGCAACAGCGCCCTGCGGATGGAATCGGATGCCACCGGGTTGAAGGCAGGCAAGAAGATGCAGTTCCATATCTCCGACCAGCGCACCAGTAAAACGGCGGGCGTGGTAGATTATCTGGGACTTGACTATATTGCGTCTCCTGCGACAAACGCATCGTTTCTGGTAAACGGCGAGGAGCACTCCTCCACCACCAACCACTACACGCTGGACCACACATACGAATTACAGTTCAAGGGCGTGAGCAGCGAGGATGGCGAGACCGCTTCGATCGGCATCAAAACGGATGTGGAGTCCCTTGCGGAAAATATCAACACACTGGTGCGGGGATACAACTCATTCCTGCAGGCAGTTTCCGAGTACAGCGGCGTACAGCCCAAGAGCGACCGCCTGTTCCATGAGATGAGCAGCGTGGCGAGGGTTTACGCAAAAGGTCTCACCTCCGCGGGATTGAACTTAAATCTGGACGGCACTCTGGAGGTAGACAATAACGTGCTTCGACAGAAGGCGACGAGCGAGGACGCCAAAGAAGCGTTCGCTTCCATGAAAGGCTTTACGAACTCTGTGCTTCGCAAGTCGAATCAAGTTTCCCTGAATCCGATGCACTATGTCAACAACGTGATTGTGGCTTACAAGAATCCCGGAAAGAACTTCGCAAGCCCCTATATCACGAGCGCATACAGCGGGATGATGTTCAACAGTTATTGCTAGTCGGAACAAAATAAGTATAAAGGGGCTGTTGCAAAAGTAGATGAATAATCACTACTGAAGCAATAGCCCCGTTTTTTTAGAAACATCTAATTTGTGATATTTACGAGAAGATACTTACAAGAATAACAATCGTGAAAACCAATAATACTCCCCCGCTAAATATGACAACCACTTTTTTAACCTTTTTATCTCCTTTTACTACCATATCTATTTTATCAGAAAATAAGGCACAGATGATGGCAACTATTATTAACAACAGCGAGATTCTTTCCATATTTTCCTCCTCAAATCCCGATTTGTATTGCTAACAGCTTTGCCTGATCCAACAGCATGTTGTTTTTGATGATTTCCCGATTGATGTTGCCCCTATCGGTCTGTATGCCCTTACGTTCTAAAGCATTGGCAACTGCCCCTTTATATTTACAGCGGGATATTTCCGTGTTTCTTCTTCGGATTCTCCGTCTGCTTGTTCTTAAGTCCACGCAGCGCCTTGAGCAGCGCGTCTCTCGTCTCCTCGGGTTTGATGACCTCGTTGACGTAGCCTCTGGATGCCGCCACGTAGGGATTTAAGAATCTGTCCTCATACTCTTTCTTGCACTGGGCGCGCATTGCCTCGGGGTCCGCTGCCGCCTTGATCTTTCTCTTGAAAGCAATGTTGACCGCACCGTCCGCCCCCATTACGGCGATCTCCGCAATCGGCCATGCGTAGACGATATCCGCCCCCATTTCCTTGGAGTTCATGGCGATATAGGCGCCGCCGTAAGCCTTTCTCATAATCAGCGAAATCTTCGGCACGGTTGCCTCCGAGTACGCGTAAAGTATCTTCGCGCCGTGACGGATGATACCGTTGTGCTCCTGCGCCGTGCCGGGCAGGAATGCGGGCACGTCGATCAAGGTTACGAGCGGTATATTAAAGCAGTCGCAGAAACGGATAAACCGCGCTATCTTGTCGGACGCGTGGTAATCGAGGGAACCGCCCATGGAGTTCGGCTGGTTCGCCACAATCCCGACAACCTTGCCCTCCATGCGGCACCACCCCACCACCGCGTTGGTAGCGAACTCCTTCTGCACCTCAAAGAAACTTCCCTCGTCCACGATGCAGTCGATCACTTCCTTCACGTCATAGGCATGGCGGGAATTATCCGGCACAATATCCTTGAGTTTCGCCGCCTTTGCTTTCAGGGCGTTATCCTGTCTCGCGCTCTCGCCTCTGCCAAAAACTCTCCCCACACGGGAAGGTATACTCTGCCGCTCCGGCGTATTCACCACGGGAGGTTTCTCCGTCCAGTTGCTCGGCAGATAAGACAGCAGCTTTCGCACGCCCATCAGGCACTCGTTTTCCGTGTCGTAGGTAAAGTGGGACACACCGCTCTTCTTCGCGTGCACTTCCGCGCCGCCCAGCTCCTCCACCGAGACTTCCTCGTTGATCACCGTCTTTACCACGTTCGGTCCGGTGATAAACATCTTCGAGATATCTTTCACCATAAAGATAAAGTCGCAGATGGCGGGCGCATAGCAGGCGCCGCCGGAACAGGGCCCGAGGATCACCGCGATCTGCGGGATCACGCCGGACGCTTTCGTATGCCGCAGGAACATGCCGCTGTATCCGCTCAGGGAAGAAATGCCTTCCTCGATTCTCGCGCCGCCGCTGTCGTTGATACAGATCAAGGGCGCCTTCATCTCCATCGCCATATCCTGGATCCGGCAGATCTTAAAGGAATGGTACTCGCCCAGCGTGCCGCCGATCACCGTAAAATCCTCGCTCGCCACAAACACCTGTCTGCCGTCGATCTCGCCGTAGCCCGTCACCACGCCGTCCCCGGGCACGCGTCTCTTGTCCAGATCAAAATCGTCGATACGGGATTCCAGAAAGCCGTCCACCTCCACAAAGGTGCCGGGATCAAGCAGCATCTCGATCCGCTCTCTCGCTGTCAGTTTTCCATTTGCGTGCTGTTTGTCAATCTTTCCCTGACCACCGCCAAGCAAAGCTCTCTCTCTTCTCCTGTCCAGTTCCCTGTTTGCCTCATTCCAATTCATATGGCGCCTCCATAAAAATTCGGATCAGCCGGCTCGAAATGCTCCGCATTTCTCGTTCGCTTCGCTCGCCTTAAGGTCTCGTGCACTGTCGCTCATGCAAGCATGGCGACGCACCCGGTCCCTTCTGTCTCTGCTGATCCAAAAATACTTTGATATTCAAACTATCAAGGAATATTATAGGCAGAGTACCATTTCTTGTCAATACTCTGCCTGTAAAATTTTATGCAACAGCTCAGCCGGAGCAAGTCTGTCTGGCAAATCATTCTTGCATGATTTTGCGAATGGCGCGTGCTGCGTTATCCTTCTTTCTTTGCCGCCGCAAGCGCCTGCGCGATCACCTTGTCCATATCATAATAGCGGTACTGCCCCAGCCGTCCGCCGAAAATCACATAGGGCTTCGTCTTTGCAAGCTCCATGTACTTCTCCATCAGCTTCTCATTCTTCCCGTCATTGATCGGATAGTAAGGCTCCTCCCCCTCTTTCCAGACAGCCGGATACTCTCTGGTGATCACCGTGCCGGGCTGTGTGCCAAACTCGAAATGCTTGTGCTCGATGATTCTCGTATAGGGGATTTCGCGCTCCGTGTAATTCACCACCGCGTTGCCCTGATAATTGTCACAACCGGGAAGCGTCTCCGTCTCAAACCGCAGGGAACGGTATTCCAGATGCCCCAGCGCGAAGTCAAAAAACTCGTCGATCATTCCCGTGTACAGCACTTTATCATAAGTATTGCCTTCCCGGTCCGTCACACAAAGCCTGCCGTCCCGCTCCACCTCCGTCACAAAATCCCGGTAGGATACGCCCGTCATCACCTCAATGCCCTCCAGCATTTTCTCTACCATTATGGTATAACCTCCCACAGGAATCCCCTGATACCGGTCATTGAAGTAATTATTATCATAGGTAAAGCGCAGCGGCAGTCTCTTGATGATAAAGGCGGGCAGTTCCGTGCAGTCCCTGCCCCACTGTTTCTCGGTGTAGCCCTTCACAAGTTTCTCGTATACATCCCGCCCCACCAGAGAAAGCGCCTGCTCCTCCAGATTTTCCGGCTCCCCGATGTGGAGGTCCGCGATCTGTTCCGCGATTTTTTCCTTCGCCTGCGCGGGCGTCACCACGCCCCACATTTTGCTGAACGTGTTCATATTGAAAGGAAGATTGTAAAGTTCCTCCTTATAGCGCGCCACAGGAGAATTGATGTAATGGTTGAACTCCGCAAACTGGTTTACATAATCCCATATTCTTTTGTCGGAAGTGTGAAAAATATGCGCGCCGTAACGGTGCACCTGTATGCCTTCCACTTCCTCGGTATAAATATTGCCGGCAATATGCTGCCTTCTGTCAATCAGGCGCACCCGCCGGCCTTGTCCACGCATCTCGCGGGCAAACACAGAGCCGTACAGCCCTGCGCCCACGATCAGATAATCATAATTCATTTCTATTCCTCTGTTGCCTTATACTTATCAAGCTGCGCATAATCTTCCATCAGCTCCAGCGCTTTCTTGCGCCCTGTTTTATTCAGCTTCACATAATACTGCATGACGCGGTTTTCCATGATCTTGCCGCCAAGCAGGCTCTTCTGGTTAATAGGTGTGAAATCTACGGGATTCAGGTTCAGCCTGTCGCACATACGGATCACTGTACCGTAAGCCATACCCTCTATCCCCCTGTCGAGCGCGGTAACCAACGTAGAGTACGGTATTTCCATCTCAATCGCAAACTGCCTGACACTCTTATGCTGCTTTAAAATTTCTGCCTTTAAGATTTCTGCCTTTGTCATAATAGACCTCCTTATCATGTATTATTTTCTTGATGAGAAGAGGTCTTCTCCTCTCTGTTCAAAGACAGTATACCATATTTCCCCCCCAAAAGGAAACACCTACCGCTGTCACTAAACGGAATATCGTCATCTTCATCATGTTTTCCCTTTCATTTTTGTACTTTTTGTACAAAAGGAACAATAAATCTCCCTCTCGCTCCCATAAAATCCGTATTGTCGCCACGGGAAGAAGGTGCTAAAATAAACATAACTTGAATAAATCACAAAAGAGGTGTTACTATGTTACCTGTTTCCGTGTGCATGATTGCCAAAAACGAAGATAACCATATTGAAGAATGTCTGAAGAGACTTCGTCCCTGCCGCTTTGAGATCATAGTGGTGGACACCGGCTCTGTGGACCGCACCGTGGAGATTGCCCATAAATACGCGGACAAAATCTTTCACTTCGCATGGTGCGAGGATTTCAGCAGCGCGAGAAATTTCTCCATCCAGCAGGCGGCAAACGACTGGGTGCTCATTATCGACTGCGACGAATATCTGGAAAATGTCAATCTTGCACAGCTTGAGGACGCTCTCACAGGGCGGCGCGAAGCCGTCGGTATGATTACGCGCAACAATCCCTACACCGTGCAGGGTTCGCGCTCCATCATGTCGGAGCGTATCGGCAGGCTCTTCAACAAAAATTACTGCCATTTTGAGGGCAGTATACACGAGCAGGTGCGCACCATGCAGGGCAAGGAGCCGGATACTTTTCCCATCCCCCTCACCTTTTACCACGAAGGCTATGTGAGCGAATCCGACAAACGTATGCGCGCCACGAGAAATCTGGAGATGCTGCTGCATGACTTGACCCTGAAAGGTCCAAGCCCCTATATTTATTTCCAGCTCGGTCAGAATTACATATCCCTGAACGACATGGAAAAGGCGGCGCAGTATTACAAACTCGGGCTTGATTTAAACGCGGATCCCAATTCCGATTTCGTGCAGAGTATGGCGGAGACTTACGGTTACTGCCTGATGGATCTTGCAAAATACGACACGGCAATGACCCTCCGCGACAAGTACGATCTCTTCTCCCACCGGGCGGATTTCGTTTTCCTGATGGGAATGCTCTACCAGAAAAAGGGCGAGTATGCCAAGGCAATCGAAGAATTTAAAAAGGCTACCACGCTCACCGCATACTCCCGCACGGGCGTCAACAGCTACCGCGCCAATTTCCACATCGCCGAAATTTACGAAAGCATGGGCGAGCCGGCACAGGCGAAAAGCTACTATAAAAAATGCGGGGATTACGATCCCGCCCTCAGGCGGCTCAGAGAGCTTTCCGCCGGGGAAAACGCTTCGTGAAAGGAGAAATCTTGTTTCCGCTGTCCGTATGTATCATCGCCAAAAATGAAGAAAAACATATCGGGGAATGCCTGCAGCGTCTGTCAGCCTACGGTTTCGAGCTTGTGCTGACAGACACCGGCTCCACGGACCGTACCGTGGAGATTGCCCGAAAATACACCGACCGCATTTATCACTTCGACTGGTGCGACGATTTCAGCGCCGCCAAAAATTTCTGTGTACAGAAAGCCTCCCATGATCGGATACTTTCCCTTGACTGTGACGAATATATGGAGCAACTGGATGTATCTGCGCTTGCACGCTGTATGGAGCAGTATCCCGATCACGCCGGGCGTATTCTGATCCGCAGCCGTTTCCTGCGGGGCGGCGAAACTTCCTACGAGCAGACACGGGTAAGCCGTATTGCCGACCGCAGATATTTCCACTTTGCAGGATCGGTGCATGAGCAGCTGGAACGCCGCGACGGCAGGGTGAAATCCGTTTATGACGCACCTGTCACAATTCTCCACGTGGGATATGACGAGACTGAGTCGGACATGCAGGAAAAATCCCGCCGAAACATTGCCCTGCTGCAGGCGCAGCTTGACAGGGAAGGGCCAGATCCCTATCTCTATTTCCAGCTCGGGCAGAGTTACCGCAGACTGGGGGACGCCGAAAATGCGTTTCAATGCTTTGACGCCGGGCTTTCCATGGAAGTAGATCCCGGTCTTGACTATGTGAAAACCATGGTGGAATCTTACGGCTACACGCTCCTTGACTTAAAGCGTGCGCAGGATGCGCTGGGACTTGCCGAACTTTACGACGTATTCGCGGTGCGGGCGGACTTTGTCTTTCTGATGGGGCTGGTCTATATGAACAACGGACTTTTTGACGCCGCCGTCGCGGAGTTTAAAAAGGCTGCCACCATAGAAGACTTTTCCGTAGACGGGGTGAACAGTTACATGGCATATTACAATACCGGCGTGATCTACGAATGCACCGGGCATATGGAAGAGGCGCGGGTGTATTATCGGAAATGTGAAGGTTATGCGCCGGCGGAAGAACGGTTGAAAGCCCTCGCATAAGCAGAGTTAAAAGGCTGCGCATTTCTCATTCGCGTTGCTCGTCAGAAATCAAAAAAGGTCAGATCTCATGCAGGCATGATTCTGACCTTTTTCGCTTTCTGACTCTGCTTATGCGCGCAGATTATCTTAACTTCCAGATATCCCTGTTGTACTCCTCGATGGTTCTGTCAGAGGAGAAGAAGCCTGCCTTGGCAATGTTCACAAGCATCATCTTTCTCCACTTCTTCTGGTCCTCGTAATCCGCCATCATCTGATCCTTGGTTTTGATATAGTCCTCCAGATCCAGAAGGGTCATAAACCAGTCTTTGTTTAACAGTTCCTTGTAGAGTCTCTCCAGATTCTCCTTGTGTCCCACCTTCAGCGCTTCCTTGCTGACGATGAAGTCTACCGCCTCCTTGATCACAGGGGACTTCTTGTAGTAATCCTTGGACACATAGTCCGCCTTCTCGTAGTGCTCGATCACCGCCTCGGACTTCTCACCAAAGATATAGATATTGTCGTCGCCAACCAGCTCGTGGATCTCCACATTTGCGCCGTCGGAAGTGCCCAGCGTCACCGCGCCATTTAACATAAACTTCATGTTGCCTGTGCCGGACGCCTCCTTGGAAGCGAGGGAAATCTGCTCGGAAATGTCACATGCCGGAATCATTTTCTCAGCATACGCCACATTGTAGTTCTCCACCATAAGCACCGTCATGTACGGGCTGACGTCGGGGTCTTTATTGATAATCTCCTGCAGCACCAGAAGCAGGTGGATGATATCCTGCGCGATCACATAAGCAGGCGCCGCCTTGGCTCCGAAGATAAACGTCATGGGTCTCGCGGGTTTCTTGCCTGCCTTGATCTCCAGATATTTATGAATAATGTAAAGGGCATTCATCTGCTGTCTCTTGTACTCGTGCAGACGCTTGCTCTGGATATCGAAGATGGAATCGGGATTCAGCGTCACGCCTTCCACCTTCTGCACATAAGCCGCCAGATCTTTCTTCCGGTTCATCTTGATCTCGGCAATGCGGTCCAGCACCGCCTCGTCATCCGCAAACTCCAGAAGCTTCTCCAGATTTGCCGCATCCTTCTTGTAAGCGTCCCCGATGGTCTCGGAAAGGAATCCCGCCAGCTCATGGTTGCAGGACAAAAGCCACCTTCTGAATGTGATGCCGTTTGTCTTATTGTTAAACTTCTCGGGATAAATCTTGTAGAACGCGTTTAACTCCGTGTTCTTTAAAATCTCCGTATGGATCGCCGCCACACCGTTCACCGAGAACCCGTAATGGATGTCGATATGCGCCATATGCACCCTGTCGTCCTCGTCGATGATCTGCACCTTGGGATCTTTATACTTCGCCGCCACGCGCTTATCCAGCTCCTTGATGATCGGCACAAGCTGGGGCACTACTTTCTCCAGATATTTAAGCGGCCACTTCTCAAGCGCCTCCGCCAGAATCGTGTGGTTCGTGTAGGCGCAGGTCTTGCTCACAACCTCGATCGCCTCGTCCATCGTGAACGCCTTTTCATCCACCAGAATACGGATCAGCTCCGGGATTACCATGGTCGGATGGGTGTCATTGATCTGGATCACCGCATGATCGTACATGGTTCTCAGGTCGTACTGTTTCTCCTTCATCTCCTTCAAAATCAGCTGCGCCGCATTGCTCACCATAAAATACTGCTGGTAGATGCGCAGAAGGTTGCCCGCCTCGTCGGAATCGTCGGGATAGAGGAAGAGCGTCAGGTTCTTCTCGATATCTTCTTTGTCAAAGTCGATCCCCTTCTTAACAAGGCTCTCGTCGATCGTCTCGATATCGAAAAGGCGCAGTTTGTTCACGCCGTTGTCATAGCCGATGACATCTATGTCATAAAGTCGGGAAGTCACTTTTTTCTTGCCGAAAGCCACCTCAAACGTCGTGTCAGTCTTTGTCAGCCATGACTGCTTCTCGATCCAGTCGTTCTTCTCCGCCGTCTGCAGTTTGTCCTTAAACTCCTGTTTGAACAGACCAAAGTGGTAATTCAGACCGATGCCTTCGCCCGGCAGACCGAGAGACGCGATGGAGTCAAGGAAACATGCCGCCAGACGTCCGAGACCGCCGTTTCCGAGAGAGGGCTCCGGCTCCACTTCCTCAATCGCGGAAAGCTGCTTGCCGTTCTTTAAAAGAATCTTCTCCAGATTGTCATAAATACCAAGATTAATCAGATTGTTTGACAAAAGTTTGCCGATCAGGAACTCCGCGGAGATATAATAAATCTTCTTCTCGCCCTCGATCCGCTCCGACGCTTCCATCAGTTTTTTGGAAAGCTGCAGGATGCTGTAGTAAAGCTCCTCGTTACTGCAGGCGGAAATGGACTTGCCGTATCCGCTCTGTGTCTGGCTCTCCAGTTCCTGCTCCAGATTCATTACCAGTACGTCTCTTTTCAGGTTACTTGCCTGTGCCATGTTGAAACCTCCCTTTTCTACTTGTTAATGGTTTTCTCTATGTTAATTATATTATCCAGTTCTTCTTTCTTGTAAACCCGTGCCCACGCGCTTTGCACGGTATTTGCGCGCGATTTCCACGCGGTACCGCCGCCATTAATTCTGAGCCGCCGTCAGGACATCCTCGTACCTCATTCTCACAAGTTCGTAGCCGAGTACGATCTGCTCGCCCTCGCCGCCGTCCAGAAGCCGTTTCATCTCCTCCACCGCCGCCGAAGCGATCCGCTCAAAATTCTGCCTGACTGTGTTCATCTGCTTGCCCGCATACCCCATCAGCGTGATCCCGTCAAAACCGCATACCGGGCGGAAAATATCCATATCCATCAGCGCCCTCATGGCGCCGATCGCCATCAGATCAGAGGCACACACCACGATATCCTTTTTCTTCGCGTACCTGAACGTCAGATTTCTCGCCTGCAGTTCCGAAAACTCCCCGTTTCTGACAAGGAGGGGAATTTTCTCTTCCTCCGCCAGACGCTGTATGCCTTTCAGACGCTCCGAGGAAACGTAACCGTTTTTCTTGCCCGCCAGATAGAGAATGCTCTTTCCCTTATTTTCCTTAAGCGTCTTTTTCGCCACGTCGTACTGCGCCGCCTCCTGATCAATCCAGACCGAGGAAGTGGAGGCGTTCACAAGAGGCGCATCCACCGCCACGATTTTGAAAGTCTGCGCGCTGATCAGTTTCTGGAGTACCTTGTCGTCCTTCGACATGCCGAAAATAATAAGCCCCGTGATGCTCTGGGAACGCAGGTAGCGCACTACCTCATCCAGACTTTTGTTTTTCAGCATGGAATCAAATATCGTGATCACATCCAGATTCAGCTCCACCGCCCTGCTTATGGTACCCGCCATATACTGCATGTTGATCTCATCCACCGCCTGCGACACATTGCCCAAATTCAAAAGCAGAGCCACCCTGCCGGACTGCTTGGAGGAAAGCGCCGCCGCAACGGAATTGGGTACGAAATTCAATTCCGCCACCGCCTGATTTACTTTTTTCTTTGTCTCCTCGCTCACATTCGGGTAGTTGTTCAGCACCTTGGAAACAGTGGAAATCGCTACGCCCGCATGCTTTGCGACATCTTTGATTGATACCATGATTCATCCATTCCAAACGATTCCTCTGTCAGAAAATGTTTTCCGGAAATCGTTTTCCAAAACCATCATATAACAAAAGAGTGGTTTTGTAAACCACTCTTTTGAAGAATTTCTAAATTTTAACAATTTTTATTTTCTAACCAGATGTCTGGGCAGTCCGTTCACGAACAGAGGCTGCAGCTCGCCCATGATCAGCGGTCTCGCATATTTCTCATAGTCGTCCGTCAGACCCTTGCCGTCCGCGGTAATCCACTCGTCGGGCACGTTTCTCTCCACATTTGCAATCGCATGGATATCGTAAGCGCTGGTGCCGCACTGGTACGGATCCTCACCGTTTCTGTCAAGCGTGATCATCATGCCGGTCTTGCCTTCTTCCGCAGCCATCACCGCGTCGTGACCAACCTGAAACGCCTCGTTGATATCCGTAAGGGATGCCAGATGGGTAGCTGCTCTCTGTAAAGTGGAGAACTCGATCGCGCGGGTCTTAAGACCTGTCTCCGCCGCAATCTTATCCGCAAGCATAACCGCCGTGCCGGACATCTGCTTGTGACCGAACGCGTCTACTGCCACCTCTCTGCCGATCTCGCACACATATCTGCCGTCCGCAACCTTAACGCCCTCGGAAACCGCGATGACCACGGAAGATTTCTTCGCAGCCAGCTCCTTCACGTCCGCTACAAACTTGTCAATATCAAACACCTTCTCTGGCAGATAGATCGCGTCACAGCCTTCGCAGTCGTCACCCTTTGCAAGCGCTGCCGCCGCCGTAAGCCATCCGGCGTTACGTCCCATAATCTCCACGATACACACGGTAGGCTTCTTTGCGCCGAAAGATGCGTTGTCGCGGATAATCTCTTTCAGAGAAGCCGCAATATATTTCGCTGCGGAACCGTAGCCCGGGCAGTGATCCGTCACAGGCAGATCGTTATCAATCGTCTTCGGTACACCCATGAATCTCTGGGACTTCCCGTGAGCCGCCGCATAGTCGGACAGCATCTTGACGGTATCCATGGAGTCGTTACCACCGGCATAGAACAGGCACTCGATATCATGCTTCTCCATGATCTCAAACACCTTCTCGTAAACGTCCTCGTGACCTTCAATCTGGGGCATTTTGAAACGGCAGGAACCTAAGAATGCAGAAGGGGTTCTCTTTAAAAGCTCGATTCCCGTCTCGTCATCCAGATACTCGCCAAGATCGATCATTCTGTCTTCCAGAAATCCCTCGATACCGTGAACCATACCATAAATCTTCTTCACACCCAGCTTCTTAGCCGCAGCGTACACGCCCGCTACGGAAGAGTTGATAACGGCTGTAGGGCCGCCGGACTGACCAACAACAATGTTTCCTTTCATGTCTGCTCTCCTTTTTCTTATTTATTTAGCTTTCGCTTGTTTTTTCTTCACGCTTCATAGTATACCAAATATTTCCGGCTAAAACAAGTACAAGCTCGGAAATACAGGATTGTCCCGTAACTGTCACATAGTCCTAAGTCCTCATTGTATTTGCCGTATAAACATGATACACTCTAATGTAATATTGTATCTGACCATCTGATTTCATTCGCGGATTGCGGGAAAGGCATACTTTTATATGAAGAAATACATTTTGAGCTGCTGCTCAACCGCTGACTTGCCGTCGGAGCACTTTTCAAAGCGCGGCATTTTTTACGCCAGCTTCCACTACGAACTGGATGGACGGGAATATCTGGACGATCTGGGAAAGACCATGTCCTTTGAACAGTTCTATCAGGCGATGACGGACGGTGCGGAGACCAGAACTTCACAGGTCAACGTGGCGGAATTTACAGAATACTTTGAACCCTTCCTGAGAGCAGGCAAAGATATCCTGCACCTATGCCTGTCATCCGGCATCTCCGGCGTGATCAACTCCGCCATGGGCGCCAAAGAAATCCTTTCTGAAAAATACCCGGATCAGACGATTTATATCGTAGATTCCCTTGCGGCGTCCTCGGGCTTCGGTCTCCTTATGGACAAGCTGGCAGACCTGCGCGACGAGGGTATGTCCGTGGAAGAGCTCTATCGGTGGACGCTGGACAACCGTCTGCGGCTGAACCACTGGTTCTTTTCCACCGATCTCACCTTCTATATCAAGGGCGGCCGCGTTTCAAAAACTTCCGGCATGATCGGAAATATGCTGAATATCTGTCCGCTCTTAAACGTAGATCATGTGGGGAGGCTGATTCCCCGCTACAAAATCCGCACCAAAAGAAAAGTCATGTACACGATCGTAGATAAAATGGAGGAATGTATAGAGGAGGGAACCGGCTACAGCGGAAAATGTTATATTTCGCAGTCCGCCTGCTATGCAGACGCCAGATTCGTTGCTGACTTAATCGAAGAACGGTTCCCGCATCTGGACGGAAAAGTCGTGATTCACAGCATCGGCACCACCATCGGCGCACACACCGGTCCCGGCACGGTTGCCGTATTCTTCTGGGGAAAGGAGAGGGTTGACTGAATGTCAGCCCTTTTTCTGACTTACAAAATCTCACTTTCTATTCGCCACAGTAATACGCAAAATACCTGTCCCGGACCGCCTGATAGGCATTTCTCGGCGGATAGATTTTCTTCCCGGTATCCATTCTGATCTCCTGCTTGCTGATGCACTCGATATGCTCCATATTGATCAGGAAGGCGACGCCGACGCGCATGAACTCTTCATAGGGATTTAACAGTTCCTCGAGTTTTCCCATCGTGACGCGCAGCATACACTGGCTGCCGTCCGCAAGATGCAGATATTGAAATTTGCCCTGCGCCTCGCAGTAAATAATATCATCCACCGCCACGCGCTGCACCGCGCTGTCAATCCGCAGAAGGACATACCTTTTGCGCTCCTCCCGTATCTCTGTCAGAAGTCTGTCCAGAAGGGGAAACAGTTTCTCCTCCACAAGCGGCTTTACCAGATACTGTGACGCCTCCACCTCAAAGGCGTCCAGCGCGTGTTCTCTGGAAGTCGTCAGGAACACGAGCCGGCAATGGTTCCCCATTTGCCGCAGTTCCTTTGCCGCCTCAATCCCCGGTTTATCCGGCATGTAAATGTCCATCAGAATCAGATCCGGAAGATACGCCTCATCGGCAATCAGATCTAAAAGCGCATCGGCATTGTCAAAGCGATCCACCCGGAAGTCTGCCTCGGGATGGTTTTCCAGATATTGTGTAAGCATCTCCTCCGCTATATGCAGTTGTTCTATCTCGTCATCACAGATTGCAATCTGAAACATGGATTCTCTCCTGTCACACTGACGCTACGGAATCTCCGTCGGCGGGAATGTTCATAACCAGACGAAAAACAAAAACCCCGTTGTCATACTTAAAGTCGTATTCCCCGTCAAACTTCTCCGCCGTCCTGACAATGCTCATCACGCCGATTCCGCCCGAGTCCTCGGGTTTCGGCAGGCCTTTTTCCATTCCAGCCTCCGCCTTGCATGAATTGCTGCAGAAAATAACAAGCTTGTTTTTCTTTTTTCTGACCATAAGCCGGATGACGCACTCCCGTCTGCCGTCCTCTTTTACTGCCTCCTTACAGCCGTACAGGGCATTCTCCCACGCGTTTGCCAGTATGGTGATCAGATCAATATTGGGAATGCCTGAATTGCTTCCAAGCTCCACATCCAGCATCACCTTGATCTGTTCTTTTCTCGCCTGCGCGGTGTACGCTGCAAGAATCCTGTTGACAGCGGCATTGTTGCAAAGTTTTTCTGTCGGTTTATCCTCGCCTGCTGCCGCCAGAAGCTCCATATTGCGCTCCAGCAGACGGTGATTCATCTCCATAAGCTGATTCTCCTGCATATATGTCTTTTCTATACCGATATGCAGATAAAGGCGGAATACCAGTATCTGTAAAATTCCCGTCAGGAAAAAGTTCATGGCAATCTGCATCAGTCTGTAAGGCGTCTGGTCCTGAATTTTCGGATTCAGAATGAAAGCAATGCCAAAGAAGAGACTCAGCATCATAATCGCCACGCTGAACCTGTCCAGCTCATATTCCACATAATCGGAAAATCCCCGGATCGTCTGCTTTACCTTCTTGTCGATAAACCACGCGATCAGTCCGAGCAGCACAAAACGCCCCACAATATCAGCCCACACATTTTTGCCAAAAAAGAATACCGCAATCTCGATGCCGCCGATCATAAACACCGACATCAGATAAAAGACAAGCGCTAACTTATACATGCAGACGTATACCGAATCGCGGCTGATCCAGACGGCAAATATGCCAAAGAGCAGATACGTCACAAGGGCGCCCATCCGCGCAAATACCTGCTGGGATATGGCGTACCAGACGCAGGTTATGCCGATCAGAACCGCATAAGCGCACAGACACACCGCCACCGTCCTTCTCTTTTCAAATCTTGATTCACTGATCAGGAAAAAGAGCAGCATCACTCCTCCGATACTGACTATCATCCGAACCAACGCTATCGCCACAGAACCGCCTAACATTTCTTTCTACCCCCCCCCCATATTTCCGGGGTTGCCATATGACTGGCTAAATTTGTAATAAGTGCATCTACGTTTACATTCTTCATGTCTCCTATCATACTACATTTCAGCCGCGCGGCGTGCTTTTTGGTATAGATTGCACTTTTTGGGGTATATTTTGCCAAAGTAGTTTACATAACTTATAGATTCTACCGCATCAGGTACATAAAGTATCCGCCGTAACCGAGCAGCATGAGCAGACCTCCCACACGTCCCAGCCGCTTTTTTCTGAAGACACAGAGCCACAAAAGCACCGCCGCCGCAATACACACGATGCCGTCCGTCAAAAATTCCGGGGCATATGCCACAGGCGTGATCAGCGCCGAGGTTCCCACCACGAAAAGAATATTGAATATATTACTGCCTACAATGTTTCCAACCGCAATATCCGCCTTGCCCTTAATTGCCGCCGTCACGCTTGTCACAAGCTCCGGCAGGGATGTGCCGAACGCCACGATTGTCAGACCGATCAGCCGCTCGCTCATGCCAAAGATCAACGCAAGCGCCGTTGCCGCGTCCACCGCCACATCGGAACCAAGCACGATCATCGCCCCGCCCAGAACAATCAGCAGCAGCATTTTCCAGACCGGCATCGGTTTTCCGTCCGGCATCTCCTCCGGCAGACCGCCGCCCTTTTTTGCAATGACAAGCAGATATCCGAGATAAATAAGCATCAGCGCCCAGAGAATCAGCCCGTCGGAAAAGTGCAGCAGATTGTCCCCGGTTGCGCCCATGACGACAAGGATCACAGAAACCAGAATCACGAAGGGAATCTCATATCTCACCGTCGTTTTCTGTACCGCTATGGGGGTTATGAGGGCGCTCAGCCCCAGAATCAGCAGAATATTCATAATATTGCTGCCCACGATATTGCCGATTGTAATCTCCGCGCTCCCCTTTAATGCCGCCGACACGCTGACCGCCGCCTCAGGCAGGGAAGTTCCCATCGCTACAATGGTAAGCCCGATCACAAGCTGGGGAATCCCGAATTTCTCCGCCAGCCGGCTCGCGCCCTCCACGAACCAGTCTGCCCCTTTTACCAGAAGCACAAACCCCAGCGCCAGTAAACCGATCTGCATCAAAACATCCATATCCTTTTCCTCCTTTTCGTAAGCCCCGAATAAAATAAAACGAGGCTTTCAACATTTTTCATGCTAAAAGTCTCGTTCTTTCTGTCATTTCACAAATATACAATATGAAACGGAAAGCGTGTAAACATGACACATGTGTCAGGGTATGTTGCTTACACAGGATAACTACTCCCTCTTAACTTGTGAGATAATGTAACATAAAGTATACCCGCCTGTCAAGGCTTCCATGCACAGCCGCGGCTTCCGGCGGCAATTTTTTACCGGATCTTAGCCAGCGCTTCCGTTGACAGGATCTTTCTGATGTTAATGAGAAACAGCACGCTCGCCGTGGTCGCCGAAATGATATCGGAGACCGGCTCTGCATAGTAAACGCCCATCACGCCGAAAAAGTGCGGCAGGATGATCGCCAGAGGAATCAATAATATAATTTTGCGCAGCACGGCGATGAAGAGAGACACCTTTGCCTGCCCGAGCGCAAGAAACGTCGGCTGAATCCCGTTCTGCAGACCGAACACAAGCATTCCCGCCATAAAGACAGGCATCACCCTGCCGACCAGCTCCACGAGCGCCGTCTCGTTGGTGAAAAATCCGGCGTAAAATTCCGGGAACAGCATGGTCGTGGCTGTGGACACAAGCATAAAACCGAAGCACAGACCGATCATCCAGCGGTAGAGCTGTTTTACCCTGTCAAAATTCCCCGCGCCATAATTGTAGCTGACAATGGGTGTCATACCCTGCGTAAAACCAGCGATGGGGGCGGCAAAAAGCTGCATCACGCTCTGCATAATGGTCAGCGCGCCCACATGGAGATCCCCGCCGTATGCCTGCAATCCATGGTTTAACACAATGCTGATAAAACTCTCCGTGGCACGCATGATAAAGGGCGATATCCCCAGAGAAAAAATGCTGACTAATATGCCCCGCTCCAGCCGGAGAAACTTTCTCCTTATTTTCAGGGAAGATTTCTCACTGAGCAGGAAACCCGTCACCCATGCCGCGCTGAGCGCCTGCGAGATCACCGTCGCCACCGCCGCGCCCTTTACGCCCATATCCAGACCAAAGATAAAAATGGGATCCAGAATGATATTCGCCACTGCGCCGATCAGCACCGACAGCATTGCCGTACCCGGTCTGCTCTGGCAGATGATGAAAGCGTTTAACCCGAGCGCCAGTTCCACAAACAGCGTGCCCACCAGATAGATCGTCAGATAGTCCACCGCATAGTCTATGGTGGCGTCGCTGGCGCCAAACTGGTAGAGCAGGGGTCTCTGGAACGCATAGAAAATGACCATCAGCGCCACGGTACAGATCACCAGAAAGCTGACACTGTTTCCCAGAATTTTTTCCGCATGGTCCCTGTCCTGTTTTCCCAGCCAGATCGCCGCAAGGGGCGCAGCGCCGCTGTTGACGAACCCCGAAAAAGCGGAGATAAATACCGTGATACAGAAAGTGACTCCCACCCCTGTCAGGGCGTTCGCTCCCACGCC
Source organism: uncultured Lachnospiraceae bacterium (assembly GCA_910586705.1). Taxonomy (GTDB): domain Bacteria; phylum Bacillota; class Clostridia; order Lachnospirales; family Lachnospiraceae; genus UBA3282. The sequence goes on along the minus strand of CAJUJK010000027.1, from coordinate 3,650 downwards.
CTCCATGTGCCCGATATAAATTCTGTCTATAATGCTGTATAAAATATTGATGATCTGCGCGAGGATGGACGGCAGCGTCATGCTCGCCATCAGCCTGCCGATGGACTCCGTCGCCATGCGCTCCTCCCGCGTCATTGCTTTTGCCGCGCTCATATAAAACATTCCTTTTCCATTGTTTTTGACTCTCTAGTCATCTTACTAGCATAAACAGGAAAAAGCAACTCTATTTCCATTTTGCCTGCGATATGTTACCATGAAAAAAACGGGCGAAAAAGCAGCCCTCTGCGGCACCCGCACTTATTGATCGGAGAAAGACATGAAACACATAGGAAAAATCATATCGGCGCTGCTGTTATTTGCGGAAATGTGCGCCCTCTATCTACTGATCCCCCATATCACCGACAGCGGCATGAGAAGCGCCTTCTTCACGCCAGCCCGCGCTGTGGCTGTCGTTGCCGCCTGTTTCATCGGCTTTTTTCTATTTCTTTTCATCAATGTATGTCCCAGACTGACTTTCGACAAATCTGCCGGCAGACGAAACCGGATTCTGGAGAACGGCGCGGCGTTGTTACAGCTTTTCCTCGCCACGACCACAGCCGGATCCGTCTTTGTTATCCTGCACTCTCTTTTCCTGCAAACAGGCGGTTCCGGGCTTGGCTACGGCATCGGCAGACTGCTCAGCCTGCTCCTTCTCGTGCTGATGGAGTCCGTCCTCTTCTGGAACGGCATTATCCGCGTATACACCACCTCCGTCCAGCTTGGCATCAAGTGGCGCGTCATCGGCATTGTCTGCGGATGGATTCCACTCGTCCACATCTGGGCGCTGTGCCGGATCATCGCCATCACAGCAAATGAAGCGGCGTTTGAAAAAGAGAAATACCTGCTCGACCAGACCCGCGCCGAGAGCCGTCTCTGCGAGACGAAATATCCCCTGCTGCTTGTGCACGGCGTATTTTTCCGGGATTTCCGTTTCTTTAATTACTGGGGCAGGATTCCCTACGCCCTAAAACGAAACGGCGCCACGGTTTACTACGGCAGCCAGCAATCCGCCGCCTCCGTCGCAAACTGCGGACAGGAGCTTGCGCAGCGCATCCGGGAGATTGTACAGCAGACCGGCTGCGAAAAGGTAAATATCATCGCCCACTCCAAGGGCGGACTGGACAGCCGCTTCGCCATAAGCGCCTGCGGCGCCGCTCCTTACATTGCATCCCTGACGACCGTCAGCACACCTCACAGAGGCTGTATCTTCGCCGATTATCTTCTGGACAAAATACCTGTGAAAGTGCAGAAAAGCGTGGCGCGCAAATACAATGCCACCCTGAAAAAATGCGGCGACCACAGTCCCGACTTTTTAGCCGCCGTGCAGGATCTCACAGCCTCCGCATGTGAGCGCAGAAACGGGGAGCTGCCAAATCAGCCCGGCATCCTTTACCAGAGCGTGGGCAGCCGGATGAACTGCGCCTCCAGCGGCAGGTTTCCCTTAAATATGGCGTATCCGTTAGTCAGACACTTCGACGGCGCAAACGACGGGCTTGTGTCCGTGGAAAGCGCCGTGTTCGGGGAGCATTTTACGCTGCTGACCACCGAAGAAGGGCGCGGGATTTCCCACGGAGATACGATTGATTTGAATAGGGAGAATATTCCCGGGTTTGATGTGAGGGAATTTTATGTAAACCTTGTTGCGGATTTGAAGGAGAAAGGGTTTTAGTTGCTGTCAAAATTGCTGTCAAACGCAAAAAATAAGGGCTTCCAAGACACCTAAAATGTCTCAAAAGCCCCTGTTTATGCGGATAACAGGACATTGCTCCGATTCAAGTCCTGCTTTCACGCATTCTCCTGATTTACTGCGGATAACAGGACTTGAACCTGCACGGTCTCCCACTGGAACCTAAATAAAGAGATTGCCGTTTTTTCCCTATTTTACAGTATTCTACCGTGTTATTTCATCCATATTTCAGCCTAATCTGTCCCGCTGATGTTATCCCGTGTTATATTCTGTTTTTCCCGTTGCTGTCAAAATTGCTGTCAAACTGCCTGCCATTCACCCATATAAATTACTCCTCTCCATACTGTAACGCAATTATTATAGTTTTCATATGGGAATAATATTGTTTTATTACAGTCAATCACTGTCTTTATTCAAAACGCTAATGATAACTGTAAGAATACCAACCACCACAGCTTTTACTATTTGTTCCATAGTCCCTGCCTTCCCTCCATTCTGCTATTCTCTTACGCCGCCTTTACAAGCTGATATGCCCTGTCAATCATCGGGTTGCCATCCATCGTGCGGGCAAAAAGATTCTCATTATAATTTGCTGTCCTGCGAAGCGGCTGAACATGAGTAGCAAAATCAGACACAGCGTTGATAAATCGGTAGGCGTTGTTCCCCACACCCCGCAGATCGGGCGCGTCATAGTAGCGGCGCAGTATATCCTCACGCAGTTTCAGAGTATTTTTCTCCCGTGTCTCTGTAACATCCTTTTCCAACGGAAGTAACTTCTCAACATATTCCGCTACTTGACTATCAGTAACTTTCATCCAGTGTAAGCGTTCAAATTCTTCCCCAAGGCTCTCCATGTAAGCCTCTGCCATAAACAGAGTATTCTTTGCCTCCTGCATCTTGTCTTTTACATTTCCCTTATGGATCATAGACCAAGAACGGCTTGCTGTAGCCAGAGCAAGATTCAGTGTGTTGTTACAAACAACTCTGATTGGCGTTAATGCTACCCTCACAGCTCCGCTTCCGTCATGGGAATTGCTGAAAACCAGATAGGGCGATATCTGCTCTTCCGCGATGATATACTCCCTCGGCAACCTCGCCAGAAGCCACACCCTCTTTCCCTCCTGCAAGGAACCCGCCGTCTCATAGCGCACGCCATAACCAAGCAAAGTGTCCGTGAAAGCAAATGCTTCCCTGTTCTGGATGATCTTGTAGCGATCACTCACCACCCCAAGCACCTTTCTGTCCCTGTCACGAATATTTACCCTGTAACCAGCAATCGCGTCCCCTGTTTCTGTAAAGATGGACTCCTGCATCACATTCCAATCCAATCCTGCCAGACGCAACGCATCTACGGATGTGGGCGCATCCTCCACCTTTGTCCCCAAACCATGCCAAGGCTTTTCCCTCGTGTAAAACATAGTTTCTACATTTGCCGACATACCTTTTTCCTCCATTCTTTTAATTTGACAAAAAGTCAGACCGACGGATCGGCTCCATCGGTCTGCTTATGATAATAATATATACTTTGATGTTGAAAATCTTTGATATACCTTAATTCTTCTGCGTCCGATGCTATGAGGCTTTGATAAGGTTCATCGCCTGTAACAAAGTTACACAGTCTCTACAGCCTTGCTGATACGTCACTCTGCCATATAAAGCACCGCTTTCCGTGTGAAGGGAAACCAGCCGATCTACAATTAACCGTTGCTCTTTATCCAGATTGAGTTCTTCAAACAACTTAATCTGTTTATCAATCTGACCTTGTATGTCTTGATACTGCTTATTCTCCAGCAAAATCTGATTTATCCGCTCATTGACGGAATAATCTGTAATAACCTCAAAAACATTTCGTTCTTCTGCCATAATTTACACGCTCCTCGTATAATAAGTTTGTAAGCAAGAAAAACAGCTTACAGACTTATTC
>CAJUJK010000026.1 GCA_910586705.1 uncultured Lachnospiraceae bacterium | reverse complement strand
TTTTTATTGTATCAAAAAAAGCCAGCTTTTGCTGACCTTTTTTGACAGTCTGTCCGCAGGATTTTCCTGCGGAGTTTTTTAGAAAGTGAACAGATTTTTATTGCTTTTTTTTCATTCCATGCTATAATTTTTGTTATGGGGATATAGCTCAGTTGGGAGAGCGATACGTTCGCAACGTATAGGTCAGGGGTTCGAGTCCCCCTATCTCCACTTTGGAAGCATAGCTCAGCCGGGATGAGCGTTCGCCTCACACGCGAGAGGTCATGGGTTCGAGCCCCATTGCTTCCATTATCTTAAGAAAAGAAGTCGGAATGAGACGGTGCCATTCCGGCTTTTTTTTCCGCGCATAAGCAGAGTCGGAAATCGGCAGAGACAGGACGTATGCTTGCATGCAGGCCTGTATGTGCCGGTTTACGAGGAGCAACGCGAACGAGAAATGCGAAGCATTTCGAGTCTCTGCTTATGTGAAAAAGCAGAGTCAGAAGACGGCAGAGACAGGACGCATGCTTGCATGCAGGTCTGTATGTGCCGGTTTACGAGGAGCAACGCGAACGAGAAATGCGAAAGCATTTCGAGTCTCTGCTTATGTGAAAAAGCAGAATCAGAAGACGGCAGAGGCAGGACGAATGCAGGAGGTATCTATGACAAAGCGAAAAAAGATGATAAAGGAATATATCCTAATTACGATAGCAGTCATTATCATGGATATCGGCGTCTATGTGTTTAAGTTCCCGAACAACTTTTCCTTCGGTGGGGTATCGGGTCTGGCGGTTGTGGTGACACACTATACACCTTTTACGGCGTCCCAGATCAACCTCATCATCAACATGATTCTGCTGGTGTTCGGGTTTCTGTTTCTGGGAAGAAATTTCGGGGTAAAGACCGCATATGTGACAGTTGTGTCATCTTTACTGCTGAATCTGATGGAAGCGCTGTTCCCTATGAGTGCGCCGCTCACCAATGAGACAACCTTGGAACTTATCTATGCCATAGCGCTTCCGGCTCTGGCTTCGGCGCTTCTCTTTTATGAGAACGCCTCCGGCGGCGGCACAGACATCATAGCGATGGTGCTGAAGAAATATTCGACCATGGATATTTCGGCAGCGCTTATGGCGGTGGACGCCATTATCGTGGTGGTGGCATGTTTTGCCTTTGACACGAGAACGGGGCTTTTTTCCATATGCGGACTGATGGCGAAGTCGCTGGTGATCGATAAGGCGATTGAGCGCATGAAGCTGAGCAAGTATTTTACAATCATATGCAGCAAGCCGGAGCCGATCTGCGACTTTATTATGAAGGATCTGCATCGGAGCGCAACGGTTTACAAGGCGGAGGGCGCTTACACGCACAAAGACAGGGTGGTCATCCTTACGGTTATGGATCCGAAACAGGCAGTGCTTCTGGAGCGGCATATTCAGAGCGTGGACCCGGAGGCTTTTCTTATGGTGACGAAGAGCAGCGAGATTATGGGAAAGGGATTTAAGAGGTATATCTGAAGATGGCGGTACATGTAAAGAATATGACAACGGGAAAGCCCGGGAAACTGATTCTGGCTTTTTCCCTTTCCCTCGTGGCGGGCAATGTCTTTCAGCAGCTATACACTGTGGTCGATACCATGGTGGTCGGGAAATTTCTCGGTGTGAGCGCGCTGGCGGCGCTGGGGGCTTCTGACTGGATGAACTGGCTGATGTTAGGGGTGATACAGGGACTGACGCAGGGGTTTGGCATCAGGATGGCGCAGGAGTTTGGTGCGGGCAGAACGGATGATTTGAAAAAGAGCGTGGGGAGCGCGGCGGTGCTGTCCATGCTTTCTGCTATTGTGCTGGTGGCGGCAGGGCAGTTTTTTGCAAGACCTGTGCTGACGCTCTTGCAGACGCCGCAGGAGATCATCGGGTATTCGCTTCTCTATCTGCGGATTATGTTTGCGGGCGTGCCGATCGTGATGGTTTACAATCTGCTGGCGTGTATTCTCCGCTCGCTGGGTGACAGCAGGACGCCGCTCAACGCGATGATTGTGGCGTCGGTGACAAACATTGTGCTGGATTATCTCTTTGTAATGGGTTTTGGCTGGGGAATTGCGGGCGCGGCGGCAGCCACTCTGATCGCGCAGGCAGTCTCCAGTGTGTTCTGTTTCTACCATATTAAAAAGATCGCCTTCCTGAAGCTTGCGCGGACGGATTTTCATCTGGAGAGGGAACTTTCTGCCAGACTGTTTGTGCTGGGACTGCCCATGGCGTTCCAGAACGGGATCATTGCGATCGGCGGCATGATCGTGCAGTTTGTGGTGAACGGATACGGCGTAATCTTCATTGCGGGATTTACGGCGACGAACAAGCTCTACGGGCTGTTGGAGATCGCGGGCACTTCTTACGGCTACGCGATGGTGACTTATGTGGGGCAGAATCTGGGCGCGGGCAGGTACGACCGCATCAAAAGCGGGATGCGCGCGGCGATGGGGATCGCCATGGCGACGTCCGCGTTCATTGCGGTGTGTATGCTTGTTTTCGGGAAATTCCTTCTGGGATTGTTTATTTCCGGGACGCCGGAGGTGGTGGAACAGACCATGCGGATCGCCTATTTCTATCTGGCGGTTATGAGCGTCTGCCTGCCGGTCCTCTATGTGCTGCATGTGACCCGCTCCGCGCTGCAGGGAATGGGCAATACGATCCTGCCGATGCTTTCCGGCGTGGCGGAGTTTGTGATGCGCACCCTGTCGGTCATTTTTCTCCCCCTGCTTCTGGGAGAAAACGGCATCTTCTTCGCGGAAATTGCCGCATGGCTCGGCGCGGACGTGGTGCTGGTCATCAGCTATTTTTCGCAGATGAAGAAACTGCAGGGGTGACAATGCAGAGAATGCCCGTATTTTGGGCATTCTCTCACATGAGATTTAGAAGTCCTTAGCGAAGCAGCCTTTGCTGCTGGGCTTTAGAACTTCTAAATCTCATGTTTGCCAGGATCCGTCCAGCGTGATGACCTGCCCGGTCAGATAGGAGGGCGCGTTGACGATGGAGAGCAGAAGATCTGCGACTTCAGAGGTTTGACCAAAGCGGTCAGCGGGTATTTCTGCCCGCAAAGCGGACAATTCCTCTTCCGAAAAACAGCGGTTCATGTCTGTGTCAATGACACCGCAGGCGATGGCGTTGACCCGAATGCCGCTGGGAGCCAGCTCTTTTGCCAGCGCTTTCGTGAAGGCGTTCACGCCGCCCTTGGAGGCAGCGTATGCCACTTCCATGGAGGCGCCCACGTTACCCCAGACGGAGGAAATGTTGACGATATGCCCGGCGTGATGTTTTAACATCATGGGGATGGCATGGCGACACGTGTAGAACAGCGCGTTCAGGTTGACGTTCATAAGGGACTGCCATTCTTCCGGCGTCATCTCGTGAAGCAGCCCGATATGGGAGACGCCGGCGTTATTGACTAATAAAGTCAAACCATCTATCTGTGCAAATACTTCATTGACGGCATGTATGTCACCCATATCCGCTACAATAGGCGTACATGCGATATGATAGGTTTCTGACAACTGATATGACAGCTCTGTCAGTTCCTTTTCGGAGCGGCGGCAGGTGAGGTACAGCCGGTAGCCCGCTCCGGCGAGAGCCTGCGCGATGGCGCGCCCGATCCCGCGTGATGCGCCTGTTACGAGGGCGGAGCGGGGGATGGAAGGGTGCCCTTCAGTCGGTGTGGTTCCATAGGGGATTGCAGTTGTGCTGTGATCCTGTTTTTTCATAATATTGTGATCCCATCTTTTAAAAATTTGACACTTATACTTAGATATTTCCGGGCAAAAAAATTTATACTAAAATTAGTGCATTAAAAAGAGTATACTACAGATGGCGGGGAATGTCACCAGAACGATAGCTGTGTGTCCGGGGACGAGGCTTTTAGGAAACAGGAAGGGAGTGTGACAAGGATGTATGATCTTATTATTATAGGAGCGGGTCCGGCGGGACTTTCGGCGGCAGTTTACGGCAGGCGCGCGGGGCTTGACCTTCTCGTGATAGAACAGACGCCCATGGGCGGCGGTCAGGTGGTGGATACCTATGAAGTGGATAATTATCTGGGGATGCCCGGTATAAACGGGTTTGATCTGGCGCAGAAATTCCGCGGTCACGCGGACGGGCTCGGCGCGGAGTTTGGGAGCGGACGGGTTACGGCGGTCCGTGACGAGGGCGCGTATAAAGTCGTGGAAACCGCGGACGGCAAGACTTATGAGGCGCGGGCGCTGATTCTGGCGGGCGGCGCGGAACACGCGAAGCTGGGCGTGCCGGGGGAGGCGGAGTTCAGAGGACAGGGTGTGTCCTACTGCGCCACCTGTGACGGCGCTTTCTTTAAGAAGAGAGACGTGGCAGTCGTGGGCGGCGGCGATGTGGCGGTGGAGGATGCCGTCTACCTTGCAAGGGTCTGCCGCAAGGTGTATCTGATCCACAGGCGCGACAGCCTGCGGGCGGCAAAAAGTCTGCAGGAAAAGTTATTTTCCTGCGGGAATGTGGAAGTGGTCTGGAACAGCACATTGCAGAAAATATATGGAACCGATCTGGTGGAAGGCATTTGTGTCCGCGAAAAAGGAGGGGAAACAGAGCGGGAACTTGTGGTGGACGGCGTCTTCATCGCGGTGGGGATGCGTCCGAAAACGGAGGTCTACCGTGAGGTGGTTGCCTGTGACGAGGGCGGTTATCTCATTGCGGGAGAAGACTGCGCCACCAGTGTCCCGGGCATTTTTGCGGCGGGGGATATCCGCACAAAGGCGCTGCGCCAGATTGTGACGGCGGTCTCCGACGGGGCGTGCGCGGTGGCGTCGGCGGAGCGGTATCTGAGTTTATGACTCTCACACTATTACAAAAGTATTACGAGTCTGTAATAGGTAAAATGTGCCATGGTTTGACATAAGTCATGTGGCTTTTATGCCGTAAAACCGGGCTTTTTGTGATAAAAGCACAATAACTTGCGTATGAGTGTGCGTTTTGATGGTAGATGCTGTGGTTGACAAAACGTTTATTCAATGCTATATTATAGCCAGATGTAACAATTCTGTAACAAATGAGGTGCTTTTATGAACAAAAACAGACTGAAATGGACTGCATGTGCACTGGCTGCAATTGTTGGATTTACCGGCACGGGGATCGAGGCGGAGGCCACAGGAAATGTGGGCAGCGTGCTTCCCTCGGCAGGCATAGAGTTTTCCCTGCAGGACGAAGAGAAATCCACCGCGCTGTCTGCTTTAAAGGAAGAGTCAGACAAAGAGGCGGCAGAGCAGCAGGAGGAAAACGGGGATGCTTCATCCGGGATTGAAAACGAGGGCATCAGCGTTGGCAGCGTTCAGGTAGGCGGTTTTTCTGATCTTGCCAGCACATCTGATAAGGTGAGCAAGGTGCCGGAAAAGAAGATTCAGGATACGATCGTGGTCAGCGAAGGCTACACGAAGGATCTGAAGGCAGCAGCGGGAAGCGGACTGTCTGAGGAGGAAGAGAGCTTTAAGAATCTGGTAATTGCCAGAGTGAATGATTATGTGAATGTGCGTGATATCCCCAGCGAGGAAGGCGAGATCGTCGGCAAGCTTTACAACAAGTCCGTCGGCAGCTTTATCGAGGAGGAGGACGGCTGGTATAAGATCAGCTCCGGCTCCGTCGAGGGGTATGTGAAAGGCGAGTACTGTGTGACCGGCGACGAAGCAGTCGATTACGCGAAGGAAGTGGGAACACGTATCGCGACCGTCACGACCACCACATTGAAGGTTCGTGAGCAGCCCGGTCTGGAGGAAGCGGTTCTGGGTCTGGTTCCGATCGAGGATGAACTGATTGTCACAGAGGAAATGGACGGCTGGGTAAAGGTAAATATCGAGGAAGGTGACGGCTATGTCTCCATGGATTACGTTACCCTTTCCACAGAGTTTGTGAAGGCAGAGTCGGTAGCCGAGGAGAAGGCGAGACTTGCCAGGGAGGAAGAGTCGAGAAAAGCTGCACAGGCGGCGGCGAGAAAGAAAACTTCCGAAAACGCGGCATCCGGCAGCAAGACCGAGGAAGGCGGCAAGACTTACGCGAACCCGACCGGAAGTACGGGAGCCGATGTGGTACAGTTTGCGAGACAGTTTGTGGGTAATCCCTATGTGTACGGCGGCACCAGCTTGACAAACGGTGCGGATTGCTCCGGGTTTGTCATGAGCGTGTATAAGAACTTTGGCGTAAACCTGCCCCATTCTTCGGCGGCAGACAGAAGCGTGGGCGCGGCGGTCAACGGTCTGGAGAACGCGCAGCCCGGCGATATCATCTGTTATTCGGGTCATGTGGGAATTTACGCGGGCAACGGTCAGATCGTGCACGCGTCCACATCCAGAACAGGCATTATTGAATCCAGCGCAACCTACCGTTCGATTCTTTCCATCAGAAGAATCCTCTAGGAGCGGCGCTGCGGTACAGAAAACATACGATTATAAGCGGGAGATGTTCCATAGGGGGCATCTCCCGTCTGCTTTATGTCTGGGCAGAGTCAGCCCGTAAATCACACAATTTGTCTACAGTGCACAAAGTTTTTGGGGAATATGAAATAACGGGTGTAATGCAAAAACGACTTATCCACATAAAAAAAGCGGGATTTCAGCATAAAATGGTTTTATACACGGATTTATCCACCATATCCACAGCTTTTTGACTGGGTCGATCATTTTCTTTATGGAAACTGAAGGAACGTACGTTTTGTTGAATTTATCTAAATGGGAGCAACTTGTTGCAATAGAATAGTAAAATATGGTATACTGTTTCCATAAGCAATGCTTAGAACTCCAACTGGAAGGGGATGAATTAGATGAAATTTAACATTGTTGGAAAAAATATCGAGGTAACGGAAGGGTTACGGGCAGCAGTAGAGGACAAGATCGGTAAGCTGGAGAAGTTTTTTACCGAGGACACAGAGGTGCATGTCACGCTCAGCGTGGAGAAAGACCGCCAGAAGATTGAAGTGACGATTCCCGTGAAGGGAAATATCATCCGTTCCGAGCAGGTCAGCAGCGACATGTATGTTTCGATTGATCTGGTGGAGGAGATTATCGAGAGGCAGCTTAAGAAGTATAAGAACAAGCTGGTGGACAAGAAGCAGGGCGCGGGCTTTTTCCGTCAGGAATTTATCGAGAAAGATTATATGGATGAGGAAGAGGTGCAGATCATCCGCACGAAGAAGTTCGACATCAAGCCCATGTATCCGGAGGATGCCTGTGTGCAGATGGAACTTCTCGGACACAACTTTTTTGTGTTCTGCAATGCGGAGACGGATCAGGTGAATGTGGTTTATAAGAGAAAGGGAAATACCTACGGGCTGATCGAGCCTGAGTTCTAAAAATGGGTTATACTGGCGGCAGGGCGGAGCGATCCCCCTGCCGCTTTTTGCGCGCACAGGCAGGGCCAGGAAGAAACGGTTCACAGACTCCGGTACATGGTCAGCTTCACCCGGTCCGCGCCCAGCTCTATTTCCGCACGGTCAATCATCATGCCGACTAAGAGAAGCTGGCTTGTTTCGCCGGGATCGCCGCTGCCGGCAAGTTCCCAGTAGATATCGCCCATGCCGTCGTTTTTCTGCCCGTTCAGATAGTGGTCCAGATGGGAAAGTTTGTCTGCGAAGGACGGGTCGAAGTCCGCTTCCAGACGGATTGTGACCTCGTTTTCCTGCCGTGCGATCCGGGTGTCGATATAGGACGCCTCCAGCGCGAAGAAAAACATGGTCAGTTCCTCTACGATCTTAGCGGTCTTTTTTTCTTCATGTGTCATGGTAATCTCCATTCCGCGCAAAGTCTGCGCTGCCGTTACTTTCAGTGTCTGTTTTTCCGTTCTTTCTTAGTCTGAAATCCTTTGATAAAACTTTCCAGCGTCGGTACGAGCACAATGGCGACCAGACCCGTGGAAAAGCCGTTGTTGTATAAATTTAATCCGCCGTAGAGGGAGGAGGAGCATACCACAACCGCGGCGTGCAGCATACCGGCGATGATTCCGGCAGGGATGCCGAACTGTCCGGCGATGGGAGAAAGCCCCACGGCGAACACGGCGCCCATCTGGATTCCGGGTGTGGTGGGCTGCATGTGGTTAAAAAAAGTGGAGAGGAGCACGCCTGCCAGCACCGGCAGGTAATTTCTGGCATGGGCGCCGAAAGCGGCAAAGCCGAATGCGGTCAGAACCGCGCCCACCACAGGGCCGGACAGATCGCCGCCGATCAGCACGATATAGGTGGTACACAGGAGACCAATGATTCCCATATTGACCAGAGTAGTCGGCGCGCCGTCCATCAGGACGAAATCCGCCACTGCACGGCCGGGGTGACGCATCAGCCTGAGCAGGGAACGCAGCCCGTTCCTGTTCATGTAAAGACCGAAGAGCAGGGCGGACGCAAAGTACAGGTACAGACCGGCGAGCAGCCAGAACGGGCGCCCGTAACTCCAGATGAATACATTGTTGCTTTCCAGACCGAAGGACTGCAGGACGCACATCATGACAAAGGCGAAGAGACCGCCGGCAAATCCCATGTTGAACAGATTGTAGCCCATGTGCATAGAGGCGGTATGTACGGAGAGCGGCGGCAGCACGAAACCGGCAAAGACGCCGACAGCCACGGCAACTGCCAGATTGGCTGCAAAGGAGAAGGGCAGAAGATATACAAGTTCCGTGACCATGGGAGCCAGACAGGAACCGAAGAGCGCCGTATAAATATAGCGGCTCATGCCCGCGCGGTGAAATCTCGCGTAGAGCCATGTCCCCAGCAGCATGGGCAGGACGTTCACCGGATTTTTGCCAAAGAGGGCGAATCCCGCGTTGATATAGAGGACTGCCATGGTGAGCCCGGTGAAAGGGATTTTCTGCAGGTGGATCAGCAGGATCGCAAAACCAAGCACCAGCCCCGCATTGAAAAAGGCGGCGCCGAACCCGGCAAGCTCGAAATAATCCGTGACCAGGGCATCCCTTGTGAGCACAATGGTAACCATGCCGCGCAGAAGCTCTTCCGGCGGTGCCAGAAGAAAGGCGGCTGTAAAAAGGAGCAGGGCTGTGGCGATGCTGAAGACGAACATTTCCTTTCCCTCCAGCGCGTTTCTGATTTTTTCAGTCATAGGCAGAGCCTCCCGCAAATGAATCAAGTATACTCCTATCATAACAAGATATGCGGCGCAGGACAATGTGATATTTATGGGATCTGTCCGCGGCGGGCTTCTGACATAACGGAATTTTGCTTTACATATGATTAAAGTGAAAGTGATCTGGGATTTTAGACGTAGAATCACGGAGGCGGGCATGGGACATAACAGGGGATGGAAACACGGATGGGGAAAAGCGGCTGCAAGGATTGGCGCGCTCGCGCTGCTTGTCCTCGGCTGCATATGTATGGCGGGGGAACTGCTCGGGAAGTGGCAGGCGCCTGCGCGGCAGGAGACCGGCGGGACAAACGGGCAGGCGGTGGAAGTCACCGCGGACGGCAATTACATCAAGTGGGTGGAATTTCATGTCACCGACGAGGCGATGGCGGCGGCGTATGATCTGGATGTGGACAGTTACCGGGATGAAGTACATCTGGACTGGATAGAGCTTCTGGCATATGTGGGGGCAAAGACGGGAGGACAGTTTGACAAAAACAGCGTCCGAAAAATAGAGGAAGTGGCGGAAAAGCTGAAAAGCGGAGAGCATACCATGGCGGAGCTGACGAAGGATATGGAATATTACGACTACTATCTGGAGGCGTACACGGCGGTGCTCGGCGGTATGATGGGGGAATTTACGCTGGACGGCAGACATGTCTACGGACTGAAGGCATTTTCACCCATCGCGAAAGGGTTTGACTACAGCCATTATGATGATTTCGGGTCTTCCCGCAGCTACGGCTATGCAAGACCCCATCTGGGACACGACATGATGGGGCAGATCGGCACGCCGATCATCGCCGTGGAATCCGGCTACGTGGAGGCGCTGGGATGGAACCAGTACGGCGGCTGGCGTATCGGCATCCGCAGTTTTGACAAAAAACGCTACTATTACTATGCACATCTGCGGCAGAACTACCCTTATGCGGAGGGGCTTGCGGAAGGGGCTGTGGTGACGGCGGGGGATGTGATCGGCTACATGGGACATACCGGCTACAGCACCACGGAGAATGTGAACAATATCAAGACCGTGCATCTGCACTGGGGATTACAGCTTGTCTTTGATGAGTCCCAGAAGGAGGGGAACAACGAAATCTGGGTGGACTGCTATGAACTGTCCAAATTTCTGTATAAAAACCGCTGTGAGGTGGAGAAAGTGGGGGATTCCAGAGAGTGGAGGAGAGTGGTGCCCATGACAGATCCGGCGGCAGACGCGTACAAGGAGAAAACAAAAATGCCTGTGCCGCAAAACCATTAGCAAAATGCACGAAAAGCATAGTGAAATGATAAAATAAATTGTTGAAAATAAGTAAAAATTCAGCTATACTTTTTATGGAACTATTTATTTTACACAGGTGTTTTTTTGAGCCGGAAATGGGGTATAGGAGAAGGATTATGGGGAAAAAGGAAAACAAGGTATCGGGAAGGAAGAGTCAGGCAGCGCAGTTGAAAAGGCTGGTGCAGCAGGCGTTTATATCGGTGGCGGTAGGTGCGGTGCTGCTTCTGGGATTTATCTTTTTTAACATCTGCATGTTAGGGGTACAGACTGCGCAGATCAATACGACTGTGGCGCTGAACCAGTACCGCACCGCGTCAAAGACGCTGACGTACGACATACAGTCTTATGCGGTTACGGGGGACCAGAGTTATTATGACGGCTACATGAAGGAACTGAATCAGGACCAGAACAGGGAAAAGGCGCTTGCGACGCTGGAGAAATGCTCACTTCTGGACAGCGAGTGGACGAGCTTAAACCAGATTGCGGAGATGTCCAATCAGCTTGTCCCGCTGGAGGAGCAGGCGATTGCGTATGTGCAGGCTGGCGATCTGGCGGCGGCGCAGACATGCGTGTTCAGCTCGGAGTACGGAAATTCGGTGGCGCAGATCAACCGGCAGACGGATGAGACGATTCAGGAAATTTTAGATAGAAAGGAAGGCAGACAGACGGGACTTAAGGTTCTGCAGTATCTGATAGAGGTGCTGTTTGCCCTTTCTTTCCTGTATCTTGTGAGAGAGTTTATCAAAACCATCCGTTTTTCCGAGAAGGAGCTTCTGGAGCCTATCGTAAAAGTGTCAGATCAGATGGAAGTGCTTGCGGGAGGAGAATTCCATGTGGAGCTTGACCTGGAGGAGGATGAGAGCGAGGTCGGAAGAATGGTTGCCGCCATCGCGTTTATGAAGGAAAATCTGCTCGGCATGATACGGGAGATTACCCAGACACTGGAAAAGATGGGGGATGGCAATTACCGGGTCGAGATCAGACAGGAATATGTGGGCGAATTTATTTCGATCAAGGATTCCCTTGTGCAGATCGCGGAGAAGATGCGGGAAACGCTGGGAACGATCCGTAGTGTTTCGGGGCAGATCGACAGCGGTTCCGAACAGCTCGCGTTTGCGGCGCAGGATCTGGCGGAGAACTGCACCCTGCAGGCGGCGCAGGTATCAGAACTGATGACGGCGTTTGACGCCATGACGAAGAGCATGGAAGAGAACGCCCACGAGGCGGAGGCGTCTGCAAGTATGGCGGCGTCTGCGGGCATGACGCTGTCAAAAGGCAATGAGAAGCTGCAGGAACTGAAGGGCTCCATTCAGGAAATCGGCAGATGTTCCGAGCAGATCAGCACGATTATAGAAGCGATCGAGGATATTGCGTCCCAGACAAATCTGCTTGCGCTGAACGCGGCGATCGAGGCGGCGAGAGCGGGCGAGGCAGGAAAAGGATTTGCCGTTGTGGCGGAGCAGGTGAAAAATCTGGCAAATGAATCGGCAAACGCGGCGGGCAGGACGACAGAGCTGATTGAGACGACGGTTTCGGTGATGGACAAGAGTATTGCCATTGCGGAGGAGACGGAAGCCAACATGAAACAGGTGATGTCCGACGCGAAAGAAGCCACCGAGAAGATGGGACAGATCGAGCAGATCCTGAAGCGGGATACGGAGCGGATGCAGGAACTGAACGTAAACGTGACACAGGTTTCCTCGGCTGTCGATAACAATTCGGCTACCTCGCAGGAGACGGCGGCAGTCAGCACGGAGCAGAAATCGCAGGTGGAGACGATGGTGGAACTGATGGAGAGATTTGAGATATAAAAAATTGCAAAAACGAAATCCCTATGATACAATAGAAACGGCGGACAATGACAAAAAAATAACAATCGTCGGCAAGCCCTTTATGCGCAGGGGTGCATAATGCAGATTGCTGCTTTGCAGCACGCACCCCGCGCGACAGGCAGGGACGATAAATCGCCCTGCTCGATCACAGGGCTTTTCACTAAAAAAATATCACAAATATGGAGGAGAAGAAAATGGCAAAAAAAGTTGTTTTGGCAGGCGCCTGCCGTACGGCAATCGGCACGATGGGCGGGGGCTTGAGCACCACACCGGCAGCAGAACTTGGGGCGATCGTAATCAAGGAGGCGTTAAACAGAGCGGGCGTTGCTCCTGACAAGGTAGATCAGGTTTACATGGGTTGTGTTATTCAGGCAGGACAGGGTCAGAACGTTGCGCGTCAGTCCTCCATCAAGGCAGGCATTCCCAACGAGGTTCCGGCGGTTACCATCAACGTGGTCTGCGGTTCCGGCTTGAACTGTGTGAATATGGCTGCGCAGATGATTCAGGCGGGCGATGCGGATATCGTGGTTGCAGGCGGTATGGAGAACATGTCCATGGCTCCTTATGCGGTTATGCAGGGACGTTACGGATACAGAATGAACAACGGCACACTGGTAGACACGATGGTAAACGATGCTCTCTGGGATGCTTTCAATAACTACCATATGATTATGACTGCGGACAATATCTGCAGAGAGTGGGGCCTTACCCGCGAGGAGCTGGATGAGTTCGCATTAAAGAGCCAGACGAAGGCAGAGGCTGCACAGAAGAGCGGCGCGTTCGACAAGGAGATCGTGCCTGTTATGGTGAAGAAGAAAAAAGAGATGGTTGAGTTCAAGGTTGACGAGGGTCCGAGACCGGGTTCCACCATCGAGGGACTGCAGAAACTCCGCCCGATCAATCCCGACGGCTTCGTGACGGCAGGCAACGCTTCCGGCATCAACGACGGCGCGGCTGCCATCGTTGTGATGAGCGAGGAGAAGGCGAAAGAGCTTGGCGTGAAGCCTATGGCTACCTTCGTTGCAGGCGCGCTTGCAGGCTGCAGACCTGAGGTTATGGGTATCGGTCCTGTTCCGGCTACGAAGAAAGTTATGGAGAAGGCTGGCTACAAGATTGAGGACTTCGACATCATCGAGGCAAACGAGGCATTTGCGGCACAGTCCGTAGCAGTGGGCAAGGAGCTTGGCATCGACGTAGACAAGCAGCTCAACCCGAACGGCGGCGCGATTGCGCTCGGTCATCCGGTAGGCGCTTCCGGCGCGCGTATCCTTGTAACCCTGCTTCACGAGATGCAGGCGAAGGGCGCGAAGAAGGGTCTGGCTACGCTGTGTATCGGCGGCGGTATGGGGTGTGCTACCATTGTTGAGATGGACTAAAGTCAGGGCGAAACGCTACTAAAATTGTTGGAACTGTACAAACAGTATAATCAACGCAGACGCGCTTGCGCTCCGTTCCAAACGTAGCGGTACTAGGCTCGAAAGTACCTCGCCAAGTACCGACGTTTTCCAAGGGTCTGCTTATGGTTATACTGTTTGCACAATGTGTGTAGCAATGTGAAGCGTTTCGCAACTGCTGAAAAATAAAAACATAAAAGGAGATAAACAATGGAATTTGTTTTATATGAAGTGAAAGGGCAGGTCGGTGTGATCACGATCAACCGTGAGAAGGCGTTAAACGCGCTTAACTCTGCTGTTCTGGATGAGCTGGATGCAACCCTTGACGGTGTGGATCAAAATGAGGTGAGATGCCTGATCCTGACGGGTGCGGGCGAGAAATCTTTTGTGGCGGGCGCGGATATCGGTGAGATGAGCACGCTCACCAAGGCGGAGGGCGAGGCTTTCGGCAAGAAGGGCAACGACGTGTTCCGCAAGTTAGAGACATTCCCGATTCCCGTGATCGCTGCGGTGAACGGCTTTGCGCTTGGCGGCGGCTGTGAGATTTCCATGAGCTGTGATATCAGAATCTGTTCCGACAACGCGGTATTCGGACAGCCCGAGGTAGGGCTTGGCATTACGCCCGGTTTCGGCGGTACGCAGAGACTGGCGAGAATCGTCGGCCCCGGCATGGCGAAGCAGATGATCTACACGGCGAGAAACATCAAGGCTGACGAGGCTCTTCGGATCGGTCTGGTTAACGCAGTATATCCGCAGGCGGAGCTGATGGCGGCGGCTGAGAAGATGGCGGCAGGCATTGCGAAGAACGCGCCCATCGCGGTCCGCAACTGCAAGAAAGCGATCAATGACGGCTTGGAGGTTGGCATGGACGAGGCGATCGTGATCGAGGAGAAGCTTTTCGGCGACTGCTTCGAGACAGAGGACCAGAAGTACGGCATGGCATTCTTCCTCGACAAGAACAAGGAGAAGGTGAAGGAGCCGTTTAAGAACTGCTAAGATTTTTGAAGGAACTAAATAAATATATCAATTTATAATAAGGAGGACTTACAATGAAAGTAGGTATTATCGGCGCGGGGACAATGGGTTCCGGCATCGCACAGGCATTTGCCATGACAGACGGTTACGAGGTATGTCTCTGCGATATCAAGGAAGAGTACGCTGAGGGCGGCAAGGCGAAAATCCAGAAAAATATGAATTTCCTTGTAAGCAAGGAAAAGATCACGCAGGAGAAGGCTGACGAAGTTATGGGCAAGATCACCACAGGTCTGAACAATATCTGCGGTGAGTGCGATCTGATCGTTGAGGTTGCGCTGGAGAAGATGGAGATCAAGCAGGCGATCTTCAAAGAGCTGCAGGGCATTGTGAAGAAGGACTGCATGTTCGCGAGCAATACTTCCTCCCTTTCCATCACCAAGATCGGCGAGGGTCTTGACAGACCGATGATCGGTATGCATTTCTTCAACCCGGCTGACAGAATGAAGCTGGTTGAGGTAATCAGGGGCGAGAACACCCCGCAGGATATGGTGGATAAGATCACAAAGATCGCTGAGGAGATCGGCAAGACGCCCGTACAGGTGAAGGAAGCGCCCGGCTTTGTGGTAAACAGAATCCTGATCCCGATGGTTAACGAGGCGATCGGCGTTCTCGACGCAGGTACCGCTTCCGCAGAGGATATCGACGTGGCTATGCAGCTCGGTGCGTCTCATCCCATGGGTCCCCTGCACCTTGGTGACCTGATCGGTCTGGACATCTGCCTTGCGATCATGGAAGTGCTCTATAACGAGACAAAGGACGAGAAGTATGCGCCCCAGCCGCTTCTCAAGAAGATGGTGGAGGAGAAGAAGCTCGGCAGAAAGACCGGCGTTGGTTTCTTTGACTATTCTAAATAGGCACGATAAGCAGACTGAGAATAGCACAGAGAAAGGATTCTGACTGCTTGCAGGCAGGAATCATTTCTTTGTGCTGTTTGAAGGTGCAACGTGCACGAAAAATGCGAAGCATTTTGAGTCTGCTTATCGTGAGACGAGCAGATCATAAAATAAAACATGGAGGAATAAAAAATCATGGATTTTACGTTAAGCAAAGAACATGAAATGGCGAGAGCTCTGTTCAAAGAGTTCGCTGAAAAAGAAGTAAAACCTCTCGCTCAGGAAGTGGACGAGACAGAGGTTTTCCCGAGAGAGACCGTTGAGAAGATGGCAAAGTTAGGCTTTCTCGGTATTCCTGTTCCCAAGGAGTACGGCGGACAGGGCTGTGATCCTCTCACATACGCTATGTGCGTGGAGGAGCTCTCTAAAGTATGCGGAACAACAGGCGTTATCGTATCCGCACATACCTCTCTGTGCTGCGACCCGATTATGACCTACGGCACGGAAGAGCAGAAGCAGAAATACTTAGTTCCCCTTGCAAAGGGTGAGAAGCTGGGCGCATTCGGCTTGACAGAGCCCGGTGCAGGTACCGACGCGCAGGGTCAGCAGACCAAGGCTGTGCTTGACGGTGAAGAGTGGGTGCTTAACGGCTCCAAGTGCTTCATCACCAACGGTAAGGAAGCTGACGTTTATGTCATTTTTGCAATCACAGGAACGGTTGAGAAGCGCGGCCGCCTGCAGAAAGAGATTTCCGCATTCATCGTGGAGAAAGGAACGCCCGGTTTCACCTTCGGTACGAAGGAGAAGAAGATGGGTATCCGCGGTTCTTCCACTTACGAGCTGATCTTTACCGACTGCCGCATCCCGAAGGAGAATCTCCTTGGGCAGCAGGGTAAGGGCTTCAACATCGCAATGCACACACTGGACGGCGGCCGTATCGGTATCGCTTCCCAGGCGCTCGGTCTGGCTGAGGGCGCTCTCGACAACACCATCGCTTATGTGAAGGAGAGAAAGCAGTTCGGCAGAGCGATCGGCGCATTCCAGAATACGCAGTTCCAGCTTGCTGACATGGCTACCAAGGTTGAGGCAGCGCAGCTCCTCGTTTACAAGGCTGCTATGGCGAAGGCAACCCAGAAAGTATATTCCGTAGAGGCGGCTAAGGCGAAACTGTACGCGGCAGAAGTGGCTATGGAAGTGACCACAAAGGCGGTTCAGCTTCACGGCGGTTACGGTTACATCAGAGAGTACGACGTTGAGCGCATGATGCGTGACGCAAAGATCACGGAGATCTACGAGGGCACAAGCGAAGTGCAGAGAATGGTTATCTCCGGGGCTCTGCTTAAGTAGGCGCGTGAAAAGAAGTTCTAAGACTCACGCCAGAGGGCGTTTCGCCAAGAACTTCTATATTTCACGCAGAAGAATGCCAAAAGCAGGCATTCTTCGTACAAGCAAATAAATAAAATATGAAGGAGAAAAATACAATGAAAATTGTGGTTTGTGTGAAACAGGTTCCGGATACCGCAGGCGGCGTTAAGTTTAATCCGGACGGAACGCTTGACAGAGGCGCCATGCTCACGATTATGAACCCGGATGATAAAGCAGGTCTGGAGGCGGCGCTCAGATTAAAGGATCAGTACGGTGCAGAGGTTACGGTTGTAACGATGGGTCTTCCCAAGGCGGAAGAGGTTCTGCGCGAGGCTATGGCTATGGGCGCGGACAAGGGCGTGCTCGTGACAGACAGAGTGCTCGGCGGCGCTGATACATGGGCAACCTCCACCACACTGGCAGGCGCGATCAGAAATCTGGAGTATGATCTTATCATTACCGGTCGTCAGGCAATCGACGGCGATACCGCGCAGGTTGGTCCGCAGATTTCCGAGCATCTTGACATTCCTGTTATTTCTTACGCGCAGGACATCAAGATCGAGGGCGACAGCGTGGTTGTTGAGCGTCAGTATGAGGACAGATATCATGTGGTTAAGGCAAAAATGCCTTGCCTGATCACCGCTCTTTCCGAGCTGAATGAGCCTCGTTATATGACACCCGGCGGCATCTTCGACGCTTATAAGCAGGAGATCACTGTCTGGGGCAGAGCGGATCTTAAGGATGTTGACGACGCGAACTTGGGGTTAAAGGGTTCCCCGACCAAGATCGCGAAGGCTTCCGACAAGGTAAGAAAGGGTGCAGGAGAGAAAGTTTCCCTCGATCCCGACGAGTCCGTAAGCTACATCGTTGACAAGTTAAAAGTTAAGCATGTCATCTAACAAAGAATACGCGTAAAACGAGTGCGCAGAAAGAGGTATAAAATGAATTTAGAAGAATACAAGGGTGTATATGTCTTTGCGCAGCAGGTAGACAATGAGATCAGCAGTATTGCATTTGAGTTACTTGGCAAAGCGAAAGACCTCGCGAAAGATTTAGATACAGATGTTACGGCTGTACTGCTCGGTTCCGGCGTAAAGGGACTGGCAGACCAGCTCGCTGAGTACGGCGCGGACAAGGTGATCGTTGTGGACGATCCCGAGTTAAAAGATTACAGAACGGAGCCTTACGCACATGCGCTGGCATCCGTGATCAATGAGTATAAGCCCGAGATCATGCTGGTGGGCGCTACGGCGATCGGCAGAGACTTAGGCCCGAGAGTTTCCGCGAGAGTGGCTACCGGCCTGACGGCTGACTGTACCGTTCTCGAGATCGGTGATTTCCCGCTGCAGGCAGTTCCCGGTCAGGAGCAGCTTCACAACCAGCTGCTGATGACCCGTCCGGCATTCGGCGGCAATACCATCGCTACCATCGCATGTCCTTACAACCGTCCTCAGATGGCTACGGTTCGTGCGGGCGTTATGCAGAAGATCGATCCCATCAAGGGTGCGAAAGCAAATGTGGTGGAGTTCAATCCCGGCTTTACTCCCGACAACAAGTATGTGGAGATTCTTGACATTGTGAAGTCCGTGGCTGAGACCGTGGATATCATGGACGCTAAGATTCTCGTGTCCGGCGGCCGTGGCGTAGGCAGCCCGGAGAACTTCAAGATCCTTGAGGATCTGGCGGAAGTGCTCGGCGGCACCGTAAGCTGCTCCCGTGCGGTTGTGGATTCCGGCTGGAAGCCGAAGGATCTGCAGGTAGGTCAGACTGGTAAGACTGTCCGCCCGAACGTGTATTTCGCAATCGGTATCTCCGGCGCGATCCAGCACGTGGCAGGTATGGAAGAGTCCGATATCATCGTTGCGATCAACAAGGATGCGGACGCACCGATCTTCGATGTGGCTGACTACGGCGTAGTGGGCGACCTGAACAAGATCGTTCCGAAGCTGACAGAGGCTCTGAAGGCGGAGATCGCTGCTGCTAAATAACAAATCGAACTTCGTTCGATTGCGAGGCTGCAGGCAGCCTCGGCAGGTTGAGTGATGGTTCCATCTCGAGCGTTGCTTACGCAGGCTCGGTCTGGCATAATTTCAACATAATGTGCGCCCCGGTTTTTGCCGGGGCGTTTCTTTTTTTGCGCGGATATGGTAAGATGATACTTAGGAAATAAAAATTTAAGTCAGAAAAACACTTATATAGAAATAGATATGAAACTAAGGATGCAGGATTAAAATATTAAAGGGGATCGCATATGGACAGTTACTCATTACAGCCGCAGAACCAGAACAGCAATACCTTCGGACCGCCGGCGCAGCTTTATCTGCCGCCGAAGAACCACAAAAAGACGGCGCTTATCGTTATTCTGTGCGTGGCGGCAGTGCTTCTCGCAGCCATTCTGGGAGGGTGGTTTTACCATACGCACTCAGCGGCGTATAAGATTCGGAAAGGTTTTCTGAATCTGGCGCGGGAGGCGGAGGAGATGAAGAATCCGCTGGCGGAAAAAATCGGCGCGGATCAGATCAGACGGATGCTTGTGGAGGAGGGGGCGCACCTTGACACAAAGATGAATGTCACCACGGACACCTTTCTCGGGCAGGTCACGCTGGGCGTTGACACGGACTGCGAGGTTGACAGGCAGAGAAAAGAGATGGCGGCGTCCACAGCCTTAAGCGTGATGAACTATGAGCTGGCAGGCATGGAGCTTTACGGGGACGAGGAGAATCTGTGCTTTTCCATTCCCGAGCTGTATCTGGAAAATGTCTATGTTGAGAATGAAAATGTGCTCGACCAGTACAACCATTCCCTGTGGGCGGAGGTTTTTGGCAGGGCGGAGGGGGACGACTTCTCCATCGACCTGTTCCCGGAGCCGTGGCTTTTCGGGGACGAGGAAGGCGTGGGAAAAGCCTTTCTCAAAGAGTATGCTGACGAAATCGCGGAATGCAGACGGCATATGACCATGGAGAAAGCAGGACAGGATCTTTACCGGGTCAGTTTTGACGAACTGTATTTTAACGAACTGGTCAGACAGTTTTTATATGATTATGTGGATTTTACCAAGGTGGGCAGAGAAGACGCCATGGGGATTTTAAGTTATTTTGATGTGGTTTCCGGCACGGATGCAATCAGTTTTATTCTGGAGATCAACGGTGCGAACCGGATCGAGAGCATCCGGGTGGAGAAGCCGCTTATGCTCTGCGACGGCAGGGTAAGGGTTGACGGGGATATTTATTTTCTCGGCGAAAAGCGCAGCATAGAGAAGATGCAGGGAAAGTTTACGGTGAAAAGCGAGCGGCAGGAAGAGAAAAGAGAGACGGAAATTGTCTGGCAGACGACGCAGAGTCTGGAACTTGATGATTACCAGATGGAATCGGATATCAAGTGCGGCATCACGGAGAACGGGTACGCGTGGAGTGTGAGACTCGGCTGTGAACTGGAATGTGACGGGAGAAAAAACAGCTTTGACGGGAAATTTACCATGAAGGATGTGGAGGATGACTTTGAGCTGGCTTTTCAGGCGTCGGGCGGGTTTTCCCATATCAAAAAAGGGGAAAGCTTTGATATGGAGATTGACGAACTGACGTTTGATTTGGAAGACCAGGAGCTCGGGCTGGTCAGGGGAGAGATCGGTCTGTCGCCGCTTAAAAGACGGGTGAGGCAGAATGTGAAAGCGAAGACAGCATTTTTTGAGTTGTCGGAGAGAGAATGGAACGGCATTTTAGACAGGGTGTACAAGGATTACGAAAATCTGATGGGGGCGATGTACGGCATGTGGTGGTAAAATGCCGGACAGCATGAAAGGGGCAGGCGCTATGGAAGGCAATGACAGGGAAATGATAGAGGAGATTATGCGGCATCTGGATGCGGAATCGCAGCACGGGGTGTACCGCATGAGCATCACCTTTGACGAAGAGAGTGAAGAGGCGAAGAACATATCCCACGAGTGCTGTAATATGTACGGCAGACCGGCGTCTGAGACGGTGGGGCTTCTGGATATGTATACAGATATGAACGCGGGAGAGCCGGACAGGAAATAGCGTTCCGGCGCCGGGAAAATTACGGGGAGAATGTGACACTATGATACTGAAAGAACTTGCAAAATACGATCCCATCACCATACAGTGCCATGACAATCCCGATGCGGACGCCATAGCGGCAGGGTATGCGCTCTGCCGCTATTTTGAGTCTCTGGGAAAGCATGTGCGACTTGTCTATGGGGGCAGGAATAAGATACAGAAGCCGAATCTGCTGCTGATGTTAGAGCATCTGGAAATTCCCATCACGCATATAGAAGATGCGGCGGCTTATATAGAGGAACAGCCGGGCGGGAAGCTGCCGGGACTTTTGGTTACGGTGGACTGTCAGTATGGCGCAGGCAATGTGATCAGGCTGCCGGCGGAGCAGGTGGCAGTCATCGATCATCACCAGATCGAGACAGCACAGCCGCAGTTTAGTACGATCAATCCTCATGTGGGGAGCTGTTCAACGCTGGTGTGGCAGATGCTGTGCAGCGCCGGTTATAGGATCGACGACAGCAGGCTGGGAACGGCTTTGTACTATGGCTTGTTTACGGATACCAATCAATTTGCAGAGATTTTTAATCCGTTGGATATGGATATGCGGGAAGCGGTTCCCGTGGAAAAAACGCTGATCACCTTATTCCGTAACTCCAATCTTTCTTTGCAGGAAATGGAAGTAGCGGGGGTGGCGATGATCCGGCATATCTATAATGACGATTATCACTATGCGATCATCAAGTCAAAACCCTGCGACCCGAATATTCTGGGACTGATCAGCGATTTTCTGATTCAGGTAGCGGAAGTTTATTGCTGTGTGGTCTATAATGAGACAGCGGACGGTTATAAGTTTTCGGTCCGCAGTTGTGTGAAAGAGGTACAAGCCGATGATCTGGCTGCCTTTCTGGCGGAGGGAGTCGGATCCGGCGGCGGGCATCGGGAGAAGGCGGGCGGCTTTATCAATATGGCGCTCTATGAGGAAGCTTATCCTACGCTTCACTCGGAAGCTTTTTTCAGCGAACGGCTCAACGATTATTTCGATCACTGTCAGATCATTTATGCCAAAAAATACGAGATCGATCTCACGGATATGTGCCCTTATGTGAAAAAGCGCATCCCCATCGGTTATGTGGAGGCTAAGGATGTGCTGCCGCTCGGTACGCCGATCACGATCCGCACACTGGAAGGGGACGTGGATATGGTGGCGGAAGAAGATTTGATCATCATGGTGGGGATCAAAGGAGAGGTATATCCGAACCGCCGGGAGCGCTTTGCCAAAACATATGAGGCGACACAGAGGCCTTACCATGAATGCGAGGATCACAGTAAGTGTGAACTCTTGTATGAACCGACGGTACACGATCGTTCTACCGGAGAGGTCATGAAACTGATCGACCACGCAAAAGTGTGTATTGCCAACGGTGGCGGACAGATTTACGCCAAGGAATTAACTGAAAGAGTCAAAGTGTTTACCGCATGGGACGAGGAGAAATATATGCTGGGCAAGCCCGGAGATTATCTGGCGGTGCGAAGCGATGATAAGCATGATATCTATGTGGTAGAACGGGATATCTTCTTTAAGACGTACGAGGAAAAGAAGGATGAATAAAGATTGGAAGTACGACGCCTTTATCAGCTATCGCCATACACAGCCGGACAGTTTTGCGGCACAGACGCTTCATAGATGTCTGGAAAGCTTTCGTCTGCCGCGAAACGTGGCGCGGCAGAAAGGCGAAGATAAGGAGAAAGGAAATGCGGGGGAGAACGGCGCAGGGCAGCTGAAGACGCGGATTCGCAGAGTATTTCGCGATAAAGAGGAGCTGCCCCTTGTGAGCAATCTTGCCGATCCGATCACGGAAGCGCTTTCGCAGTCGGAGTATCTGATCGTGATCTGTTCGCCTAGACTGAATGAGTCAATCTGGTGCCGCAAGGAGATCGAGACCTTTATTCGGATGCACGACAGGGAGCATGTGCTGGCGGTTTTGGTGGAAGGAGAACCAGAAGTCTCGTTTCCGGAGGAACTGCTCTTCCGGGAGGAGGAAGAACAGAAACCTGACGGTAGTGTCATCTATAAAAAGATTCCCGTGGAGCCGCTGGCAGCGGATGTGCGCGGGAGCACGCGCAGGGAAATGCGCCGAAAAATCAAGAGCGAGCTGCTTCGTCTGGCGGCGCCCATGTTTGATTGCAGTTATGACGATCTGAGGCAGCGGCATCGGGAACAACGGATGCGAAAAATAATTCTGACATCTGTGTCAGTCAGTGTGCTGTGTTTATTGATCGGATTGGTCAGTACCGCAGCCGCCTTAAAGATACAGCATCAGAGTCAGCAGATCAAGGAAGACGCGAAGCTCATCTATGAACAGTCCGGTGTGATTGAAAAGCAGTATGAGGAAATAGAGGAACAGTATGCGCAGTCCAAACGGAGGGTCACGGAAGCCTATGCAAGGGAAGCGCTCGGTTATCTGGAAGAAGGAGACCGTATGCGGGGACTGACGGTGGGCGTCATGGCGTATGAGGAATACCAGTCGGAAACCGCTGACGGGGAGCAGGCAGCCGAGGCGCCGCCGCAACTGACATATGCGTTGACAGAACTGCTTCGCCTGTATGAGAACGGGGAACGGATCAAACCCGACCGTATTTTGGAGGCAGGCAGCGCCATTCAATTTATGAAGCTGTCCCCGGAAGGCGGCAGGGTGATGGCGGTGGGGGATTCCGGCAGGCTGACGGTCTGGGAGAGCCTGCACGAGAGCATCGAGATCTCGTTTCAGCCGGAAGGGCAGGATCTTTCGTGGGAGTGTCAGGTGGGATTTGTGTCGGAAAACAAGATTCTCTATCCGCAAAAAAAGGAGGGGGCGCAGGAAGAGGAACTCTGCGTGCAGGATCTCGAAACGGATGAGAGCACGACCTATCCCTGCACCGGTTATGAGGGCGTGATTCCCATACCTGAGAAGGAAGCCTTTCTGGTGGTGGAGGAAGAAGGCTGCTATCTGGTGGGCGCGGACGGAAAAGAGGGCGGCAGGCTGCGGTGGCAGGAACTGGAAGAAGGTCTGTATGCCCAAGCCGGTTTTGAGGCGGAACAGGCGGTCACGGAGGACGGCAGGATCCTCGTGGCGATAGAGCTGGATGCGGAAAGCGGCGGCAAACGGATCGCAGCGCTTGCCTATCCCGCGGATCCGGGAGAAGGTCCCGGGACTTCTCTATATCCCATCGAATATGAATTTATCAAGGATCTCTGTCTGGAGGAGGGGCGCTATCAGCAGGGCGCCGATTTGCTCTATGTGACCGCTAATCGTTCGGAGAGAACAGGGGCTGCACCCGCAACGGCGGGGATGTCAGGCAGGCTGCAGGCATTTGACTTAACTGGTCAGCGAGAACTGTGGCGCTATGACATAGCGGACGGCTGGCTCTATGATGTGGGATTTGCGCGCAGGGAGGGCAGTCATTATCTTCTGTGTCAGAAATACAGCGATGCCCTTTTGCTTGACAGAAGGGACGGGACGCAGATCGATACCTTTTCTTTCGGAACGGAGATCGTTGAGACAGGTTCCTATACGGACACGGATGACTTTATGGCATTTACCAGAGACGGCGTCTGGCATTATCTGGACACGGACTACAGGATGGATATGGTGGGGAGCGTTTTTGCGGACTGTACATCCTCCAATGTGAAGGACTTTGCCATGGGGGACGGCTACTGCGTGACCCTGCCCTACGGCAGCAATCGGATCACGGTATATCGGCGGGCAATCGGCGAGGGCGTAGAGCCCTTTTACGAGGGAGGCGGTAATTACAGGCAGGCGAGACTAAGCGGAGACGGAACGTATCTGGCGGCGGCAAGGTATGACGGGGAAAGCAATACCTGTGTGGAACTGTTTGATACAGCAAAGAAAGAACTGCTCTGGACATATGAAGATGCAGCCTACTATGAGGCAATGGCTTTCGGGGACTTTGACGGGGACGGAAACGAGTCGCTTCTTGTGGTGACCAAAGACGCCTGCCATCTCATAGATCCGGCGGACGAAAGCGTCAGACGGACCGTGACCTTTGAAAACGGCGGCATGACGTATCTGGGTATAGACCGGGAGAACGGGGTGCTCTCGATGCAGAAGTACAGTGCGCTGTACGGCTATCGGCTTTCGGACGGGGAGCTGCTCTATGAGGAAGCGCTTGCGGACGGCGTCGCGGCTGTGTGTAACGAACGCCCCTTTTATGCGGTGGCTTCCAGAGAGACGGACGAACTTCTCTTTTATCAGATGGGAGAGGAGGGCGTCTATGTGGATCCGGGACAGCATAATCTCGATATCGAATATCTGGAAACCATGTTCTTTGATGAAGATGATGACGATCTCTATCTGGTCTATAAAGACGGAAGGGTAGTGATTTATTTTGTAGATTGGAGCACCCCGGATGATGTCTACTTCTGCGGCGTTCATGGAAGATATGCGCAGCTGCCCGGGAAGATGAAGCGGTATGAGGCGGCAGAGGGCACGGATTATGCTTTTTTATGCGGGGATGACGGCGCTTGTCAGATAAGTATGCAAAAGGGACAGATGTACAGCAAACTTTCCGGGATTCGTGGTTTCCTTGCTTTTGATGCGCGGTCGAAGACCTTGTATCTGCATAACGGAGACGAGATCTATACATCTCCTATATATGATACGGAAGAAATTGTGGATATGGGGCGTAAGGCGCTGCAGGTCAGCAGCTATTGGAATTATACGGAACGCTGGCCCGGGTGTCTCAGTGACGACTGATTTTGTGGGGCTTGCAGTTTCGGGAAAAATGTGTATAATTAATGGTGTATCTAAGGAGGAATTTGATTATGGGCATTTTGTTATTGGGCGGCTTTCTTGTGGTAGTGATTATTCCTGTGGTGATTTCCGTGGTGTCGGCAGTTGTTTCGGGGATTGCAGCCGCGGTGGATGACGAAGAGGATTGATCTTCACAGAGTTAGGGACAGGGCAAGATCCCAGAGGGTGGGATTTTGCCCTTTTGATGCGCACGCCCGCCTTCCCTATTAGATTACAAGCAGAGGAGTGAAAATAAGTGGAATCGAAAAATTTCATTGAGCAGATTATAGATAAGGATCTTGCGGAAGGTGTTTACGACACCGTGCATACGAGGTTTCCGCCCGAGCCCAACGGTTATCTGCATATCGGACATGCCAAGAGCATATTGCTTAATTACGGGCTGGCGTCCGAGTATGGCGGAAAGTTCAATATGCGTTTTGACGACACGAACCCCACCAAGGAGAAGAGCGAGTTCGTGGAGTCGATCAAGGCTGATGTGAAGTGGCTGGGAGCGGATTATGAGGAAAGGCTTTTCTTTGCGTCCGATTATTTCGACCAGATGTATGAAGGCGCGATTAAGCTGATAAAAAAAGGCAAGGCGTATGTGTCCGACCTGACGGCGGATGAGATGCGCGAGTACCGCGGGACGCTGACGGAGCCGGGAAAGGATGACCCGAACAGGGAGCGCGGCGTGGAGGAGAACCTGCGGCTGTTTGAGGAGATGAAGGAAGGAAAGTACGCGGACGGGGAGAAAACCCTGCGCGCGAAAATCGACATGTCCTCCCCGAACATCAATATGCGCGATCCGATTTTGTACCGCGTGGCACATCTGTCCCACCAGAATACGGGGGATAAGTGGTGCATTTACCCGATGTACGACTATGCGCATCCCATAGAGGACGCGATCGAGGGGATTACCCATTCCATCTGCACGCTGGAGTTTGAGGATCACAGACCGCTCTACAACTGGGTGGTGACGGAACTGGAGTATCCGCATCCGCCGAAGCAGATAGAATTTGCGAAAATGTATTTGACCAATGTGGTCACAGGCAAGAGATATATTAAGAAACTGGTGGAGGACGGCATTGTGGACGGCTGGGATGATCCCAGACTGGTTTCCATCGCGGCGCTCCGCAGACGCGGTTTCACGCCGGAGTCGATCCGGCTTTTTGTGGAACTGTGCGGCGTGTCCAAGGCAAACTCCTCGGCGGAATACTCCATGCTTGAGTATTGCATCCGAGAGGATCTGAAAATGAAACGGCCCCGGATCATGGCGGTAACTGACCCGGTCAAACTGGTTATTGACAATTACCCGGAAGGGGAGACGGAGTGGCTGCCCGTGGTGAATAACCCGGAGAACGAGTCGCTCGGTTCCAGAGAGGTGCCCTTTAGCAGGGAACTTTATATCGAGAGAGAGGATTTCATGGAGGAGCCGCCGAAGAAATATTTCCGGCTGTTCCCCGGCAATGAGGTCCGGCTCATGGGCGCGTACTTCGTAAAGTGCGAAAGTTACGAGAAGGACGACGCGGGAAATGTGACGGTGGTGCATTGTACCTACGATCCGGCGTCCAGAGGCGGCAACAGCCCGGACGGACGAAAGGTCAAGGGAACGATCCACTGGGTATCCGCGGCGGAGTCCGTGAAAGCCGAGGTCAGACTATACGAGAATATCATTGACGAGGAGAAGGGCGTCTACAACGAGGATGGGAGTTTAAACCTGAATCCCAATTCCCTGACTGTTTTGCAAGAGTGCCGCATTGAGCCGTCGGTGAAGGACGCGAAGGCATTTGAGAGCTTCCAGTTTGTCAGACAGGGATTTTTCTGTGTGGACTGCAAGGATTCCAAGCCGGAAAAACTTGTTTTTAACAGAATTGTTTCTCTTAAAAGCTCATATGTCTTGCCGAAATCGGAAAATTAGGGTAGAATAAATTATATGTGATTTTACAGAATAATTCGGGGAGGATAAAGAAATGGCAGGACTGTTATCGGGGTTAGAGCAGTTTGGACTGAGCAATCTGGAAAGTATGGATCTCTATGAGACACAGAAAAAGCCGGAAGAGGGCGGAGAAGGTGGTCAGGCGGCTGCGCATGTTGTGCAGGAGCAGGATTTCCTCTTTGATAAATCTTTTACCTGTCCGCTCTGCGACAGAGAATTTAAAGCGAGAACTGTTAAGATTGGTAAGGCGAAGCTTGCGGGAAGTGATCTGGATCTTCGTCCCAGATACGAGCAGATTGACCTTTTGAAGTATGATGTGATTATGTGCCCGTCCTGTGGCTACGCTTCGCTGAGCAGATTTTTTAAATACCTGACTTCCCCTCAGGCGAAGAACATACAGAAGGCGATTTCCGCGAACTTTAAGCCGCAGAAGGAGACGTCGGAGACTTATACCTATGACGAGGCTCTGGAGCGCTATAAGATGGCTCTGGCAAATGCGATTGTCAAGCAGACGAAGGCCAGCGAGAAGGCTTACATCTGTCTGAAGACGGCATGGCTCCTGAGAGGGCAGGCGGAGCATCTGGATCCGGCGGAGGAAGGCTACGAGGAGAAAAAGAAACAGTGTCAGGCGGAGGAAGACGAATTTTTGAGAAATGCGCTGGAAGGATTTCTGGCGGCGAGACAGACCGAGAGCTTCCCGATGTGCGGCATGGATGAGCCCACAGTGGATTTCCTGATTTCCGTGACGGCGATGCGTTTTGAGCAGTACGATGTGGCGAGCCGCCTCATCACAGGGCTTATCACGTCAAAGACCGCGAATCCCCGCATGAAAGATAAGGCGAGGGACGTGAAGGAAATGATAATGAAAAAGATCAAGGAAAAGAATGCCGCGACCAGAAAATAGCGGCAAAACGGAGCAGAGGCGAGGCTCCCGCATATAAAGAGGCATAAAAAAGTCCGGTACATAACGTATCGGACTTTTATTGTGTGCACGCTTCATATGGAAGTCTGCTGTTTCACAGTTGTTTCGCTCCTTTATCGCCTTGCTGCTATCAGCGGTAGGAAAGCGCTTTTAACATATTCAGATAGGCACAGCTCTCCTCGTAAAGCATGTCGGGATGGAAGGAGGAGTCCTGAAAACGGGAGTCCATCAGCCCGTCCAGCGTGTAGGTCACCATCTGGTCCAGTTTTTCATAATTCACTTCACTCTTGAACAGGGAGCGGTCGCTCTGGTTCTTCAGCACAGCCTGCATATCACTGAGCACATTTTTCTGGCGTTCGATTGCCATAAGCGCCTCGCTCACATCCTCAAAACGGCAGCGGTCAAGGAACTGCTGCATATAAGGATAGTTTTTCAGTACCTGCATCTTGGCGTATTCCATCTGACGGCGGATCTCAAAGTAATCCCGCTCTGTGGAGGAAACGCCGCCGGTCAGTTCCAGTTTCATAAAACGCACGCTGTAGTCGTATAAAAAACTATAAAGTCCGAGCTTACTCCCGAAATAGTGAAACAAGAGCCCCTTACTAATCCCGGCTTCCCCTACGATATCGTCCGTGCTGGCATGTTTATAGCCGCCTTTGGAAAAGACTTTCAAAGCGGCATTTATCATGCGGTCCTGCTTTTCTTTTTTCAGATCAAAAAATTTTTCGTTCATGTTCTCCCCAATTTCTACATAAATTGACCTTTTCGGTCGAATATAACTATAGCACAACACCGGGAGGGATTCAATGTTCTGTGAAAAACTAGTTTTAAGAAAATTTTCAGCTACAAGATGTTGTACCCCGGATGCTATTTTCACAAAGTTTTCTCTTTTTTTATACATATTCTCTTTTCATTTTCACAAAATAGTATTAATATAATGGTAATAGGATGTGATGCGGTGAAAGGAGAACACTGATGGCGAAAAAATTCGGTAAGTTATTGATGGTGACAGCGGCTCTTGGCGCCGTAGCGGGAGGTGCGTACTATTACCTGAAGGGCAGGGACGCGCTGATGGACGATGATTTTGACGACGATGAGGATTTCGACAATTTTGACGACGATCTCGACGAGGGTGAAACGGATCGCAACTACGTGGATCTTGACCTCGGAAAGGCGGAGGAGAACAGCGCGGGTGAGGAATTTAAGGAAGGCATTCAGGCGGCGAAAGCGGAGGTGACCGACAAGGTTGTCGGCGGCGTGAAGAAAGTGGAAGAGTTCTTCGATGATGATGACGAGAGCGACGGTTCCATGGATGCGATGTAGCGCGGGTTTGCGAGTGGACAGTTTGATAACATATATACAAAGGCGGCTCCGGACAGGGACCGCCTTATTTATGAGGTATCGCTTATGGGAATTTATCTGAATCCGGGGAAACAGGGATTTTGGAAATCAATTCGTTCTGAAATTTATGTGGACAAGACGGGACTGATTGCAGAGACGAACGCGAAACTTAATACGAGGGATCAATATATTTGTGTCAGCAGGCCGCGTAGGTTTGGAAAATCCATGACACTTGATATGCTTGCGGCATATTACAGCCGTGGCTGTGATTCCGCGGATCTTTTTAACGGGCTGCAGATTGAAAGGGATGCGTCCTTTCGGGAACATCTGAATCAGTATGATGTGATTTTCCTAAATATGCAGCAGTTTTTGATCCGTGCAAAAGTGCGGGAGATAACAGAATATCTGGAAGAAGTCGTTGTTGAGGACCTGCGTGAGAACTACGGAGATTTTTTGAATAGACAGGGATTTGGTCTGGCGGAGGCGCTTGAGAAAATATATGCGAAAACAGGCAATCAGTTCATCATCCTGATTGACGAGTGGGACTGCGTGATGCGTGAGAGGCAGGAAGCGGAAGACTTACAAAAACAGTATCTTGATTTCCTGCGGAACCTGTTAAAGGACCAGCCCTATGTGGCGCTGGCGTATATGACGGGAATCCTTCCGGTCAAGAAATACGGCATACACTCCGCCCTGAATATGTTTCAGGAGTATTCCATGACGGATCAGTTTAATTTTGAGGAATATACGGGGTTTACAGAAGAGGAGGTAAAGGCGCTATGTAGGCGGTACGACATGGACTTTTCCGAGACGGGACACTGGTATGACGGCTATAGATTTCGGAAAATCCGTCATATTTATAATCCGCGGTCCGTGGTGGCGGCAATGCAGAACCGCGTCCTTTCCAATTACTGGACGAAGACAGAAACCTTTGAGGCGTTGAAGATATATATGGATATGGATTTTGACGGGCTGCGGGCGGATATTGTGCGAATGCTCGGCGGGGAGCAGGTGAAGGTCAACACGTTGAACTTTCGGAATGATATGCGAAATTTGGAGAGCAGGGACGATGTGCTCACGCTGTTGATCCATCTGGGCTATCTCGGTTATGACTGCGAGAGGGAGGAGGCTTTTATTCCAAACAAGGAGATCGTTCGGGAGTTTGAGAATGCCATGAGCGCGGGCGGCTGGGCGGAGGTGATGCGCGTCTTAAAGGCATCGGAGAAGCTTCTGGAAGATACCCTGCGCGGCGATGAAAAGAGTGTTGCCGAAGGGCTTGACCGGGCGCACACGGAAGTCTCGTCCATCCTGACTTACAATGATGAGAACTCGCTTGGCTGTGCCATCGGGCTTGCGTACTACAGCGCGAGGAAGGATTACAGGATTATCAGGGAGATGCCGACGGGACGAGGGTTTGCGGACGTAGTATTCCTGCCGCTGCCGCACACGGACAGACCGGCTTTTGTGGTAGAGTTGAAATATGATAAGACTGCTGAGACTGCCATACAGCAGATAAAGGACAGGAAGTATACACAGGCTTTGGAGGGTTATGCCGGGGAAATTCTGCTTGTGGGAATCAATTATGATAAGGAAAAGAAAGAACACGATTGTGTGATCGAGAGGGCGGAACAGACGACTAGAGAGACGGCAAAAAATGTCTTAAAATAGAAATAATCTCAATGATATAGAAGGAACAGCCAGGAGGAAACTCAAGGCTGTTTTTTTGCGCGAACGAAAGATGCAAGCATCTTGCGTCTGCTCATACGCAAAAGCAGAGTCAGAAGGACTTGCGAAGAAGGCATCATGCCCCGGATTGTTTCTTGACAAATTTGTGCGGGGGGGGGGTAAGATGAAAAGGATAAAATCACACATAATCAGGTTATATGAGATTAAGGAAATGAGAGGAAAAAGAGAATGTGGCAGACAGAGAAAGTGGGAAAGACAAGGCACAGGCTGATAACAGGGTTATTCTGTATCAGCCTGTTTGCAGTTGATGTGGCATCCGTGACGTCCGTATGGGCGCAGGAGAACACGGCAGCGGTGGAGCAGACACAGGGATCTGACGAAAACGGGGCAGGGGAAGCACGGACTCCCGACGACGGAAATAGAGAATGGGCAGCGGAAAATCCGGGTGAAGACAACGGTGAGAGTAAATTGACGAATCCCGGTGGCGAAGGTGGAGAAAACCAGACGAAGAACCCCGACGAGGAAAAAGAGGGGGAAGGAGAGCAGAACCCCGACGACGAAAAGGGCGGGGATAACGCACAGAATCCCGGTGATGGGGAAGATGGGGACGACGCACAGAATTCCGGGGATGGAACGGACGGGAACGACATACAAAATCCTGACGATGGGAAAGACGGGGACGAAGCACAGAATCCCGGGGACGGAACGGACAGGGACAATACACAAAACCCGGATGAAGGAGACACGGTAACAGACGACCCGGAGGAAGAGCCGGGCGCTTCAAAAGAGGACGAGACGCCGGAGGAGGAAGAAGAAAAGGATTCTGTGTCAGATAATTCCGTGTCGGAGAATGACATGGAAGTGATGGGAGAAGTGCGCGCATTGGCTGTGCCAGCGGATGCGATCGCCAGTGGTACCTATGAGAATATTACATGGGTGATCGATAAGGATGGAAAGCTGACGGTGGAAGGAACAGGGGATTTTGCGGAGCCGGGCAAAATGTACATAACGGACAGGGCGCCGTGGTGCAAAGATTTTAGTACCAGAGGTAAAATAAAGACAGCGGAGATCAGAGTGACAGGTATGACCGATGCTTCCTATATGTTTTTTTGGTGCAGCAATCTGACCAGTGTTTCTTTTGCAGGATCGGACACCAGCGCAGTAACGAACATGTCCGATATGTTTTCCAGATGCTTTAAACTGAAAAATATTGATTTCGGACAAAATTTTAACACAGGCAACGTGACGGATATGTCAAGTATGTTCAGTGAGTGTGAAGTTCTTGATGATTTGAATTTGAGCGGCTGGGATACGGCGAACGTGACGGATATGGAGAGTATGTTTCGGAACTGTGGCTTCCATCGTCTCACGCTTGGCGGCAGCTTTACGACGCGTAGTGTGACAGATATGGGTATGATGTTTGCCTGCAATCCGAAGTTTGGCAATCAGGACAGGATAGGTCTGAAATGGCTTGACTTAAGCTGGCTTGATCTGAGCAGTGTTAACAGCATGTATGGAATGTTCGCTAACTGTGATGTGAAACAGTTGGATTTTGACAGGTTAAATACTGATGGTGTAACATCCTTGCTGGGTTTGTTTATAGCATGTGATGTAACGGGCATGGATTTTAGTGAGCTGCGGACCGATACCGTAACGAATATGA
Source organism: uncultured Lachnospiraceae bacterium (assembly GCA_910586705.1). Lineage (GTDB taxonomy): Bacteria > Bacillota > Clostridia > Lachnospirales > Lachnospiraceae > UBA3282. Next base: position 20,575 of record CAJUJK010000026.1, on the reverse strand, counting down.
GAATGATGTTTGGCTGTCCCAGAGGGGAAATCGATCTGCATACCCTGAATACGGAACATGTGACGGATATGTCCGCTATGTTTGCGGATATTATGATGGTGGATCAATATTTTACGTTTGGAGGCAGTTCTGTAACCAAGATTGATCTGAGCGGCTTAAACACGGAGAATGTGACGGATATAGACGAGATGTTTGCGAATCAGGATAACTTGACCAGTGTCAATCTGAGCGGGTTAGATTTTGGTAAGATAAGATATATGGATAGTATATTTTATGGCTGCAGTAGTCTTTCCAGTGTCAATCTGAGCGGAATGGATATCGATAATCTGAAAGATTTTTCGTCTCTGTTTAGTGGCTGCACAAATTTAAAAGAAGTGAAATTGGGTGATATCGGAAAAAATATTATTAATTTGGATGTCAATGTGGAAGGTACAATACAGAAAAATTATATCAATTCGACGAGTTGGATGTTTTCTGGATGTTCCAGTCTGGAGAGTCTGGATTTAAGCAATTTCAATTATAATAATATAGGTGCGTCCAAGTCGGACTGGATTTTTAGAGAGTGTGATAAACTTACTACGATTTATACGCCTTATAATGTAGCGAAAGAGATTCCTCTGCCGGAAGGCGACTGGTACATGGCGGACGGGACGAAGCTTACAGATAACTGTCTGCCGAAAAATCTTTCCTACAGTGTACTGATCCAAAAGGGCAGCAAGCCCTCCGTTTCTACAGCGCGTATGGAAGTTTCTAAAAAGAAGGCGCTGTACGGGTGCGGCGAGGAAATCGGGCTTGATGATTTGACGGTAACTTATTACGGGGCGGACGGCAGCGTAAGGAAGCTGGCGGAAAAAACGAATGAGACGGACGGGTATACGACCAACGCCGCACAGATTGATACAACTGAGCCGGGCGAAAAGAAGCTGGTCGTCACGTATCAGAGCGGAGGCACGGTTTTGACGGCGGAAATCATTTTGACGGTTACCTACGGACTGTCCGCTGAAAATACGACTGTTATATTCCCGTCAGAAACGTATATCTACGACGGACAGCCCAAGATGCCGAAGATGTCGGTATCTTACAAAAAGGCAGACAATACGACGGCGACATTGGAGGAGGGCACGGATTATACCGTATCCTACCGCAATAACACAAACGCCTGCGAGCAGCCTGCCACAGACAGCGCCGCGCCCACAGTTATCATTAAAGGCGCGGGCAGCTACAGCGGCACGGTCACGAAGACCTTTGCCATCGGGAAGGCGGCGGCTCCGGAAAAGGAGTACCACAGTGTCATGGCGGCACAGTGCGCACAGGCGCAGGAAAACAGGAAAATAGACTTGACGAACTACTTCAAGGACTGCGGAGCAAAGACCGGTTATGAGATCACAGACGTAATGGATCTGGACAGTATCTTTTCCAAAACACCTGTTACGGCGGATATTAAAAACGGCGTGCTGCCCTACGGTACCAAAGCGACAGAGGAGGGTAAAACTGCTTTCCTGATGATAAAGGTATCTTTTCGGAACTATCAGGACGCCAGCGTGACTGTGGTAGTTTGCATGGTGGCGAAGAAGGCGGCGGTCATATCCGGCATCGAGATGCAGGACAGCGTGTATAACAGTGCGCCCGTCTCCTTCGGCGGGACAGCGGTGGTGAAGGCGGAGGACGGCACGGATCTCACGGGGAAGGTGTCGCTCGTCTATCACTACAGCGGCACGATGGCGGACGGTACGGCATACCCCGCACAGGGCGGTACGTCAGGCGGGGCTTCGGGTAACGGGACAGATCAGGAGGGCGGGAATGCTGCGGAAGCGCCCGTGAATGCGGGCAGCTATAAACTGACCGTATCGGTCAAGGACGATGACCCGGATTATGTGGGTAGCGCAGAGTACCCGTTCACGATCGCAAAGGCGGACGCCGTCGTGCGGGCGGAAGACATGATCGTGCTGATGCAGGCGGGCGGTGGCACGGTTTCCGTGGGACAAAGCGGCGTGGGGGAGAATCCTTTCGGCTATGAGACGTCGGGGCTTCTGAACGGGGATAAGCTGACGACAGCTCCGTCCTATACTGTCACGACGGACGAAGAAGGGAAAAATGCCGTTTCCTCGATTGATGTTTCAAAGACGGGCAGGTATTACATCCAGCCGTCTAATGCGGATGCGGGGATGAATTATAACCTGACCTGCAAGCCCGGCATCCTCACGGTGTCGGAGGAGCGGGTGGCGTATACGGTTACCTTTGACGGCATGGGACATTACGACGATTTCAGAAAGGGCGGCATCAAGTCGGGCGCGCTGCTGGAACTGACAGAGGAGCAGCGGAAGCCGGCAGCGAAAGAGCCGGGATATGTGTTCGCGGGCTGGTACAAAGATAAGAGCTTTGCCAAAGGAAAAGAGTGGAATTTCGATACGGACACGGTGCAGTCCGACCTAACCCTGTATGCCTGCTGGCTGACTGTGGCGGCGCAGGACGGAAACGGCTTAAAGCTGTGCGTGCAGGAGCTTCCGGACATGGTCTATACGGGAAGCGCGCAGAAACCGGCGGTGACCGTGTATGACAGCGACGGCGAAACGCTTTTAAAAGCCGGGAAAGATTACACCGTAAAATATGTCAACAACACAAATGCGGTGGCTGTCGGCGGAGATGGGAAACCGGCGGCGGGCGGAACCGCCAGCGTCGTGAACCCGGGGAAAAACAATGAAGAAATGACGGATGTTATAGGACACTTTAGTAAAGATTATCCTTACGTGGTCATTACGGGCAAGGGAAATTATGCGGAGACGATTTATCGGAACTTTCTGATCCTGCCCGCCCGGATTGACGCGGGGGACTTTACCCTGAAATACACGGATCAGCTCGTTGTGAACCAGACGAAAGACCAGAAGCCCTTCGGCTCCCTGAAATACAAGAAAGGGATGAAAGCGGGGACGGACTTTACCGTGACGCTCGGCGTGGCGCATGGAGAGGGAGCCTTTGACGCTGGGAAGAATCCCCTTGGCACAGACTGGAAGGCGGAGGGAACGCTGAATGCGGGGAAACAGTACACGTTGCCTGCGATTCCCAAGGGCTACAGCGGTGCCTTCACCTTGACGGTTACCGGACAGGGCAACTACACGGGCACTGTCATACGGAAGCTGTATGTGTCTGACAAGCAGAAGCTGATGAAGAACGCGTCCGTCACCCTTGGTAAAAACCAGAAGACATTTGCCTACACAGGGAAAGACGTGGAGCTGACGCCCGGATATTATAACGCGGAGACAAAGAAATATCATAAAGTGACGATATCCGGCACGGTAGACGCTGCGGCTGCGGAGAATGCCAACGATATGTTCCTTGTAAAAGCCGGGAAAAACGGAAAGACCGGCGGGGAAAGTCTGGTCTGGGGAAAGGACTACACCATCGACTACGCGGGAACAAACCGCGCGGCAGGCACGGCGACCATGACCCTTACGGGGATAAACGGGTATGTGGGCACGAAGAGCGTCACCTTCAAGATTACGGGCGCGAAGTTCGCGGCGAATACCATTGACGTGAAGGCTTATGACAATGCAATGCAGAGTGAGCCGCAGACAGATGCTTTTCGTGCCTCCATGCCTTACACCGGGAGGGCGGTGACGCAGAACAAAGTTAAGCTGACAACGATAGTGACGAAAAATAATCCGCAGGCGAAAGAACTCACCTACGGCGAGCATTACACCATCGGTTATAAGAATAACGTAAAGAAGGGCACCGCCACCATGACCTTTACGGCAAAACCCGCGTCGGGCTACACCGGCAGTTTTAAGAAGACCTTCAAGATCACGCCGCAGGAGTTGAAAAAGGAAAAAGTGACAGTAATATCACCAGACAGCGCGGCGGCTTACAGCAAAAACGGGGCGAAGCTCACCTTCACGGTCACGGATGAAGCGGGGACGGCGCTGCGCGAAGGCACGGATTACACGGTGAAATATAAGAATAACGGTGCGGTGACAACGGCGCAGACGGCTGAGAACAAGAAGCCTCTTCTGACAGTCACGGGCAAAGGAAACTATGCAGGAAAGGTGGAAGTGTCCTTTACAATCATACCGACGACGCTGGAGCAGGCGATGGAGGATGGAACTGTCACCGTATCGTGTGCGCAGGTGCAGAAGAAGAACGGCATGAAGTTCAAAGATTTCAAGTTTAAGCTTGTGGAGGGAAAGAAAGCTCTCGGTGCAGGCGGGACGAAGGATTATGTCATCGACGAGACGAAGTGCACGCCGGAAATCATAAAAGCCTACGCGGATGCGCTGGCGGCTTCGGATGCGTCTGCAGGCGCAGACGCCGTCTTAACATCGCTGCCGCCGGAGCCCGTGGTGAAGGTGACGGGAAAGAACGGTTACGCCGGGGGAGCGGACGTAGAAATCCCGCTCGGAAAATACATTTACGCCGAGAAGCTGACCACGGCAAATCTGTATGTGATTGTGTCAGAAGGGGTGGGACAGAGTGTCTATACCGGGGAACAGGTTACGCCTGCCGTGGTGGTGTATTGCGGAGAGAAAGCGGCGGTCAGCGCGGCGAAGAAGGATAAGGAGAAGGATGGGACAAAACTGACTGCGGCAAACGGCAAATATAAGCTGACGAAGCTGACCGGCGAAACAGGAGAGACGGACGGTGACTATACCGTAAGCTACGGTGCGAACATCATGTCAGGCAAAAACAAGGGCAGCGTGACAGTCACCGGGGCAGGAAGATATGGCGGCAGCGTGACGGTGAAATTTAGCATCGAGAAGAAAGCAATTTATTAAGAGGAAGCCGTTATCAAAAGAACTGCAAAAAAGAGGAGGTATCCTTCGTGAGAAGAATGCCTCCTTGCCTTCTTATTTATTCGCCTGATACGGCGGGTCGGCGGGAAATCCGCCTTTCAGTTTCTGCATTCCGCGCTGGATGGCGTCTTTTGAGTTCTTCCAGTCAGCGTCTTTGTTGCGGTAATCAAATTTTTCCACGAGCCATGAAACGTCCTCGGAGAGGCGCGCCATATTTTCCTCCATCAGCGGGAAAACCATGTCATAGAACTCTTTTTTCTCCTTGTCATTCAGCCGGCTGTCCGCCGCTTCGCACAGATCGCCGAAGTGGTGCAGGCAGAACCCTTTGCTTTCCTTTACTTTTGTGCGAAATTCCGTATCTTTTTTGAACATGACGAAAAAGGTGTCCAGATAGCGTTCGTATGTGTCCGCATAGCGTTTGCAGATATAGCAGGACGCGTCTTTTTCCGCCGCCCAGATGCCGATGGGGTTCATGCGCTGTGTCTGTTTCCTGAATTTATCCTTGAGGGAAGTTCTGCCGGGCGAAAACGCCTTTATTTTTTCATGGAGCTCCCGGTTCATCTGCTGGTAATGCGTTTTTAAAATCCATGCGTTTCCAAGCGTATTGCCGTAGTCGAACATTTTCTTGAAGTGCGTTCTGCAAAACCCTTCCTGATCGGTCTGTACCCGCACGTCGCTCTCCATGTAGGAGGAGCCGGAGCCGAGGACGAAATCCAGAAGATCCTGTTCCACATTGCGTTCTATAAAGCAGAAGGGGCATTCGTCCTGCGCGTTGATGGCGTCGTTTAAGGGGATGGTGTAGAGTTTTTCTTTCATGGGTAAGGCTCCTTTCGCGGAAACAGTTTCGGTATTCTCACCATCAAGTATAGCACCCCGGAAGAAAGAAGAAAAGAGGGCACACTTTTGCGGGAATGGCTGGTATTGCAGAGAGCAGGGGATAGATGATATAATAACCGCAAAAGAGACGAGGAGCTATAGGTATGCAACAAAACATTCCTGAGGTAAACGAAGATCCGGCAGGCATTCTTTCACAGGTGAAATGTTTTGCGCTCGATATGGACGGCACGATCTATCTGGGGGAGCGGTGGATTGACGGCGCGAAGGCATTTCTGGAACGTATAGAGGCGTCCGGCAGAAACTATGTCTTTCTGACCAACAATTCTTCCAAAAACGCGGCGGTCTATGTGGAGAAACTGGAGCGGATGGGGCTTTGCGTGGGGGAGGAAAAAATCGTCACCTCGGGGCAGGCGACGATCCATTACCTGCAGCGGCATTTCCCGGGGAAAAAGGTATTTCTTCTGGGGAACGCGCTTCTGCGGCAAGAGTTTTCTGAGGCGGGCATCGTTCTGGAGGAGGATACCCCGGATGTGGTGGTGACTGCCTTTGACACTTCGCTCGACTATGGAAAAATGTGCAGAGTCTGTGATTTCGTGCGTGCGGGGCTTCCCTATCTGGCGACCCATCCGGATTACAACTGTCCCACGGAGGACGGTTTTATCCCGGACGCCGGCGCGATCCACGCATTTATCCACGCTTCTGCCTTCCGCTATCCCGACAGGGTGATCGGCAAGCCGAACGCGGATATCATTGATTATTTGACCACTAGGGTCAACGCTGAGAGGAGCCGCATTGCCATGGTTGGGGACCGTCTGTATACGGATATCGCGGCGGGCAGGAACCACGGATTACAGAGCGTGCTTGTCCTGAGCGGGGAGGCGTCTCTGGAAGATGTGCGTGACTCGGAGGTAAAACCGCATCTGATTTTTTCATCGGTGCGGGAGATGATTCCCTTTCTATAAAAGGAGAGACCAGACATGAATGTGCAGGCGCAGATTTGCGGAATAATTTTACTAGTCATAATGTTTCTGTTTTACAGAAGATACGAGTCGCTCCGGCTGAACACCCAGATCGGATTTCAGGTGCTTATGCTGTGTATGTTGCTCTGTATTTTTCTGGATATGCTTTCCATATGGGCGATCGTGCGGCTGCTTCTGGATTACAGGGGGGCGGTGTACGTCATCTGTAAGGCGTACCTGATGTCCATTGTGCTGGTAGGTCTTGCCGGGTTCTGGTACGAGTGCACGGATGTGTATGAGGATAAGAAAAAGCTTTGGCGGATCGCAGCAACCGGGGGCGTGGCGTGGCTGTCGGGGTGCTGTGTGATCGCAGGTCTGCCCCTTGGCATTTACAAGATGGGCAGGGTGGTGTATACGGCGGGACCTGCCGTGATGGTGACCTATCTTTTCACAGGCATGTTTATCCTCGTGAATATTGTCTTTACGCTGGCGAAGCGGAAACAGGCAAACCACAGGAGAAGTCAGGTGATTCTCTCATGGCTGGCGCTCTGGCTTGCGGCGGCGGTGGTGCAGTTTTTTAACAATGAACTGCTGCTTGTGGGCTATGCCGGCGCTCTGGGTGTGCTGGTCATCTTTTTCCGGCTGGAAAATCCCGAGTATCTGACGGACGCCGTGACGGGACTGTTTAATCAGGACGGTCTGCTTCTCTACGCGAGAAAACTTTATAATGAAAAGAAATCTTTTTCCCTTATGTCTATCTGGTGGAATCTGGGCATCAGTCAGGCGGACGAGGGGGCGAGAGAACAGGCGGTGATGGCGGCTTTTGCAAAGAGACTGCCGAAACTGGACAACACCAGAGTGTTTAAGATGGCTGACGATGAAGTGTGGATGATCTTTGAGGATATGGAACACGTGGATGACACCGTTGAAAAAGTCAGAAGTTTCGTGGAGTACGGCAGAAGGGAGCTGGGCGGCATGGCGCAGGCGGCGTTCACCTATATGCCGGACGCGGCTATGGTGGGCGACTATCAGGAGATGGTACATCTGATGCAGTACGCGCGTTGGAAAAGCAGCGACCACAGCGCCACCAATTTCAAGGAAGTGGATTTCGATTTCGTGGAGCAGATGCGGAAGGAAAAGAGCATGGAGCAGATGCTTGACGAGGCGATGAAGGAGGACCGGATCGAAGTATATTACCAGCCCATTTTTTCCACCAAGGCGAAGAAGTTTGTGAGCGCGGAGGCGCTGGTGAGAATGCGGGACCGGGACGGGAATCTGGTGCCGCCGGGCGCATTTATCGCCGTGGCGGAGGCCAACGGAAAGATTCTGCAACTCGGGGAAATCGTGTTTGAGAAGGTGTGCCGTTTCTTTATGAAGGAGCAGCTTGAGCAGTACGGGCTGCATTATATAGAAGTAAACCTGTCGGTTGTCCAGTGTGGCTATCCGGGGCTGGCGGACGATTACATAGGCATCATGGAGAAATATCAGATCAATCCCAGATACATCAATCTGGAGATCACGGAGTCCGCGTCCATGGCGGCGAAAAAGACGCTTCTCGAAAACATGCGCAGGCTGATGGAGTACGGGGTGTATTTTTCGCTGGATGACTTCGGCACGGGGCAGTCCAATCTGAACTATATCGTGGATATGCCGGTCAATATCGTGAAGTTTGACCGGGAGATGAGTCAGGCATTCTTTCAAGATGAGAAGGCGAAGTATGTGATGAATGCGGCAATGCAGATGATCCACGGCATGAAACTGAAGATCGTGTCGGAGGGAATCGAGACCGAAGAGCAGTATCTTGCAATGGAAGAGCTTTCCATCGACTATATTCAAGGTTACTATTTCTCAAAGCCGTTACCTGAGGCGGCGTTTCTGGCATTCTTGCAGAGCAGGCAGTAAGCCAGAGTTATAAAGCGGCCATGTGCAAAGTGCATAAACTGTCTGCATAATTTCTATCTAAAATGGCAAAAATGGAAACAAATAGAAAAAACCTCTTGTCAGAATGACGGGATGGTGTTATATTAAATTCAAGCAAACGGAAACGTTACCGGGGACGATACCGAAACCGTTACCGCAAACGTTTCCAAAACAACCAACCAACATTTCAATTATTGAAAGGGAGAGGAAAAAACAATGAAAAAGAAACTTGTTAGCACGATGCTTTGTGCAGCGATGATCACGACTATGTTAGCAGGCTGTGGCGGTTCTGACAACGGCGGCGCACAGGCGCCCGCGGCGGACGATTCCGCAGCAGAGGCGCCCGCGGCGGACGATTCCGCGGCAGAGGCACCCGCGGCAGACAGCGGTGATTCTGGTGAGGCGGCTGCTCCGGCAGCAGGCGGCGGTTCGGTTTACTGGCTGAACTTCAAGCCCGAGTCCGACGAGGTATTGCAGGAGGTTGCTTCTGATTACACGGCAAAGACCGGCGTTGAGGTAAAGGTAGTAACCGCGGCTTCCGGCACATACTCCACCACACTGTTATCCGAGATGGATAAATCCGCGCCTCCGACACTGTTTGTCATCGGTAATCAGGCCGGTGTGAAAGACTGGAAAGACTACGCGCTGGATCTGAACGGCACGGCGATCGCAAACGAGCTGAACACAGACGCTTACAATCTTTATGATGAGACAGGGAAGTTGGTTTCCATCGGTTACTGCTATGAGTGCTACGGCATCATCGTAAATCCGGATCTGATCGAAAAAGCAGGTCACACCATGGATGAGATCAAGAACTTCGACGGCTTGAAGGCAGTGGCAGAGGACATTCACGCACGCGCAGGCGAGCTTGGGTTCGACGCTTTCTCCTCCTCCGACATGGATGATTCTTCCTCCTGGAGATTTACGGGTCATATGGCGAACCTCGAGTACTACTATGAGCAGGAGGGAACGGCCTGGACAGAGTGCCCGCCTACCATCTCCGGCAAGTATATGGACAACTTCAAGAACCTGTATGACCTTTGCATCAACAACAGCCTGACAGATCCCAAGGAGCTGGCAACCGGCGGACATGACGCAGAGAACGAGTTTAAGACAGGTCAGGCAGCGTTCTTCGTAAACGGTTCCTGGGAGTATGAGGCAGTTAAGGCGGATGTGCCGAACGCAACGATGATCCCTTACTACTGTGGCGTTGCAGGCGAGGAAAAGGCAGGTTTGAACTGCGGTACCGAGAACTGCTGGGCAATCAACAGCAAGGCTTCCGCAGAGGATCAGCAGGCTACCATGGACTTCATGGTTTGGTGTGTGACAGACCCCGACGCTTCCCGCAAGCTGGTTGACACCTTCGGCGTTATGCCTTACAAGTCCGCAGCAGAGTCCACCAACGGATTCCTCGCAGCGGCTGACAAGTACACCTCAGACGGATGTTATGTTATGAACTGGGCAACCAACTTCCAGCCTAACGTAGATTCCTACCGTGCTACGCTGGTGAGCGCTCTGAACCAGTACAACGCAGACCAGTCTGACGCAAACTGGGAGACCGTCCGCACAGCATTCGTAGACGGCTGGGCAGCAGAGTACAACGCAGTAAACAACTAAACAACAAGCCAATAATGAAGTAAATTTATAATAATGTATTATAAAGGCGGCGGGGCGGTGATATCCGTTCCGCCTTCTTAAATGAAATTTTACATGTTAACAGAAATAAATCAGGGGGTGATACCATGAAAAGCAAAAAAATAACCGCCACGAATTCTCTTCAGAAGGCGACGAAACGCTGGGGATTTCTCTTTATGGGTCCTGTACTTATTGCATTCATCATCGGATTTGTCTGGCCTTTCATTCAAGGTATCTGGCTGTCCATGTGCCAGTTCCGTTTGATATCCGACGCGAAATTCATCGGTTTTGGCAACTATATCAAAACTTTTCAGGATGCTTCTTTCCGTCACGCATTCTGGTATACGGCAATGTTCGCCATTGTATCGCTTGTCTTTATCAATGTACTGGCGTTTATCGTGGCATACATTCTGACATTGGAAATTAAGGGAAGTAATCTGTTCCGTACCGTGTTCTTTATGCCGAACCTGATCGGTGGTATCGTATTAGGTTATATCTGGTCAATGATCTTCGACGGTATTCTCGGACGTTATCAGACTTCCATTCTGTTAGATAGCAAATACGGTTTCTGGGGACTGATCATCCTGATGTGCTGGCAGCAGATCGGTTATATGATGATCATCTACGTGGCTGGGCTGCAGAATGTGCCCGGCGATATTCTGGAGGCGGCGCGTATCGACGGCGCGACTTCCATGCAGACACTTTTCAAAGTGACGATTCCGAATGTAATGAGTTCCTTTACGATATGTATCTTCCTGTCTCTGACAAACGGCTTCAAGCTGTTTGACCAGAACCTGGCGTTGACCGGCGGACAGCCGTTTGTCATCCAGCCGGGCGGAACGACCATCAAGACGACAGAAATGCTGGCGCTCAATATTTATAACACCTTCTACAGTTCCAACACGACTTCTCAGGGTGTGGCGCAGGCGAAGGCAGTAGTCTTCTTTATTCTGGTGGCGGGACTTGGACTGCTTCAGTTGAGCTATACGCGTAAGAAGGAGGTGCAGCAGTAATGAAAAAGAGTACAAAAACCATTCTTTCCGTGATATTGTCTGTAGTCAGCATTATCTATGTGCTTCCTGTGCTGGCGGTTGTGATGAACTCGTTTAAACAGAATACGTTTGTAAAGACCGATACCTTTGCGCTTCCCACCGGGGAGATGAGCGCCGGTTTTGACAACTTCATAAAGGGTATGACCTTCGGTAACTATCCTTTTGTGAACAGTGTGCTTTACAGTGTTTCGATTACTTTGCTCTCCACATTTTTGATTTTGCTCTGTACATCCATGGCGGCGTGGTATATTGCGAGAGTGGATTCCCTCTTCTGCAAGGCGATTTACTTCCTCTGCGTGTTCTCCATGGTGGTGCCTTTCCAGATGGTTATGTTCCCGCTCTCCAAGACGGCGGATAAGCTGCATCTGAACACGCCCCTGTCGATCTCGATCGTCTATCTGGGGTTTGGCGCCGGGCTTGCCATCTTCATGTTCGTCGGATTTGTAAAAGCGATTCCGCTTGAGGTGGAGGAGGCGGCATCCATCGACGGATGCGGGCCGGTGAGAATCTTCTTTCAGGTGGTTGTGCCGATGTTGAAGCCGACCATGATTTCCGTGGGCATTCTGGAGATCATGTGGGTGTGGAACGATTATCTGCTGCCTGTACTGGTGCTCGATATCAATAAATACCGCACGATTCCGATTCATATCCAGTATCTGAAGGGAAGCTACGGTACGGTGGATCTGGGCGCGACGATGGCGCTGATCCTGATGAGCATTATTCCTGTTATCATTTTCTACCTGTCCTGCCAGAAGTACATCATCAAGGGCGTGGCTGCAGGTGCAGTCAAAGGTTAGAGTGAGGATTATGGGGAAGCGCTGATTCGTTCACCGCTTCCTCAGATTGTATCAGGGAAAAATTACTGATCGAACTTGCTAATTTCGACAAAATATTGTAAAATTTTTTATAGAAATCGATTTCCGAACGGATTCGGAATGGTTGACAGGAAAGGAAATGTGGATATTATGAGAAAGAGCGGTGTTTTGCTGCCTGTTTCTGCCATCCCGTCAAAGTATGGGATCGGCGCGTTTTCCAGAGAGGCATATACCTTTATTGATCTGTTAGAAGAAGCGGGGCAGTCCTATTGGCAGATTCTGCCGCTTGGTCCCACGGGCTATGGGGATTCTCCCTATCAGTCATTTTCCACTTTTGCAGGAAATCCTTATTATATTGATCTGGAGTCGCTGGTTGAGGACGGGTATCTTACGAAGAAAGACTGCGAGCAGTATGATTTCGGTGATGACGACGCTTATGTCGATTATGAGAAGATTTATCTGTCCCGGTTCAAAGTGTTAAAGACGGCTTTTGAGAACAGCCAGATCGGGAAGGACGAGGCATATCAGAAGTTTGTGGAGGAGAATGCCTATTGGCTGAAAGACTACGCCCTCTATATGGCGGTGAAGAATGCTTTCGGCGGAAAGAGCTGGGCAGAGTGGGACGAGGATATCAGGCTGCGCAAGCCTGAGGCGATGAAGAAATACGCGGAAAAATATGCGGAGGAAGTGGCGTTTTACCAGTTCCAGCAGTATCTTTTCGCGAAACAGTGGTTTGCGCTGAAAGAGTACGCAAATCAGAAGAAGATTGAGATTATCGGGGATATTCCCATTTATGTGGCGTTTGACAGTTCGGATACGTGGGCGAATCCCGAATTATTCCAGCTGGATGATACGCTGACGCCCGTGGCTGTGGCGGGATGCCCGCCGGATGCCTTTTCTGCTACGGGACAGCTCTGGGGGAACCCGCTGTACCGCTGGGAGTACCATAAGGAGACGGATTACGAGTGGTGGATGAAGCGGATCGGCTACTGCTATAAACTGTACGACGTGGTGCGTATTGACCATTTCAGAGGGTTTGATGAGTATTATTCCATTCCCTTTGGCGACGAGACGGCCCAGTTCGGGAACTGGGAGAAGGGTCCCGGCTACGATATCTTTCAGACCATGAAGGCAAAGCTTGGAAAGAAGGCTGTGATCGCGGAGGATCTCGGATTTTTGACCAAATCGGTCATAAATCTGGTGAAAAAGACGGGCTATCCCGGCATGAAGATTTTGCAGTTTGCTTTTGACTCCAGAGAGGAGAGCGATTACCTGCCTCACAATTACGTGGCGAACAGCATTGTCTACACGGGAACCCACGACAATGATACGACGCTGGGCTGGTATGAGAAGCTGAACCGCCGGGATAAGGCTTTTGCCAAGAAGTATCTGAACATAAAGACGAATAAAGACATCCAGTGGGAGTTTATCCGGGCGGCGATGGCAAGCGTGTCCGATACCTGCGTGATTCCGATGCAGGATTATCTGGGGCTTGGGACAGAGGCGAGAACCAATATGCCTTCCACGCTGGGGACAAACTGGAAGTGGCGGATGCTGCCCGGGCAGTTTACGGAGGAACTGGCGGCGCGGATTCTGGAGATGACGAAGCTCTACGGCAGGGCACAGTGCGAGAAGAACTCCTAACCACTCACAGAAACGGCTGTTTTGTGGATAAGTTCTAAGTCTGCTGCGCAGACTTTTCTCACACGGGAGAATGCCTAAAACAAGGCATTCTCCGCATGGAATTGAGATGGCGGAGAATACGGCGGGGGATGCAGATGGCGGAAATTACGATAAAGGACATAGCGAAAGAATGCGGCGTGGGCGTCAGTACGGTCTCCCGTGCAATCAACAATCATCCGGACATCAATCCGGAGACGAAAAAAAAGATTCTGGAAGTGATTGACCAGACGGGTTTTATTCCGAATAACAGCGCCAGAAACTTAAAGAGGACGGATGCCAAATGTATCGCCGTGTTGGTGAAGGGAATTACGAATCCGCTGTTCAGCGGCATGATCAAGATTATCGAGGAGGAGACACAGCGGAGCAGATATGCGCTTGTCCTCAGGCATGTGGAAGAGCAGGAGGATGAGATCGACGTGGCATTGGAACTGGAGAAAGAAAAAAGGCTCCGGGGAATCGTATTTCTGGGTGGTCTGTTTGAACATACGGAGGAAAAGCTGGAAAATCTGAAGGTGCCTTTTATTTTCAGTACCATAGGAGTCAATATTTCAGACCGGGTCGGCAAAGTGGAATTTTCCAATATTGCGGTGGATGACAGGCGTGAGAGCGAGAAGATGACCGGGTACCTGTTAGGGCTTGGACACAGGAAGATTGCCCTGATCACGGAGGAGAAGGGACCCATCGGTAATCTGCGGACACAGGGGTACCGGGAGGCTTACGCGAAGCGAAAGCTTGAGGCGCCGGAAGAACTGATCTGCTATGTCCGCGAAGACATGGATCACTATTCCATGGAAAACGGCTATCTGACCGCGAAAAAGCTTCTGGAATCCGATGCGGAGGTCACAGCGATTTATGCGGTGTCGGACTCGCTTGCAATCGGCGTATGCCGCGCCGTGCTGGAGGCAGGCAAAAGGATTCCCGAGGATATTTCGGTTGCCGGGTATGACGGTATTGAGATGGGAGAGTATTACAATCCGAAGCTGACGACGATGAAACAGCCGGTGGAGGAGATCGCCAAAAAGACGATCCGCCTTCTTCTGGATGTGATCGGAGGACGCAAGGAGCACCAGCAGATCGTCCTCCCTGCGGAACTGGTGGAGAGGGATTCTACCGGGCCTTGCTCAGATTAGAATTATGATAGGCGGGATCGTTTGTGACGTCTTGACTAAACCAGTCGAGAGGGAGAAACGCTTCCGCCGTTTCTTTGTCCGGGAACTCCACTTCCGCGATGATAAGAGGGGCGAAGGGCGGTTCAAAGATATCCAGTTCCACGCACAGACTGAGCTGGTCAATTAAATTTCCCGCTGACGACACATATGTCGGGTTAAACTGCGGATGCTCGATGGGAATGACATACCGTTTTTTGGAAATGATATTTCCGTCTGCCTTCTCCCGCAGGTGATAGTAGGACGCTTCGTTTAGGGGGAGATTGTACTCCTCTCTGGCGAGCAGTCCTTTTCCTTTGTAGGTCAGATAGTAGGAGTTGTCCTCCCTGCGGATTCTGACAACCGGGTCAGTGTTCAGATAAGCCTGCTCGATGATGCGGCAGGGGTAGGAGGATAGATTGACCGGCAGGGTTCTGACTGTGAATTTGCGTTCGATTTCCATTGTGGGGTCCTTTCGATTCGGCTGTTTTATTTCATACCTCTATTTACAAATATTCATTGACGGTCTCTATTATAAGGGGATTCGATGACGGTGTAAAGTCCTGTCTGTTTTCTGGATTTTTCATGTGGCGTTTGGATATAAACTGGTAGTTTGTGCGAAAAGCGCATGGTTGTCTGTGCCGGTCATATATGTTAAGATAACGGAGATAACTGTTGATTTTCAATAGGGAGGTATTAGATGTATATTGCAGACGAAAAGAGATATGAAACGATGCCCTATCGCCGTTGTGGCAGCAGCGGACTTCTGCTTCCGGCGGTTTCTCTGGGCTTATGGCATAATTTTGGTTCCAATGGAAACTTTGAAAACATGGAGGCGGTGTGCCATACGGCTTTCGACCATGGGATCACGCATTTTGATCTGGCAAATAACTATGGACCTGTGTACGGTGCGGCGGAGGAAAATTTCGGAAGGATTCTGAAAAAGAGTCTGGGGATTTATCGGGACGAGCTGGTGATTTCCACGAAAGCCGGATATGATATGTGGCCGGGTCCTTATGGAAACTGGGGCAGTAAGAAATATCTGGTTGCAAGTCTGGATCAGAGCCTGCGCCGCATGGGTTTGGAGTATGTGGATATCTATTACCATCACAGACCCGATCCAGAGACGCCTCTTTAGGAAACGGCAAGAGCGCTGGACGGCATAGTCAGAAGCGGAAAGGCGCTGTATGTGGGCATTTCCAACTATGACAGAGAGCAGACGGAGGCGATTGCCGCCCTTTTTAAGCAGATGGGAACGCCGTTTATTATTAACCAGAGAAAATACTCCATGCTTGACCGGACGATTGAGAAGGACGGGCTCAAGGACTATGCGGCGGCTCACGGGATTGGTGTGATCACCTTTTCGCCGCTGGCACAAGGGCTTCTCACAGACCGCTATCTGCATGGTATTCCGGAAGACAGCCGTGCGCGGGCAGACGGACGCTTTTTACAGGAGAGCACCATAACAGAAGACATGCTTCAAAAAATCGGAAAACTGAATGCGCTTGCCGCTCGGAGAGGACAGTCTTTGGCACAGATGGCGCTGGCGTGGATTCTCAGGGACGGCGATATCACCAGCGTGCTGATCGGCGCGTCGCGTCCGGCGCAGGTGATGGATAATATCGGGATGATTGGGAATACGTCTTTTGGTGAGGAGGAGAGACGGGAAATTGATGAGATTCTGGAGGGATGATTTTCTTAGCCTTTTCGGATACGGAATGCGTGGGACAAATTGTACTTAGGAAAGATTGGAACAAGTATGCCTATATTGAGGATATCTGTGTTGCGAAATTGAGCAGGGGGCAGGGAATTGGCGCCTCTTTAATACAGAAGGCGGTCGAATGGGCGAAACGTTCCGATTTAAAAGGTCTGGCATTGGAAACACAGGACAATAATCTGCTGGCATGTCGGTTTTATGCAAAGTGCGGCTTTGTAATCGGAGCAGTCAATACGATGCTTTACAGGAACTTTGACAATGACGAATTTGCGGTTTTCTGGTATTTGCTGTTTTAGAGAGACAGTGTCGGTATAAGATGAGCGTATAGAGATATGATAAATCAGGATTTGACAAAAGGTAATGTGACAAAATCGCTGCTTGTGTTCGCGGCGCCGATGATTTTAGGAAATCTGCTGCAACAGTGCTACAATATTGCGGACACATGGGTGGTGGGAAAATTTGTGGGTGCGGACGCGCTGGCGGCGGTGGGCTCATCCTACGCGCTGATGACGTTTTTAAACTCTCTGCTGATTGGTCTTAGTATGGGAGGCGGCGCTGTCTTTTCCTATTATATAGGAAAAGGAGACAAAGAGAGGGTGCGCATCTGCGCGCAGACGGCTTTTGTGCTGATTGGTGTGCTGGCGGTTGCGCTCACTTTTTTTTCGCAGGCGCTGATGCATCCGATTCTTACGCTGCTTCGCACGCCCGCGGAACTTTATGAAATGACAAGGGAATATCTGGCGGTTGTCTTTTGGGGGATTTTCTTTATCTTCCTATATAATTATTTTGCTTTCCTGCTGCGTGCGCTTGGAAATTCCGTCGCGCCGCTGTACTTTCTGGGGGCGGCGTCGGCGCTGAATATTGCGCTTGATTTATTTTTTGTGTGCAGTTTGAAACGGGGACTTTCCGGGGCGGCGGAGGCGACGGTGATCGCGCAGGCGGTTTCCGGGCTGGGACTCGGCGTATATCTGTGGAAGAAGGAGCCGTATTATCGGTTTTCTCTGAAACGCTTCCTGCGGGAGGAAAAGCCGGTTGGGGAAATCTGCGGCTATTCCCTAATGACGGGGGTGCAGCAGTCGGTGATGAATTTCGGGATTCTGATGGTGCAGAGCCTTGTCAACAGCTTCGGTCCCGCGGTGATGGCGGCTTTTGCGGCTACGGTTAAAATTGACACGTTCGCTTACATGCCGGCGCAGGAGTTCGGCAATGCCTACTCCATTTTCATTTCTCAGAATTTCGGCGCGGGACAGCTGGAGCGGGTAAAGCGGGGAACGAGGAAGGCGATGACGGTTTCCGCCGCTTTCTGCGGGGTGATTTCGATTCTGGTATTTGCGTTTGCAAGGTTTCTCATGCTGATTTTTGTGGATGCCGGAGAGACAGAAATCATAGAAATCGGTATGCAGTATCTGCGCATCGAGGGCGCTTTCTATATCGGTATCGGCGTCCTGTTCCTGTTGTACGGGTATTTCCGGGGCGTTAACAGACCGGGCGTGTCCCTTGTGCTGACGGTGATTTCCCTTGGAACGCGGGTTGTGCTGGCATATGTTCTGGCGGCGCATCCGGCAATCGGCGTGCCCGGTATCTGGTGGGCGATTCCTATCGGCTGGGCGCTTGCGGATGTGACGGGAATTGTGTTGATGCGGCGGGGCGGTACATATGGTGAAAAATAAATAGGAGGGTTTACGGCATTTGACGCATATCTGCGGGGAAGTATTATCTTTATTTATTCACAGTGGGTGGCGGATGGGCGGAAGATTCCGTTAGAGCGGCTGGCTGAGTTGGCGACATGGCTGGTCTCTCAGGGAATCAATAAATTAAAACTGTCGGAGCAGCCAAATCACAGAAAAAATTACAGCCAAATTACCGAAAAATATCAAGCCAAATTACCGAATAATTTGCGGTCATACTGCCGAACGTGGTTGTAATTCTTATTGTAAAAGGGTATACTAACGATAGAATGATATGGGAAGGGGACTGTTCCGCATTGAAAAAATACAAAGCGAGAATTGCGGATGAAATACTGAAAAAGCGTTTACAGGGAAAGGGCGCTGTATTGATCGAAGGTCCTAAATGGTGCGGAAAGACAACAACGGCTGAGCAGGTGGCGGGAAGTATTCTTTATATGGCTGACCCGGAAAAAGAAGAACAAAATCTGACAATGGCGGAAATCAATCCAAAAAGACTTTTGAAAGGTGAGATTCCGAGGCTGATCGATGAATGGCAGATTGCACCGAAATTATGGGATGCGGTAAGGTTTGAAGTGGATCATCGGGATGAATTTGGACAATTTATCTTAACAGGCTCGTCGGTTCCTGCTTCTTATGAACACATTCATCACACGGGAACAGGCCGGTTTTCATGGGTGCTGATGCGGCCTATGAGTTTATATGAATCGTTGGATTCAACGGGAGAAGTGAGTCTGAAAACATTGTTTGAAACACCAAATCAGATTGATGGAGAAAATGCGCTTGATCTGAATCGATTGGCGTTTCTTGTATGCCGCGGGGGGTGGCCTAGGGCTACGGATCTGGAGGGAGAACTTGCGCTGGAACAGGCATTTGATTATTACGATGCCGTTGTAAAATCAGATATATCCCGCGCGGACGGCATTTCCAGAAATCCTGAACGTGTGAAGCGGCTGATGCGTTCTTATGCGAGGAATCAAGGGGCGCAGGTGTCAAACACATTGATCTGCAAGGATATTGCGGTTAATGAAGCGGAGACTTTCGATGGGGATACCGTTTATTCTTACATCAATGCGTTAAAAAAGATATTTGTGATTGAGGAAATGGAGGCTTGGAATCCGAATCTTCGTTCTAAAACCGCTATTCGGACATCTAACACCCGTTATTTTGTCGATTCGTCTATCGCAGCTGCGGCATTGGGACTTGGACCGCAGGATTTGATGGAAGATTTGAACACATTCGGACTGTTGTTTGAAACAATGTGTATCCGCGATTTAAGGGTATTTGCCGATGTATTAAATGGCAACGTGTATCATTTTCGGGATAAAACAGGATTGGAATGCGATGCGGTGCTTCATTTGCGTGATGGCACTTATGGTTTGGTTGAAATAAAGCTTGGCGGGGACAAACTGATTGAGGAAGGCGCGGAAAACCTCAAAAAGTTAGGGAACAAAATTGATACGACCAAAATGAAGAGTCCCGCTTTTTTGATGGTGTTGATTGGGGTTGGCAATTATGCTTATCGGCGGCAGGATGGCGTGTATGTAGTGCCGATTGGCTGCTTGAAGGATTGAAAGGAGGAACGCATGAGCAAAACAGCAATTTTTTTCGCAACAGGTTATGAGGAGATCGAGGCGCTGACGGTGGTGGACATCCTGCGGCGCGCGGGCGAGGAGATCGCCATGGTGTCCATCACGGACGAGCGGCGTGTCGCAAGCTCCCACGGTGTGGAAGTGACGATGGACAAGGTTCTCTCAGAAGTGAATTTTGATGAGACGGATGTGATCGTCCTGCCGGGCGGGATGCCGGGCACGAAGAACCTTGAGGCATGTGAGGCGCTGATGGAGCAGGTGGATGCTTTTGTGAAGGCGGGCAAGACCGTGGCGGCTGTCTGCGCGGCGCCTTCGATTCTGGGACATCGCGGGCATTTAAAAGGAAAGAAGGCGTGTTCCTTCCCCGATATGGAAAGCCAGCTGGATGGCGCGGACGTGAAGCAGGAGCCGGCTGTAATCGACGGCAATATCATCACGGGGCGCGGCATGGGCGCGGCGATTCCCTTCGGGCTTGCGATTCTGGAAAAGCTGCAGGGGAAAGAGGCGGCGGACGCGATGGGCAAAAAAATCGTTTACATGTAAAAAGTTTCCATTATATTTTCATCCCATCCGAACATACTAACATCAAGATAAGCGGCAAACAAAGTGTGCTTTAAGCGGACAAAACCGACGGACAGGCGCACGGAGAATGCGCTTGTCTCAAATATAGATAAAGAATCAAAAGATTCAAAGTATTTCGGAGGTGAAAAGAAATGGCAAGCAACAAGACCAATAGAGTAGAAGTTCCTGA
>CAJUJK010000025.1 GCA_910586705.1 uncultured Lachnospiraceae bacterium | reverse complement strand
ATGCGGCGGACAACGGCTTTTCCAATCCCGTTTTCTTCATTGACGACGGTGTATCAGGTGTGACGTTCGACAGACCAAATTTTAACCGCATGATTGCGGAGATTGAAGCCGGAAACGTGGCGACAGTCATTGTCAAGGATATGTCAAGATTGGGGCGCGATTATCTGAAAGTCGGCTACTATACGGAAATCTTTTTCGTAGAACGTGACGTGAGATATATCGCAATCAATGACGGAGTAGACAGTGCAAAAGGCGACAACGATTTTACCCCGTTCCGTAACCTGTTTAATGATTTTTACGCCAAAGACACAAGCAAAAAGGTACGGGCAATCAAGCGAGCGCAGGGACAGGCGGGGGAACATCTGACAAAGCCGCCCTACGGCTACATAGTAAGCCCTACGGACAAAAAGCAATGGATTGTGGACGAGGAAGCCGCCGCTGTGGTGAAACGGATTTTTGATTTATGTATCGGTGGGAAAGGACCTGCGCAGATAGCAAAAATCCTCAAAGCGGATAATGTGCTGATAGCAAAAGCGTATTACGCAAAGAAAAAGGGGAAAGCACTCCCCGAAAATCCTTACGATTGGAGAGATAGTACCATTGTCGGTATTTTGGAGCGTATGGATTACTGCGGGCATACGGTGAACTTCAAAAGCTACTCCAAATCCCACAAGCTGAAAAAGCGGATTCCAACCACAAAGGAACAGCAGGCAATTTTCTATAATACCCATGAAGCGATTGTAGAGGACGCTGTTTTTGAACGGGTGCAGGAACTTAGGGCGAACAAACGCCGCCCCACAAAAGCAGAACGGCAAGCCCTGTTCTCCGGCTTGGTATACTGTGCAGACTGCGGGAGTAAATTACACTTTGTTACCTGTAAGAGTTTTAACGGCTCACAAGACCATTACCGCTGTGCAAAGTACAAGAGCAATACGGGAAGCTGTACGGCGCACTTTATCCGCGAAGAAGTGTTGAAGCAGATCGTGTGGGGCAGGATATTTGACGTGACCGCCCTTTTCTTTGATGACATCATGGCTTTCCACGAAATGATGTATCAGCAACGCTCCGCTGAAACGGAAAAGGAAATGAAACGCAGAAAACGAGAAGTGGGACAAGCACAAAAACGGATAGCGGAACTTGACCGTATCTTCAAGCGGATTTATGAGGACGACATAAGCGGCGCAATCAGCCATGACAGGTTTTTGAAGCTGTCCGCAGAGTATGAAACGGAACAGCGGGAACTGGAAGAAAAGGTCAAGGCAGACCAGCAGAAAGTCGATACCTACGAGCAGAATAAAAGCGATTTTGACAGCTTCGCCGCAATTATCCGTAAGTATGTGGGTATAAAGGAACTCACCCCTGCAATCGTTAATGAATTTATCAAGAAAATCATAGTCCATGCGCCGGAAAAGGTGGACGGGAAGCGGGTACAGAAAGTAGATATTGTTTTCAATTTTGTGGGTGAACTCAATTTCCTTTCTGCTACGCAACCGAAAAGGCAAGGCGCATAGGAACTCAAAAAGACGGTACAGCCCTTGTAATCGGGGCTATACCGCCTAATCTGAAATTACTTCCCTCTAACCGTAAACATTTGAAAATACTGGACTTTCAAGGGTTTCACTAATTTCATTATTCTTCTTGTAATTATCTCTTAGAGAACTGCGGCGCTCTTCTCGCTGCTTTGAGACCGTATTTCTTTCTCTCCTTCATACGAGGGTCTCTGGTCAGATAGCCCGCTTTCTTCAAGGTGGGTCTGTAATCCGGATCCGCCTGAAGCAGCGCTCTTGCGATACCGTGTCTCACCGCACCTGCCTGTCCTGTATAGCCGCCGCCCTTTACGGTAACCTTCACGTCGAACTTATCTACCGTATCGGTTGCAGCCAGAGGCTGGCGAACGATCACCTTCAAGGTCTCAAGCCCGAAGTAATCGTCGATATTTCTCTTATTGATCGTGATCTCACCCTTGCCGGGCATTAAATATACTCTTGCGATAGACTTCTTTCTTCTACCGGTTCCGTAATATTTTGCTGATTTATCTGCTTTAGCCATGATTCTTTATCCCTTTCTTAAAATGTTAATACCTCAGGTTTCTGTGCCGCATGCTTGTGCTCGGGTCCGACATATACAAAAAGTTTCTTGTACATCTCTCTGCCAAGCGGTCCCTTGGGAAGCATACCCTTAACCGCGTGCTCCACTACTCTCTCGGGGTGCTTCTGTAACATTTCTTTCAAGGTGGTTTCCTTCATGCCGCCCACATAATCGGAGTGATGGTAGTAAATCTTCTGATCCAGCTTCTTGCCTGTCACCTTCACCTTTTCCGCATTGACAACGATCACATAATCTCCCGTGTCGATATGGGGCGTAAAGATCGGCTTATTTTTACCTCTCAGCACCTTGGCAATCTCGGATGCCAGGCGTCCCAGTGTCATATCTGTCGCATCAACCACGTACCATTTTCTCTCGATCGTAGCCGGACTCGCCATAAAAGTTTTCATGAATATTACCTCCATAGTAACTGTCTGTACCGCTTCCAAAGATCCTCATGCAGATGTCCGGCCACACTCGGTATCCCTCCACGGCAGTTTGTAGTATAACCTGACAGGGAAGATTCCTCTTCCTCTGCCCTTTGCGCCGTCTGCACGCTGCCTCAGCAATAATACTCCCTATGCAGACGTGTGCATATAAAATGTCTCACCGGGGCTTTGGTCAGACATTTATAAACATTTCGTCACAGTTAAATATTATATTATACGGTTCCGCGCGTGTCAACCAGTTTTTCCCGGAATTTCCTTGAAATTTCCGATTCCGCTCATTATGCGGGCGTTCCCTCATACCTTCATTTGTCACCCGGATTCACGCAAGCCTGATTTGACCGCCAGATACGGTCTGGCTGCCCTGTTACCGCAGAAATTCATACCCCACAAGGGTCAGCCCGCACGCCGGCGCCGTAGGTCCCGCCGCCTGTCTGTCACACGCCGCGAGAATATCCTTCACACGCTCTGGCGGTATCCTGCCCCGTCCGACCTCCATCAGCGTCCCCGCTATAATTCTTACCATATTATATAAGAAACCTCTGCCCGCCACACGGATGACAATCTCCCTGCCCATCTGCGCTTCTTTTGTTCCGTCTGTATGGGCATTTTCATCCGCCGGCGCATACTTGATACCGAAAGTACCTTCCTCCCATACTTCCACACTGTCGATCCGCCGCACCGTGGTCTGCGCCTGCGTGTCCACGCTGCAGAAGCTCTTAAAATCATGTTCCCCCACCAGATATGCCGCCCCCCGGCTCATCAGGCCGACATCCAGCGGCACATAGGTAAAATGCGCATAAAGCCGCTTCGTGGGAACGGGAAACGCTGCGTTACAGATTCGGTACTCGTATGTCTTTATGCTCCCGCAATGTCTGGGATGGAAATCCGCCGCCACCTCTTTCGAGTCGCGGACCTTAATATCCTCCGGCAGTCTCCGGTTCAGCGCATAGGAAAACTTCTCCGCCGGGATGGAACTGTCCGTGTCAAACACCGCGATATTGCCGAGTGCATGTACGCCGGAATCGGTGCGGCTTGCGCCGATCACCTCTATCGTCTCGCCCGTAAGTTCAAAAAGGCATCTGTTAAGAACGCTCTCTATGGTTTCTTTACCCGGCTGTAACTGCCAGCCGCAGTATGCAGTCCCGTCGTATGCGACGGTTAACATAACTCGTCCCATTCTCTTATCTTCCCAAACTTTCCCTTATCTCCGGACCGTCCATTACATGTCTGCCTTTACGCACAGTCGCTGTCTGTCCTCTTTCCCCGTATTTCACTCCTATGACCAGTCCCGTTTCCCGCACACGGCGCGCCGAATATCACAGCCACACCCGTATCGCCACACATCCCGCAAAATACAAAAGCAGCACACAGTACGCCACCCTGTCCGCGCCGCGGTAACACAGGGGCTTCATCTTCGTTCTGTGTTCTCCACCCCGGTAACATCTCGCCTCCATCGCCATTGCCAGATCGTTGGCACGGCGGAACGCCGAAATAAACAGCGGCACCAGAAGGGGCACCATCGCCTTCGCCTTCTTAATCAGATTTCCGCTCTCAAAATCCGCCCCTCTCGCAATCTGCGCCTTCATAATCTTATCCGTCTCCTCCAGCAGGATCGGGATAAACCGCAGGGCAATGGACATCATCATTGACACCTCATGCACCGGCACCTTTACATGTTTCAAAGGTCCCATCAGCTTTTCCATGCCGTCCGTCAGACTGTTCGGCGTAGTCGTCAGTGTCATCAGCGAAGACCCGACAATCAGGAAAGAAAGCCGGACCGCCATCATCACCGCAATCCGCAGCCCCTCCTTCGTAATCGTCAGTTTCCACAATGTGACAAGCGGCTCACCGGGTGTCAGAAACAGGTTGAACACAACCGTAATCAGCAGAATAAAGACGATCGCCTTCATCCCCTTGACCATATAGCCAAAAGGAACCTTGGACAGCTTTATCATACATGCCAGAAACAGCGCCGCCACCACATATCCTACCCAGCTGTCCACCACAAAAAGGGAAATAATAAAGCCTATCGTCGCTACCAGTTTTACCCGCGGGTCCAGTTTATGGATGACGGAATCCGCCTGATAATACTGGCCCAATGTAATATCTCGTATCATATCTTCTCCATCCCAGAGCTTTTACAAAACATCCAAAGTGTCTCTCAATTTTCGCCTGCCGCCGATTCCCTCCCGTTCGGTTCTGTTATTTCCCGAGCGATTGCAGAATCGACTGCTTCGCCTCCCGGATCGTCGTGACGGCAGTGTCCACTTTCATGCCCTGTTTTGCCAGCGCCTGCATAATGTATGTCACCTGGGGCGCCGCCAGTCCCACCTGTTCCAATTCCTTATAATGCCTGAAAACCTCTCTGGGCGTATCGTCATAAAGGACGCTTCCCCGGCTCATAACGATAATCCGCTCCACATACTCCGCCACGTCCTCCATGCTGTGGGAAACCAGAATCACGGTGATTCCCGTCTCCTCTTTCAGCTTCGCAATCTGGTCAAGTATCTCGTCCCTGCCCTTCGGGTCAAGCCCTGCCGTAGGCTCATCCAGAATAAGTATGTCGGGTTTCATTGCCAGTACGCCCGCGATTGCGACCCGGCGTTTCTGCCCGCCGGAAAGATCAAAGGGCGACTGGTAAAAGTATTCGTCCGCAAGTCCCACCTGCTTCAATGCCGCGTAGGCGCGCAGTTCCGTCTCCTTCTGGGAAAGCCCCAGATTTTTCGGCCCGAAACACACATCCTTAAACACGTCGATCTCAAAGAGCTGGTGCTCGGGATACTGAAATACAAGCCCGACTTTACTGCGCAGCTTTTTCTTATCGTAATCTTTGTCGTGTATATCCTCGCCGTTATAGTAAATCGCCCCGCCTGTCGGTCTGATCAGCCCGTTTAAGTGCTGTACCAGCGTAGACTTGCCGGAACCGGTATGTCCGATCAGTCCGATAAACTGCCCGTCGGGAATCACCAGATTGATATCCTTAAGCGCGTGCACCGCAAGCGCCGTATCTTCCCCGTATATATAGTTGACATGATCCAAAATCAACGACATGATTTTCGTTTCCTCTTTATCTCTATTCTCCACGTCAGACACATGCCGACTGCCTGTTACTCTTTTCCTGTCACCATGATCTGCCCTGCCTTACTAACAGCCCGGGACCGCCATGAGTGCCTCCGTAAATTCCTCTATGGTCAGAATCCCTTCCGGCAGATTGACCCCCTTCTGCCTCAGCTCATGCGCAAGGAGCGTCACCTGCGGTACGTCAAGCCGCAGTTCCTGCAGCTCTTCCACTCTGGAAAAGATCTCCCGCGGCGTCCCTTCCATGGCAATATGCCCCTGATCCATGACAAAAACCATATCCGCGTGAATGATTTCTTCCATATAATGCGTAATCAGCACCACCGTGATTCCTTCCACGTCGTTTAAGGCGCGCACCGCGCGTATCACTTCTTTCCTGCCGTTCGGGTCAAGCATCGCCGTAGGCTCGTCCAGAATGATACACTTCGGATGCATGGCGATCACACCCGCAATGGATACCCGCTGTTTCTGTCCGCCGGAAAGCTTGTTGGGCGAATGCTTGCGGTACTCGTACATACCCACCGCCTTCAGACTCTCCTCCACGCGCTCCCAGATCTCTTTTGTGGGCACGCCCATATTCTCCGGCCCGAATCCCACATCCTCCTCCACGACCTGTCCGATAATCTGGTTGTCCGGGTTCTGGAATACCATCCCCGCCTCCTGACGGATGTCCCAGAGCCGGCTCTCATCCTGCGTGTCCATGCCGTCCACCCAGACAGTCCCCTCCGTCGGATAAAGAATCGCGTTGATATGCTTTGCCAGCGTAGACTTCCCGGAGCCGTTATGCCCCAGAATCGCAATAAAGTCGCCCTGCCTGATATCCAGATCCACCTCGTCCACGGCGCGGGTAATGCCTTCTACATTTCCCTCTTCGTCCCGGCGTATATATTCAAATGTCAGCTTATCCGTTTTTATAATTCCCATCGTATTTCCTTCATCCATTTTCCAGACTGTCCCGTTTCCAGATACGGCGTTTCACCAACGCCTATTTTACTGGATTGCCGGGAAAAATGCAAGTACAGCCCCATAACTCCCACATTTCAGAAAAATATGTTATACTGTTCGTGTTGAAAGGAGGGCTTTTCCATGTCTGATCTGAAAACATTACTGCGGCAGGCCGCAAAACCATGCCTCTTCCTGCTGACCTTTATTTTTATATGCGCGTTTCTCGCACACTATCTCACAGGCGACGAAACCCTTCTGGAGTATGCAAAAAATAATCCCGAACTGGCATATGGCACACAGACCGACAGCAGGGATATCCCGGAATCCGGCGCTTCTGTCACATCAGACAGCCCCGACGCATATACTGACACAAAAGGCAGCGTCCCGGACGTCTCCGGCAACACTTCCGACGGAAACGCTGAGGATACGGTTAAATATGCGGAGGAATCTGACGCAATGGAACAACACCCGGACCGCATTACCTACGAAGAGGGATTCTACTATGAACCGCTGACCGAAACAGTCAAGAAAAGAATTACCGGCATCTCCTATCCGAAAAACGGCTGTACCGTCCCCTATGAGGATTTAAATTATGTGGGGCTCAGGTACATTGACTTCGACGGACAGGAGCAGACCGGTGAGCTGATCTGCAACAAAGCCATCGCGCAGGATATGGTAGAAATCTTCCATGAGCTTTATCGGAATGATTACCGGCTTGAGAGCGTGCGTCTGATCGACGAATATGGCGGCGACGATACGGCGTCTATGGCAGAAAACAATACTTCCTGCTTTAACTACCGGGTTGTCGACGGCACGTCCAGTCTGTCCAAACACGCTTACGGGCTTGCCATCGACGTCAATCCCTACTACAACCCCTACGTGGTCTTTCACAGGAACGAGGACGGCAGCGACTACATCTCACCGCCCGGCAGCGAAATCTATGCCGACCGCAGCCAGAATTTCGCCTACAAAATCGACGAGAGCGATCTGTGTTACCGCCTCTTTACCGAGCACGGCTTCACATGGGGCGGCAACTGGAATTCCACCAAGGACTACCAGCATTTCCAGAAAACATTACAATAGAAGTGCAGAAACAGTGTAACAAAAAAGCTGAGCATTTATACACTCAGCTTTTTATCTGTCTCATTTTTTGACTGTCTTATACCAGCTCCAGAACTACTTCCATCGCCGCGTCACCCTTACGGGGACCGATCTTGATAATTCTGGTATAACCGCCCTTGCGGTTCGCATACTTGGGTCCGTACTCATCAAAGAGCTTATCCGCCAGCTTGACTTCCTTGGTATTCTTCTTACGGCCTGCAGGTGTATTCGGCACCTCCTTGACAGGATAAAGCACCTTCATGATCTGTCTTCTCGCATGGAGTCTGGAAGGCATATCCTTCTTGATCTCCTTCTCCACCTCGTCGTATACCGTAACGGTCATACCGTTCTCAATCTTAAGGATCTTGCCATCCTTGTCACGGTGTGTCTCGGAGAGTACTGCCTTCGTATTCCTGTCAACGATCTGCTTCACTCTCTTGCCGTCTTTATCTTTGCGTGCCACCTTAGCGGTCACTTTAACGGTCTCAAAATTGTCCTTTTCCTTGACAGCGAGCGTAATCAGATGCTCTGCAATCTTGCGCACTTCCTTCGCTCTCGCCTCTGTGGTCACGATCTTTCCGTTATATAAAAGAGCGGTAACCTGATTTCGGAGTAATGCTTTTCTCTGGTCAGATGTTCTGCCAAGTTTTCTGTATTTTGCCATGATTGGCTCCTTTCCGAGTGCTCTTCGGTCTTACCTCTATATTACGCCTCATCGCTGGGATTCAGCTGTAATCCTAATTCCTTTAATTTTGCAAGCACTTCCTCCAACGACTTGCGGCCAAGATTTCTGACCTTCATCATATCCTCGGAAGTCTTGTTTGTCAGTTCTTCCACTGTATTGATGCCCGCTCTCTTCAAGCAGTTGTAAGAACGAACCGAAAGTTCCAGCTCGTCAATACTCATCTCAAGCACTTTTTCCTTCTCGTCATCCTCTTTCTCCACCATGACCTCAGCGGTCTTGGCGTTCTCGGACAGATCGATGAAGAGACTCAGATGCTCGCTGAGCACCTTTGCCGCCAGACTGACAGCCTCGTCGGGCACAAGCGTGCCGTTCGTGTATACGTCCAGCGTCAGCTTATCGTAGTCCGTAATCTGACCTACACGGGTATTCTCCACGGTAACGTTGACTCTCTCCACAGGTGTGTAGATGGAATCAATCGCGATCACCCCGATCGGCAGATCATCGGTCTTATTCTTATCAGCGCCCACATAACCCCTGCCCCTTGTAATGGTCAGTTCCATGTAAAGCTTTGTATCCTTACCGCTCAAGGTAGCGATCACCAGATCGGGATTCAGAATCTCGATGTCCTGATCCACCTGAATATCGGAAGCCCGCACGATACCCTCGCCCTCATACTCGATGTAAGCGGTTTTCACCTCATTCGCATCGCTGTTATTCCTGATAGCAAGGCTCTTAACGTTCATAATGATCTCCGTCACGTCTTCCTTTACGCCGGGAATCGAACTGAACTCATGGAGGACACCCTCGATCTTAACCTGACTTACCGCCACGCCGGGCAGGGAAGACAGCATAATCCTTCTAAGTGAATTGCCGAGGGTAATGCCGTAACCTCTCTCTAAAGGTTCCACTACGAATCTGCCGTATTTCTTATCTTCGGAGATCTCTACTACTTCTATATTCGGTCTCTCAAATTCAAACACCCAAGCACCCTCCTTCAGAACATAAATTAATACCATCATCACCGAGAATTATGAAATAATTCTCGTAAGTGAAACATAGAAATTCTTTCGCGGCGTAATTTGCCGCGTTAGAATTTCTTTTCACTTTATTATTTGGAGTACAACTCGACGATAAGCATCTCGTTTACCGGAACGTCAATCATCTCTCTGGTGGGAAGATATTTCACAGTTGCCTTCATTGCTTCCTGATCCACTTCAAGCCACTCGGGAACAAGTCTGCCGCCGGTCACCTCGAGAATATCTTTGTATCTCTGGAGGGATCTTGCCTTCTCTCTCACCTCGATCACATCGCCGGCTTTCACCAGATAGGAAGGAATCTGCACAGGTTTGCCGTTCACCAGAAAATGTTTGTGACCTACTACCTGTCTTGCCTCTCTTCTCGTTCTCGCAAAACCCATTCTGAATACAACGCTGTCCAGTCTGCTCTCGAGCATAACCATCAGGTTTTCACCGGTCTGCCCTTTCATTCTGTCAGCCTTCTCATAATAGTTTCTGAACGGCTTCTCCAGTACGCCGTAGATAAATTTCGCTTTCTGCTTCTCACGCAGCTGAAGACCATACTCACTGATCTTCTTACCTGCTCTTGCGGATGTTCTGTTGGATTTCTTGTCATATCCTAAAAAGGTAGGATCAAGATCAAGGGATCTGCATCTTTTTAATACCGGAACTCTGTTTACTGCCATGATTCTGGCTCCTTTCTGTTTTTGTTTACAATACCGCCCGCTTAGGCGGCACCTTCTTCCAAATAGCTATTTTCTTTTCGATTTGTTATACACGACGTCTCTTAGGCGGACGGCATCCATTGTGGGGTACGGGCGTCACGTCGCGGATGCTGGTCACTTCCAGACCACATGCCTGCAGCGCGCGGATCGCAGCCTCACGTCCCGAACCGGGACCCTTCACCATAACGTCCACAGTCCTTAAGCCGTGGATCAGAGCAGCCTTTGTCGCTGTCTCAGCAGCCATCTGTGCTGCATAGGGAGTAGATTTCCTTGAACCTCTAAAACCAAGACCGCCGGCACTCGCCCAGCTCAACGCATTACCCTCGTTATCTGTCAGCGTAACGATGGTATTGTTAAAGGAAGACTGGATATGTGCCTGTCCATGTTCAACGTTTTTCTTGACACGCTTTTTTGTCACTTTTTTGGTAACTTTCTTTGCCATAATAAACTAACCTACTTTCTCAGACTATTTAATCTTGTTCCTATGTTGTTACTTCTTCTTGTTTGCAACAGTTCTCTTAGGACCTTTTCTTGTCCTTGCGTTGGTCTTTGTCTTCTGACCACGAACGGGAAGACCTTTCCTGTGACGGATTCCTCTGTAGCAGCCGATCTCCTGAAGTCTCTTGATATTGAGAGCGATCTCTCTTCTCAGGTCACCTTCCACCATATAATCCTTTTCGATTACCTCTGCCAGTCTCTTCACCTCATCATCGGTCAATTCTCTGACACGGGTATCAGGATTTACGTTTGCCGCCTCCAGAATCTTGTTCGCGCTCGGTCTGCCAATCCCATAAATATAGGTCAAGCCGATCTCCACACGCTTTTCTCTCGGTAAGTCAACACCTGCAATACGAGCCATTTACATTTCCTCCATTTCCTCTGCATTTTCATGCGCTTCGCGTGCGTCCTGCACGCGTGACACTAATTGATTGAGGCAGGCTGCCCTGCCCAACCGGATCAGATATCCGATCTTTCCAAACATAGTTGGTATCAAAAAGTGGGCTCTCTATCTATTAACCCTGTACCTGCTTATGTTTCGGATTTTCACAAATAACTCTGATCTTTCCTTTTCTCTTGATGATCTTGCACTTTTCGCAAATTGGTTTTACTGATGATCTAACCTTCATCTCAAACCCTCCTTTCAAAAAAGACCGTTTTACATTATAACACCAAATCCTGCCATTGGCAAGACTTTTGGTAAACTTTATATATCGTGCAATCATTTCTGCATGATCTTACTTGTCTCTCCAAATGATTCTCCCTTTTGATAAATCATACGGGGATAATTCCAGCGTCACCTTGTCACCGGGCAGGATGCGGATGAAGTTCTGGCGCAGCTTACCGCTGATATGCGCAAGCACCACATGTCCGTTCTCCAGTTCCACCTGAAACATGGTATTGGGTAACTTCTCAATTACAGTTCCTTCAATCTCAATTACATCAGCCTTTGACATTTCTTTCCTCTCTTTCTTTCAGATATTCTTTGATTGTCCTCTTTATTTCCAAATCGCCAAAACCGTTCTCCGGCTCCGGCATTCTTTTCTTTTTAATGAGCTGTACATGCTTCTTGTTTTTCCGCTTCGGGCGTCCCACAGTTCTGCTTTTGCCGTCAGCTACATATATATATTCGCCGTCCTCTTGTATGATGACATACACGGAGTCCTTATCATGCCCTGCCTTTGAACTGGCGAGCATTCCCACGATACTTTCTTCCATATTCAAATCCATCTCTACCTATTTATAATGTTAATATCTCCGGCTCCCCGTCCGTGACAAGCACGGTGTTCTCATAATGCGCGGAGAGCGAATGGTCCGCCGATACCACCGTCCAGCCGTCATCCAGCCAGTCCACCTCGCCGGTACCGATATTGATCATCGGCTCAATCGCAAGCGTCATACCGGCTTTTAACCGTATCCCCCGTCTCCTCTGGGGAAAATTCGGTATATTCGGCGGTTCGTGGAGGTTTGTTCCGATGCCGTGACCCACCAGATCATGTACGATCCCGTAGCCGTATGGTATCACATAATCCGCTATGGCATTGGAGATATCGTGCAGGTGTTTCCCTGCATACGCCATCCTGATTCCCTGAAAAAAACTCTCGCGCGTCACCTCGATCAGCTTTTCCGCTTCCGGACTGATCTGTCCGACGCCATAGGTCCTCGCCGCGTCCGAATGGTAGCCCTTGTAAATCAGTCCCGTATCCAGACTCACGATATCGCCTTCCCGCAAAATGCGGTCCTTGTCCGGAATGCCGTGCACAACCTCCTCGTTGACGGAGACACAGACACTCGCGGGATACCCCTCATAGTGCAGAAAGTTGGGCGTGCAGCCATACCCCCGGATCAGCTCCTCGCATACCGTGTCAATCTCCTTCGTGGAGACGCCGGGGCGTATCGCCTTTGCCAGTTCCTCATGTACGCGGGCGAGCAGTCTGCCCGCCTCGCGCATCTTTTCGATTTCTTCCGCCGATTTGATCGTGACCGCCATAGTCCTTACCTTCACACAAAGTTCAGCCCACGCCATTCGCAAAACGCGTCTTCGACGCTTCCCGATGCTTCGCATCTCCTTTTGCTCATATACGGGCGTTCCCTCAGTCCTTCATTTGTCCGTCAAATTCATGCAAGCATGATTTGCCAGACAAATTCGGTCTGGCTGAACTGTTATCCTAGGATTTCCGTAATCGCCTTAAATACGTCCTGCATATCCTGCGTGCCATCCACGCTTCTCAGTACGCCTTTCGCCTTATAGAACTCAAGTAACGGCGCGGTCTGCTCCTGATATACCTGCAGGCGCCTGCCAACCGTCTCCGGCTTGTCATCGTCGCGCAGCACAAGTTCCTGTCCGCACTCGTCACAGATTCCCTCTTTCTTCGGGGGAACATGCTCGATATGGTAGGTCGCGCCGCAGGATGTGCAGGCGCGTCTGCCGCCCATTCTGCGGATGATATTCTCATCCGGCACCTCCACGTCGATCGCGTAGTCAATCTGGTCACCCAGCTTATCAAGCGCTTCCTCAAGCACCTGCGCCTGCGGAATCGTTCTCGGAAATCCGTCCAGTACATAGCCGTTCTTGCAGTCATCCTGTGCCACCCTGTCAAGGAAAATGCGCACCGTCAGTTCATCGGGCACCAGCAGTCCCTGATCCATGTACTTCTTCGCTTCCATGCCAAGCTCCGTCCCGTTCTTGATATTCAGGCGGAACATGTCGCCCGTCGAAATATGCGGAATTTTGTAGCTCTCGGCAATCATTTTCGCCTGTGTTCCTTTTCCGGCGCCGGGTGCGCCCAGCATTATAATCTTCATATCCGTTTTCCCTCTCTCCAAACATTCAGACGCAAGGTTAGGGACGTGCCGATAATCCGCCGTCCCTACCTGTCTTATCTTACATTAGTCGTTTAAAAAGCCCTTATAATTGCGGACAAGCATCTGCGACTCAATCTGCTTAACTGTCTCCAGCACAACGCTGACGATAATGATCAGGCTTGTTCCTCCAAAGGATACGCTTGCGCCGAACACCCCGTTAAAGAAGTAAGGCACCACGCATACGATGGTAAGACCAATCGCTCCGATAAACACAATATAGTTTAAGAGCTTCGCCAGATAGTCGCTGGTAGGCTTGCCGGGTCTGATACCCGGAATAAATCCGCCCTGTCTCTTCATGTTATCCGCAATCTCCATCGGATTAAAGGTGATGGATGTATAGAAGTAGGCAAAGAATATCACCAGTAAAATATACGCCACCAGACCGATCGAATAAACGAGATGTTCCGGATTACACCAGTAGTTGGAGTTAAGTCCTTTCAGGATTTCTCCCCAGACGCCGGCGCCGTTCACATTAAACAGGGAACAGATCACTACCGGCAACTGCATCAGGGACGATGCGAAGATGACGGGAATCACGCCTGAAGTATTGACTTTCAGCGGAATGTTCGTCGTCTGTCCGCCCACCATCTTTCTGCCCTGTACTTTTTTCGCATACTGCACCGGGATCTTGCGCACGCCGTCGTTTAAAACGATAACGAGCACTACCATCAGTATGATAATCGCAATAATTATGATCGCGGCAACCACACCTTTGGCGATGGACCTGCCGATCACAAACTGCTCAAAGAGCTGTGTGATATCCTGCGGCATACGGGAGAGTATGTTGATCGTCAGCACGATGGAAATACCGTTGCCGACTCCGTTCTCCGTAATCCGCTCACCTATCCACATCAGAAACGCGCTGCCCGCCGTGAGCGCCGCTATAACCGTGATGACATTCATCACATTGTAGGTTTCAAGCAGTCCCTGCCGTCCGAAACCGATCGCCATAACGCCCGACTCAATCAACGCAAGCGCAACTGTTACATATCTCGTAATGGATGCGATTTTCTTTCTTCCGTCCGCACCATCCCTCTGCATCTCCTCCAGCTTCGGAATCGCTATCGTCATAAGCTGCATGATTATGGAAGATGTGATGTACGGCGTAATGTTAAGCGCCAGTACGGACATATTCAGAAAAGATCCACCCGTAAAAGCATCAAAGAAATTGAATGCGTCGCCGGTCTGGCTCTCGAACCATCTCGCAAAGTAGGTCCTGTCCACACCCGGTACGGGCAGCTGTGATCCGAGACGGATCACAACCAACATGAGAAACGTAAAGAAAATTTTATTTCTGATCTCTTTGATCTTAAATGCATTTTTTAGGGTTGTAAACATTAGATCACCTCTGCTGTTCCACCAAGTGCCTCGATTTTCTCCTTCGCGGATGCGCTGAAGGCATTTACCTTCACGTCGAGTTTCTTAGTAAGTTCTCCGTTTCCAAGGATCTTTACACCGTCGCGGGGATGCTTTACGATTCCTTTTTCGATCAATGCGTCCACATCAACCGTCGCGCCGTTGTCGAACACCTCGAGAACGCTCAGGTTAAGCGCAACGATCTCTTTGGTATTTCTGTTGGTAAAGCCTCTCTTGGGGAGACGTCTGTACAAGGGCATCTGACCACCCTCGAAACCCGGTCTGGGCGCGCCGGAACGAGCCTTCTGACCCTTATGCCCTTTGCCGGCTGTCTTACCGTTTCCAGAGCCATGTCCACGGCCCCTTCTAAAATTATCGCTGTGCACAGAACCCTTCGCAGGTCTTAAATTCGATAATTCCATCTATCACACCTCCTTTATGCCTCTTCCACTTTGACCATATGTCTTACTCTCTGAATCTGACCTCTGGTCGCCGCATTGTCAGGCAGTTCCACTGTCTGATTGAGCTTGCGAAGTCCCATAGCCGCCACTGTAGCGCGAGCCTTGGGCACCTGGCCGATTGCAGATCTGACTAATGTGATCTTTAACTTTTTATCTGCCATTTCAATACCTCCTGATTAGTAAAACTTTGAATCCATACGGAGAATGCCTTCTATTCGGCATTCTCCAGTGTGAAACACGCTTTTATGTTTCGCACGGTTATGCGCGGATCTCCTCTACGGATTTTCCACGATTTTTAGCCACTTCCTCAGGAGTCTTTAACTGGCTCAAGCCCATAATCGTAGCTAACACTACGTTCTGCTTGTTGTTGGACCCCAAGGACTTTGTACGGATATTCTTGATACCTGCAAGCTCGCACACCACACGCGCAGGACCTCCTGCGATGATACCTGTACCTTCCGGAGCTCTCTTCAGTAAAACAGATGCAGAGCCGAATTTTCCGACAAAATCATGTGTGATACTGTTCTTATCATCCAGTGCAACGCAAACCAGATTCTTGATCGCATCTTCTTTACCTTTGCGGATCGCTTCAGGGATTTCAGTCGCTTTACCGAGGCCTGCGCCAACATGGCCGTTACCGTCGCCGACTACCACAAGCGCTGTGAAGCGCATGTTACGACCACCCTTGACAACCTTGGTTACACGCTTGATTGTCACAACTTTCTCAGTGAGTTCTAACTGACTTACGTCAATGATTGTACGTCTCATGTGATCTTCTTTCTCCCTTCCTAGAATTCTAAGCCAGCTTCTCTGGCTGCGTCCGCTAATGCTGCAATCTTGCCCTGATATATGAAGCCGCCCCTGTCAAAGACTACGGCTTTGATACCCTTCTCAAGCGCTCTCTTAGCGATCACTGTTCCTACATATGCTGCCGCCTCAACGTCATTGGTCTTCTTAAGTTCGCTTCCCACACTCTTCTCAAGTGTAGATGCCGCAACTAAAGTATTTCCCACCGTATCGTCAATAATTTGAGCATACATATGATTATTGCTTCTGAACACAGCCAGACGCGGTCTCTCAGCGGTGCCGCTGAAACGGTTACGCATTCTGTTATGTTTCTTTACGCGAACTTTTTGTCTCGATTCTTTCTTAACCATTTCCATACTCTCCTTATCTGTTATTTCTTACCGGTCTTACCAACTTTACGTCTGATTGTCTCATCAGCATACTTGATGCCCTTGCCCTTATAAGGCTCAGGACGTCTCTGGTCTCTGATTTCAGCCGCAAACTGACCTACTTTTTCTTTATCAATGCCCTTGACGATGATCAGATTCTGTCCTTCCACAACGGTCTCGATGCCTTCAGGGTCTGTCATCTCTACGGGGTGGGAGTATCCTAAGTTGAGTGTCAGCTTCTTGCCGGATTTAGCGGCTCTGTAACCTACGCCGTTTACCTCCAGCTTCTTCTCAAATCCGTCTGTCACACCGACCACCATGTTGTGAATCAGTGTTCTTGTCAGACCATGGAAGGATTTCATCTTCTTTAAGTCGTTCGGTCTGGAAACCAGAATCTGATCGCCTTCCACCTTAATTTCCATCTCTGCCGGGAGCGTTCTCTCAAGCGTTCCCTTGGGACCTTTTACAGTCACTTTATTATTTTCTGCAACCTCCACAGTCACACCCGCGGGGATCGCGATTGGCATTCTTCCTATACGTGACATGCCCGTACCTCCTGTTTTATTTGTTAAAAATTCTTTTCGCTCTACCGAGGCTGCTTGCAGCCTCACAAACCAAACATAGATTTTCTTAGGCGGCGTTTTTCAGACGCCTTAGTAAATCTTTTGGTTTTGTTACCAGACAAAGGCGAGTACTTCGCCGCCTACCTGAAGCTCTCTTGCCTTTTTATCGGTCACAACGCCCTGATTCGTGGAGATGATCGCCACGCCAAGACCGCCGAGCACTCTGGGCAGTTCTTCCTTACCCGCATACACACGAAGACCGGGCTTGGAAATTCTCTTAATGCCGGAAATGATCTTATCGTTCTTATCCTCTCCATACTTTAAGGTAATATGGATGGTCTTGAAACTGCCGTTCTCGATCACATCAAATTTTCTGATATACCCTTCCTCTAAGAGAATCTGCGCGATAGCCAGCTTCATCTTGGATGAGGGCACATCTACTGTATCATGCTTTGCAGTATTCGCATTACGGATTCTCGTAAGCATATCTGCAATCGGATCACTCATTGTCATGATTTTTCCTCCTTTTTACCAACTAGCTTTTTTAACGCCGGGAATCTGTCCCTTATATGCTAACTCACGGAAACAGATTCTGCAGATTCCGTATTTTCTCAAATAAGCATGTGGACGACCACAAATTTTGCAGCGGTTGTACGCTCTCACGGAGAACTTCGGTTTGCGCTGCTGTTTGATCTTCATTGCTGTCTTAGCCATGAAATTACCTCCTTCTATTTGGCGAATGGCATATTAAATAATCTCAACAACTCACGGGCTTCCTCATCCGTCTTGGCTGTGGTGACGAAGATAACATCCATACCTCTCACCTTATCAACCTTATCGTACTCGATCTCGGGGAAGATGATCTGCTCCTTGATACCGAGCGCGTAGTTGCCTCTGCCATCGAAGGAATTTGCATTCACACCTCTGAAGTCACGCACGCGGGGAAGCGCCAGATTCACGAGTCTGTCTAAGAACTCATACATCTTGTCGCCGCGGAGCGTGGTCTTACAGCCGATCGACTGTCCCTCTCTGATCTTGAAGTTTGCGATGGAATGCTTTGCTTTTGTGATAATCGCCTTCTGACCGGTAATGGTCTCCATATCACTCACAGCTGACTCCAGCACCTTCGCGTTCTCCTTCGCTTCACCGACGCCCATGTTGATCACGATCTTGTCGAGCTTCGGAACTTCCATGACATTTTTATATCCAAACTTTTTGACCATAGCATCTACGATCTCGTTTTTATACATATCTTTAAGTCTGCTACTCACGCTTATGGATCTCCTTTCTAAGAATTAAAATCAGTCAATGATGTCGCCTGTGGACTTGGCGTAACGTACTTTCTTATCCTTCTCGATCTTAAAACCGATTCTGGTCGCCTTGCCCTTGTGCACATACATCACGTTGGAAGCGTCGATGGGAGCTTCCTTCTGAACGATACCGCCGTTCTGGTTTGTTACGGAAGGCTTCTCATGCTTGGTAATCTTGTTGACGCCTTCCACAAGAACCTTGTTTTTCTTCCTGTCCACGGAAATGACTTTGCCTTCTTTGTCTTTATCCTTGCCGGCGATCACCTTTACGGTATCACCCTTCTTAATCTTAAACGTTGACATACCGGCACCTCCTATAATACTTCCGGAGCCAGTGAAACAATTTTCATAAACTGTTTATCACGAAGCTCTCTTGCTACTGGTCCAAAAATACGGGTTCCTCTGGGAGTCTTATCATCTTTGATGATAACAGCAGCATTTTCGTCAAATCTGATGTAAGATCCATCCTTACGTCTTGCGCCCTTTACGGTGCGCACAACGACAGCCTTCACGACATCGCCTTTTTTTACAACGCCGCCTGGTGTTGCATCTTTGACCGTAGCGACGATCGTATCACCTATACGCGCATATCTTCTTGTAGATCCGCCCATAACCCTGATGCACAGCAGTTCTTTCGCACCGGTGTTATCAGCAACCTTCAATCTGCTTTCCTGTTGAATCATGCTAACTTTCTCCTTCCGAAAATTTTACTTAACCTTTTCAACGATCTCTACAAGTCTCCATCTCTTGTCCTTGGACAGAGGTCTGGTCTCCATCACCTTTACGGTATCGCCGATGCTGCACTCGTTGTTCTCGTCGTGCGCCTTTAACTTGTAGGTTTTCTTCACGATCTTCTTGTAAAGCGGGTGCTTTACGTGATCTTCTATCGCTACCACAATGGTCTTATCCATCTTATTGCTTGTAACCTTGCCGGTACGAGTTTTTCTCAGATTTCTCTCCACGATTGACATCTCCTTTTTATACAGTCTTTGCCTTCTGTGTTATCACAGTCTGGATTCTGGCGATATTCCTTCTCACTTCTTTGATCCGCGCCGTATTATCCAGCTGGTTTGTCGCGTTCTGGAATCTCAGGTTGAAAAGCTCTTTCTTAGCGTCTACCAGCTCCTGTGCTAATTCAGCATCTGATTTCTTATTTAAATCTTCCAAATATTTATTAGTTTTCATTTGCCACACCGCCTTCCAAGTCTGCTTTAGAAACGATTTTACATTTGCAAGGAAGTTTATGGGTTGCAAGACGCAGCGCTTCTTTTGCCACATCCTCAGCCACTCCGGCGATCTCGAACATCACGCGGCCGGGCTTAACAACTGCTACCCAGTATTCCAAAGTTCCCTTACCAGAACCCATACGTGTCTCTGCCGGCTTTGCCGTAACGGGTTTATCCGGGAAAATCTTGATCCAAACTTTACCGCCACGCTTAATGTGTCTTGTCATGGCGATACGTGCCGCCTCTATCTGATTGGACTTGATCCAACAGGGCTCCATAGCCACGATACCGTACTCACCGTAGGTAATTGTGTTGCCGCGGGTCGCTTTACCCGCCATGGAACCACGGAACTGTTTACGACGTTTTACTCTTTTTGGCATTAACATTATTTATCGCTCCCTTCCTTGTTAGATTTAGTCGGAAGTACCTCGCCTTTGTAAATCCATACCTTTACGCCGAGCTTACCGTAAGTGGTATCCGCCTCAGCGAAACCATAGTCAATATCCGCTCTCAGTGTCTGCAGCGGAATGGTGCCCTCGCTGTAGAACTCGGTGCGGGCAATGTCCGCTCCGCCAAGACGACCGGAAACGGCTGCCTTGATACCTTCCGCGCCCGCCTTCATGGTACGGCCCATGCAGGACTTCATTGCACGTCTGAAAGATACGCGGTTCTCAAGCTGCTGCGCAATATTTTCCGCAACAAGCTGCGCGTCCTTGTCAGGTCTCTTGATCTCCTTGATGTCCACAAGAACTTTCTTGCCCGTCATCTTGGAAAGCTCTTTCTTGGTTATCTCGATCTCTGCGCCGCCCTTACCGATCACAACGCCGGGTTTCGCGGTGTAGATGATAACCTTCACTCTGTCGGAGGCTCTCTCGATCTCAATCTTAGAGATGCCTGCGCTGTATAACTTCTTCTTTAAATATTCTCTGATATTGTAATCTTCTACTAAAAAGTCAGCAAACTCTCCGTCAGCATACCACTTGGAATCCCAATCCTTGATGATACCGACTCTCAATCCGTGCGGATTAACTTTCTGTCCCATGTTGTTCTCCTTCCTAATCTGATCCTATCTTGCATCGAGAACGATCGTGATATGGCTCATTCTCTTCTCAATCCTGTAAGCTCTGCCCTGTGCTCTGGGCTGAATCCGCTTCATGGTAGGTCCTTTATTTGCATAGCACTCTGCTATATAAAGATTTTCCGGATTCGGATACTTTGTAGGGTCCTGACTGTATTTGTACTCGGCATTTGCAATCGCCGACTCCAGCAGCTTCTTGATGATGCTGGACGCATATCTGGGATTGTACGCGAGGATTCCGAGCGCTGTCTCGACATCCTTCCCCCTGATCGCATCTAACACGAAACAAGCTTTCTGTACAGACACACGCGCATAAGACAGCTTCGCTGAAGGTCTGACATCCTTGTTCGCGTTTCTCTCTCTCTTTATCTGGGATCTATGTCCTTTAGCCATAGATTGAAGCCTCCTTTCAAATTAGCGAACTTTGGACTTTCTCTCGTCCTTATCATGTCCTCTATAAGTTCTGGTCGCCACGAACTCGCCGAGCTTGTGCCCAACCATATCCTCTGTAACATATACCGGCACGTGCTTTCTTCCGTCATGCACCGCAAAGGTGTGTCCCACGAAAGAAGGGAAAATCGTAGACCGGCGGGACCAGGTCTTGATAACCTGCTTCTGTCCCGACGCATTCATAGCATCTACTTTTTTCAGTAAGCTCGCATCCGCAAACGGTCCTTTTTTCAATGATCTTGCCATGATCTATCTATCCTCCTACTCTACTTAATAGCTCTGCCGTCTCTTCTTCTTACAATCAGCTTATTAGAAGCTTTCTTCTTCTTACGGGTCTTAAGACCGAGCGCCGGTTTACCCCAAGGAGTACACGGACCCGGGCGTCCAATCGGAGCGCGACCCTCACCACCGCCGTGCGGGTGATCATTCGGGTTCATAACGGAACCGCGGACGGTAGGACGGATGCCCATGTGGCGCTTACGGCCAGCCTTACCGATCTTGATCAGGTTGTGGTCTGTGTTGCCCACCGTGCCGATGGATGCTCTGCACACCATCGGGACCATTCTCATCTCGCCGGAGGGGAGTCTCAAGGTCGCATACTTGCCTTCCTTCGCCATCAGCTGTGCGCTGTTGCCTGCGGAACGGACAAGCTGACCGCCCTTGCCGGGATATAACTCAATGTTGTGTACCAGTGTACCTACCGGAATCTCGGACAGAGGTAAGCAGTTGCCCACTCTGATTTCTGCCTCGGGTCCGTTCATAACCTTCATGCCGTCCTTCAATCCATCCGGTGCAAGGATGTATGCCTTCTCACCGTCCTCGTAGCAGATCAGCGCGATGTTTGCCGTTCTGTTTGGATCGTACTCGATGCCAATCACCTTTGCGCTGATGCCGTCTTTATTTCTCTTAAAATCAATGTTTCTGTATAATCTTCTGTTTCCGCCGCCATGGTGTCTCACCGTGATCTTACCCTGATTGTTGCGGCCCGCATTTTTCTTTAAGGAAGTGCAGAGCGCCTTCTCGGGAGTCTTCTTCGTGATCTCGCTGAAATCAGAGCCGGTCATGTTACGTCTCGACGGTGTATATGGGTTATATGTCTTGATTGCCATGATCTCTTATCTCCTTTATTTCAATATTTATTTCGCAACCCGAAAGAATCGTTTGAGATTCTCCTATTCGGATCTTGCAAAGAACCTCTTAAGATTCTCGCATTCAGCCCTACAGAGAATCGCTTGCGATTCTCTCAGACAAAGCTGTAGTTGTTCTTAGGCGATGTATTTTATCGCCTTAGAATAACTCTTTGTGAACGAAACTTTAGTTTGTCTTAGACGGCGTTTTTCAGACGTCTTAGATAAACTCTTCGTTCTGTTATAGTCCTGCAAAGATCTCGATATCCTTGCTGTCCTCAGTAAGCTGCACGATCGCTTTCTTGGTCTTGGCGGTCTTGCCGTAAACCATGCCGCGTCTCTTGGTCTTGCCCACCTGATTCATGGTGTTAACCTTCTGAACCTTCGTGCCCTCGAACATCTTCTCCACAGCTTCTTTGATCTGTGTCTTGTTTGCCTCCGGATGAACTAAGAAGGTGTACTTCTTATCTCCCATGCCTGCCATACTCTTCTCGGTAATCACAGGTTTGAGGATCACATCATAATACTGAATCGCTGCCATTATGCAAACACCTCCTCGATCTTAGCTACGGCATCCTTGGTGAGCACCAGTGTGTCTCCCTTAAGGATGTCATACACATTGATATTCTCAGCTACCGCCGTGTTGACTGTCGGAAGATTTCTTGCGGAAAGAATCACGTTCTCATCCTGTCCGCCGATCACTACCATCGCTTTGCTAACCTTTAAGTTATCCATAACTTTCTTGAACTCTTTTGTCTTGATCGCGTCAAACTTCAACTCGTCAAGTACGATCAGCTTGTTGTCCTGCACTCTGCTTGTCAGTACCGACTTGAGCGCTGCTCTCTTCTCCTTCTTGTTTAATTTGAAGGAATAATCTCTGGGCGTGGGAGCAAACACAACGCCGCCGCCTTTCCACTGGGGCGCTCTGGTCGAACCCTGTCTCGCATGACCCGTGCCCTTCTGTCTCCAGGGCTTTCTGCCGCCGCCGGAAACCTCCGAGCGGGTCTTTGCCTTCTGCGTGCCCTGACGCTTATTGGCAAGATTCTGAACGACTGCCATGTGCACAAGATGTTCATTGATCTCGACACCAAACACCGCATCGTTTAAGTCCATCTTGCCGACTTCTTTACCTTCCATATTATAAACAGATACGTTTGCCATCTGAATGGTCCTCCTTTCATCTGTGGCTTGGCCACTATTTCGCATCAACCTTAGTTGTCTCTTTGATGGTTACTAAGGCTTTTCTGGGACCGGGCACCGCGCCCTTTACCAGAATGAGGTTCTTGTCCGCGTCCACTCTCACAACCGTGAGGTTCTGTACCGTAACCTTAACGCAGCCCATGTGTCCCGGCATCCCCTTGCCCTTAAACACTCTGCTGGGTGAGGAGCAGGCACCGTTGGAACCCTGATGGCGATGGAATTTAGAACCGTGTGTCATAGGTCCTCTGTGCTGGCCGTGTCTCTTGATCGCGCCCTGAAATCCCTTACCTTTGGAGATCGCCGTCGCGTCCACTCTGTCGCCAGCCTCAAAAATATCCGCCTTGATCTCGCTGCCGAGCGTGTAC
Organism: uncultured Lachnospiraceae bacterium; assembly: GCA_910586705.1. GTDB lineage: Bacteria > Bacillota > Clostridia > Lachnospirales > Lachnospiraceae > UBA3282. Next base: position 31,785 of record CAJUJK010000025.1, on the reverse strand, counting down.
TCGTCCGCGTTATCAAACTTAAACTCTCTGATAAATCTCTTGCAGGAAACGCCTGCCTTATCGAAGTGACCCTTCTGCGCCTTGTTTACGCCGTGGCGGTGAATTACTTCTTTGTTGCCGCCCTTGTCCTTATTGACGATTCTTTCCTTCTTGTCCACAAAGCCTACCTGCACCGCGCTGTAACCGTCGTTCTCCACGGTCTTGATCTGCGTCACCGCACAGGGACCTGCCTGAAGTACGGTAACCGGTGTCAGTGTGCCGTCTTCGTTGAAGATCTGAGTCATTCCGACTTTTGTTGCCAAAATCGCTTTTTTCATTTTCCTTTTACCTCCTGTTGTTCTACAGCGGATTTCCCTTATATAAGGAAATCATCCTAGTAGGGGTCTTACTTGTTCTTCATCTTGATGTCGATATAAACGCCCGCGGGCATCTCCAGTCTCTGGAGTGCGTCCACCGTCTTGGGGGTGGGGGTGATGATATCGATGAGCCTCTTGTGGGTTCTCTGCTCGAACTGTTCTCTGGAATCCTTGTACTTGTGAACCGCACGCAGGATCGTGATGACCTCCTTCTTAGTAGGAAGGGGCACGGGACCGCTCACCTGAGATCCGTTTTTCTTAACAGTTTCGATGATTTTCTTCGCCGATGCATCCACCAGTTGATGGTCATAGGCTTTCAGGGTGATTCTCATTACTTGACTTGCCATAAAAAAAGTCGCCTCCTTTTCGCACTTTTAAAAGCTTAAGTACGACAAGCGGTGACTGTACACTCTCCCGTGTGTGTCCTAAATAATTTCATATCGAACTACTACACGTCGTTTCCGGCTGACCGGACATTTTGTCTGTACAGTGACTTGTCGTCAGTTTCCTAACTTGACATTCGCTCCACGGAAAACCTGCCACGTGGACAGCAACCTCACGCTTCATAGCTATCATGCCACAGCACAAACTAGTATATATGAACTTTTTGAGAATTGCAAGAGAAATTTTACTTTTTTTTTCGTTTTTTTAATATAGCTTCTCTACCACGGCTCTCGAGGTTTTCTTATTATTTTCCACCGATATCTGTTTGTTACGAGTATAATACTCATGGAACAGCACGTCAATCACATAGAGCTGGCTCAGCTTTGTTCCCATGGCGCCTCCGTCCAGCGGACCTTCATTGGACCCGCAGACCAGAAGAACATCCGTATAGTTTGTCAGGGGGGATTTGATAAAATGGGTTATGCCTATCACCCTCGCTCCCGCCTTCTTTGCGATCTCTGCTACATACACATTATCTTTGGTTGCTCCCGAATAGGAAATAATAAAGATTAAATCACTGGGTCCTGCCATGGAAGCCGTCATCGCCTGCATGTGGGGGTCGTCAATGGAATTTACCTTATTACAGATCCTCAGGAATTTATTTCTCGCTTCTTTGGCTGTCAGCAGGGAGTCTCCAATACCAAAAAAATAGATGTTTTCCGCCTCTTCCATCATCTGCAGCGTTTTTCTGACCGCCTCCTGCCTTATCAGCATTCTCGTTTCCTTTAGCACGCTGATATGATGCTGCAGTATTTTATCCAAAGTATACTCCATGGAATCTATCTTGAAATTTTCCGTCTCTGTCTCAGACAGTTCATCCGGTGATACACTGAAGGACAGTTTCATCTTAAAATCCTGATATCCCTGCGCGCCCACACTCCTGCAAAACCGATACACGCTTGCGTCAGCCACACCGCTTGCCTCTGCCAGATCTGTGATGGACATGAACAATACCTGATTCACATTCCCAATTACAAAATCAGCTATCTTTTTCTCCGTTTTCGTAAGCTGATTATAGTTTAATTGAATATCCTGCAGCAAGTTAGTCGTATTCACCATATTTCATCCCCTTATGTTGGCTAAAAATAGCATGGTTACCCATGCTATTTTCATGCCACTTTTCTTAGCAGTATTTCTGGACCGCTTCCGCAATCATGTCCGCAGTTTCTTTACAAATCGCCAGATCCGCTTCTGCCAGATCCGCTAACGGCGCTTTCACGCCCCCCGCGTCGGGTCCGCCCTGCAGACGGATAATCTCTTTGATGACAGCATACATATTGCCGTGAGCAGTACACATCTTATAGATGATTCTGCACGCCGCATTCTGGGCTTCTCTTGCTTCCTCCATTTTCCCCTGAGAAAACAGCTCAAAAATCTTCAGATACAGTTCCGGCATGGCTCCATAAGTACCGCCGATACCGCCGACAGCCCCCATAGCCAGTCCGGAGACAAGCTGCTCATCCGGTCCGTTAAATACGATAACGCCCTCGTCCCTGAACATCTGGATATCCTGCACCGGCATGGAAGAATTTTTCACACCGATCACTCTCGGGTTTTTCTTCATTTCACGCAGCAGACTGAGTGTCAGGGAAATGCCTGCCAGCTGCGGTATATTATAAATAATAAAATCCGTATTCGGAGCCGCGGCGGAAATATCATTCCAGTACTTGGCAACGGCATACTCAGGCAGATGGAAGTAAATCGGCGGTATCGACGCAATGGCATCTACCCCGAGACTTTCCGCGTGAGCCGCCAGTTCCTGACTGTCCTCGGTATTATTGCAGGCAACATGGGCGATAATCACCAGTTTTCCACCGGCAGCCTCCATCACAGCCTCCAGCGTTTTCTTCCTGTCCTCTTTGCTCAGATAGATGCACTCTCCGGAAGAACCGCCCACATAGAGCCCCTGAACTCCCTTATCCATCAAATACTTCGTAAGCGCCTTCGTTCTGTCGGATGAAACCTTTCCGTTCTCATCATAGCAAGCATACAGCGCCGGGAAAATTCCCCGAAATTTTTTCGTGTCCATTTTCACATCATCCTTTCTCTATAGCCAGCTCAGACCATTGCAAGTTTCTGTATTCGCAGCACAAACAACCGTGATCAGCCCTTGACCGCACCCATCGTAATACCCTGAGTAAAGTACTTCTGGAAAAGCAGGAATACGATAATGATCGGAACGGATGCCAGAGCCGCGCCCGCCATCAGCATACCCATATCCACGGAAGTTTCCGCCTGCAAGGTAGCAATTCCCAGAGGGATCGTGTAGTTTACATTGCTGCTCACCATTACTAACTGCATGAAATAATCGTTCCACGAATTGATAAAGGTGAAAATTGCTAACGCCCCCACACCGGGCTTTACCATCGGAAATACAATCGTCGCAAAAGTATTCCATTCTCCCGCACCGTCGATGCGTGCGGCTTCCAGAATCTCCCCGGGGATGCCTTCCGAGAACTGTTTCATCAGAAACACACCGAAGGGCCATCCTACTGTCGGAAATATGATCGCCCAGATGGTATTATAAAGACCAATGGCAGACATTTCCTTCAGCAGAGGGATCAGCACCACCTGTTTCGGCAGCGCCATAGCACATATGATCAGACCGAATAAAATACTGCGTCCGCGAAAACGTTTCTTCGCCAGTGCATATCCCGCCATCGTAGCGGTAAAACAGGTAAGTAACATTGCCGATACCGCCATGAAAATCGTATTCAGCAGCCACCTGAAAACCGCCGGAACGGTAGGTCCCGTAGCGATCGTAATACTTTCACCGCTGGAACTGAAAAATTTGCCAAGCGGCAGGTGGATCTCCCACATAGGTGCGGAACGCTTATTCATCAGATTGCCAAAGTTCGTCGTCACCCATTCGCTGGGCCACCAGACCGGTTTCTGTGCATAGATATCTACTGCCGGCTTGAACGCACCGGTGATAATCCAATAGAGCGGGAATAAGAAAAGGAGCGCTAAAATCACCAGCACAACAAGCGAAATAACTTTATAAACTTTACTGTTTCCTGTTTTATTTTCCATCGCTTCTCCTCCTCTACTTCTCTTTTGCCAGCCGCATCTGAATAGCCGACAAAACGCCTATGAAGATAGCCAGTACGACACCCATTGCATTCGCGTAGCCGAAATGACCTGACTGCTCGGTAAGCTTAAAGGCTGTATAATAGATATAGTACATCACCGTCTGTGTTCCGGAACCGCCCTGCGTCAGCAACTGGATCAGCGCGAAACACTGGAAGGAGTTAATCGTGGTGATGACCAGTATGTACAAGGTGGTCGGCATAATCTGCGGCCATTTGATCTTCCAGAAAGCCTGCAGATCCGTGGCGCCGTCTACCTGAGCCGCCTCCACCAAGGACGCGTCCACGTTGCCGAGCGCCGACACATACAGTACAATAGGCTGACCTACCGATGTGGTAAACAGGATCAGGATAATGCACCAGAGCGCATATTTCTCATCCCCCAGCCAGTTAATATTGGCGTCGATGGCACCCGTCGTCTTTAATACGGAATTCAAAATACCCGTATAATTGTCAAAAATCCATTTCCATACCACCGTTACCGCTACGGAACCGGTGACAACCGGCAGATAAAAAATACATCTGAATGCTGAGAGAACCGGCATTTTCAACTTATAGATGGCAGAGGACACCCACAGGGAGAATGCCGTTACTGCCGGTACGCTCACGAACACAATGACAAACGTATTCCATAACGCATCCAGAAACACCTCGTCCTTGAACAGATCGATAAAGTTCTTTAATCCTATAAAATTGCCGCCGCCCTGCGTGTGCATGTTAGAATCCGTCAGACTCAGCCAGATACAAATTACCATCGGAATCACGACAAAGCCTACAAAAAAAATCAGACTGGGCAGCATAAAACTATAACCGGCTATATCTTCTCTGCGCTGTAAAGCATGGCTTCTTTTCTGTACAACTTCCTTACTCAAGAAAATGCGCCCCCTTTCCCCCATTGTCCATAAAAGACGAAACTATTTACATGTTATCCGTTAAAAGCGCCCCTCCCACTCCCGGTGGAAGGGGCGCCCTGACTGAACCATCTGTTCAGAACAGTGTGTCGTTTGATTATTCAGCCGCCGCCGCGTTAGCTTCGCCTTCATATTGTGTCAGCGCTTCCGTTACATCCATGCCGGATCCGATCTTCTGAAGCATGGTCCACCATGCGGTACGCTGTCCTGCCCAACCCGGAGTAACCTGATAATAGTCACCCAGCTGAGGCATCAGAACCTGATATTCATTCATGATCTCATTGTCAGCCCAGATTGCGGATAAGTCTGTTCCCTCTGCTGCGGAACGAACTGCGAAGTAGTTAGCCGCCTTTACTGCATCCGCCGTAGCTGCGGAATCAGCCATGTATTTGATAAACTTTTTGGACGCCTCAATACGGGCTGCATCACCGTTATCAAAGATACCGAAGCCCCAGATACCGCCCTGAAGATTAGACGTACCTGTCTCGGAAGGGAAACTCATGAACGCGATCTCTTCGCCCGTAACCGTAAGACCTGCGCCTGTGCCTGCTCCGTTAGGATCTAACTGCTGCGCGATGTTCCAGCAGAATGCCATCTTTAAAATACCCTGATAGAACTTGGCGATCTCATCGCCACCGGCAAGAGAAGCGTCAAACGCGATGCCGTTCATGCCCTTTAACTGTTCCAGCGCCTTCACGTTCTCGGGGGAATTCCATGTATAAGCGGTATGAGCCGCATCTGTATAGGAACCGCCGTACAGATTGTTCACCAGTGCGCGGGTTCCCTGATCGCCGCCCTGTCCTGCACAGTAAACCGCTGCTACCGTGTCACCGTAGTGCGCGTAAAGAGCTTCTACAGCTTTGATAAAGTCATCCGTTGTCCATGTATGATTCTCTAAATCCAGATACTGGTCAGCGCCCGCTTCCTTGAAAGCGTTCAAATTAACTGCCATACAGTGCGCTGTCATAACAAGAGGATACTCATACACTTCGCCGCCCGGCGCCGTACATGCGGTAAGCGGCGCAGCCTGAATTTCCGACTTGTCGGTATCATCCAGCATATCGGACAGATCAACCATGTATCCGTTTGCTCCCCAGTTTGCAACCAGACGCTCGGGACCTTCCATAATGAGGTCAGGAGCCTGCCCTGCCGTGATCGCGGTGTTTACTTTGTCATCGCCGTCAGCATAAGCCAGAAACTCTACGTTTACAGTGATACCCGTCTCTGCCGTGAAAGCGTCGGTAAGACCTTTTACCGTAGCCTCATCTCCCCATTTTCCAATAGGATAAGTCCAGAGTGTGATGGAAGAAGCCGCATCGCCTCCTGCAGGAGCCGCTTCCTCTGCCGCCGGAGCTTCCTCCTCTGCGGGAGCCGCTTCCTCTGCCGGCTCTGCGGGAGCCGCCTCCGTGGTTTCCGGCTGTGCTTCTTCAGCTGCCGGCGCTCCAGAGCCACCGCATGCCACTGTAGAAATGGTCATTGCTCCGATTAAAAGTAACGCTAAAAACTTTTTCATTTTCCTCTCCTTTCATGTATGCACTAATCATTGACGATTGCGTATTGCATATTTAAATCTTACTGTGAACCGTATGCTTTGTCAATACAATTTTAAAAAAATTTTCATTTTCAATTAAAATGTGAATATTTTTTTATTTTCACTTGTTCGGAATTTTTTTTCATGTTATAATGGTAGCACCCTTATTAAGGGAATATAATTCGACCAAAATCGAAAGAATGGAGGAAATTATGAGAGCAACCTTAGCAGACATACTAGCTGCCACCAAAAGTTCTATTATCGTATCCTGTCAGGCCCTGCCGGATGAACCTATGTACTGTCAGGAAATGTCCATCATGCCATTTTTTGCCGACGCCGCCAAACGTGCCGGCAGCAAGTGCATCCGCACCAGCAGCATCCGGGATGTCGTTGCCATCAAAGAAACTACCGGCCTGCCTGTGATCGGTCTGGTAAAACGCGTAGTGGAAGACTATGCTTCTTATATCACTCCAACCATGAAAGAAATAGATGAACTGGTCGATGCCGAGTCGGACATCGTTGCGCTTGACTGTACCATGCGGACACGGGGAGACGGCAGTACCATCAACGAATTTATTGCGCAGATTAAGGAAAAATACCCTGACATTGTGTTAATGGCGGATATTTCCACTGTCGAAGAAGGCGTGAACGCCGCCAAATGCGGGGTGAATCTTGTGGGCACTACGTTGAGTGGTTACACGGACTACTCCCCCAGGACGGACGGTCCCGATTTTGAACTGGTAGAGAAACTGGTATCCGCACTTACGATTCCCGTCATCGCCGAGGGCAAAATCCATACGCCCGAGCAGGCGAAAAAAATGCTTTCGCTCGGCGCACACGCAGTAGTCGTAGGCGGCGCTATCACCAGACCCCTTGAAATCGCCCAGCGGTTTTATAACGGCATCAAATAGGAGATTATTATGATTTATGATAAAATGTCTAACCTCGAGTTGTATAAAGGCATGAACAGAAATCTGGATACCGCCATTGATTTCATCGTTTCCCATGATCTGAACAGCCTGCCCATCGGCAAAACAGTTGTGGATCAGGACAATGTCTTTATCAATGTCATGGAAACCTCCGCCGCTCCCGTCGAGGAGAGGCAGTATGAGTTTCACAAAAACTACATGGATATTCAGATGGATCTTGCCGGAATAGAGCGGGTGGACACCGGAGACAGCGCACAGGCAGAATTTATCAACTATAATGAGGAAGGCGATGTGGGCAATGCGGTGACGACCGATCTTGGAAGCTGCCTGCTCGGGACGGAAAACTTCATTATCTGCATGGCAGGGGAACCCCACAAGCCAAACATTGCTGTCAGCGATGAAATGTTCTTAAAAAAAGCTGTCTGCAAGGTTCATATTTAATTTTGACAGGAGAAATGACTGATGAAAAATCTTGTATTCGATATCGGGGGCACTTCCATCAAATACGGTGTCTGTCAGGATAACAGGCTGACCGATACCGCGGAGGTTCCTACTCTTGCCCAAAAAGGCGGCGCACACATATTGGAAACGGTTATTTCCCTGATTGAGACCCACTCTGATTATGACGCCATCGGCATCAGCACCGCCGGACAGGTTCACGCGAAAGACGGGTATATTATCTATGCCAACCAGAATATTCCGGGTTACACGGGCATTCAGTTTAAAAAAAATCTGGAAGAACTGTTCCATGTTCCTGTCGCCGTGGAAAACGACGTAAATGCCGCCGCTCTTGGTGAGGCGGTTTACGGCGCCGGTCAGAATTACGACCAGTTCCTGATGCTGACCTACGGAACCGGGGTGGGCGGCGCTGTCATAAACGACAGGAAAGTCTTCCACGGCTCCAGCTATTCCGCCAGCGAATTTGGCGCCATCATCACACACAGCGACGCCAGACTCTCGGGCGATGATTTCTTTGACGGGTGCTATGAAAAATACGCTTCCACCACCGGGCTGTTGCAAATGATAAAACCGTATCGCCCGGAGCTTGACACAGGCAGGAAAATATTTGATGCGCTTGAGGACGATCAGGTCGTCGCCATCATTGACAAGTGGGTGGATGAGATCATGCTCGGGCTTGCCACGCTGACCCACATTTACAATCCCTCCTGCATCCTTCTCGGGGGCGGCATCATGTCCCAGCCGCTGATCCTGCAAAAGATCGGGGAGAAAAAAAGCCGGTTCATTATGCCCAGCTTTTCTCATGTACATATTGCCGCCGCAGCGCTCGGCAATTCTGCCGGCATGTGGGGCGCAAACTATTTAGCGTCGCAGTCCGCGACCTGATGTCTGTCTTATTTTGAAACCATCTGCGGAATTTTCTCTGCCAGAAACTCTGCAAACGCGCTGTGCGCCTGCAGGCTCAGGTGCATAAAGTCGTAGGGATTCATCTCCACTCCCGGAATCTGTCCGGCATCCAGATAGTGACATCCCAGATTCTTTGCCACCTGCTCATACAAGGGCGCCAGCGCACGGCTTTTCTCAACACAGCCGTCTCCCATCTCGCCGTAAATATCCGTGTCTTGATAGCCCGGTTCGATCGCAGGCGGCGTAATCAGCAGAATGTTGGGCACGCCGTCCCTGAAGGCAATCTTGGAATCAATGGCTTTCTGCGCCAGCCTCTCCATTCCCTTTGCCACATTCGCAGGTGTACAGGAAAACCGTTGTTTCACATCGTTGGTCCCCAGCATAATCAGCAATAAATCCACCGGTTTATGCGTCATGAGGCACGGGTATAAATATTGAAAACCGCACAAGCCCTCAAACAGCGGATCTTCCAGACATGCCGTGCGCCCTTCCAGTCCTTCCTCCACCACATGATAATCCCCGCCCAAATGCTTCGCCAAAAGGCAGGTCCATCTCTCTTCCTCCGTAAAACGGTCGATCGTCTTTGCATTGTAGCCATAGGTATTGGAATCCCCGAAACATACTATTTTTTTCATATGCGCTTCCCTCCATGTCATTTATTATACTATACCCCTGCCCTGTTGTGCAAACGCGCAAAATATGCTATTCTATGGAAAATGTAGAGATTGCAAAAATGATTTCACATACTTTTCACGGGAGAGGACATTTCATCATGTGGATCGCAGACAACTGGAAAGACTATGAAGTGATAGACTGTTCAAAGGGAGAAAAGCTGGAGCGGTGGGGAAAATATATCCTCGTCCGCCCCGATCCGCAGGTGATCTGGGACACCCCAAAAACAGAAGCGGGCTGGAAAAAGAAAAACGGGCACTACCACCGCAGCCAGAAAGGCGGCGGGGAATGGGAGTTCTTCGATCTGCCGCAGGAATGGAGCATCCGTTACCGGGATCTGACCTTCCGTCTGAAACCGTTCAGCTTCAAACACACGGGACTTTTCCCGGAGCAGGCAGTCAACTGGGACTGGTTTTCTTCTATAATAAAGAAGGCAAAGACGCAGGCACCTGACCGGCAGCTCAGAGTCCTGAACCTTTTCGCTTACACGGGCGGCGCAACCCTCGCCGCCGCGGCAGCCGGCGCGGCTGTCACCCACGTGGACGCCTCCAAAGGCATGGTGACATGGGCGAAAGAAAACGCCGCCGCCTCGGGGCTCTCCGACGCGCCCATCCGCTGGCTGGTGGACGACTGTGTCAAATTCGTGGAGCGGGAAATCCGCCGCGGCAACACATACGACGGCATCATCATGGATCCCCCCTCCTACGGGCGCGGTCCCAAGGGGGAAATCTGGAAGATCGAGGACAGCGTCTTTCCCTTGATCGAGCTTGCCGCTAAACTGCTGTCAAGGGACGCCCTGTTCTTTCTCGTCAACTCCTACACCACAGGGCTGCAGCCCGCGGTGCTCACCTACATGCTGCACACCGCGCTGGTTCCCCGGTCCGGCGGAAAGGTGGAATCCTCGGAGATCGGCCTGCCCGTCTCGTCAAACGGACTCGTGCTGCCGTGCGGGGCTTCCGGCAGATGGTTTACATAATTCCAATCACCTTTGCAATCCCGAACAGGAGCAACAGATGCACCGGGTAAAATCCATAATAGAAAGCTTTCGGGAACTGCCGCCCCTTTTCCCCGTTATAGAGAAAAATAAACAGAAAGGCGAGCAGACCATACATTTCCCGCATAGAAGACCAGAACAGGACGTCCGCCGTAATCCGTCCCCCATAGCGGATCAGATTGGATCCCCATGTGCCGAACAGCATGACCAGACCTACCGCCATAAACTGGACGCCGCCGTCCTTTTCCCTCGTCTGATACATGGCAAAAATCAGAAGGATCCCCATAAACCGGTAATCCGTGGAACAGAGGAAGGCGGCAAGACAGCCCGCTGACAAAACCAGATAACGCCCCGCCGTTGCCCAGACACTCCCATAATGGGAGAGATAGTCCCACAGCGTCAGCACCAGCACACCCAGAAACAGCGTCCAATATACATTCTGCCCGCTCCAGTCCCACACCGTTCCCGACAGAGCCAGATCAAACGGTATCTCAGAGAGCAGCGCAAACAGAAAGAGCCGCATCAGAAACCACACTCTGCTCCTCGTATAAAAAAAGCCCTCCACGATCAGGAACGTGAACAGCACAAAGGAAATTCTTCCCACAGCCCTTCCCGCGCGGTAAACCGGTTCCAGCTGCGGGTCCCATCTGCCGTCCACTGGATGCAGTCTCATATAATTCAAAAAGACAACCGCAAAAAAGTGGTCAATGAACATAGTGACATACGCTATGTTTTTCAGCACAGCGCCAGTCAATCCATATTTCCTTTCGTCTTTCTGCGAACCTGCCATCTCTTTCACCTTATATCTTCACGTTCTCTCCATAAGTAAAGAGCCTCCACTATTCCTGTAGCAAAGACTCTCCTCTATACTTTCTTTACGCCATCGCATCCACATTGGCGCCTTCCACCAGCTCTGCCCCCGACTGCCCCACATCCGGGGATACCGGGATATCCACTCCCTGCAGTTCCAGCGATACCGCCGGATTCGTCTCCTGCTGGAACGACTGCTGGCTGATCGCCTGTTTCTCCCGCGCCAGCTTGTTGAACATCGCCTTCAGATATTTCATATCCGCTTCCACGATATCCTTCATCTCATCCGCACGGTGTTTCTTGCGGAGTTTATCCACGTCCTCGGGCGACATCTCCTGTTCCGTAGCGCCCATGTATTCCTTCATAATATCATTGGCGCCGCCGGTTTCCTCAAGCTCCTGCATGAGCTTCTCGTACTCCTCCATCAGCTCCTGCATCCGCTCCAGTTCCTCGTCCTTCAGATTTTCCATGGACGCCTCAAGCTTCTTCATCTCCTCGTCCTCACCCGACGACGCGCCCTGCTCGACAAGTCCCTTTCCCGTAGCTTCCGCCTTCTCCTCTTCCTCCAGATGTTTCTTCTTTCTGCGGGCGACCCGCTCCATCTTTCTGGCATGAATAATCGCATGACGGAGATCAGTCTCGTCATATTTTCCGCTCATCTGCTTTCTGAGAAGAGAAACCACTTCCTCGCGCGCCTTCGTAATAACCCTGCGCGCACCCGTGGAAGTATTGTTCATGGTAATCTGTCTAGAAATCTTCTTATAATTATAATTGAGTTTTTTCTTCTTCTGGCTCGCTTTCTGCTTCTGGATTCTGATCGCATTCGCCGTCTGTCTCGCCGCAATACCTGCGCACTCATTCTTAATATCCTGCTTCGTCCTCTGCTTAAAAGGATCGGATGTCGTGGACACAGGCGCTGTCTGACTCGGATTCGTCCCTACTTTTATGCCCATATTCATATCCTCCATGATGCTGTCAACGCGGCAAATCCTTTTGCCACAATTCCCCGCAGCCGTCCGCCGCCCTGTGCGGCTGGTAAGCTGTTATCATATATATCGGACAGAAAGGCACTTTTGTTTAGAAATTACAGCCGTCTCATCCAGTTCTTTTTCCGAAAAACAGCGACCGAAATCAGGAATCTGACGACTTCTTCCAGAGAAAGTATCAGGTACACCTGCGGAATCGGCAGTTCCCATGCAAAAGCTGCCAGAAAGCCAAGCGGCACACCGAACAGCCATGTGCCGATCATGTCAATCCACATCACATAGCGCGTCATCCCGCCGCTTCTGATAATGCCGCCGCCCAGAATCATATTCTGTACCTTTATGGGAGAGATTAGCGCAAAGGCCAGCAATATCGAACAGGTCATCCTCTGCACCTGCGGTTCCACATTGTACAGTGACACATAGGCTCCTGCCTGCCAGACCAGCAGCAGAGACAGCGCCGCCGATCCCGCCAGCCCGCAACCCATCAGCTTTCTGGAATCCCTATATGCCGTCTCATAATCCCCCTTCCCCAGATGTCTGCCTATCATAATGCCCGCCGCCTGAGAAACGCCGCTCAGAAGCCCGATCATCAACCCTTGTATCGGTCCCGTCATGGTCATCGCCGCACAGGGCGCGGTTCCCATACGCCCGTAAATCACGGCATACATATTCTCACCCAGACTCCATACAAACTCACAGACAAGAATCGGCGCAAGAATCCCCAGATACTGGTTCCGCTCCTCTCCAGTCAGCCGGAGCGCCGCCCGCATATGCCCCCATCTGCTGTAAGAGCCTAAAACCGTATCCCGGAAAAAAGTAACCGCCGTCACGCCGAAAGCCGCCGCCTGCGCAATCACACTTGCCACAGCCGCGCCCTGCACCCCCATCTCCGGGAAGCCACCCCTGCCAAAAATCAATACATAGTTCAGCCCGGTATTCAGAAGTACCGAGAGAAAACTTGCCGCAAGAGGAAACGCCGCTTTCCCGACACAGCGCAAAAACACTGTCATAATGGTAGATATTGCCATCAGTGGGAAGGAAACAGCGTAAATGCGCAGATAGAGCGCTGCCTGCTCCCTCACCGCCATATCCTGCGTGTACAGAGACATGATCCCGGCGGGAAAGAACCCGCAGACCGCCAGAAAGCCGCCCGCCAGCAAAAGACCTGCGAGCAGATTCAGATAGAAGCTTCTGCCCATCCCTTTCTGATCCTTCGCCCCCACATACTGCGCCGCCATAATACCGGCTGCCGCCGCCACCGCGCCAAGCACCACCGTATAGATTGACGCAAACTTGCCGCCCAGCCCGATTCCCGCAATGCTCTCGCTACCGAGCTGCCCGATCATGATCTGGTCCACCATGCTGAAGGAAGACTGCAGCAGGGACTGCAGGGTAACCGGCAACGCAATTCCAATTAAATCGGCGCGAAATTCATTCCTTTTCTCTCTCTTCTCCATCTTTATCTCCCATCTCTGCCTTTATGGTATAGTTTGCTTACGCTGTCCCGGATAATCAGCTTCACCGGCAGCACCTCCTCCATCGGCTCTCCGTCCCCATTCCACAATCTCTTTAGGGCGCGCACCGCCATCTTTGCCCGCTCCCCCGCATCCTGCCCCACCGTGGTAAGTCTGGGAAAACAGGTTTCGCAGAGCGCGTTATTGTCAAATCCTACCACCGCCATATCCCCCGGCACCGAAAGCCGCCGCTCCATCAGAAAGTGCATAAACTCCGCCGCATAGACGTCGGAAACCGCAAACGCCGCCGAACACGCCCGGATCCGCTCCCAGTTTTCCTGATAAATGCGATACCGCCCCGCCCTGTTCATAGGCACTTCCAGATAATCCGTCTCCCCATCCGAAAAGCCTGCCCGGAATCCCGCCATCCGTTCCGCATCCACGCAGGTATCATTGTCCGAGAGAAGCAGCGCACGCCTGTAACCCATCCGCCGCAGATATTCCCCCACCTGACGACCACCGTCGAAATTGTCAATCTTCAGATTACAGATCCCTTTGTCCTTTTCAAAAAAACCGTCGTAGACCACAAAAGGGATCCGCATTCTCACGCGGAGTTTTTCGTAGTCGCTGTCACAGAATCCCAGAAGCACCATGCCGTCCATATTCCACATGGAGGCAAACCGCTCCACCTCGCTCCAGTCCTGCGTAGCCTTGATCATCATAAAGTACCCCGCATTCTCCAGTTCAAACAGCAGGGCGTTCAGCGACGCCGATACAAAAGCATCCTCCAGCACCTTTCCCTCATATTTCTCGTGGTTGTTCACCACCACGCCGATGATACGTGAATCGTTTCTCGCCAGCAGAATCCCCGCCATACTGGGAATATACTGCCGCTCCTCCAAAAGCGCCTGCACCCGCTTCACCGTCTCGTCCGATATCTTTTTCGTCTTTCCGTGGATCACATTGGAAACGGTAGCCGTGCTTACGCCCAGTTCTTCCGCAATGTCCGCAATCCTTACCCTCTGTTCCATAAATCCTCCGTCCGTTTTTCTTATCTCATCCATGTCAAGGCTGTTTACTGTGAAAACACGCAATGGATATTCCCAAAAGCTTACCCGCCTGAGCTCAGTGTAATCTCAAAATCCCATAAACACAATAGGTTAATCGCGTAACCCACGCAAAAAAAAGAAGTGCATTTTTGGCACTTTTGCCTCCAATGCACTTCCTGTCTGCCAGACCAGTTACTCTGACGGTTTCGCCTTCCTCATCTTTTCCACACTCTGTTCCCACGTATCGGGTGCCTTCCTGCGCTGCTCCGGAATCCATCTTTTCAGCGCCTCGTTGAGCGCCTTTTTATCGAGGGGCTTGGTGATAAAATCCTGAAAGCCGTTTTCCAGAAACATCTCCCTGACGCCCTCCATGGCGTTCGCTGTCAGCGCGATGATGACCGGCAGCGCACCGTTCTCCCCGCACTCGCTGCGGATGACCTGCACCGCCTCTATGCCGTCCATCTCCGGCATCATATGATCCATGAATATGATATCGTATCTGGTCTGTCTGACGCATTCGATGGATTTCGGACCGCTGTCCGCCTCGTCAATGACAAACCCGTAAGGCCGCAGAAATCCTCTTGCCACCTTTCTGTTTACCAGATTGTCGTCCACCACCAGAACACGGCAGTCCTCCGCCGTAAATACCTGAATTTCGTCCTCTTTTCTGACGACCTCCTGCGGCATTTCCGTCAGACTCCTGCGGTCCACAATCCTCTGCGGGATATCCAGAATAAAGACCGTGCCTTCCCCGTACACGCTCTCCACCCGGATTGTACCCTTCATCAGCTCCACCAGATGCCGCGTTATGGAAAGTCCAAGCCCGGTTCCCTCCACGCTGCGGTTCCGTTTCGCATCCACCTGACTGAAATTCTCAAAGATTTTTCCAAGATCCTCTTCCTTGATGCCGCAGCCGGTGTCCCTCACCTCAATATGCAAAAGTTCCGTATCGGCATCCTCCCCCGGTCTGCCGCCCACAGACAGTTTCACATACCCTTCCTTCGTAAATTTCAGTCCATTGTTGAGGAGATTAATGAAAATCTGCCGGATTCTGCCCTCGTCCCCGTAATACTTGCACGGTATGGACATATCATACTCGCACTTGAGCAGAATGCCCCGCTTCGACGCCGCGCCGTCCATCATATTAATGACCTCGTCCGTCACTTTCTTAATATGGTAGTCCGCGTTTACCAGCTCCATCTTGCCCGCCTCAACCTTGGACAGATCCAGAATATCGTTGATCAGCGCCAGCAGGTTTCTGGATGCCGACTTGATATCACAGGCATAGCTGTACACCTTGCGCCCTTTGCTCTCCTCCATAATGATATCGCTCAATCCCACGATCGCATTCATAGGCGTCCGGATCTCGTGGGACATGTTTGCCAGGAATTCGCTTTTTGCCTCATTCGCCTGTTCCGCCTGTATTCTGATGCGTTTGATCTCCTCGATGTTGTTCCGCACCTCCGTCATGTCCAGAATCAGCACCACATGCCCCTTGATCACGCCAAAACGGTCCGGCACCGGCTCCACATGACTCTGATAATAGCGGTCCCCGATAAATATATCATGCTGCACTTCTTCGCCCGGTTCAGGTTCCGGGAACTCCAATATGTCCGCAATGTTTCTGCCGACAGCACGGCTGTTCAGTCCCGGGAAAATCTCCGCCGCCGCCGGATTGTAATTGATGATGCGCCTCTTTTCGTCCAATGCGATCACACCGTCGCTCATGCTGTTTAAGAGCGCGCCGGAAGCAAGGCTTCCAAAATCATAAACCCTCCTGCTCCATATCAGAATCACCACGCTGGAAAGGACAACCCCCAGAACCATCGGTGTAAAGTCGTAGGCGTGTGTCAGTTTCGTGACATAGGCGTACAAGGCAATGACCGGCAGAAGCGCGAGTCCCAGAATCAGCCCGTATTTGCGGTCCACCGCATCTTCTCCCTTTCTGGCGCAGGCACGGATTAACACAAGCATGGACATGGCATAGGGAATGAGCGTTGCGCAGATGATAAAAACCGCATACCCCGGTCCGTAATGCAGAACCAGATACGAATGTCCCGCCGCCGTAGTCTCCCATTCCACCTGTCTGTAAAAAAAGGTATGATGGTCACAGGTCAGAACTACCATGAGAAGACCGACGTCAATGATTCCCAGAGTCTTCAGTATCTTTAGCGGCGCCTCCTCAAAACAATAGATATAAATAAAATAACAATAACAGATGGGTATTGTCATTGTTCCCAGATGCTGCATTTTTACTGCCACCAGAGCAGCCTCCATCGTAGGCGCCGTCAGCTCCAGCAGATATCCGATATTCTGTATCAGCGCGCCCACGAGGAAATATTCCATCATTTTCTGTTCTCTGGAGCCGTCCCCGCTAAGCAGAAGCGCCAGCGCAAAAAAGATCGTGCAAATTCCTATAACCTGCAGTCCCAAAAAAGCGATATTCATCTTTCCCTCTCCCCTATTCTGCCTGAGATTTCAGGAAATTAATAAATTCCGGCTTTGGCAGCGGCTTGGAGAAAAAGTATCCCTGAATAAAATCGCACTGTAATTCCGTAAAGAAATCCAACATCTCCTGTGTCTCGATTCCTTCCACCACGATCTCCATCTCCATATCCTTGAGCATCGCCACCGTATTTTTAAGAACCACCCTCATCTTGGGATTGTCCTGCTCATCCACAAACGTTTTATCCAGCTTAATAATTTTCAGCGGAAGCTGGATAACACGCTTAATGTTGGAATAGCCTGTCCCATAATCATCCAGCGAGAACGAAATACCCGCCCTCGTCAGCTTGTTCAGATTCTCCGCCATAACTTCCTGCGTATGGCTCGCCGCCGTCTCCGTGATCTCCAGATTGATCAGTTCAGAAGAAACGCGGTATTTCCCCATGATAGACATCACTTTTTCCGCCAGATTGACACGCATACACTGGGTCACCGACAGATTGACTTCTATGTACTCCAGTCCCAGTTTTCTAAATTCCTCGCTGGCAATAAATTTACAGACTTCCTCCAGAACATAATCCCCGATTCTGTGAATCGCACCACTTCTCTCCGCCGCCGTGACGAGAATCTCAGGCGAAATAAAGCCGTAAGTCGGGTCAAACAGCCGAAGCAGCGCTTCCGCGGAGATAAATATGCCTTTTTCAATCGAATAGATCGGCTGGTAATACACCTGAAACCTGTGAAATTCCAGCGCCTCCTCAATGATCTGATCGATGTTCTTCTGAATTTCAAAAAGCCCCTTATGATAAACTTCATGCACATGCATGACCCGCCCCTCATACTTGAGTTTCTCATGGAAATCCATGCCGAAAGTCATAAGGGTTTTAAAGTCGGGAATCTCCTCGGGGCAGCGTGCCAGTATGACAAAAGGATTGAGACTGACGTCCAGATTATTGAAATCCGATTTCTCCTTCAGACTCTCCACGAGCATTTCCGCCGCCTTTAACGCCGTCTCCCGGTCTTTTTCATTAAATACCATGCGGAAACGCCCTCTGTCCAGATAATACAGTTCTCCCTTGTTATCCAGACTTTTGTTGACCTTGCGGATACGCGCCACCGCATCGTTTAACACAAGCATGGCAAAATCATAACCCATCATGGCGTTTATGGACGAAAAGCTGCCCAGATTGAGCATCACCACATCCACATTTTTCGCATTGCGATAGTTTCTGTTCATATCCGTGGCATAGGCGCTGTACTTCATAAACTGTGTGTCTGAGTCCACGATCTCCTCCGGCTTCTGCACACCCACACTCATAAGAAGCAGGCTGACCGCCGCGCTGAACATCTCCACCAGTGTCGTCGGAGAAACCATCTGGATCAGCATGGCGGTAATGCCAATGGGAATATAGGACATGACCGCAATAATTTTGGACCGCTCCACCAAATCACGGTAATGGAACATATAGCCGGTCACAAACACCAGATAAACCACAACCGCAACATAAATCAGGAAGAACCATTCTCCCCGCTGATACCCTCCGTCCACCAGAAACATTTTCTTAGTAAACGGATTGGAGAGCATCGCCGCGCAAACTACCAAAAAAGGCACCCACAGCACAGCCTGAATAAAGAGGTTCTTCCTGATCTTGTGCCACGTGTCTGTGAGGCTGATGACAAACAACACATACACCGGCACCGTAAAAGTATGTACAGTCAGATATACCGAATGCGCCGTATACAGCGCAAACCGGCTTGTACTGCCCGCATTGTCGAGCGCTACCGCCCAGATATCAAAAACAGTAGCAAACAGATTAAAGGAGATAAATGCCAGAAACAGCCGGTTCGGCGTACCGCTGGTCATCTTTCTCACTATACACGATATCAGAAGCAGTGCCAGAATCAAAAGCGCTGCTATATCAAAACTCAGACTTTTCCCCATTTTATCCCCTTGTACGCCGCCTTCTCTATTTTTGCGGCTTTCACATTTAAATTATATCAAATCTTGGGAAAAGAGGAAAGTCTTTCTTTCATTAACGCGCTGTCCTGCTGCTTGTCTACCCTTACTCCGCCAGATAGATGCCAAGTCTCGTCTCTACCGCCCCCATCACTTCCTCAAGGGTTTTCTCGCCCCGGATATATCGTTCTCCTTCCTCATAGACAACATTCTCAAAAGTTTTTTCTTCCACATAAGCAGTCTCCAAGGACCCAATCCAATTAATCAGTTCACTGACCTTCTTCTCATCCGGCACCCGGATCGGCATGAGGATCTCCTCTCCATTCAGATCCGTCGTTCCCCCCTGCCCGGAAACATAGTCGTTATCTTTGTAAACTCTCCATTGGTCTTCGTAGTTGCCCAGAATCGCTTTCGGCGTTACCGGGAAGCCGTCCAGGACTTCCGACTGTATCTCATTTCCAAGAACTGTTTTCAGAAAATCCTGCGCCTGCTGTGCATTGGCCGAGGATGCATTGATCCCCAGAAGCGTCCTTGCCCAGAACACATTGTCACACTGTCCATTCATAGGAACGCTCACGCAGTCTTCAAACCCTTCCATCTTCGAGACGGATATCTGAATATTGTAGTGCCAGACATCTTCTGACGCGCCTGCCACAAACTGCCGTCGCCCGCCCAGCAGATGCGTCGCCTCATGGCGTGTCCGCACCCCGTCCGCGTCCTCAAACGCTTCCCCGTTCGGACTTTCAAATTCCTGATAGTATGACGCATCTGCCTCCCAGCTCTGTACGCCTTCCTCGGGAAGACCGTTCATCTGTGCATCGTACATCCGCTTTGTCTGCGTCAGGAAATCGGCGACGGCATCCTTGTCCAGCGAGCCATCCTCGGTCCGCCACGCCGGAACACATGACGGTGAGAAAATGCGCATAATTCCCTTTGCCGACGGAATACACATGAGGTAGGCGTCCGGGTCGTTCTCCCGCATCAATTCCATCTCATCCGCTATAGATGACAGATCTGTCATTTTTTCAACATCGTCCTTTTTCCCGCAGATATAGGGAAGCTGGATCCTGCTGGGCACCGCATAGACATGTCCATCATCTCTGAAAGCGTCCACCACATTGGAAAAAACCGCTTCCCTGCCGCTCGCACCGTCTAAAACCGGCGCGATGTCCATGAGTATGCCCTTCTCTATATAGGAGTCCATCGGCAAATTATCCAGAACAAGCACATCCGGCCCTTTCCCTGCCATCGTGCGCGTATTCAGATTCTTGATGGCATCCTCCCTGGTCATGGAATTTCCCGCAAGGCCGATTTCATACTCCACATAAACCGCCGGGTTATCCTTCTGATATTTGCTGATCGCCTGCCGGATCACCGCCTCGTCCTCAAGACTCCACACCTGCAGTTTTTCCTCCGGTCTGGAAGGCACATCCGGGTCATAGACGAAACGCGTCATCCGCTCACCCGTAAGCACCATCAGAAATTCATCGTTCTTTGCCACCATCATATCCATAATCTTGTAAGCCGGATTTCCCAGAATGTTCAGGCTCCCGTCTATCACCTGCTCCATGGCGCTTCCGCCCAGCACATGCCGGAATACCCCAGACTTCCCGGCAAGATAAATGGCGTCATCTCCCCCTGAGAGAAGGAACAGATCGTGGCTTTTTCCCGCATAACCGTCCCTGTTCTGGAAGTTTTCCCTCACAAACTCCGAAAATACCTCATCCTCTATATATTCTTTTGCCTCCATATCGTAGATGAGCGGCACATCCACATTGTACCCATCCAGAATCATGCAGTTGCCGTGAAACTGCACCAGATCAATGCTGTAACCGTCTATGGTCAGATATTTCTCGCTGCTGCCGTCCTCCTTCACCTCATACAGGTTCGCGCCCGACGCGGTGGCAAAAATCCTTCCGTCATCCGAAATGTACACCGCGTTGATCCACCACTCATCCTCCCCCAGCTTCATTTCCACCGGGATTTCCGTGCCGTCGGGTTTGATGAGTGTAAGCTGCATGTCCATCTTAAGCTGTACCCCGTTGCCGCTGTCCTCGGTTCCCTCCTCCGGCTCCGTCCAGACCACCGCTGCCGTCCCGTCCAGACCGATCGCCATGGTTAAGATATATTTATTTTCCGCTTTCATTTTGTCAAGCCATTGCACATCCGCTTTCGTAAAGCTTGCCCCATTGTCTGTGGATCGCAGTATGAACCCGCTGTTATCCGCCAGCAGGAGACTGCCGTCCTCCTGCTTAAACAGCCTGCTGTTCCAGTCGGTGAGGACGCTGCCGTTCAGCTCCACATCCTTCTCCACATAACGCCCCATGGCAGTACCCTGATTTCCGCCCTGCTGCTCCCCGCCGTCTGTCGTACTGTCCGTCGTGCCGCCTCCGCCGTCCGTGCCGCCTTTTGTGCCGCACCCGGAGAGCATCCCTGCCGCCAGCGCAAACGCCAGCAGGCACGCTGCGATCCGTTTTCCCGTCTTCATCCCTCTCATAGCAACCTCCATTCCGAAGCGCATAACATGGTTCGCGCCTCTATAAAACTGAAAACTCATACCACTCCACTTATTATCATAGCAACCTTATCTCTAAATTTTCTCTAAAAACAAAAGCCCCTTCTGCCCGTTTGGCGCACAGACCAGAGAAATGATCTGTATCCTGCGCTTTCAGGCAAAAGGAGCTACTATTTTAAATAAGTAAATTACGTTTAATTCTCGTCAGAGTACATGGCACGCAGATGCTCAAAACTTGACTTCACCTCGGCAAACGCCTTCAAAAGCTTCGGTGAAAAAGTGCCACTGTGCCCGTTTAAAATCATCTGAACCGCCCTGTCCGGTTCATAAGCCATCTTATAGACACGTTTCGAGGTGAGTGCGTCGTACACATCCACCAGGGAAACAATCTGTGCCGCAATGCTGATCTCGTCCCCCTTCAGACCGTCGGGATATCCCTTACCGTCATATTTCTCATGGTGGTGTCTTGCAATATCGTACGCATAATCGTAGATCGCCCGGTCATTCAGGCGCACCCTGTGCTGTATAATCTCGGCGCCCTTCGTCGTATGGGATTTGATCAGTTCAAATTCGTCCTGTGTCAGCTTTGCCGGTTTCAGTATGATGGTGTCCGGAATGGCTATCTTTCCGATATCATGCAGCGAGGACGCCCAGCCAATCTGGATCAGTTTCTCCGGCGTCAGCTCGTACTCCGGGTACAGCTTCATAACGCTTTTGCCAAGGCACATGGAAAATTCCCGTATTCTCCTGATGTGCTGTTTGGATTCCATATTTCTGAATTCCACAATATTGCTCAGGGAATCAATCAGAATCTCGTTCACATGATTCAGCTTTTTCGTCTGCTGCCGCAGCACACTGTTCTGCTTCTGGATATTGATGTTCTGCTTCTTCACCATCATTTCCAACTGCATTTTATATTGAAACCAGCCGATCGCATTATGGACTACCTGCTTTACCACATCCACCTGATAGGGCTTTTTGATGTAACTCACAATTCCATGCTCGTAACCCTTTGTCTCCAGCTCCGGCGAAGTCTCTCCCGTAATCATAATAAATGGTATTTTATTCAGGACGTTTTTCTCTTTCAAATGCTCCAGCACCGTAAATCCGTCCATGACCGGCATCAGATTATCCAGAAGCACTATCGCAATGGACGCAAAATTAGCGTTTAAAAGCGCGATTCCCTCCTTGCCGTTAGCCGCTTCAAGAATTTTGTAATCCTTCCGAAATAATTCCACCAGAATTTCACGGTCAATTTCATTGTCTTCAAAAATTAAAATCGTATCATGTTTCATAGTTTTCCTATACCTTCACTAGATTTTGCAATGCCATTATAAGGCAACCATCGTAACCTGTTTATTGCGAATCTTAAAGAGCACTCTGCGCACTTCCGCCGACAACGTGTATTTAATGCCATTCAGAATTACCACGCTGCCCTCGTAAGCCCTTCCCCTGACAATGACAGGTTCTTTTGCCGCCTGTCCCGTCAGATTTGCCAGCTTGGCGTCCTCGCCGTCCAATTCCGCCAGTCTCTGCCCCTGCACTTCCATCGCCGCATGGATTTTCCGCTGAATCTCCTCCGGCACCGCTCTACCGGCTTCTTCCAGCTGTATGATTTTTTCCCACTCCTGCTCCAGCGCCTTCAGGTCTCCCAGTAGTTTTTCCCTCTTTTTCTCGTATCCCGCATGCTCTTTTTCGTAAAGCGCATTACGTCCTATATCCAATATCGTTTTCAGATGCAGGCGGTTGCCGAGATTGTAAGTGTCCACGCCCCGCACCGCACTAATCTTACCGCCAAGAAGCATACCTTTGCTGCCCGATACAATTACCCTTCCCATCGTGTTAATCGAGCTGTTCATAATATAATTAGCCTTGACGTTACCTCTGGCATTGATATTTGCCGCCTCGAAAAAGCTTCCGGAAACCTCGCCACCGGCGTCGATAAAGCAATCGTTCTTGGAACAGCTTCCCTTTTTAATCATAACGTTGCCACCGGCGATCAGTTTTGCCGTCTCCACATTATGCTCAATGATGATATCTCCCGTAGCCTTGATGTAGCCGCCCGAATAAATACTGCCGACCACATAGACCGAACCGTCCACCTCCAGCTTGCCTGTCACCGCAGTCACGTCTTCGCGCACCACCAGCATATTCGTAATCAGAATACGTCCCGCCGTATACTCAAATTTGCCGTTCATCTTGGAAACATAGGTAACGCCGTCCGGCTCGATACGAAATCCGATGCCTCTGATCGGTTTCTTCTCCAACCCGTTTTCGGCATGTATCGATTCCCCATATATATTTTTCCCGCTGATACCTGCTTCCGCCCGGTGATAGAGGGCAATCTTCTCTCCCTCATCCACCATCTCAAATGCCTCGATATTGACATAGTCAACACCGCCATCCGGCAGCGGTGCGGGAATACGCGGCAGATCAAGCCTGACGAACCATTCAAACCAGCCGTCTTTCCCCTTTATCGCCGGAATGCCCTCGGCAATCAGTATCTTTTCATTCTGTCTCCTTTTGTCAATCATATCCGCAATCGCTTCATGTTTGATCCCGTATACAATTTCCCGCCTCTCCAGATCCTGATAAATATCCTCTTTCTTCACAATATTACCCGGAATCCACGGAATATAAGCATATGCCTTATTTCCGTTTTCTTCTATCGAAATAGAAAATTCTTTCTTTCTGAGAGAAGCTGCAGGGGACTCCTTTTTCTCCCTGTCACTGTTTATCCTTTTGTTGTTCACGACCATCTGCCGCTTTTCCTTCATATCCGTGGCAGAATAAACCAGACTGCAGTAGCCCGAAACGTCAAGCCCCGCCTCCAGTCCGAGCCGGATCTCACGCATCTGCGCATGGTTGTACAAATAGTTGGAATAAAGTGACACATCCAGCTTTTTTTCAATCCCGAGGCGGATTTCCTGCATCTGCATCCAGTTGTATCTGATATCGGCGTACGGAGCGATATCTATATCCTCGCAAAGCCCGATACGAATCTCGTGAATCTGCGGCGCGCACATATCGTCCTGAAGCCATTCGTCAAGCGGCAGCCTTTTCGCCAACGCAAACCGTATCTCCTCCAGATCATCATCCACAAATCCTCTTTTCAGATATGGAACCAGATCTATCGCCGCATAAAGAGACAGCCGTATCTGCCGCATAGTCTCATAATTGTAAGCGGGATCCGCATAGACAGAAGCGTCCAGATTATCCTTCAGCCCCATGCGGATCTGTTCCATCTGCAGCCAGTTAAACTCCGGGTTGGAGTAAAGGGACACATCCAGTCCCGCCTCTTTTCCCAGTTTAATCTCGTGCTGCTGCGCTTTCAGGTATTCATCATTTTCCATCATGCGAAAATGCATTTCCTGCTGTTTTGCCCCATCCAAATCACTCATGTCTGTTACCAATCCTTGTACATCCCTCACATTAACGGGTAGAATAATATATTCATTTTATCAAATTTATGGTCAAAAGTCTACCGCTGATTCGGGCAGGTAATAATCCATGTAAAGCCGAAACAGTCTTTTATCACGGACCCGCAGCTGTCATCATCCGGCTCCGGGTGCGGCGACAGCGGGGAAAGTACGGTTCCGCCTTCCGCCAGTACCGATATGGTATGCCGCGCTTCCTCCTCCGAATCCATATGAATCATCAGCTTTATGTCCGTGTTCACGTCATTGCAGTCATAACAGTCTCCTGCCGCCATGCGCGAACCGCCTATCGTAAACTCTACATGCATTACCTTTCCGATCTGCTCCGGCGTCATGTCAAAACTGTTTTCATCCCAGCGGGAAATATACAGAATCTCACCGCCAAACGCATTGATATAAGTATGGACTGCCTCCTCGCAGTTTCCTTTGAATGATAGATACGGGATAACCGATATTTTCTTTTCCATGTGCGCTCTCCTTTCCATACGTCTAATCATACCATTTTCCCAGACTGTCCGCCACCATTTTTCAGTCGGGGAACCATCTCTTTTTACTATAAAAATACATCGAAGTTCCTGCTATCTGCTATCTGGCTTACAATTCTTAGCAACATTATGCACTTTTATATGTCCCAAAAAGCGGACTCGTCAAAAAAGCTTTCTGTTTTCACAGAAAGCCCAAATCATACACACTTATTCATATGAAAAATAACCGGGTATGCGAATGTACGCACGGATATGGTCGTGATCCGTGTTGTTGAATACCTTATCAAAAAAGCAATATCCCCAGCCACATAACCGCAAGGGAGCAGGAGGATGCTTTTGGACAAGCGGAAATTTTGAATCCCCCTAATTTGACGCAATGATATACAAACGCCGCACATAATTCCTATTATTAATATAGTCATAGCCTGTCAGATTTTCTTCCAATAAGTCCACTTGACTGCTGGTTCGTAACCGATAGCTTTATAAAAATCATGAAATCCTCCTGCCATATGCGTCGCCCCCAAAGGTTTCATCTTTCGGTATAATTCGGACAAAGCCGCCGAAGCAAGCCCTCTGCGGCGGTATTCCGGAATGGTACAAAGCGGTTCCATATAAGCCAGTTTATTTTCGGGAGTCCACCACATTCCTGCATAACACGCATACTCTCCTTCTTCATCAGCAATGATAACTGACAGATTCGTTGTTGCGTGTGGTGCCACCTCTATTAAATAACCGCTCTGCTCATATTGATGATCCCATAAGCCCTCATTTTGCTCATGGTCGAATCCCTTCCAGCAGCACTTACTGATCTTATCCATATCACACTCGTCAGGACTCACAAAACGAAAACCTTTCGGCAACGGATAATCTAATACATCATCAAAATCAAATTGCATATCCCAATTTTCGCAATTTTGTTGATATCCAGCCTGTTTCGCCGCCTTCATCAAGGCATCCTGCCCGCCAAAAAGAATCAGTTGTATTTCTCCGCCTTTTATTGGCATATGGGCATCCGCATAGGCAATCATTTCTGATGCCAGTTCCTCATATCCGGGTCTTAAACTGAAATAAATATCCGTTACAGGCGATTCGTTGAAGCAAAATGCAACAATCTTCCCGTCATCCTCCCAAATGCGGTTTTTATAAGAATATGTGATATCCATCCAATACGCAAAAGATGAAAAAGCATACTCAAAAAACGGGGCAGCCACACCATTTCTCCAATCACGTTCATAAATGTCCAGCATAAACTGATAAATTTTACCGCAGTCCGCCAAAACACTGAATTGTCTTGTTGTTATATGTTTCATTTTTATATCCATTCCTTTCACATGAACTTTTGTTACAAGATTATTGTAAAAAAGACAATCCTGCTCTACAAGTACCAAGAACAATTATAATTAATATCCCAGCCATCAAGTTTTTTCCATTCAAACATTTCTTTGAAGTCATTAAAACAATTTTCACAAATACAGCACGAAAAATCATTCGGAATAAACCACCACTGATGAGGGTCATTCTGTACTGCTTTCAGGCAAAATGCACATTTCTTTAACTTCGGTGCATATTTACAAATTTCCTCACCATCCGTTGGGTTTATGCTGGCTTTTCTCAAAGATTCGCCATTATTAACCAATAATCTCCAATCATCCTTTTCGATCACAACAGCACCGCCTCTTTTGTTTTATAAGAAACCTATCTGTTTGAAACAACTTTTCCAATGTATCTCACGTTAAAAGCCACAGTCACCGATCACGCGGGAAACTGCGGTCTTCTTATCTTTTGTAAGATATAAAAATGATAAAACTCTGATTACTCGATGATCATAGCCACACGTCCAGAACCAACAGTCCTGCCGCCCTCACGGTTTTTGAATAGCGTTTTTTTGTGATATTTTTTATGCTTTTTATTGCTGAAAGCAGTATAAAATCGTTGTTTCCATGTACAAAGAACCTTAACTAAGAAAAATCAATTCGTTATTCTCCACTACTCTAATTACCAAACTGAACGTTATAGTAAATAACCCATAGCGATGAGAAGATAGCTATGCAAGCATTTTCTATTTAATCTTAAATACATTACTCCACTAAGAACAGAAAATATCATAGTAGAAATTCCGTTCCAAATTTCAAGTCCTACTCCTCTTGATACGAAATGAAACGCTCCCCATGTCATAGCCAAAATAATACCACCAAAAGGAATGGGGCTTTCTTGTTTCAACAAGGTTTCAATCGCTTTTTGCCCGTATATTATGATTAGAATAACAAGCAGCACTTCAAATATATAGTATAAATATTGCGCGCAAAATTGGAATACAGTTTTACCCTGTGCTTCTCCGACAATCTTTAATGTATGCCAATCAATGAAAGTCATAATTTTGCAGCCAATAAAACAAGCAAGCGTTACGATCCAACTTTTCGGGGAAATCTTATCCCTTTTGCTTCCCCTTTCCGGAAAATGATAATGCTTCCTTGAAAAAAGCAGGAGAACACCAATGAAAAACGCCCACATAAAAACCATTATGATACAATGAATACTTCTTTGCTGCATTGTATAATTCTGTATGTCTACATGCAGAAATATAACTTCAATTGCAAATATTGACAGCAATTCAAGCATAAACCCTCCAAATGAGAGCAGGCTCATCCATAAATATTTTGTCCATTTTACTTCTCTAACCATTATCCTCACCTTATAAAATTCAATTTCTTATTATACTTGACTTCCCGACAAACCGGGATTTAATTACCTCTTAATCAGTATATCAGCTTTTGTTGTTTGATTAGCAATGGCAGTACCCCTTCATTAATCAAAAGAGCAACATGACTATGCCGTAAGTCATCATATATATTATATATCATAAAAGATTTCAAAGCCACCAGAACACTGGAACAACGTTATTCCTTCAGGATTTTAATAATTTATAAAAGCCACTCTTTTTTATGCCCGTCAATCTCATTGCTTCTACAGCAGATATTTCACCACTCCTCCATTTTTCAATTACACTATCCCAATTAGCCGGTTTTTCTATCCTTTGTCTCCCATAATCACTCCAATCGCTACGCAATTTTTTTGCTTCAACACCTTACCACTGTCGTTTCTCCTTCTTTTCAACTTCCGCCTGTGCCATAGCCGCATAAAGTTCAATCAGCATATGATTTACTGTCTCCAATATCATTTTTGCCATCCCAATGTCCCTCTAGCGTCGCAACCTTACTCGTTACCATGTTTTGACTGATAGCACTCTATGAGTTTAAGCGCAACCAGCAAAACCGCACTTGCTAACTTCAAAAAATATCCTTTGTAGAATTTTTCATAAACGCACCCCTTTCTTTTATGCAGAGATAATATATAACCACATTATTTCATTTTACCAATCATACAAAAAACAACTAATTAACCATAAACGTAAACGTCAAATTCTCCGCCCTTTGATAAACTAAGCGCCGCTTACTTGCGGCGCTTGCTGTAACAATCAGCCGGGAGAGTTTCCGACCACGGCATGAACGGCTCCAGCATGGATTGTTCTATACTTCCATTCTCATAGATAAGCCGCGGCAATTCTGTCAGCAAATGTTTGATGTAATAATAGACATTCAGATTGTTCGCACGGGCAGTCTCAGTAAGGCTGTAAATGACGGCGCTCGCCTGGGCACCGCGGACCGTATTGATCGTCACCCAGTTCTTCCGGCCGATCGTAAAATTCCTCAGCGCCCGCTCCGAGGCGGAATCGTCAATCGGAACCTCGCCGTCTGTCAGGAATACTTTGAGATATTCCTCCTGATTGATACTGTATGCAAGACCCTTTGCCGTTTCACTTTTCGGAAGGACCAGCCCCTGCCTGAAAATGTCTTTTATCCACGCGAAATATTCCTCCACCAGCGGTCTGATGGAAGACTGCCTCTCACTCAGGCGGGCTTCGGGAGATAAGTTTTTCAGGGTCCCCTCCAGATCGTAAACAGCCCCGATGCGCACCAGCGCTTTATATGCTACGGATGCTTTGACCGCTTCCCCGTTCCCTTTGCCCATTGCCTTGATGGCATTGGCAAAGTGGCGCCTTGCATGTGCAAAACAGTTTGCATTCGTAATGCCTTCCTGTTCCCGGGCAAGCTTATGGTACTGCTCCAGGCCATCCGTCATCAGGATCCCTTTAAAATCCTTATAGTATTCCTTCGGGTGGTCGCTGTGCCGCGTCTTCTGATACTCGTACACAACGATCTTTGGACCGGGGCTCAGTTCGCCGGTGAGATGTACCCACATGTAACTTTTGCTGCCCGCCGGCCTGTCATCATGGATCACCTCCAGCGGTGTCTCGTCACACTGGTTCACATGCGCTTCCAGCTGCCTCTTTTTCATCAGGTCATATACCGGCTGGAAGTACCGTTCTGCCGACCATACCGTCCAGTTGGACATGGTCTGCTTGGAAAGGTTCAACCCATTTGCCTGAAAATCACGGGCGATACGGTCCAGCGGGTTGCTGTTGACGTACTTTGCATTGATGACCGCCGCTTCCAGAGAAGGGGTTGCTATGCTTCCACGGAACAGGGTTGCGGGATGGTCTCCGCGCAGGAATTCATCCTGATGCAGTCCATCTGTGCCGACATACACTTTGACCACATGCTTTTCAGCGATCCACCGGGCTGGTTCAAAGCGGAGCTGCCAGAAGATCTCATCCGGCATGCTCTTCCAGTTCCCCTCGCCGAACGCACGGGAAAGTTCTTCCCGTGGGACATCATGTTCCACTTCTTCCTGTGGGAAATCCTTCAGGTCCTCCACACGCTGTCCCTTCTTCTTTGGACTGCGGGGTTGTTTCACTGCGGCAGCCACCGTCTCATCAATGGTCGGTTCCGGACGGCTTTCATCACAGTTTTCTTCTGCTTCATTAAAAAAGGAGAGCTGTCCCTCAATCTCAGAAAGTTTTTCCGTGTGACGGCCAAAACGCTGCTGGTCTGCAAGGCGTATCTGCTCGATCAGATTTTCGTAATCGTGCTCCAGCTTATCAAGACGGTCCTGCATCTGACAGATGACATCATTCTTGGTCTCATGATCCATGGTATTCAGTTCATCCGGGGTAAATTTCCTGCACATACTGACCGCCTTTCCGATAGGCCAAGTATAGCACAAAATCCGGAAAATGGCGAATCCCGGCAGAAACCGGCACCGTCATTGTGCCATCATGCCAGACCCTTTTAGACGGTCCGCCGGGGTGTTGGAAAATACGGGATCTGCAAAATCCCATTTTTTTGCGATGGACAGCCTCCCGGGACATCACAGCGTATTATGCCCGTCCCGTTTCCCTTATTGGATCGCCCCTGTACATGCAAAAAACAGAGAAAATTTTTCTCTGTTTTGCACAAATGTCAGCATATTTTTGACGGATCCACATCCTTGATCCTGGGATCCAGCGGGTTTAAACCCAGCATGAGGTATCGGTATTGTTCTTCCGTCAGTTCCGCGGCTTGTTCTGTATTTCTCGGCCACGACATACGCCCGTCCTCAAACCGCTTATAGAGGAGCAGGAAGCCTGTCCCCATCCACAAGAGTCCCTTACATCGATCCGAACGTTTCCCACAGAATAGGAAGAGGGTTCCTTTCTCAAAAGGGTTCTGCTTATATTTGTCCCCGATGACCATTGTCAGGCCATCGATCCCCTTTCTGAGATCGACCGTACCGCAGGCAAGCACTACACGGCGGATCCCCGCGGCATCTTCAAGCATGGGACACCTCCCTTAAGATCCGGGTAAGGACCGGGTCCGAAATATCATTCATGATCTCTATCCTCACGGAAGAAGTCTGGATCACAGCAACGCCGGAAACGGTTTCCACTGTATCTTCTGCCACCGGCTTATAAGGGATCTCCACGAATGCAATATCTGTATTTTCCGGTACTGCCGGGACAGCAGCGCTTTCTTTTATCAGTCCATAAGCCTGTTTTCGGAATTTTCGCTGCCAATGATAGTAACTCTGTTCACATATGCCGTTTTCGTCCATCCAGCTTTTAGCGGACTGACCTGCGGGACGCTGTCCGCAGGCTTTGATAATGCCTTTCCAGTATTCGGCGCGTACTTCATGAGTGCACTGATCCATAATCATTAGCCTCCTTGAAAAAATCTATTGTTTTTTTCAAGTATGGACTAAAAATGGTTTTAGGAAAAGGCGGGGGATTTGACGTTTACGAAGGAAACGCAGGAAGCGTATTGCAGCCGGGAGAATCCAGCGGAAAAGGTAATCCTGGAGAAGGATAAAATGGGGCTTGTGCAGGCAATTAAGATACTGTGCAGCTTACGCGACGGGCTGTCATTCGTAAGGGTCAAATCCCTCGCCTTGGCTAAGCAGCATATTTGTGAGACACTCTA
>CAJUJK010000024.1 GCA_910586705.1 uncultured Lachnospiraceae bacterium | reverse complement strand
AGCCTGCGGATAGCTTCTCCAGCTGCAAGACCCCTGTCGAAACCTTGACTGGCCCGTATTTATTCTGTCATATAGATTATATCACATTACCACACACCTGTGCAATCTACAGGTTTTTAATTTTAAATTCCCTCTCGTGTTCCCTGCGCATATCTTTCTTCGCGATATCCTGCCGTTTGTCGTAGAGCTTTTTACCTTTTGCAAGCCCGATCTCTATCTTTGCCCTGCCGTCCTTAAAATATACCTGCAGCGGAACGATCGTGTAGCCCTGCTCCGCCATTCTCCCGGCGAGCTTACGGATCTCCACCTTGTGCAGCAGAAGTTTTCTCGGGCGGAGCGGGTCTTTGTTGAATATATTTCCCTTCTCATAAGGGCTTATATTCATGCCGTAGACAAATGTCTCCCCGTTCTCGATCCTTACATACGCCTCCTTGATGCTGCACTTTCCCATGCGCAGGGACTTCACCTCCGTGCCGTGGAGCGCAAGACCCGCCTCATACTTTTCCTCTATGAAATAATCATGGTACGCCTTTTTGTTGTTTGCCACCAGTTTCATGGCCTCTTTCGCCATACTCTCTCCTCCCTTGATTTGTCTGCCGATTTGCCTGTCAGATTCCTGCAAGCACGCTTTGCCTGTCAGATTCGGTCTGGCTGAACTGGAAAAATAAAATCCACCGACCTTGTCAGGCGGTCCACGCCCTTCACCTGTATGGTGACGCGCTGTCCAAGCCTGTACGAGACGCCGCTCTCCTTCCCCACCATCTCGCAGGTTTCCTCATCATAATAAAAGTAATCGCCCGAAAGCGAGGATACATGGATCAGTCCCTCCACGGTGTTTGGCAGTTCCACATAAATGCCCCACTGGGTAATACCACAGATCACGCCGTCATAAATCTCCCCGATGCGCTCCTCCATATATTCCGCTTTTTTAAGCTTGTCGGTCTCCCGCTCCGCCTCCGCGGCGCGCCGTTCCATCTTTGAGGCGTGTTTCGCCACCTCCGGCAGTTTTTCTTCATAATGACCGATGCGCTCTTCGGAAAGTTTTCCCCGCAGCTGCTCCTTGATGATGCGGTGGATCTGCAGATCCGGGTAGCGTCTGATGGGCGAGGTAAAGTGGCAGTAATACTGACATGCCAACCCGAAATGCCCTGTGCACTCCACCGTATACTTCGCCTGCTTCATGCTCCTGAGCGTCAGACGGCTGATCAGCGTCTCCTCATCCGTATCCGCTATCTTATCGAGAAGTTTCTGCAGCTCCTTCGGGTGGATCTCCTCCCCCGTCTGCTTGATATGATAGCCGAAGTTTCTGATAAAGGTCGAAAGTTTCTTGATTTTGTCCGGGTCCGGCTTTTCGTGGGT
Organism: uncultured Lachnospiraceae bacterium; assembly: GCA_910586705.1. Taxonomy (GTDB): domain Bacteria; phylum Bacillota; class Clostridia; order Lachnospirales; family Lachnospiraceae; genus UBA3282. The sequence continues at coordinate 60,409 of CAJUJK010000024.1, read as the reverse complement.
CCGGTACACAAAAGGCGTCTCCAGCCAGAAAAAGTGCTGCGCAACCGTCTCGTTGGCAATCAGCATGAAATCCTCGATGATTTTCGTCGCCACGTTGCGCTCATAAGGTCTGATCTCCAGAGGATGCCCCTGTCCATCCAGAATGATCTTACTCTCCGCGAAATCAAAGTCGATGGAACCGCGCTTATGCCTTTTCTTTCTGAAAAGCGACGCCAGTTCCTCCATCTGTTCAAACATGGGGACAAGGGTCTCGTATTCCTGCCTCTCCGCCTCGTCCTTATCCTCCAGAATCTTTTTCACGGAAGTGTAGGACATTCTGCGGTCAACCCTTATCACGGTTTCCTCGATCCGATAGTCCGTCACTTCGCCTTTGCCGTTGATGGTCATCAGACAGCTCAGTGCCAGTCTGTCCACGCCCTGATTCAGGGAACAGATGCCGTTGGAGAGCTTGTGGGGCAGCATGGGAATCACCCTGTCCACGAGGTAAACGCTGGTTCCCCGCTCCAGAGCCGCCCAGTCAAGGGCGGAATTTTCCTGCACATAGTTGGTCACATCCGCGATATGGACGCCCAGATGGAACAACCCTGCTTCATCCTTAAAAAGGCTGACTGCGTCGTCCAGATCCTTGGCATCCTCTCCGTCTATGGTCACCATCTGCAGGCTGCGCAAATCCGTGCGCCCTGCCCTGTCCGCCTCCAAAACGGTTTCCGGCGTCCGATTCGCCTGATTCATCTCCTTCTCGCCAAATTCCGTGGGAAGTTCAAAGCCGCGCACGATGGACATGATATCCACGCCGGGATCGTTTATGTGTCCGAGGATTTCCACCACCCGTCCCTCGGGCTTATGGCTCTCATCCCCGTAGGAAGTCAGTTCCACCACAACCTTGTGCCCTGTGACCGCCCCCTTGGAGCGCTCCTTCGGCACAAAAATATCCGTTCCGATCTTGCTGTTATCGGGTATCACAAAACCGAAATTCTGTGACTGCTCGTATGTGCCTACAAGCTGCTTCGTGCCGCGCTCCAGAATGCGGACAACCTCCGCCTCCCGTCTCTGGCCGCGCCGTCCGGGCAGAAAGGCGATCTGCACCCTGTCCATGTGAAAGGCGCCGTTGGTCTGATCCTCGGGGATAAAAAAGTCCTCCTCATATCCCTCGACCTCCACAAAGCCAAATCCTCTGGCGTGGCTGATAAACGTGCCGACGGGGCGGTTCACATCCGGCTTCACATATCTGCCCTGCTTCGTAAGCTGTATCTTCCCTTCCAACAAAAGCGCGCCGAGCACCTCCCGGAACACTTCCCTGTCCGCCGGCGCCACCTGCATGAAAGCAGCCAGCTCCTTTTCCTTCATCGGCACATACTGCTCATCCGCCACCAGCTCGCATATTAAATTTTTCCGCTTTTCAAATTGTTTGTCCATTCGCCTTCCGTTTCTGCTGTTCCTGCGTATAAGCAGACTCGAGATGCTTCGCATATCTCGTTCGCGTTGCTCGTCAGAAGCTCCCGTACACAGCCTTCCATGCAAGCATGACGGCTATGCACGGAAGCTTCTGCCTCTGCCTATACGCGCAAGAAAGCACCCTTACGCATGTGCAAGAGTGCTTTCGTTCTTTCCGCTTTAGAATCCTTTAGAACAAAGTCAGGTTTAAAACAACCGCCAGTAACATGAACCCGACCGCAAGCCCCGTCGTGATCTTGACGAGTTTTCCCTCCATCGAGCGGCCCTTGTTCTTGCCCCAGTAGGTTTCAGCCGCGCCGCTGATCGCGCCAAGACCGGCTGCCTTTCCCTCCTGCATAAGCACTAATATCACCAATGCGATACATATTAAAATATAAATCACTGTCAATATGATTCTCAGTACACCCATCTTTATCCTCCATTCCGAAAAAAAAACTCTTCTGTCCCTCAACATCCCCGCAGCAAGCTGACGGGGCATGTGACCCTCGCGGCATTCGCCAAATGTCTGCTTCGCATCCGCTTAGCTCATTGCTCACGGGAATCAAGCAGATTTCATAATACCACAGAACCGGGCATTGTGCAAGCCTTAAATTTCACAAGGAAAAAGCGGCAAAAGCATCCACCTGCCTGTGCTGTTCCCCGTGATACTTCATCAGATACGCCTTCATCTCGGTGTGCGCCTGTCCCATATCCTCCATCATCGGCTGAAAGTTATCCGCGGTGACGCCGCCAAGCTGTGTGAGGAACTGGTAGTAGCGGAGGTCATCCCCGTATTCTTCCAGCACCACCCGCCACGTCTCCTCCGTCTCACACCCCTTTATATGCGAGAGCAGATACTGCTCCAGTTTTTCGCGCACAGTCTGTTTAAGCCCGTAGTCGTGCATCAGCCGCAGCATGGCAAGCCGCACCTTCTCCCGCCTTCGCTGCTCCGTATAATAGTCCAGATTGTTTTCCCTGCTACCGTAATCCTCTTCCCCGCACAGAAGCATTTTCGAGAACCCTTCCGCGTCGCCTCTCTCCATCAGCGTCTGCATCCGCCCGTCCCACTGTGCAATCCACTCTGTCGTGCCCGCGCTCTCGAAATCAAACAGGTAAAAGGCGTCAAGCCTGCTCATCACCGCCGCCAGAAGAAACGCGGTATCCGCCGTCCTTTTCTCTCCCGCATCCGCTTCCTCATCCACGATCTGCTCCAGAAGAAAACAGTCCCTGAAAATCCCCTGCCCGATCTCCATGCGGTGATAGGGCAGAATGACACGCTGCAGTTTCGCGCAGTAGGCAAAAGCCCAGTCGTCGATCCTGACCACTGACCCGGGCAGGGAAATCTCCTTCAACAGTTTATTGCTTAGGAATGCCTTCTTCCCGATGCAGGTCACAGGACAGCCGCCTGCCTCGGGCGGCACAGCAATCTCCGTATCCTTCCCCCGGTATCCCGTAATCTCCGCCGCCTCCCCGTCCGTCTTATAGGACAGAACGCCCTGCGGCATATTCAGTTCCCCATATCTTATTTTTCGTTCCATCGTTTAGTCTTCTCACGCGCTTAAATTTCCAGTTCTTCAATCCGTGCAGTCAGCTCCGCTCCCCGCTCGGTGAGCATCAGCTCCTCGTTGTGCCTCTGGTAGTCCTCACACCCGTAAAGACTGATAAACTTCGCGCAGTCCGCCTGCACCGTGCACTCCGTCACCAGAATCAGCATCTCATTGCCGGAGCCGAAGGTGTCCTCCACAAATCGAAAGAGAAAATGCATCCGCTCCTTCACGCGCTCCGTATTCCGTTTATAGTCAGCCACTCTTGCGTCAAACTGCTCCTTCACACACGCAAATGCTGCAGCGCCGTCCGTCGTCTCCGCAAGCCGCAGGCACTTTTCACAGGCGGAAAGGAACCCGGCTATCGCTTTGTTTAACCGCTTGTCCCGCGCGGACAAAGCCCCCGCTTTCTGCAGGGATTCCATCGCCTTCTGTCTGCCCTGCGCCTGTTTCCCGGCAAGCGCCGAAAGTTCCTGCGCCGTCTCTCCTGCCTCCGCTTTTGCTTTCAGAGCCCTGAGGGGATTCATCAGCTCACTCAGTATTTGTGAATCCAGCATATTTTCCCGGATATCCTGCTGCATTCTGTCAATCAGCATCCCCATCAGGGACAGCCGCTCGTCAAAATCCGCCTTTCTCGCCTTGTCCTTCGCCTGTTCACTGACTATCCCGGTCAGAATTTCTTCCGCCTTATAGTCGTTCTGGTACTTCCGATACAAGTCATAATATGCCGTAAACTCCCTGACTACCCTCTCATGCCGCAGGTACTGCCCCACCAGAGACTCCTCCACCGTGATCTGCTCCTCTTCGTAGAGCTTCAGCATTTCGGACAGATCCTCCCATCCTCTCGCCGTAATGTAACTTCTGCCCTTCACCGTGGTTTCCACCTGATAGAAATCTTCCTTTTTCATATCCAGATAGTTTAAAATCGCCGTATGCACGCCCCGCTCTCTCGCGTACTCCCGCCAGATCCCATAGTCCGCCTCCACCTTCAGAATCTTCAGCCGGTCCAGCGTCACGATGTCAAACTCCCGCACCGACTTATTGTACTCCGGGGGGTTGCCTGCCGTCACGATCACCCAGCCCTCCGGCACCTGATGCCTGCCGAAAGTCTTGTACTGCAGAAACTGCAGCATGGAGGGCGCCAGCGTCTCCGACACACAGTTGATCTCATCCAGAAACAGGATGCCCTCCCGGATGCCGCTCTCCGCCATCACATCATAGACCGAGGCGATAATCTCGCTCATGGTATATTCCGACACGTCGTAAGCCTTTCCCTCATACTCCTTATGCACGATAAAGGGAAGCCCCAGCGCGGACTGTCTCGTGTGGTGGGTCATGGAGTAGGACACCAGCGCGATCCCCAGCTCCTGCGCGATCTGCTCCATGATCGCCGTTTTTCCGATCCCCGGCGCACCCAGCAGAAAAACAGGGCGCTGCCTGACGACGGGAATCCGGTACTCCCCCTCCTCATCCTTTTTCAGATAAATTCTGACGGTATCCTTGATATAATTCTTCGCATCTTTAATATTCATATCGCTGTACGCTCCTGTCATTCATCTCAAATGCGGAGAATGCCGTCCTTCAGGCATTCTCCTGTGTGAGAAAAGTCTGCAAAGCAGACTTAGTACTTCTTAGCGAAGCAGCCCCTGCTGCTGAGCTTTAGAAGTCCTTCTCACACGCCTCCAGAACAAGCCGGATCGCCCATGGCGGTACCTGCGGCGCGTTGTCGTCGTCATGGAGAAACACAAACGCCACGTCGTAATCCGGCATCTGCTCCGGATAAATCCCATACCCGTCGGTAAAGTAGATCATCCCTTTCAGCCGCGCAAGCTCTCCCTCCTCCCGCAGCTTTTCCACGTAGGAAAACACCGGGCGAAAATCTGTGGAGCCGAAACCTGTCAGCTTCCCCTGCTCCATGAAACGGTCGAACTCTTCCCGCTCCGTGATCTTCACATCCTGCTGCACCTCGCTGTCACACTGGATGATATGCACATTGATCTTCGTAAAAAAGCTCTCCGCATCCTGCATGATATTGTAGGTCTTTTGCAAAAAAGCCTGCACAGTCTCCCCCCGGCAGGAGGCGGACGTGTCAATCGCGATCACGAAGTCCCGGATTTTATTGCTATCCTTGTACTCCAGAGGCTCCACCAGCGGCATATTGCCGTAAGTGTCCAGCCCGTAAGTGTAGTAAATATAGTCAAACTCATCATCATTGACCTGAATGGACTCGCCCATGACCATGAATTTTTTCAGGAAACCCGCATAGTCGTAGCGCTCCCTTGTGGCTTCCTTCAGATTCTCCTCTATGCTCTCCGCGCTGTTCTTATCGCGGCTGAAGCTCTTCAAGTCCGCCTTGATGCGCTCGCTGACCTTGCGCCACTCGGTCTGTGACAGTTCCAGTGCCTCCCGCCTGTCCCAGTAAATGTGCTCGTCGAAATGGCACAGCTTATGCCAGTCCTCCACCGCCTTTTCGGACGGCTCCTCCACCCGGAAATGCCGGTAAATTTTCTCCGCAGTCAGTCCGCCCGCCTGCTTTCCCAAAATCTCCAGACGGTTCTTCAGTGTGTCGTCCGTCTGCAGACTGGTCAGATGCAGATTGATATCCAGAATCGTGTTCTCCACGGCGATATCCGTCGCCATATCCCAATAGAGCCTGTTCAGCTTGTCCGTCCCGCTGCTGTGGAAAAAAATACAGTGCAGAAGCGTGTGCAGATAGAGCCTCGCCGCGTAATTGGGCGATATCTTATATTGTCTTAAGAGCCGCACCGGGTCATAGAAAAGCGTGGCGCCGTCAAACAGATGCGCCCCCGTCTGCTGTCTGCACGTAAGTTTCAGTTTCGACAACGCCACATCCAGAAACCGCATATTGATCAAAAGACCGTCATGCGCAAGACGCAGAATCTCCTCCGCCAGATTCTCTATTTTCTGTTGTCTGTCGGAAGTTTCCTGTGCTCCCACGCCGCGTCCTCCTTTCCCGTTGCCTGTCCCTTTTATCTGTTTTGAATTATGTTAACCAAATCCCCGGGGCATCAGCATCGACATCAATCCGTTAGATGTTATGTAAACTCATTTTAATTACATACAGCACAACTAGATGCGCCGGATAAAAAACATAGAAAAACCATTTGGAAAAATTCCTGCCCCTCTGCGCCCGTTTCCCATTGTAAAATACGAGAATCACGACCCCCGCCGCAAGAATGCCAGCCCCGGAAAGCGCCGCATGGGTGACGGCGTACAGCGTCCATTCTCCTTGCTCCCCGGACATAAAGCGCTGGACGTTTAATAGCGAAAAAAGCACATACCCCGCTGCGAATCCAAAAGCCGTCCTTCTCCTGTCCCCTCTGCCGTTCGCCAAAAAACTCGTGAGAACCGGCGCAACCACAGCCCAATCCCCGACAACCGTCGCCAGAATGAGAAGCACGCCGAGAACTTCCCGAAGCAGGAGGCTGCTCACCCGCTCCATCACCACAAGAAGCAGGAAACAGCAAAGCAGCGTGTAAATCATGTTAAAACCGCCCTGCCCGAAAGCAAGCTGAAACGGTATCTGCGAGATAACCGCAAACAACAGCAGCCTCAGCCCATACTTGACCTTGGAGCGCGTATAGGCATACCCTTCCACCATAAAGTAACACATCACCGGCGCCGTAAAGAAACCGATGTCCTCCAACAGTTCGTAGAGCGGCGTCCCCGCCGCCAGAAAGACATGCGCGATATGGTTGAGCAGCATGGTGAACATGGCAAAATATTTGATGACATCGCGGTTCAGTACCCGCAGCCCGTTTTCAGATGCCGTCTGTAACTGTCCGTCCATATTTCATTCTCCCGTTTTATAGCCGTTGCTTTCCTCTGCTCCCGTCGCCTTAGTGCTGCTGAACTCTATTGCTTTGCGCCCGTTACGCCGAGATAGGCGATCCGCAGTCTTTGCAGTCGCCCATCCTTTGCTTGCCCCTATCACCTTTTATCCACCGCCTCAAGACACTTCTGTATGCAGAATCCCCTTTGTCAGTCTGCGTCAGCCCCATCGTCTTTTACCGGCATTCGTCACTGGACAAACGGATTATACATCTTCTCGTGCCCGATCGTCGTGGATTCCCCATGTCCGGGATAAACCTTTGTCTCGTCCGGCAGTACAAACAGTTTGCCTTTGACTGATCTGGTCAGTGCACTCATACTGCCCGTCGCCAGATCTGTCCTGCCCACCGACTCCTGAAAAAGCGTATCTCCCGCAACAAGAATACCCGCCTCCTCAAAATAATAACAGCAGCTTCCTACCGTGTGCCCCGGCGTGGCGATCAGTTTACAAGTCATATCCGCGATCGTAATCTCCTCGTTCTCCTTCAGATATCTGTCCGGGATCACTGTGTAGGGACGCCCCACCTGATCGGAAACGTTCGTCACCGCATCCTCGCAGAGCGGTTTTTCCTCCTCATAGGCATAAACCGGCGCGCCCGAAAGTTCCCGCAGCCTGTTGCAGCCCCAGATATGGTCGAAGTGGGCGTGGGTCAGAAGAATCCCCTTCACCTGAAAGCCCTTCTCCTGCAGCGTCTCGTAAATATAGTCGCCCTTGTCCGCCGGGTCGAAGAAAATCACATCCTTCGTGCCCTCCTTATATACAAAATAACAGTTCGTCTGGCAGATGCCCAGCATCAGCCTGCCGATTTTTAAATCTGACATCTTCCCTGTTCCTCTCTCTTCCCCTATGCAGAGAATGCCGCATTTCAGGCATTCTCTCAAGCGAAACATAGAACTTCTTGGCGAGGCAGCCTCTGCTGCAGAGCTTTAGAAGTTCTTTTCGCTTTGTTAGCCGGTTGTTCTCTCGATATCTATAATACTCTCTATGGTTCTGATCTTATCGATGATCCGCTGCAGTTCCTCTTTGCTGCCGACCTCAAAGCTGACCATGATCGTCGCCGTCCCCTGCTTGTTCACCCGCGTATTCAGCGCCTGAATGTCAATCTCCTTCTCCGTGAGCGCCCGGGACACATCCGCCAGAAGACCGTTTCTGTTGTTGGCGTAAATGCTGATCTCCACCAGATACTTCTCGCCGGCTGCCGCCCCTTCCGGCAGCTGCCACTCCGCATCGATCAGACGGTTTCTGTCGATCTCCGGCAGGTTCAACAGGTTCACGCAGTCCGTCCTGTGAATGGAAATGCCCCTTCCCCTCGTGACAAAGCCCACGATCTCATCGCCGGGCACCGGGCTGCAGCATTTGGAGAAACGGACAGCCACATCGTGAATCCCCTTCACCACGATGGCGCTGGTGCTCTTTCCCGCTTTCGCGCGGCTGATGCGGACACTCTCCTCGATCTCCGCCATCACCTCGGCGTCGGACATCTCCCGTTTATGATCCTTTTCAAAAAGCTCCTGCATACGGTTGATGATCTGCCCTTCCTTGAGGGCGCCGTGTCCCACCGCCGCCAGCACCGATTCCCAGTTCTGGAACCCATATTTTTTAATAATGGCTTCCTCATACTGAGGCGTCAGCACATCCGCGGTATTGATCGTTTTCGCCTTGCAGTACGCCTGAATCAGTTCCCGTCCTTTGACAATATTATCTTCTTTCAGTTCATTTTTGAACCACTGGTTGATCTTATTTTTAGCCTGTGTGCTCTTTACCACATTCAGCCAGTCACGACTGGGACCCTTGGAGTTCTGGGAAGTCATAATCTCCACCCGGTCGCCGTTTTTGATCTCATAATCTATCGTCACAAGTTTGCCGTTAACCCGCGCGCCGATCATCTTATTCCCCACCGCGCTGTGTACGCTGTAGGCAAAATCAATGGGCGTGGAACCCGCCGGAAGGCTTTTCACATCCCCTGTCGGCGTAAAACAGAACACCGTGTCGGCAAAGAGGTTTAAGTCGTCCTTTAACAGATTCATAAACTCCTTGTTGTCCGTCATGTCCTGCTGCCACTCCAGAATCTGCCGCAGCCAGACAAGCTTCTCCTCCTCCTGTGCCTCCACCTTTTTGCCGTCGGAAGCCTCCTTGTATTTCCAGTGCGCCGCGATACCGTACTCCGCCGCCTTGTGCATCTCATAGGTGCGGATCTGGATCTCGAAAGGCTGTCCGCTGGCGCCGATCAGCGTGGTGTGGAGGGACTGGTACATGTTCGACTTCGGCATGGCGATATAATCCTTGAAACGCCCCGGAATCGGCTTATACATCTCATGGATCACGCCAAGCGCGGCGTAGCAGTCCTTCACGGAATCCACAATGATACGAACCGCAAACAGATCATAGATCTGGTCTATGGATTTATTCTGGTTCTTCATCTTCTTGTAAATACTAAAAAAGTGCTTGATGCGTCCGTCGATCTGCGCTTTGATACCCGCATTTCTGATATGCACGCTGACCTCGTCCACAATAGCCTGAATATAACGCTCCCGCTCGCTCTTTCTGACGGCAATTTTATCCACCAGATCATAATAAGCCTCGGGCTCTAAATACTTTAATGACAAATCGTCTAATTCCACCTTAATCTTAGAAATGCCCAGCCGCTGGGCAATGGGAGAATAAATATCGAGCGTCTCCCTCGCAATCTCCTGCTGTTTCTCCGGGCGCATGTGCTGCAGCGTCCGCATGTTGTGCAGACGGTCCGCCAGCTTGATCAGTATGACGCGGATATCCCTCGCCATGGCAAGGAACATTTTGCGCAGATTCTCCGCCTGCCGCTCCAGTTTTTCTGCATCTTTATCGTAATTTCCGTGTTCTCCATGAAAATTCAGCTTATCTAATTTTGTGACGCCGTCCACCAGATGCGCGACCTCCGCGCCGAACTGCTCGCCGATTTCCTCGTCCGTCATAATGGTGTCTTCCACCACGTCGTGCAAAAGCCCGGCAACGATCGTCTCCTTATCCATCTCCAGATCCGCAAGAATAATTGCCACATACAAAGGGTGGATGATATAGGGTTCCCCGGACTTCCTCGCCTGCCCCTCGTGGGCATCAGAGGCAATCCGATAGGCTTTTCTGATCAGACTGATATCCGTCGAAGGGTGATATTTGCGCACACGGGCAATAAGCTCCTCGTAAAGCTGCCCGGGAGTCTGAAATTCTTCTATGGATTCTATTCTGCCGTCGTCAAAAACCAGCTCAGTCTTTTCTTCTGTCGCCATACGTTCACCTATTATCGGATTACATAATATTACATACTAGCAATTTTACGCCATTCTCGTATTATTTGCAAGAAAAATCAAAATAATTTACCAAACACTTCATAAATTGCTGTCTTTCATGGTCATTCCACCCAGATTCGCCTTACAGGGGATGTCATTATGCGCTTCCAGATGCTATACTTTACCACAGAAAAAAAACAATTGGAGGTACATGATCATGGATCAAGCGGCAACAGGTAAGTTTATTACGAAGAAACGCAAAGAGCTGAATCTGACACAAGAACAGCTTGCGCAAAAATTAGGTGTCTCAAACAAAACCATCTCTAAATGGGAAACGGGAAAATGTATGCCCGACTATTCCATCATCGAGTCGTTATGTACAGAGCTGAAAACAACACTTGCCGAACTGATGAACGGAGAAGAGGATGACAAAAGTATACATACTTATGATAATGAACAGATTGTAGAGATGATGAAAGAAATGCAGGATCTGAAAAACGCCAAAATCACGTTTACCGGATATATTCTGATGATAGTAGGTATTGTTATGTTAACCCTCTCCCAACTGTTTGGCGGGACGGAATTTCAAGATTTTCTCTCTGGTTTCATGCTGGGATTATCCATTTGCCAGATGGTGATTGGCATTTTTATTGTCAGCCGGCAGATGGCTAATAAAAATAGAAACAAATAAGAATTATCGTCTGCTCGCAAAAAATACGCCCTTCCAAGCAAGCTTGGAGGGCGCATTCTTTCCTCACATCTGCTGCGCCGCAGCTTATTACGTTACATCATCCCCATGCCGCCGCCTGCGCCTGCGGGCATTGCGGGTTCGGGTTCTTTGATGTTTGCCACCACGGACTCGGTGGTGAGAAGGGTGCTTGCCACGCTGGTCGCGTTCTGCAGAGCGCTTCTGGTCACCTTGGCGGGATCAAGGATACCTGCCTTCACCATATCCACATACTCCTCGGTCAGCGCGTCGAAACCTACGCCCACCTCGGACTCTCTCACCTTGTTGATGATAACGGAGCCTTCCAGACCCGCGTTTGCAACGATGTGGAACAGGGGCGCTTCGAGAGCCTTGAGAACGATCTGTGCGCCTGTCTTCTCATCGCCTTCCATCTTCTCTGCCAGCTTCTCCACTTCCTTCGCTGCGTGCACGTATGCGGAACCGCCGCCGGCAATGATGCCCTCTTCCACAGCAGCTCTGGTTGCCGCCAGCGCGTCCTCCAGACGGAGCTTGGCTTCCTTCATCTCGGTCTCTGTCGCCGCGCCCACACGGATCACAGCCACGCCGCCTGCCAGTTTCGCAAGACGCTCCTGCAGTTTCTCCTTATCGAAATCGGAAGTGGTCTCCTCGATCTGTTTCTTGATCTGGCTGATTCTCGCCTCGATCTCCTTCTTTTCGCCCTCGCCGTCCACGATAACGGTGTTCTCTTTCTGCACCTTAACGGACTTCGCACGGCCGAGCTGGTCGAGAGTTGCATCCTTAAGCTCTAAGCCGAGCTCGGAGCTGATCACCTGACCGCCTGTAAGGATAGCGATATCCTCAAGCATTGCCTTTCTTCTGTCGCCGTAGCCGGGCGCTTTCACAGCAACCACATTGAAGGTGCCGCGCAGCTTATTCACGATCAGGGTGGTGAGCGCCTCGCCCTCCACATCCTCAGCGATAATCAGCAGTTTCGCGCCGGACTGTACGATCTGCTCCAGAAGGGGCAGGATCTCCTGGATGTTCGCGATCTTCTTATCTGTAATCAGAATGTAGGGGTTCTCTAAAACCGCCTCCATCTTATCCATATCTGTCGCCATATACGCGGAAATATAGCCTCTGTCGAACTGCATACCTTCCACCAGATCAAGCTCAGTGAGCATGGTCTTGCTCTCCTCGATGGTGATCACGCCGTCGCCGGAAACCTTCTCCATCGCGTCCGCCACCAGCTTGCCTACTTCATCATCGCCGGAAGAAACAGCCGCCACTCTCGCGATATGCTCCTTGCCGTTTACCTTGGAGCTCATCTTAGCGATCGCCTCCACAGCCGTCTCGGTAGCTTTCTTCATACCTTTTCTTAAGATAATCGGGTTAGCGCCTGCCGCCAGATTCTTGATACCCGCATTCACCATAGCCTGTGCCAACACGGTCGCTGTGGTGGTGCCGTCGCCTGCAACGTCGTTGGTCTTGGTCGCCACTTCCTTGACAAGCTGTGCGCCCATATTTTCAAACGCATCCGCAAGTTCGATCTCTTTCGCGATGGTCACGCCGTCGTTTGTGATGAGAGGCGCGCCGTAGGACTTATCCAGAACTACGTTTCTGCCTTTCGGTCCAAGGGTCACCCTTACGGTGTCCGCCAGCTGATTTACGCCAGATTCCAAAGCCGCTCTGGCTTCTGCGCCATACTTAATTTCCTTAGCCATAATTTTATGTCCTCCTGATTTTTGTTAATTAATCTGTAATAACTGCCAAAATATCATTCTGTCTCACGATAATGTATTCCTCATCCTCGCCGAGTTTCACCTCTGTGCCCGAGTATTTGGAGTAGATGACCTGATCGCCGGCTTTTACTTCCATTTTCACTTCCTTGCCATCCACAACGCCGCCCGGTCCTACCGCGATCACCTCAGCCTGCTGGGGCTTTTCCTTGCTCTGTCCGGGCAACACGATGCCGGACTTGGTGGTCTCCTCCGCTTCCAACTGTTTTAATACAACTCTGTCGCCAAGTGGTGTTAACTTCATAATAACTGCCTCCTTCTTATTATGTGATACATTTTGTGTTTATCCTTTGATCTGTTAGCACTCACCTCTTATGAGTGCTAACTCTGGAACATATATTATCTTCATATGCGGGTGTTTGCAAATGGTTTCACATGAATGTACATGCGTTTTTCTCCCATTTGCTAATCTATTCTTTCATTTTCTCCAATTATCTCGTTTTTATCCAGAAAAAGGGATTTAATACTTATTTTATATTTTCCGTTTCCATCCCCAGAAATGCCCATATTTCTTCTTTTACAAAAGCGTATTCCCCCAGCTGCTCCTCATACGTCTGCATCTGGGCAAATTTTTCCTCCGCCTGCTGCGCATTACCCGCCTTCTGATGGGCGTTATACAGCATCGCCGCCTCATAGTAATAGGCAGCCGAGTAAATCTGTGCCATGTCTCCCTCCACCGGCACCCCCAGCGCCTCATAGCGGTACACATCTTCCAAAAGCCTCGCATAGTTCTGGTAGCTGACCCACTGGATCAGGAGCGCCTCGTCTGTCTCGGGTCCTTTCAGATAATCCGAAGATTCCCTGAAAAACGTGACGATCTGGATGCCTAGAACCACACAGAGCAGGATCACGATGCCGTTTAACAGAAGGTTCTTTCGGGAGACGCCTGTTTTATCTTCCGCGTTCTGATTTCCGTTCATTCTTCCGCCTCCTTACTCTCATCCGCTTCTCTGCACAGACCCTCTTCGATCAGCGCCGCCTTCTTTACCACCGAATAGTCAGCAAGTGACGCGACCTCCTCCTTTGTCAGATGACAGTAGGTGGAAAGCGCCGCTTCCAGATCCTCTCTCATCCGCCCATATGCTTCCATGTGCTCCGGGGTATAATTATTGTCAAAATAGTCACTCTCAAAAGTGAGCCGTTCGGTAGACTTATAAAAGCTGTCCAGATGGGATGCGATTCTGGAGGAAACCGCATCCGCCCCCTTTCCCTCATCCACCCTGAAGATGGTCATCTGGTTGAGAACGCTCTTATAATCGAAAGTCACAAAAGAGAGCACCGTGTACTCCTGAAAATCCCGGGTATGGCTGAGGCTTTTGTTGTCGTAAAGGGCATACAGCCGCCTCCACTGACCCGCCTCCTCACAGGCTGAAAGCTCCGCCCTGTAATTTTCCATGTTTTTTGCGATATCTCTCTCTACCCGCCTTGCCCAGAGGTAATGGGGCCCTTCATTGATCACAAAAACCATCCCCAGAATCATCATAAGAAGCACAGCAATGACCGCAATTCTGGCTGTGAAAAAATTGAAATGCAGCGTCTTTTTCTCCACTTCCTGTTTCGTTTCCTGAAATTCCTGCCGGTATTGCCGCATATCCTGCTGATGCTTCACCGCAAAGGGATTCGGATTGCCGCAAAAAGGACATTTTTCATCCTCGATCTGCAAATTTGCGCCGCATGTGGGACACTTCATAGTCTCATCCTACCTCTCTCATCCATCTGTTCTGATCTGTTCTTCTACGAAACGCTTTACTTCCTTTTTCGCCGTCTGATAGTCCAAATAAACGCCGTATTCATCCTCCACACAACATTCCTCGTACAAACGGTCAAGCGCCTCCTCCGATACGCCAAACACTGTGCCGGTCTGTTCCCTGACTTCCTTCTGATATGCCGCGATCAGCGCCTCCTCCGCCTCCGTGTAGGAATCATACGGTCTCTCTTGTATGAGAAACAGGACGTCTATGATACAGTCTGCCGCTTCCTCTTTCTCATACCCCTGCGAAGCAGCCTTCGCCAAAGCTTCCGTGCAATCCCGATACCGGGTGTACACGTTGATAAAATCCTCATGCGCCCAGTTGGAAATGGAATAGTATGACTCGCCCTGATTTTCAAACACGCACTCCATGACACCGTCGTAGTCTCCCGCTTCATACAAGGCGTCCAGTTTCGGAAAAACCGCTTTCTCCCACTCCATCTGGGCACGGATCTCCTCCGCAGTCGGCTCATAATCCGTCCATTTCCGCCAAAGAAAAAGGAACAGCCCGACAAAAACAAGAAAAACTGCGATCACCAAAAATGTCCGCCGGATCACCCGCCCGCTTTTTCCGATTTCCCTGCGATACTCCCTGCCCGGCACGGTGGACAATTCCTCCACGTCCTTCTTTATGTCGTAAAGCTGCTCCATATATTGTTTTTCGCCGCCGGCAGCGTTCAGCGCGCCGCAATACGGGCACTTTGCGCTGTCCTCCTCGATCGGCGCATAACAATTTTCACAATAAATCATGCCTTATGTTCTCTTTTCCAGCCGTTCCCGGTATCCGGGCGCGTTTTTGATCTCAAATTTATTATTGAACATCTCGTACTCCGCGTCGTCGAGTTTATCCTCGATCATTTCCTCCACATTTGTTTTGTAGACAACGCCGCAGGCAACGGAGGGCGCCAGAATCTCGTCTTCATAGGAAAGACATGCCTGCTGCACTCTCTGGCAGTATCTTTCAGCCTCGCCGTCCTCCGCCATGGGAATCAGCACGATAAAGACGTCCCCATCCACACGGCCGATGACATAATCCGGTTTCTTCTCCTGCTTTAGGATGTCGGCAATGGTCTTGATCAGCCGGTCGCTCTCCTCGTCGCCGAAATGATCGTTCACATACTTCCAGTCGTTGATATTTACATTGATCACAGCCACAGGCACCACTTCCGCCCTGTCTATCACCCGCATACGCTCCTCAAAATAGAGCTTATGGTACACGCCGGTAAGCGCGTCTTCGTTCTCCCCCTTCGCCGTCTGCACATGCTGTACACCCAGCTTCTGTTCCAGTTCATCTGCATAGATCGCCGTCTCCGTGTGCAGATACGTCTCCTCTCCCCAGTGGGAAAGCATGGCAGCAAAACCGTCCAGCATTCTCTCCACAGCCTGCCGCTTTTCCTCCGGCACCTTGCCTGTCTCGGCATACAGATGCGCGATCGTCCTGCCGTATACTCTGACCTTGCGTCCCGGCTCCCCGACCACATCCGGCGTAAAGCCCGCAAATCCTCCTACCGACACGATCTTTTCCCCATGCCTTTCGGTAATCAGAACTGCCACATCCGCCACCGCGCAAAATGCCTTGCAGTATTCTGTCAGCACATCCAGCGTATAAAGATTGTCCAGTGCGTAGCTTCTGATATTCTCCTTGATTTTCTGTTCAAACGGAATCGCCTTGTAATCCATATATCCCCATTCTCCTGTCCACGCTTTTTCGATATGCACTTTCCATACCCCGTTCAGTCCACAACCCTATTCTAACAAATAACGCCGCGCTTGTGAAGTTAAAATGGATGGAATCCCTATTTAAATTGATCTGTAATTCCGACTGTGGTAAGTCTGCTCTGCCACCCCTTCCATGGCGTTGCATTTCAGCGCAAGCAAAAAGAAATAGCCCGAGAGCAGATTGGAAAGATCGAAAAGCCCGTCCGGGACGCTGCCGCCCCGCTGCCGATATCTGTATAAAAGGCGCACCAGACATTTCGCCTTCACCCGCAGCAGATGCGCCGTGCAGGCACACTGACAGCCGCAGGGCAGCACAAAACCGTGGACGTTACTTTCCGCCTGCAGCCTGTCCACCGCGGCGGCAAGACGGGCGATCTCCTCCTGCATCACCGTAAAGGTAGTGCGCAGGGTCGGATTCATATGGTAAATCAGTTCGCTGACCCACAAAAGTTCATCCGCCAGAGACGGTTCTGCGATCTGGCTTCGCAGCAGTCCGGCGCCGCTTGCCAGCTCGTCCGTGAGCAGTTCAAAGTCGCAGCGCAGATCGTCGTCCGCGTCGCACAAAAAAGGGTATGCCTCATAGGGGCTTCTGTATATCGCCATAGTTTCTCCTCCTCACGCCCACCTTCCGTACATCTGTCTCATATACCTTCGCACATCCATGCCGTAAAGCCGGTTGAACAGCTTTTCATCCAGCTCCTCCACAGGTCCGCAGGCAAGTTTCCTGCCCTCCTCCAGAAGAAGCGCCGTATCCGCAAAGGCGAGCGCCAGACCGATATCGTGAAACACCCCCGCCACACACCGTTTCCCGTCCGCCGTCCAGTCGCGCAGACTTTCCAGAAGTTCCGCCTGATAGCGCAGGTCCAGATGGTTTGCCGGTTCGTCCAGCAGGATAACCCGCGGCTCCTGCGCAAAGGTTCTTGCCAGAAACACCCGCTGCATCTGCCCGCCGGAAAGCTTTGTCACCAGCTTTTCCCTCAGTTCCCATACGCCGGTGCGCCGCAGGGCATCCTCCACCGCCCCGCGGTCCGCCGCTGTCTCCGACAAAAACAGGGAACCGCTCCGGTGCGCATACCGCCCCAGCATCACCGCCTCATAGACGGTATAGTCAAAAGCCGCCCGGGAAAACTGGCTCATCAGCGCGATCTTTTTCGCTCTCTGCTTCGGGGGCAGACCGTGCAGCAAAATCCCGTCCGCCTCCACACTTCCCTGCCATGGAATCACGCCCGCCAGGGCACGCAGAAGCGTCGTTTTTCCACAGCCGTTCGGGCCGAGAATGCAGAGCCGCTCCCCCGCCTTCACCCGAAAGGACAGGTCGTGTATCACCTCTGTTTTCCCGTAACCGCAGGATAAGTTTTCTACCGCAAGCATCGCTGTTATATCCATGCCATACCTCGTTTTGTTCTGTCATACCACAAATTCCCTGCCTGTGCACAGGCAGTCTCTCAACCGTCCTTGCGCCCCGCAAAAAAGAGATAGAGAAAAAAAGGCGCGCCGAGCAGCGCCGTGATGGAGCCGATCGGTATCTCATGGGGCGGCGTGAGGGTTCTCGCCGCCAGATCGCACAGCACAAGAAAGGTCCCTCCAAGGAGAGCACATGCCGGGATCGTCCGCCTGTGCACCGCGCCGAAAAACCGCCGCGCTATGTGAGGCACAATCAGATCCACAAAACCGATAATCCCCACAAATGCCACCGCCGTTCCCGTCAGGACAGCCACCGCCGTCATCAGCCGTCCCCTGACCCTGCGCAGATCCACGCCCATCGCCGACGCCTGTTCCTCCCCGAAGGTCATCACGTCAAGATCCCCCGCATAGCGCAGAAAGTAGAGACAGACCAGAAGGGTGACAGGAAAAAGCGCCCACACCGCGCTCCACTCCCGCATGGAAAAGCTGCCGAGCTGCCAGAGCTGGATGCGCTGCGCATGGGCGGGGGAGCTTGTCGCGAGAAGTGACATAACCGCATTGCCAAACAGGGAGACCACCATACCCACCAGAATCACGGTCACATTGGACATTCTCCTGTCCAGCCTTGCCGCCAGAAGCAGCACAAAAAACACCGTCCCCAGCGCAAAACACAGACTGACCGCCGGCAGAAGGAACGTGCCCAGTCCCGCCGTCGCAAATCCAGACACAATGACAAGCGATGCGCCCAGTCCCGCCCCGGATGACACCCCCAGCCCAAAAGGGGAAGCCAGCGGATTCTGCAAAAGCGACTGCATCACCGCGCCGCAGACAGCCAGCGCCGCCCCCGTCAGAAAAGCCAGCAGCACCCGCGGCAGGCGCATGTCGAACACCATGACGCTGTAGTTTGCGGGAATGTGGTCCGGCAGGGATTGTCCGAAAAACCGCTCCGCCAGAATGGCAAGGATATCAACGGGCGGCACGTACACGCTGCCGATCCCCACCCCAAAAAGCAGGGTCAGAAGCGCCGCCAGAAAGAGTAACCCCATTTTCATTCCCGCCCCCATGTTCATCTTCCGTCCCATAACCGTTTTCTTCCTCATTCCGCTCCGAAACACTCCGGGTAGAGCGCCCGCGCCATCTCTTCCACCGCAGTCACAATGTTCTGATCCGGCAGGGACGACGCCATATTGTCAATATAATAGACTTCCCCATTCTGCACGGCGGACACACCCGCCCAGCCCTCTCTGCCGAGAATTTCCGCCACGGGATCATCCGTGTAATTCACATTCGTGAAAATCACGTCCGGGTTTGCGGCTACCACCGTTTCTCCCTCCACGGAAATCCAGCCGTTCTGGTCAGCCAGCACATTCGTGCCCCCCGCCAGTTCAACCAGCTCGTGCAGATAGGTGCCGCTCCCGCTGCTGTACAGATAGGGCGCGGGAGAAATTTCAAAATAGACACTCTTTTTCTCCCCCTCCGGGATCGCGGAAACAACATCTGAAAGTTCCGCAAGTTTCCCGTCCATCTCCGCCACCACGCGCTCTCCCTCTTCGGGCACGCGAAGCGCCGCCGCCAGAAAGCGGATGTCGCTTCTCACATCTTCCACACTCTCGCTGGTGGGCACACAGATCACGCACACGCCCGCGTCGATCAGCGGCTGATAGGGCGCTTCCTGATCGTAGAGGGAAAGGTTTGACACCAGAAGCATGTCCGGCGCAAGGGCGGTCAGCTGCTCCACGTCGGGATTGACCGTGTCAAAGGTGGGAACATCCTCCGGCAGCCCCGCAAGGCCCACGCTCTGTAAATCGTAACCAACAATCTTTTCCTCCACGCCCAGAGCCACCAGCGTCTCACAGATCGAGGGCGCAAGCGCCACCACGGAATCCACCTGCCCGGGGATGGCGATGTACGCGCCGCTAGGGTCAGTTGTGGGGAGCGGCGATTCCGTCTCGGCAGGCGATTCGGGCACCGTTTCCGTACCGGGTGCTTCCGATTCCATTTCCGACGTTTCGGGTTCCGCAGGCTGTTCGACCTGTGCCTCCGATGCGGTCTCTGGCTGCGCGGTCGCAGTTCCCCCGCCGCACGCCGTCAGCGCAAGCAGCATACCTAGCAAAGCTGCCGCAATTTTTGTTTTCACCCTGCTCTGTGTCATCATTTCTCTTTTCATGTTTCTCTCCTCGTCTTCTTTCTGGTCATACTTCCGGGACGCCGCTCACAGCTTTGTAATCTTTCTGACTCTGCTCTTCCGCATAAACAGACTCGAAATGCTTCGCATTTCTCGTTCGCGTTGCTCGTCATAAAGCGCCATAGACAGTCTTGCCTGCAAGCACGCATCCTGTCTCTGCCGCTTTCTGACTCTGCTTATGCGCGAAAAAAGACGTCCCGCACCGAAGCGCAGAACGCCAAAAAGCCCGCCGCAGACGCGGCAAGGCCGAATATCACGCAGTTCCGGTTTCGGCAGAATGCCGCCAGACTGCCGCGTATCTGACTTATCCTTCTATAAGTATAAAGGCTTCACAGTGACCGACTCGCAGGGCTTTTCACCCTATTCCGCGTGCCGCAAAAGCGGCTGCAGCTGACGCCGTATTCAGTTATGGTGACAGTCTAGCACAGTTCTTTCCCTTTGTCAAAACCATGGCGGATATATATTGACCAACTCATTTTTCGATTCATAATACTAATTCTTGCCACTATTAATATATTCTTCTGTTCTCCCGAGAAAATCTTCCGCAAAATCAAGAAGTTCTCTGGTTTCTTCTTTATTCACTACATAAAAATCATCATAATCAGAAGCGTTTCTGATGCGATCTGCTGTGTTGCCAAAAGCGCTTTAATACATTTTTCAATTGCATAAAATGCCCTGTTATTTGCAGATTTGTAACTATCCATTTTCACAAGTTCTTTGGATTCAATGTATAATTCTTTTGCCCTGTCCAATCTTACTAAAGCCAAAGCTTTAAAATCTTTATCATCCATACAGCTTTATCCCCTCTTTGTCAATATTCTTAAAATAACCATACCAACTCTTTTTCTCCTCAAACTCGTCGTAAGGAAGAAGGACAAAATTTACAATAGCAAAATATTTCATTGCCAATTTTGTTGCCACTTCATCAATTTTATCGTTATATTTCCAAGAGTCAGTCCGGCTCCCTTTCGTAAGAAGCGCTATATCTACATCCGAATGTTCCTTAAACTCTCCCCTTGCACAGGAACCATAAAGAATCATTTTTACAAGATCATTTTTCATAAATTCCTTGATTAGTTCAGGCGCTTCCACTTTTATTTTTTCGATAATACTACTATTCAAATCTATATTTTTCACTAAAACCAGCTCTCCTTCATCAATTTCTCATACTTAATTTTATCTTCTATTCTCAAATTTATTTGCTATCATTATAATATACATATCCTCAAAAAACAAACAATTTATAATATATATCTGATATACTATATGGTGAGCAAAAGAAAAACTTAACTATAGAAATAACCCCGGGAGGAAAATCATGTTTACCAAAACTGACAAACAAAATTATCTGTCACAGATTGAAGCGGAAATCGCGCGCGGTCCTTACCACGACGACTGGTCGTCTCTTACGTCATTAAACCCGCCCCGGTGGTTTTCGCCCGCCAAATTCGGCATTTTTATCCACTGGGGGCTGTACAGCGTACCCGCCTACGGAAACGAATGGTATTCCCGCAATATGTACATGCAGGGAACCCCGGAGTACGAACACCACATCAAAACTTACGGTCCCCATAAAGACTTTGGCTACAAAGATTTCATCCCCCTGTTTACGGCGGAAAAGTTTGATCCCGATTTCTGGGCGGAAACCTTTGCAAAGGCGGGCGCGAAATACGTGATTCCCGTGGCGGAACACCACGACGGCTTTCAGATGTACCGAAGCGGCCTTTCCCTATATAATGCCGCCACTATGGGACCCGGAAGAGATATTCTGGGAGAGCTGAAAACTGCCTTTGAAAAACAGGGGCTGCTTTTTGGCGCCTCCACCCACAGGGCGGAGCACCACTGGTTTATGGGCTGCGGCAGGGAGTTTGACAGCGATATCAAGGAGCCGCTTTCCTGCGGGGATTTCTACTGGCCCTCGGAGCGCACCCAGCCCGACCATCAAGATCTGTTTGCAAAGCCCTATCCCGATTCAGAGTTTCTGCAAGACTGGCTGCTTCGCACCTGCGAACTCATCGACCGCTACCAGCCGGGGCTCCTCTATTTCGACTGGTGGATCCAGCATGAGGCGTACAAGCCCTATCTTCGCAAGATCGCTGCATACTACTATAACCGCAGCGCACAGTGGGGACAGGAGACCGCCATCTGTTACAAGCATGACGCCATGGCATTCGGCAGCGGCATCGTGGATGTGGAACGTGGTAAATTTGCAGACGCCAAGCCCTATCTCTGGCAGACCGATACCGCCGTGGCACGCAATTCATGGTGTCACACGGCATCTCTCGATTACAAGAGCAGCCGCGAACTGATCTGCTACCTGATCGACGTGGTGAGCAAGAACGGCAACCTCCTGCTGAACGTGGGTCCAAAAGCGGACGGCAGCTTTGCCGATGAAGATCTGTCCATCCTGCGGGATATCGGCAACTGGCTTTCCGTAAACGGGGAGGCGGTCTATCACTCAAAGCCTTGGCGGTACGCGGCGGAAGGTCCCACCATGGAGACGGAAGGGCAGTTCTCCGACGCCTCCGCCCCCGAATACACCCCACAGGATTTCCGCTTTACGGCGGGCAATGGCTGTGTCTATGCCGCCTGTATGCGCTGCCCCGGAAACGGCTCTGTCACCATCCGCTCCCTCGCCACCTCGGATGATCCAGACAAACCGCATTTCCACGGGATTATCCGAAATGTGGAGATCCTTGGTTCTGACGAACAGCCGGCTTACACGATCGACGGGTCGGGACTACATATCACGACAAAGATGGTGTGCAGCGATTTCCCGGTGGTATACAAAATATATGTGGAATGAGCCTTCCGGCGGCATACCAGACATATGCAGCCCAAGTCATTCGGTTGCCTGAAAACGTTTTTGATGGTATCATATTTATATGGAAAAATTGTTGATTGCTGACGACGAAGCGTCGATCAGAGACGGATTAAAATGTATCATAGACTGGGAATCGCTCGGTTTTTCCCTGTGCGGGGAGGCGTCCAACGGCAAGGACGCTCTCTCCCAGATTCTTGCGCGCAAACCCGGTCTTGTTTTGTTGGATGTGAAGATGCCGGGAATGCACGGCACGGAAGTGATCCGTCTCGCCAGAGAAGCGGGTTTTCTGGGCAAGTGCATTATCTTAAGCGGCTACTCCGATTTCAAATATGCGCAGGAAGCCATGAAAAGCGGCGTGCGCTTCTATCTCACCAAGCCCATCGACGAGGACGAACTGATACAGACTGTCACGCAGATCCGGGAAGAACTCGCGGAGGAAAAGCAGCGTTCCAGCCATTTCACACAGTATAAAAACAAGGCGAAAAATGTAGTTCTGCAGGAGCTTCTTCACAGCGCGCCGGAATCGCCCCTTTCAGAGGAGGACTGCCGGATGTTTGGTCTGACGGCTGATGTCTATCAGGTGGTGATATGCGAAAATTATCACGCGCCATCCACCGCCGCTCCCTTTCTCTTTGCGGAAATGCTCAAGGTGTCAAACCGTGACAACATGATCTTCGACCATCTGAGCACAGACGGCAGGGACGTGGTTCTCTTGAAAGGCGTCCACGGACTGAACAAACTGCGGGAGTTTCTGGAACGCCTTGAACAGAACGACATGCAGGACGGAAGTCCCATGGATTCCATGTTCCTCGCCTGCGGCAGACCCGTTCATGCCGTGGAGGACATCCATCTGTCCTACGCGGACGCGTCGGCGCTGTTGGCACGCCGCTTTTTCTGCCTGCCCGGACAGCACACCGCCGAATATGACGCCCTGCCGCGCACGAATGAAAACCCGTCACCAGAAGCTGACGACGCATCTTTTTCATGGAATGCGGACGCTGTTGCCGGCTATGCGAACCGCCTGACAGACTATATCGGCGCCTATAACCGCCGGATGATCGTGGACACAATGCAGGAAATTGAACTGGGACTTATGACAGCGCCCAATGCCATTGAAGATATCCGGCTGCTTTTGATCGACTTATATCTGCAGGTCAAAGAAAACCTGACCCGCAATTACCCTGCCGCCGAATTTCCCTTCCGGAACAATCCAGAGGCGATCGAGTATATCCACAGCCGCGGTTATCTCTATGAGATACTGCGCTTCTTGTCTGAGCAGTCTGAGGCTGCCATGGGCGCTCTGGGCAGTTCCTCCAAAGATACGGTTTTAGCCGACGTGCTCTTTTATATCGATCACAATTTTAATAAAAATATAAAACTGGAGACGATCGCCCCGCTGTTTGGTTACAACAGCGCATACCTTGGCAAAATCTTCACAAAAAGCGTGGGGGAAAGTTTCAATACCTACGTGGATCACAGACGCATCGAGCACTCCAAAAAACTTCTTCTGGAAAACAGGCTGAAAGTATATGAAATTGCGGAACAGGTGGGCTATAAGAACGTGGATTACTTCCACAAGAAGTTCAGAAAATATATGGAAATGAGTCCTGCCGAGTTCCGAAAAGGACAGGGACTTGACGAGGAGCCGGAAATTTACCCCCCCCCCTAGAAAATTCGTAATTCTCAAGTCTAAAACAGCCGCACGGACGTCCATGCGGCTGTTTTTATGCGGAGAATGCCCGCATTCTGGGCATTCTCCCACGTGAGAAGGAGTTGCATCGCAACTCCTAGTACTTCTTAGCGAGGCAGCCTTTGCTGCCAAGCTTTAGAAGTATTTCTCGCGTTGTTATTGTACAATCGCCACCTTCTCCGCAATGATGTCCGACATCATCTCCTCCGCGTCCATCATGCCGGTAGCCTCCAGCTCCGCGATCATCGCATCGTAATTCGCATCAAATTCCGCCTCGGAGCCGGTCACGCATTTGATCAGCGCGGACCATGCCACCTCATCCAGCTTATCCACGATCTCCGTGAACTCAAGCGGCATTGCATATGCCCAGAGAGGAGAATAATCCGGGATTTCAAACTCATCGGGCTGCGGGAACATATCCACAATCAGATCTACGCCCCACGCTTCAACCGCCGCCTTTTCCTCTACATTGTACTCATTGATCACAGCGTCTTTGCTGGTCGTCGTGTAGGTGCTGCCTGTCGGGTCCAGAATACCGTCGCCGTAGGAAGGGAACGGATAATTGTGGAAACCCACGCCCGTCTTCTTCTGGTAGTCCGCATCTTCCTGCGAATACTTGATTTCCTCCTCGGTTCTGTAACGGTGTCCCTCATCATCAATAAAGTAGTTCACGCCCTCGATGCCCCACTTGTTGAGCACCTGCCCCTCGTCGGAGCAGAGGAAGTCAATGAATTTGATAGCAGCCACCGGGTCCTTACAAGTCGTGCTGATACCAACGCCGGTTCCCGTGGTCAGACCCTGATACATCAGGGACGGGCACTTCGTATCCGCGTCGATACAGGTGGGAAGCCCCGCATAAGTCAACTCATACTTGCCGTCCGCCTTCAGCACCTTCTCGCCGTCCAGATAATCCCAGTCTTTATCAAAAAGGGTTACCACACGCCCGGAAGCAATCTTCGCGATATAGTCCTCGTGGGTCTGGGTCGCAAACTCGGGGTCGAGGATTCCCTCGTTATACATACGGCACAGCCATCTGAAATACTCTCTCTCCTTGTCGGAGCGGAATTTATACACACCCTTGTTTTCCGGGGTAACGATCCACTGTCCGTTGTCCGGCGCGCCGTCCGCGATAAATCCTGCCGGATTGCCAAGTGTGATCAGCCAGTGCCAGTCGGCGGTAGATAAGGAAATGCCGATCTTATCAAGACCGTCATCGGTCGTGGGATTTTCCGCGATATAATCCTTAATCATGGTCTCCAGTTCCTCCAGAGACTGCGGAATCTTATAATCCTTCGATTTCAGTGCCGCC
The DNA here is from genome assembly GCA_910586705.1 of uncultured Lachnospiraceae bacterium. Lineage (GTDB taxonomy): Bacteria > Bacillota > Clostridia > Lachnospirales > Lachnospiraceae > UBA3282. Next base: position 34,950 of record CAJUJK010000024.1, on the reverse strand, counting down.
CACTGGATCTGCAGATTGCCCGCATCCTTGAACTTCGTGCCGCCCACCGCATAAGCGGACAACTGGTAGATAGCCGGATCGTCCACAGACTGTTTCAGTTTATCAAACTCCTCGCCGTAGAGCTTCTTGATATTGGGACCGTGCTCCTCGATTAGGTCAGTCATATCCATCATCGCACCCGCGTCGATCAGGTTGCCCGCGGAACCTTTTGCAAAAATAATATCGGGATAATTCTGCTCCGCAATCATCAGCGCCACCGCCTCAGACTCATCGTTGCCGCCCACGGGACGGGTTGTTTTTAACTTCACTCCTGTTTTTTCCGTAATGGCAAGCGCCACAGGATCTGTCCACGGATCATCCTGATTCGCGTCCGAGTTAAAGAATGTCAGTTCAATCACATCTCCCGATTCACCGCTTCCTCCTTCGGTCGCCGCCGTACCGGCTGACCCGGAACCACTGTCGCTGCCGCCACAGCCGGCAACTGTACCGACAACCATTGCCAGTGTCAGTAACAATACACAAACCCTCTTGTTTTTCATACTTTCTCTCCCTTCTGTTTCTCACAATGCAATACAACTCTATATTGATATGGCGCCTACCGGATACCGCCATAAAAATACCGTATCAGTCCTTCACCGCGCCTACCGTCATGCCGCCCACAAAATATTTCTGCAGGAACGGATACACGATAATGATCGGCACTGTCGCCACGATGGTAACCGCCATTCGTATGGACAGCGGCGACACCGCGTTTTTCATCTGCTCCGCCGCATGGGGGTCGATCTTCACCTGCGCCTTCTCCATAATCTCATACAGCACATACTGCAGGGTCGGCAGCTCCTTGGCGTACAGATAAGTATCCATAAAGGAATTCCACTGTCCCACCGCGTAGAACAGCGCCACCGTCGCCAGCACCGGCTGGCACAGGGGCAGCACAATCCTTGCCCAGATGATAAAATCGTTGGCGCCGTCCACGCGTGCCGCCTCCTGCAAAGCAAGCGGCAGTCCCTCGATAAAGGAGCGCACCAGAATCATGTTGTAAACCCAGATCAGTCCCGGAATGATATAGACAAGGAAATTATTCCCCAGTTTCAAGTCTCTCATTAACAGCAGGTATTCAGGAATCAGTCCGCCGCTGACATACATGGTGATGACGAACAGCGTGGTAAACAGCTTGTTAAAGTAAAAGTCTTTCCTGCTCAGCACATATGCCAGCATCGCCGTACAGATCACACCTGCCCCCGCACCGATCACCGATCTTAATACCGACAGCAGGAACGCGTTTCCGAGATTGTTCTCCTTGAACACATAAATGTAATTGCTCAGTGTAAACTGTCTCGGAAAGATGAAATTGATGTTGCGCATCGTGTCAATGGGATCATTGAACGAGATCGCCAGCACATTTACAAACGGATACACCGTAATGACAATCAACAGCAGAAATACCGCCAGCAATATGTAATCAAGGATATTATCGCGGCTTTTGATTCGATTTGCTTTCGTATTTGCCATGACTTCTCCCTCCTATATCAATCTGCTCTCGCCAAGCCACCCTGCCACTTTATTTGCAAGGAACAGCAGGATGATGCCGACCAGTGACTGGAACATGCCGATCGCGGTACCGAGACCGTAATTGCTGTTGCCGATACCTCTGACATACGCGAACCACGAAAGCACCATCGCGTGATCCTGCACGATACCGTTGCTTAAGAGCATCTGCCGCTCCATACCTACATTCAGCGCGCCGCCGATGCCCATGATCAGAAGCACAACGATGGTCGGCTTAATGCCCGGAAGGGTAATGTGCCAGATGCGCTGGAGACGGTTCGCGCCGTCCACCTTCGCCGCCTCATACAGCCCCTGATCGATACCTGCCATGGCGGAGAGGTATACGATGGCGTCCCAGCCCACCTCTTTCCACGTATTGACCAGAACCACCGTCAGCCAGAACAGCGGCGAGTTGGTGCTCATCAGTCCCAGCTTCGTGCCAGACAGCGTGTCTAGCATACCGCCGTCGTTTAAAACCATCTTCGCTATGCTGGCGATAACCACCCACGATACGAAGTGGGGCAGATAGGAAATCGTCTGCGTCACCTTTTTAAATTTGACAAAACGGATTTCATTTAGCATCAGCGCGAACAGGATCGCCATAGCCGTCCCCACCGCAATGCCCAGAATGCTGAGTCCGATGGTGTTGATCAGCGTCTGGTTGAACATACGGTCGCTGAATGCCTTTGTGAAATTTTCCAGACCCGCAAAAGGCCTTTCCCAGATATGTTTCGACAGGTTCTTTGGCTTTACCTCCTGAAACGCCATCGTCCATCCCCAGAGGGGAATGTACTTGAAAATGATCAGCCAGATCACAAACGGAAGCGACATCAATAGCAGATACCGCTGTTTGTACATAAGCTGCATACTGAACTTCTGTTTGATTGCTTTCTCTTTTTGCGCTTTTCCCGCACTCATATTCCGCCACCCTTTCCTCACATTTTTAGGGAAAAGAAAAATGCACCATCGGAAATGTGCGCTGCTCATTTCCCTTGATGCATTCATTATAAAAAAAATATAAAACAATAAATACCAAACAGAATGGAGAAAAATTACAGTCATTTTTTTATCTTTTCCCATTCTCCATCTTTTTCAGCGGAATCATCAGCCGGATTCTTGTGCCTGTCCCCTGCTCCGAATACACATGCAGACGATATCCCTCCCCGTAATGCAGTTTCAGACGCTGGTTGATGTTGTACAGCCCGATACTCTTGCTGCGGCTCATGTCCCGGATCTCAATGTCCGTTCTCAGTTTATTAAGCGCTTCCTCCGACATACCGCAGCCATTATCGTCCACATCGATCAAAAGAAGCCCGGTCTCATCGGGTGTTTTCCGGCAGACAGAGACCACAATCCTGCCGCCTTCCTCTTTCTCATCCAGTCCGTGGACAATGGCGTTTTCCACCACCGGCTGCAAAAGCAGCGGCAGAATATAATACCGCGTCAGATCAAGCCCCTCCTCCACCTTCTTTTCATAGGTGATCCTGTCCCCGAAACGCAGATGCTGGATCTTCATATATTCGTCCACATGATTGAGTTCCTCCCCCAGCGTGGTGACGGAAGTTCCCATATTCTCCAGCACATACCGCATGGACTTGCCCAGAAGCTTGATCGCCGTCGCCGCCTCTTTATCTCCAGCCGTAAGCGCCTTCATGCGGATGGTTTCCAGTGTATTATAGAGAAAATGAGGGTTGATCTGGCTCGCCAGCATCTTAAATTCCATCTCCTGCTGCCGGATCAGAAGTTCCTGTTCCTTGATCTGCGCCTCATATGCGCGCGCCTCCTGCTCCTTGATATTGCCGACCATGACCTGCAGATCCCCGAATGCCTCGGAAAGCTCGTCGCTGCCCCGGAAAGCCGGAATCAGCTCATAATCCTGATTGCTCACCTTGTGCATCTCCTGTCTGAGAAGGCGCACCCTCCCCGTAAAGTAGTTCGTGAAAATATGTATCAGAATACCGGGAATAATCAGCGCCACGGCAATCATCGCCCCGCAGATATACAGAATGCTCCGTATATGGTCATATCCGTGCTTATCCAGTGTACAGATATATATCTTTGAGCCGGACTGATAGGCGTGCAGCGTGGACACGTCGACAAAGCACTGGTGACCGTCTATCCTGATCCGCCCTGTGTACTGAAAATAGGATTCGTCAAAGGCAATCGCCACAGGCTGCGCTTTTCCGTTTCTCGCCATATCGGAGCTGTAAAACACGGCGCCCCGGTCTACCGACATCACGCTGCCATACTCGGTATTATCCACCCAGACACGCAGGTAATTGGAGTCAATGTGTATGACAAGCACCGCATGGTAGGGCGAATTGACAAGCTGGATCCGTTTCACAAGGCACAGATCCCAGTTGCTGTCCCGGTAACCGTCCTCCCATGAGACGGCTTTCCAGAAAACGCCCGCCTGCTCCATCGCCTGCTGATACCATACCGTCTCTTTTACGCTTTCATCCATCTGAACAAACTGCTTGTAATCGGACAGGGAAGGATTGTCTGTGTATATCTCAATCTTGGATACCTCAGCGTAGGTTGACGCGTAGCGGCTTAACACCTCGTTACTGTCTACCGCCCTCATATATTCCTGTCTGCCCTCAAAATCATCCGCAAGAATGGTCCGCACACCGCCGTCAAAGGAGATATCGCGGGAGATTTCGTAAACCTCTCTGGTTATATCAAAAAAGATGTTTCTCACCCGGTAATTATCTGCCTTCAATAAATCCGTATAGTAATTTTGCATCATGTGATACGTGTACATAAGCAGAAAAGACCCGATCAAAAGAATCGGCACCACGACCACAACCGTGTAGATACGGTAAAGCTGTTTCTTGATTGGCATTCTGTTAAAATTTTGGGCAATACTCCGATTATTTTTCATTTTATCCGCTTAATTCCATTTCACCACTACTATCCCATCCACCATCCGCACATATCCTGCCTGCGGATAAGCCGGCATTTTCTGAACTTCCTGCCACTTTCCGGCATCTTTCTCATAGATAAAGTTCGCTTTCCGAAGCATCACATGATTAAAGTATTCCTGATAGATATTTGGATCGACGATCGCCGTCGGTTTATTGTTGCCAGAAATACCTTTGATCCGATCCATCCCCGGCATCGGCCGTAATATCTTTGTGATATCCCCGGCAAAGATAAGCTCAGTCTCTCCCGGCACATAGCCCTCCGTCCGTTCAACTTCTGCCATCACCTCAGTCATCAGTGACAATGTTGCCTCGCTCTCCACCCGTTTCTTTACATACACGGCATTATCCGTTTGTATTAAAGAAAAGAGAATAAAGGAAATCAGAATCACGACTGCACCAGAATATTTTCCCCACCGCCAATTACACTTATATGTCCATTTACTTAAAAGGATCGGAATCATATATAACAGCCAGACGGAGTACACCATCAAATCATGTACATAAGGATTGAGCAGCCTTACCATGTACGCCGCAAAGGGAAGCGCAACAACCAGAAGCGCCAGAAGCAGCCATTCTCCCTTTTGTAATTCTCCTCTTATTTGTCTCACCAGACACACGGCAAGACAAATGCCCACACATCCGATTAAGAAATTGGCAGCCCAAATCACCGGATATGGATAAATGTTTTCGTCCTTTGCAAAAAAATGTGTGATCGCTTCTTTTAAGCAATATAACGCTCTCTGCAAAATTGTCTCCTGATTATCCCACAGGTTTGTCACACTGTCATGCTTTCCCTCCAACAGGGGCACATACGAAAGACTGCTGGAAAGCAGCATCAAAATATAATAAACGATTCCGCCCGCCGCGATCATCCCCGCACCGGCACAGCCATCCTGAAATACTTTTACTCCCCCCCCTTCATTTTTCTTCATGATCAGGTCCTGTATGGAGAGCATAATAATCAACACAACCGTCACCGACAGATAGCTCTGATAAATGGCGAGAGATATGATAACTGCCGCCATGCCAAGCGCCAGCCGGCTTATCCGATGCGATTTGCCATAGAGGCGCCAACACCATACACCAAACACAGCCATCAGCAGCGTAAACATATCCGCCGCAAGCCATGGCTCATAAGCCGCTGCCGTCGCCGTCACGGAAATGTTTACTGTCATAATCCCTGCAGTCAGCAAAACTTCCCATCTGCCGGATAAATCAAACAGCCTGCAAACCAGAAACACCGCAGTCCCCAGCCAGAAAAAAGCAACAAGCCCGAGACTCCATGGCATGAGCAGACACGATCCTGTCAACTCTCTGTACAGCGGCTCCATGAATCTTCCCAGTTCAATCTGATGCTGATGAGCCGGAAGTTCATCGTAAAAATTAAACACAGCATCATGGGAAATACTGAGATTCGTCATCATAAAGCCATGGGCTAAAAATCCAAACAGAAATGTGTACAACATCGCCCTTTTTAGGAGGGGCATATCCTCATACCGAAATCCAAACCGGGAAAGCAGTCCTTCTTTCCCAGCCTCTGTCACTTTGCTCATACCGTTTCTTTCCGTCCTCTTTTGTTTTTTAGAATAGGAATACCTACTTTAATGATATATTCCTATCCATTAAAGTAGGTTTTCCTGATAATACCACTATTCTTTAAAATGTGTACTTCCCTTTACGCATTCACAATCTGCCCAAAGTCAGGTTTCAGGGAAGCGCCGCCGATCAGACCGCCGTCGATGTCGGGCTTTGCAAGAAGCTCTGCCGCGTTACCCGCGTTCATGGAACCGCCGTACTGGATGCGTACTGCCTCAGCGGTAGCCTCGTCGTACATCTCAGCGATGCAGTCGCGGATGCCCTTGCAGACCTCCTGCGCCTGATCGGAAGTAGCGGTCTTGCCGGTTCCGATCGCCCAGATCGGCTCGTATGCGATAACCATGCCCTTCACCTGATCGGCGGTAACGCCTGCCAGATCGGACTTGATCTGCAGTCTGATCCAGTCCATGGTCACGTTCATCTCTCTCTGCTCCAAGGACTCGCCGCAGCACAGGATCGGTGTAAGACCTGCCTCCAGAGCCTTAAGCACTTTCTTGTTCAGGAAAACGTCGTCCTCCTTGAAATACTCTCTTCTCTCGGAGTGGCCGATGATCACATACTCCACACCCGCGTCTTTCAGCATGGGAGCGGAAATCTCGCCCGTGTACGCGCCCTTGTCCTCGATGTAAAAGTTCTCAGCGCCCACATGCACGTTGGTGCCCTTGACAGCCTCAGCCACAGGTACAATGTCAATCGCGGGTACGCAGTAAACCACGTCAACCGCATCATTCACTACCAGATCCTTTAAAGTCGCGCAGAGCGCAACAGCCTCGCTGGGAGTCATGTTCATCTTCCAGTTGCCGGCGATAATTCTTCTTCTAGCCATGATTATAATCTCCTTCATTTTAATCTATTTATTCGCTCTGCTTATCGCATCACTTGTCGTCAGCCGCTACCACGCCCGGAAGCTCCTTGCCCTCTAAGAACTCAAGGGAAGCGCCGCCGCCTGTGGAGATGTGGGACATCTTGTCTGCGAAGCCGAGCTGGTTACATGCCGCCGCGGAATCACCGCCGCCGATGATGGTGGTGGCATCCGTCTCAGCCAGAGCCTTCGCAACAGCGATGGTGCCCTTTGCCAGAGTGGGGTTCTCAAATACGCCCATAGGTCCGTTCCATACAACGGTCTTCGCGCTCTTCACCGCGTTCGCGAAAAGTTCCTGTGTCTTGGGACCGATATCCAGCCCTTCCTTGTCGGCAGGAATCTGGTCGGAATCCACGTACTCTACGTCAATAGGCGCATCGATGGGGTTCGGGAACCCAGAAGCAACGCCTGTGTCGATGGGCAGTAAGAGCTGTTTGCCGAGCTTCTCCGCCTTCTCCATCATCTCTTTACAGTAGTCGAGCTTCTCGTCGTCCACGAGGGAGTTTCCGATCTCATAGCCCTTCGCCTTCAGGAAGGTGAAAGCCATGCCGCCGCCGATGATCAAGGTATCGCACTTCTCGAGCAGGTTGTTGATAACGTTTAACTTATCCGCAACCTTCGCGCCGCCAAGGATCGCCACGAAAGGTCTTACGGGATTCTCCACCGCGTTGCCGAGGAAGTCGATCTCCTTCTGCATCAGATAGCCGACAGCGTTCTCGCCGCCCTTCTCGGTGATATACTTGGTAACAACCGCAACGGAAGCGTGCGCTCTGTGCGCGGAACCGAACGCGTCGCACACATAAACGTCAGCCAGATCAGCCAGCTCCTTCGCGAACGCCTCGCCTGCCTCCTTCGGCTTGGTCTCCTCTTTGCCGCGGAAACGGGTATTCTGTAAGAGAACCACGTCGCCCTCGTTCATAGCCGCAACAGCAGCCGTAGCAGCCTCGCCGGTCACGTTGTCGTCTTTTACGAAATTAACGGGCTTGCCGAGTTTCTCGGAAAGTCTCTCCGCCACAGGCGCTAAAGACTCGCCCTCGTTGGGACCGTTTTTCACCTTGCCGAGGTGGGAGCAAAGGATCACCTTGCCGCCGTCAGCGAGGAGTTTCTTGATGGTAGGAAGCGCTGCCACGATACGGGTTTCGTCCGTGATCTTACCTTCCTTCAAGGGCACGTTAAAGTCGCATCTCACCAGAACGCGTTTGCCCTTCACATTGATATCATCTACCGATTTCTTGTTCAAAGACATTTGTGTATCCTCCTTTTTGATTTAAAAAGAGACCCGGCCCAGCGGCCGAGCCTCTTTCATTTCTTATCAATTCTTTTCGATTTGTTATGCCAGCTCAGAGAAGTATTTGATGGTACGAACCATCTGAGAGGTGTAGCTGTTCTCATTGTCATACCATGAAACAACCTGAACCAGATTGTCCTCGCCTACCATGGTCTGGGTAGCGTCGAAGATGGAACCGTAGGTGCTGCCTACGATATCGGAAGAAACGATCTCATCCTCGTTGTAACCGAAGGACTCGGTAGCTGCTGCCTTCATAGCTGCGTTGATCTCTTCCTTGGTAACGGACTTCTCTACGGTAGCAACCAGAATGGTGGTGGAACCTGTAGGAGTGGGAACACGCTGTGCGGAACCGATCAGTTTGCCGTTCAGCTCAGGGATAACAAGACCGATAGCCTTCGCTGCGCCTGTGCTGTTGGGAACGATGTTTACTGCGCCTGCACGGGATCTTCTCAGGTCACCCTTTCTCTGAGGACCGTCAAGGATCATCTGATCGCCTGTGTAAGCGTGGATGGTGCTCATGATACCGGACTTGATGCCTGCCAGATCGTTGAGTGCCTTAGCCATGGGAGCCAGACAGTTCGTTGTGCAGGATGCTGCGGAAATGATGGTATCAGAAGCCTTCAGTGTCTCGTGGTTTACATTGTATACGATGGTAGGAAGATCGTTTCCTGCGGGAGCAGAGATAACAACCTTTCTTGCGCCTGCATTGATGTGGGCCTGAGCCTTCTCTTTGCTGGTGTAGAAGCCGGAGCACTCTAAAACAACGTCAACCTTGAGCTCACCCCAAGGGCAGTTGTTTGCGTCGGGCTCTTTGTAGATCTTTAATGTCTTACCATCAACCGTGATGGAATCCTCGCCTGCGGTAACGGTATCAGCCAGAGCGTATTTACCCTGAGAAGAATCGTACTTTAACAGGTGTGCAAGCATCTTCGGGCTGGTCAGATCGTTGATCGCTACAACCTCATAACCCTCTGCTCCGAACATCTGTCTGAATGCCAGACGACCGATACGGCCAAAACCATTAATTGCTACTCTTACTGCCATTTTTCGTTCCTCCTGAATCATGTTTTTTTGTTACTTTGCTATATAATTTCGCCAATCAAATTGGATAAGATTGACAAAATTTTGTCAACGACTTTATTTTACCCAATTTGTCCCAAAAATTCAAGACGTAAATCAAAAATAATTGGGAAAAAATCGCAAAAAATTTAATAACAATCCCGCAAATCATAAAATTTCACCGACGGCTCGTCCCCGAACCCGGTAATGGTTCCGTAAAACTTTACGGTAAAGCCGCTGCCGTCCCCATTGACGGTCACGTCCGCTTCCCGGTCCCGCAGGAAATAGTACGCGTTTCCCACGGTTATCATGCGGGTATACATCGGCATACTGATTTTTTCACCGCTGTAATACCCTTCCAGCCAGTCATAGGTCGGGATAAAGAACCTGCAGAGCAGCTCTCCCGTGTCCGGGTCGCGCTCCTCATGCCACTCCCCGTCTTCGTTCTCCCACTCCCCGCTCCGCTTTTCATATGCCTCTCCCCACTCCCGGTACTGGTCTGTGGTGATATTCCATGACTCAAACAGGAACATGTAGCACATGTACGCGCCCTTCAGCTCCCTGGAAAGTTCTTCCGCCTCCATGGTACGCAGATCATAGGTCTGCTCCTCCTTGAAGGAAACACCCGGCACGCCGCCGTATAAAAGGATCTGCGGAAACAGCACGGACTCCGTGCTGACCGCCACCTCCCCAATGGTGCACAGCTCCTCCTGCTCCCTGAACATCTTCACCGCGCGCTCGCAGAAAACGTCTATCTCCCCCACATCCGAATAGAGAAGCGTGGCGTAATCTATGATCTCCGGGTTTGCATACGTGCCGCCCGTATAAGTCACCATATACCCCTCCAGACCATACTGCGCGGCATAATACTCAAAAAGCTGCTGCCCGTAATCCTCTTTCACCAGATAAACTCTTTTTCCCTCCACATAACCGTTTTCCACCTTTGCGGTGACAGGCAGTTCCGGGTGCGCCGAAGCGTGCAGCGCATAGACAATGCTGCCGTCCTGCTCCTTGTCGATCCGCTCCGGTTCGGAAAACGACGTTTCGGGATATCGTTTCGCCATATAGTCTGCCAGAAACAGTCGTCCGTTTTCTCTCTGCCTGTGAATCGTCACGGGAATCAGAATACAGATTACCAGAAGAGCCGCCGCCGCAATACCGATGAAAATGCGGAGGATTTTATTATTCTTTGCCAATCTGCGTTCGTACTGCATATTCTGCTGCTGTTTCTCATACGCCGGACACAGGCTTCTATAGAGCCGCTGCCGGTCTCCCTGATACACGTTCTCCTCACCCTGCAAAAAACCGTAAGCTTCCCAGAAAAGCAGTTTCACCTCATCAATGCCGTAAAAGCATTTGTCGTCGATCTCGTCCGCCAGCGTCTCCAGTACCTGTGAATGATAGCGGATGCCTTGAAATTCCTCTGAGGACAGATATGTTTTCCACCAGTCCATCGCCTCCGGATCACGGTAGGGACCCTGAAACGCTTTCCAATGGTGCAGAAAATCGGCAACCTGCTGCCCGTGTTTCTCCCGGTTCTCCTCAAAGTAAGCGCGCAGTTCTTCCCGCCCGGGCTCCTCCGCGTTTTCGTCAGCGCGCGCCGTTTCGGACTCCCCTGCGGTATCTGCCCCCGCGATTTCCCCGGTGTGCGCTGTCCCGGCATCCTCTTCGCTTTCCCCGGTACTTTCCGGCGCGTCCTCCGCTGTTTCATAAAACGATGTCACGCTGCCGCCGGACCCTTCCGCCTGCCTCACATAATCCGCGTACCGAAGCGCCGCCTGATACGCCTCGTGCAGCCGCCTGAACTCCTCCGGCGCGTCCTCCGGGTGAATCACCTTTGTTTTCGCCGCATAGGCTTTTCTTATGGCTTTTTTGTCTGTGGTCGGCTCTATGCCGAGTGTGTTCCAGATATTCATGTTAGATCCTCTGACCGATGTCCGGCATAATATAGCAGCGCAGCCACGATGGGAACCAATGCTTTTCCGTCGCCTGTCATGCAGGCTCCCAAGATGCTGACAAGAAGGAGAAATAGAATCGCCGCACCTCTGATCAGGCGCTTTGTCCTCCCCTTCATCCGCCGTCTGATGCGTTTTGGATGCAGATATGTCCACAGTTTATGCACTTCGCCCTGATACGCGCCCTGATATGCCTTCTGATCGTCTTCCCGGAATCCGTACGCCTCCCACAGGAGACTCTTGATCTCGTCCGTCATATAATCATTATGAAAGAAATCATGCCGCACACATCTCCATGCCCTCTCGCCCGCAAGCAGATGTACCACCTGCGGGTGAAAGCGGATCGCCTGAAATTCCTCCGAGAAAAGATACCCTTCCCACCATTCCAGCGTACCCGGTCTTTCATGGGATTTTCTATAGGCATTCCAGTATCGGATAAACGCGCCCACGCTTTTCTCCTGATTCTCCCCGATATAGTCCATCTGCGTTCCTGCTAACCCCCGTACCCCAGCTTTGCTGCCGCTTTTTTTAGAAGTTCTTCTCACGCTATTCCAGTTGGTCAAACAGCGCCTCCGCCTGTTTCAGACACGCCGCAAGCTGCCGGTCGTCCCTGCCCGCAATTGCCTGCTGAATCTGCCCCAGCATCATGGCAACCTCCTGCCGTCTGTATCCAAGCGTCTGTGCATACAGCCGTTCGCCTCTCGCCATCACCATTTTCACCCGGATACCGCCGCGCGGCATCAGCTTATAGGTCCGCAGTTCCTCCAGACGGCGCTCCAGTTCTTCCTCAGTCAGCCGCAGATTCTCGCTTGCCAGCACTTTCCTTTTGGTCCGTTCCGCCGCGGGATTCGTGCAGTCCGTGACCTCCACCTCCAGAATGCCGTTGATATCGTATGTAAAACGCACCTTAAGGCGCGTCCGCCCCGCCCTGACCGGCGCAATGTCCATCTCGATGGCGCCCAGTTTCAGATTGTCATTGCAGTAAAACGACTCTCCCTGATAGATGCCCACGACGATTATCGTCTGATTGTCGCAGGAATTTGTATACCATTCTGTTTTGGAACAGGGAAGCACGCTGTTTCTCTCCATCACCGCGGACATAATCGGATTGTCATTATCCGCATAATTGACCACATTGGTACCGAGCGTGAAAGGACAGATATCCGTCAGCACCAGATCTCTGATATCCGCCTTCCTCTCCTTGATTCCGGCATAAATGCCAACTCCCATGGCGACCACTTCATCCGGGGAGGCGACCATGCCCGGTTTTCTATTGAGCTGTGTCTGCAGATAGAGGGCGACTACGGGCATCTTGGAGGAACCGCCCACCAGAACGATTTCGTCAATCTCTTCCATTGTCCTGGCGCTGTCGCGAAGCGCCGTATCAATCACATGACTGATTCGGTCAAACAAGTTCTGCCCAAGCCCCGCCAGCACAAGATTGTTTATAGGCATCCGTTTATCCTCCGCCTCCCATACAAGCTCTGTCTCATCCTGACTGGTCAGCTCCTGTTTGCACTTCTCGCAAAGCCGCAAAAGCGAAGCTTTCTTCTGCCGGTCCAGACTTTCGTAATCCATCTGGTGGTGGGCGCAGAAACTGCGGGCGATCACCTCGTCAAAATCATCGCCGCCCAGACGGTTATCGCCGCTCACGGCGACAATCTCTATCACGTTGTCAAAATAATCCACCACGGAAACGTCAAGCGTGCCGCCGCCAAAATCAAAGACGAGATAGGACCCTTCCTCCTCCCCGCTGATCCGGCTTGCCGTCAGCGCGGCGGCGGACGGCTCATTCACAAGCCGCTCCACATGGATGCCCGCCAGTCTCCCGGCTTCCTTGGTGGCGTATCTCTGGTTGTCGTTAAAATATGCCGGCACGCTGATGACAGCCTCCGTCACCTCTTCCCCCAGAAACCGCTCCGCGTCCTCTTTGAGCTGGCGCAGGACAAAAGAGGAAAGCTCCTGCGGCGTAAAGTCATTTCCCGCCAGCGTAAACACCTTTTCCGTCCCCATATAGCGCTTGAAGGAAGCCGCCGACGCCTCCGGGTGGGAAACCAGCCGCTCCTTTGCCACGGCGCCCACGCAGATTTCCCCGTTTTCATCCATGCTGACCACGCTCGGCGTCAGATTTCCCCCTAAAGAATTGGGAATCATAACCGCCCTGCCGTCGCGGCAGCCGCTGACCAGACTGTTGGTCGTTCCCAGATCAATTCCGATAATTGCCATGATACGCCTCCCCTGCCTCATTCCAAAAAAGAGTAAAAATTCCGCATCCTTGTATAATTATACACCCGGCAAAATCCATAAGTCAAAAGGAAAGCCGCGCGAATCTGCCCTATAAAAACATTTGTAATTTTTTCCCGGATCAACTATACTTAAAATTATAAGAGATAAAAGCGTTTTCCGCCTGCGCGGAAAGGAGTTTTCCATGCCAATCACAGCAGACTTTCATTTACACTCCTCCTTTTCGGGGGATTCCGACACGCCCATGGAGCAGATGGTTCTTCGGGGAATCGAGCTGGGGCTTACCGAAATGTGCTTTACGGAGCACAATGACTTCGACTATCCGGTGACCGAACGCGAGACGGACGGATTTTTCGAGGTAAACCCGGACGCCTATCTCTACGATTTTCTGAAACTCCGTGAAAAATACAGGGATAAAGTCACCCTCCTTTTCGGCGTGGAACTGGGACTACAGCCCCACCTCTCCAAAAGGAACGCGGCCTTTGCCAAGGAACACGACTACGACTTCATCATCGGTTCCTCCCACCTCTGTCACGGAAAAGACCCCTATTATCCCGCTTTTTATGAGGGACGCACGCAGGAGGAGGCTTACCGGGAATATTTTGAGTCCATACTGGAAAATCTGAAAGCTTTCAGCAACTTTGACGTGTACGGGCATCTGGACTATGTGGTGCGCTACGGTCCCACGAAGGATCAGGGATACTCCTACGAGATGTACCGGGAAATATTCGATCAGATTCTATCGGAGCTGATCGCCATGGAAAAGGGCATCGAGATCAATACTGCCGCTCTGGCAAAAGGTATGCGGGAACCCAATCCCTGCATCGGCATTCTGAAACGTTACCGGGCGCTTGGCGGCGAGATCATCACCACAGGGAGCGACGCCCACGTGCCCGGACAGATCGCCCACGCCTTTGACCGCGCCGCCGGAATTTTGAGAGACTGTGGTTTCCACTACTATGCGACCTACGAAAAGAGAACGCCTTCTTTCCATAAATTATAAGCCGCAAGAACACCTGCAGAGGAATGAGCCATGAAAATAAGAAAAAAACTGACCCGCAAAAATGTCTTAAAGACTGCCTTTATCATCTACGCGCTGCTCAGCGTCTATTTTACAACACGCTTTATCGACAGCCTGTTGTCCAGCGAATATTCCGCCATCTCCCACTATCTTTCCCTGAATGACGGCTGGGATATCACCATCAATGAGGACCGCTGGCAGAATATCTCGCTGGATGCGTTCCGTTTCCCGCCTGTAAGCAAGGGCGATACCCTTACCATGGAGCGGACTTTTTCCGCTGACACGGACTGTACCGGGCACGCGCTTCTTCTGCAGATCAAACAGGCTGCCGTCACAGTTTCCCTAGACGGGGAAGAGATTCACGCGTACGGCTGGGACCGGATCGAGCGGAACAAAACGGTGGGCAGCGGCTATCTGCCTGTCGATCTGCCCGACGACTACGCAGGGAAAAAACTGACGATGCAGTTTACCGTGGCGGAAGACAAGGCGTTCTCCCGCATCGAGCCGATCTGCATCCATGAATGGAAAAATATTTACCGCACCATCCTGACCGAAAACAGGGTACCTCTGTTTCTCGGCTGTTTTCTCACGATTTTCGGGCTTGTCGCCTGCTGCATCACGCTCATTGCCATGATGTTTTCCGGGAAATATTCGCGCATTTTATGCGTATCTCTGTTCTCCGTCTGTATCGGCATGTGGTCGCTGTGCTACTACAATGTGCTCCTTATTTTCTCCATGCCTCTCTACACGATGAGCCTGCTGGAATATATCATGCTGTATCTGACGCCAATCCCCCTGCTCCTCTATATGCGGGAGGATGTGCTTACCCTGAACCGTCCTTTGATGTATACGATCTACAAAATACTGCTCACAACGCAGGTCTTTGCGACCTCTCTCTTTCTCGGGCTTCACACGGTGGATCTTGTGCACTGTGCCGCCACACTGAAATATATGCAGCTATTGATCGTGTGCCATCTGGTCTTTTCCGTCACCGTGGAATTTATGAACCTGCGGATCACCCGCCAGATCGTCCACCGGCTGTTTCTGATCGGTATGCTGGTGCTCTCCGGCTGTGTGGGTTACGATCTGGTTTTCTACTACGTGCACCGCTATTTCGGCATCGCCATCTCCTCCACAAAGGGAATTGCCTCCGTCGGGCTGGTCATCTTTATCGCCATGCTTCTGACCTCTTTCTACATCGACATGACGCGGAAAATGATGCAGGAGAAAGAACGGGATTTCCTTCTCAAGAGCGCGTACACGGACGAGCTGACGCAGATACACAACCGCCGTTACTGTATGGAATATATGACCCGTGTCAAGGAAATGGAAAACCCGGACTATACGGTTTTCTGTTTTGACCTGAACAATCTGAAAACAACCAACGATACTTACGGGCACGCACAGGGCGATATCCTGATCAGAAGCGCTGCCGAAGTCATTGTCAACGCTTTTGAACCCCACGGCATTGTCGCACGGATGGGCGGCGACGAGTTTATCGCGATCACAGAAACCAATAATCCCGAAGAAATCTCTGCCATGATAGGAGAGTTTCAGAACAATATTGCGCAGAAAAACGTGGAAATCCCGGATCTGCATCTGTCTATCGCCTACGGCTATGCCTCCTGCAGCCCGAAAGAATACAACATAGAAAAAATATATCAGATCGCGGATGACCTCATGTATGAGAATAAACAGAAGATGAAAAAGGCGAGCGGCGGCGCACTCGCCAGAGGGAACGCTGCCAACTCCCCCGCTTAAGCGAATTAGGTTTACATAATAGTTCCCCCGCCAAGCACATAGTCATCCTCGTAAAACACCACAGCCTGTCCCGGCGTGATCGCCCGGACGGGCTTTTTGAATGTCACGCGGATCTGGTCTTCGCCCGCCTTTTCGATCAGGCATCTCTCCCCCGCGTGGGCATAACGTATTTTGGCAGTCACCTCTCTCGGCTCCGGCAGGTCTGCCATCCCCATATAGTTGATGCGGTCGCAGCATAGGGTGTCGCCGAACACATCTTCCGCCTCACCGATCACCACCTCGTCCGTACCGGGTCTGATTTCTGTGACAAACACCGGGTGTCCCATCGCCAGATTTAATCCCTTGCGCTGCCCCACCGTGTAGTGGGTGATGCCCAGATGCCGCCCCAGTACATCCCCGTCCTTCGTCACAAAATTGCCCGGTCTGGGCACACGCTCTCCCGCCGCCCTGTCGATAAAGGCAGCATAGTCGTTGTCGGGAATGAAACAGATTTCCTGACTGTCCGGCTTGTGCGCCACGGGCAGCCCTGCCTCGGCGGCAATCTGTCTGATCTCTTCCTTCGTGTACGCCCCCACCGGCATCAGCGTGCGTGCAAGCTGTTCCTGCGTCAGACTGTAGAGGGCGTAGGTCTGGTCTTTCTTTGCGGTGACCGCATTTCTGACAGCATATCTGCCGTCTGAAAGCTTCACGATCCCGGCGTAATGTCCCGTGGCGATATAGTCCGCCCCGATCTCCAGACTTCGGTGCAGCATTGCCTCCCACTTCACGCGGCGGTTGCAGGCGATGCAGGGATTGGGAGTCCTGCCCGCCAGATACTCCGACACGAAGTAATCCATGACATGTTCCCGGAATTCCCGCCTGAAATTCATCACATAATGGGGAATGCCCAGCACTTCCGCCACCCGTCTGGCATCCTCCACAGCACTGAAGCCACAGCATCCGCCCTGCGCTGCCGCCGCCTCTTGCGTTTCCTCCTGCCAGATCTGCATGGTGACCCCCACCACGTCATACCCCTGTCTTTTCAACAAAAGCGCCGCCACGGAGGAATCCACACCCCCGGACATGCCAACTACCACTTTTTCCGCCATTCTGATCTCCATTCCAAAATATTCCCGCAAGGCATGACACAAATTTGCGTCAGCCTTTCAGAAACCCTTTCGCCGGTTCTCCCCATGCGCCCAGAACTTCCCCTGTATAAGAAAAGTAAGTCTCGCATGTCGTTGAGACGGGCGCAATCTTTTTTAACCGCGCCCCCACAGAACTGCTTTCATCCGCAAGCTCCTCGTTGTAAAGCACATTTTTGATCCTGCACAAAAACACCTCGCCGCCGTCGAGTACCATGTTCTGTGACACTTCCAACTCAAAATTCACAGGGCTTTCCGTCAGGACCGGCACGTTCAGTACCTCGCCCTTGCCAATGTCCGCCTGAAAGTTCATTTTATCCGCGTCATATCCCGATTTTATTCCGAGATAATCAGCCATGGGAAGCAGTTTTTCCGTGACAAGGTTTGCTGAAAAGACATGTCCCGCCTTGATCCTGTCCTTGGTCATCTTTTCCCCGCCTATGCACACCATCGCCCCCAGCGTCCCGTCCCAGCAGTAGCTGAACCAGCAGAACAGACCGAAATCCGGCGTCCCATCCTCCTTGTATGTGCCATACAAAAACAGCGTCTGCGGGCAAAAATCGTTGGTCTCCTGTCTCGATATCTTCGCCATAGCTACAATTCCTCCTTCACATTGTCAAGCACCCGTCGCAGATACCCCTCAAACGCAAGGATCTCCTCCGTGCTGAAATTTTTGAAATAAACCTCGTGCATCTCCATGGAAACTTTGTTGTAACACTCTTTCAGATTCTCCGCTTTCCCGGTCAGCGCGATCAGATTCTTGCGCCTATCCTTCGGATCAGGCAGACGGCAAAGCAGTCCCGCCGCCTCCATCCTGTCAAGCATACTGGTGAGCGTCGTGTTCGCAAGCCCGGTCATCCTCGACAATTCTATGATCGAGATATGGTCCTGCTGCCAGAGAACATAAAGAATCTTGCCCTGCGCCCCGTTAAACTCGCTGATGTTCTCCTTCTGTAAAATTTTGTCAAACACCCGCCCGCCGATCTGCTTGATCTGCGTGATCAAAAAGCCCGCCTGTGTTTCCATCTCAATTCCTCCTGTATAAGATAATGCCATATAGTATTATCTATGTCAAACAATATCCACCCACAAAATTCTATTTTTCTTCATTCCGACATAAACATAGACCATATCCCACACGGAGATGGTGTTCTATGACGCTTAAAAAATGGTCTCATCCTCTGGTGACAGGAACCGTTATTCTGACTGTAACCGGATTAATCAGCCGCTTTATCGGCTTTTTTTACCGTATTTTTCTCTCCAATGTATTCGGTGCGGAGGGCATGGGCCTCTACCAGCTCATCTCCCCCGTGCTGGCGTTGTCCTTTTCCCTCACCGTGTCCGGCATCCAGACCGCCATCTCCAAGTATGTGGCAAGTGAAACGAGCACCCGCGATTACAAAAGTTCCTTCCGCACACTCTGGGCGGGCTTCGTTCTGGCGATGGCGCTCTCCGTCGGCTGTGCAGCCGGCATCTATATCTATGCGGAGCCGATTGCGGCAAACCTGCTGCTGGAAGCGCGGACTGCCCCGCTTCTGCGCATCATCGCGCTCTCCATCCCCATGGCCAGCGTGCACTCCTGCATCAATGGCTATTTCTACGGCATCCGCAAAACCGGCATCCCCGCCTTTTCCCAGCTTGCGGAACAGGTCTGCCGGGTGGGGAGCGTCTATGTGATTTATTTTATCTGCCAGAAACACGGGCTTGCACCCACCATCAGCTTCGCCGTGGTGGGGCTTGTGATCGGCGAGAGCGCCTCCATGATCGTCTCGGTGGTGGCGATTCTGGCACGGGCTCATCAGGTGTTCCCGGCAGACGGGCACGTTTCTGTGCGGGAGCCGTCTGCCTTTCCGGCAAGTTTAAGGCATACGCCCGCGTTTTCCCTCCGGCACAGCATTTTCGGTTACCGCCGTAAGCATTCTGCCGCGGGACTGATCGGCATATACCGACGCATCACAAGCCAGCTCTTGCAGCTCGCAGTCCCCCTGTCCGCCAACCGTCTGGTGCTGAACCTTTTGCAGAGCGTGGAGGCGATCTACATACCGAACCGTCTGATGGCATACGGCTTAAACAATGCCGACGCCCTGAGCGTTTACGGCGTGCTCACCGGCATGAGCCTGCCCTTAATTCTGTTTCCCTCCGCCATCACCAATTCCATCTCCGTACTGCTTCTGCCCATTGTGTCCGAGGCGGACGCCGGTGGCAACAAAACGGCGGTACGGCGCGCCATCTTCACCTCCATCCGCCTCTGCCTCCTGCTGGGCTTTTTCTTCACCGCGCTGTTTCTGCTCTTCGGAAGACTTGCCGGGCGCCTGCTCTTCCACTCGGAGCTGGCGGGCAGCTTTATTCTGACGCTCAGTTTTCTGTGCCCGTTCATGTACATCGCCAGTATGCTCAACAGCATCCTGAACGGACTCGGCAAGACCATCCGCACCTTCCTTTTCAGCGTGGCAAGCCTGCTGCTTCGCCTGCTGTTCGTATTCTTTGCCATTCCGCGCTACGGCATACAAGGATACCTCTGGGGTATGCTCGCCAGCCAGATACTGCAGACGCTGCTTTGCACCGTGTCGGCGCTCCGTTTTTCGCGCACTTTTACTTGCGATTCTCCACTCAATATACTATAATATATGTGTTTTTGCCAGAGAAAAAAATTCACGATACAGACGAAACGGTCATCCCGTTTTTGTCGGGAGGTAACTATGTCATTTCAATATGTAGCCAAATTGCCAACCCCCGATGAGATCCGCGAGCGTTTTCCCATGCCCGCCCATCTGGTTGAGGTAAAGAGAGAAAGAGATATCGAGATCCGGGACGTGATCACCGGAAAAAGTAAAAAATTTATCGTGATCATCGGCCCCTGCTCCGCGGACAATGAGGCGGCTGTCTGTGATTATGTAAACCGATTGGCGAAGGTCAACGAGAAAGTGAAGGACAAGCTGATCCTGATCCCCCGGATTTATACGAACAAGCCCCGCACCACGGGCGAGGGATATAAGGGCATCGTAAGCCAGCCCGACCCGGAGAAGAAACCCGATTTTACAAGCGGTCTGATCGCCATGCGCAAAATGCACATCCGCGCCATAGAGGAAACGGGACTGACCGCCGCCGACGAGATGCTCTACCCCGACAACTGGGGCTATGTGGAGGACATTCTCTCCTATGTGGCAATCGGCGCGCGCTCCGTGGAGGACCAGCAGCACCGCATGACCGTCAGCGGTTTCGACGTAGCCGCCGGGATGAAAAACCCCACAAGCGGCACCCTCTCCGTGATGCTCAACTCCATCTACGCAGCGCAGCATCCCCACGACTTCACCTACAGAGGATATGAAGTCAGCACAGGCGGCAACCCGCTGGCACACGCGGTACTCCGGGGTTCCACGAACAAGCACGGCAGAAGCCTGCCGAATTACCACTACGAAGACCTGAACACCTTGTATACGCTGTATCAGGATTACGATCTGGTCAACCCGGCATGTGTCATCGACGCCAACCACAATAACTCCGACAAAAAGTTCGAGCAGCAGATCCGCATCGTCAAGGAAGTGATGCACAGCCGGAAGTTAAACAAAGACATTCACAGCATGGTCAAAGGCGTGATGATCGAGAGCTATATCGAGGAGGGCTGCCAGAAGATCGGCGAGGGCATTTACGGCAAGTCCATCACCGACCCCTGTCTTGGGTGGGAGGATTCGGAACGGCTGATCTATGATATTGCTGAATATGAATAAAACAAATCAAAAACAGGGCGTAAGCTGTTTGATAGACTTACGCCCTGATGTGTGTCTGTTATTCTGTTATTCCACTATTCCTTCATTTTATCAATATCTGTCAGATTGACGCCTAATGATGTTAAAACTGCTTTTAATGACAGATAATCATTTTTTAAACCTTCATATGTCTTTGTTGCATTCTCTTCTTTCGCATTTTTCATATGCGCCTGTACCTTTTGAAACTGGTCAACTACATCTTTTACAATTTCACCATTACCGGGCATACTCTCACCTCCGGATTATGATAAACAATCGTTTCGATGGATTCAGTATACCATAATCCAGACGCAAAGTCTATCCGCATTTATCGAACACAAACCGGCACGTCAAATGGTACTATTATTTTACTTGACTTTGGTATGAAATCGTACTATACTCGCTTCTAATACTATTTTGAGAAACGGAGTCAGAAACTATGCAGAAAACAGCTATCCAGCTATCAGACCACTTTACCTACAATAAACTGCTTCGCTTTACCTTCCCCTCCATCATTATGATGGTATTTACCTCCATCTACGGTGTGGTGGACGGTTTCTTTGTGTCCAACTTTGCCGGAAAGACCGCCTTTGCCTCCCTCAACCTGATTTTTCCCTTTGTCATGATTCTGGGCGGTATGGGATTTATGATCGGCACAGGCGGAACCGCCCTTGTCTCTCTGGTGCTTGGCACCGGGGACCGGGAAAAGGCGAACCGCTACTTTTCCATGATGGTTTATCTGACCCTCCTTCTCGGAATCGTTTTGTCGGTTGTCGGCATTCTTTTTACGCGCCCTATGGCTGCGTTTCTGGGAGCGACCCCGGAAATGATGGAGGACTGTGTCGTCTACGGGCGCGTCGTATTCTTCTTCATAGCCGCGTTCATGCTGCAGAATGTTTTCCAGAGCTTTCTGATCGCGGCGGAAAGGCCGAAGCTGGGTCTCGCGGCAACCATAGGCGCGGGCGTGACCAATATGTTTCTGGACGCCCTCTTTGTGGGCGCATTCCGCTGGGGAGTCGCCGGCGCGGCACTTGCCACCGGCATCAGCCAGTGTGTGGGCGGCCTGCTTCCCCTGCTCTATTTTATCCGCCTCAACACAAGCCTTCTGCGGCTCACCCGGACAAAACTGGAAATCAAGCCCATCCTGCAGGCATGCGCCAACGGTTCCTCGGAACTGATGAGCAACATCTCCGCCTCCGTTGTCAGCATGATTTATAATTTTCAGCTTTTGAAGTACATCGGTGAAAACGGTGTTTCGGCATACGGCGTTTTGATGTATGTGCAGTTTATCTTTATCGCCATCTACATCGGCTACGCCATCGGCGCGGCGCCCGTCGTCAGCTACCACTACGGCGCGGGAAACGATGGAGAACTGAAAAATATGTTCAAAAAGAGCGTGCTGCTGATGGCCTGCACAAGCATCGTGCTGACCGCCGCCGCCTTCCTGCTCGCCGCTCCGCTCTCCCGCATATTTGTGGGCTATGACGCGGAACTGTTTGCGCTGACGTGCCATGCGTTCCGGCTCTTTGCCTTTTCGTTCCTGCTCGCCGGTTTTAATATTTTCACCTCCTCGTTTTTTACCGCCCTCAACAACGGCGCAGTTTCGGCGGCAATCTCCTTCATGCGCACGCTGATTTTCCAGACCGCAGCCGTACTGATCCTGCCGCTCTTTCTGGATGTGGACGGCATCTGGTGGGCGATCACGGTGGCGGAGGTGTTCGCCTGCGTGTTATCCACGGTTTTTCTTTTCGCGAAGCGCGGGAAGTACCATTATATGTGAGGGCGGGGCGGCTGTCCCATCACATTCTCTTTTTGTGCCATTAGTATAACTTTTTGGAATATAAATGCGTATGAGCAGGCGCAAAAAAAAGCACGGGGTGTTTCCAGGAAACAGTCCCATGCCTTACAAACCAATTTATAAAATTTCTTCCAAATATCAACCGCGCGGATGCGCCTTCGCGTACACTTCCCTGATATGGTTGTGATTCAGATTTGCGTAAATCTGTGTGGTGGAAATGTCGGAGTGCCCCAGCATCTCCTGCACGCTCCGAAGATCCGCGCCGTTCTCCACCAGATGCGCCGCAAAGGAATGCCGCAGGGTGTGCGGTGTGATATCCGCCTGTATGTCCGCTTTCTTCGCATAGTGCTTGATCAGTTTCCAGAACCCCTGTCTGCTCATAGGCTGCCCGGAACAGTTCGCAAACAGCACCTCCGACTTTTTATTCTCAAGCATCTCCTCTCTCGTGCCGTCCAGATATCTCGCCATGGCGTTCTTTGCCGCCGCGCCGAAGGGAATAATCCTCTCCTTGTTGCGGTCACGGCAGAGAATGAAATTCATCTGCATATTCACGTCGGACAGGTTCAGCGTGATCAGCTCCGTCACCCGGATTCCCGTGGCGTAGAGCAGTTCTAACATCGCCTTGTCCCGGATTTCCTTCGGGCTGTCCCCCGAGGGCTGCTCCAGAAGACGCACGACCTCGTCCGGCGACATGATCTCCGGCGCCTTCTTTTCGATCTTCGGCGCTTTGAGTTTTTCAGAAATATCCTCCTCCGCCAGACCCTCCTGCACCATATAGTGATAGAATGCCTTGAGGGATGCGATATTGCGCGACACGGTAGCTGCCGCAAACTTACTGTCCTCCAGAAACTTCACATAATCAACCAGATCCTGCGCCTTTACATCCTTCGTCTCATGGATGCCCCGCGACTCCATAAAGTGCGATACCTTTTCCAGATCCCTTCTGTAAGACATCTCCGTATTGCCGGAGGTATTCTTCACATTATGTAAATACGTGATAAATGCGCCAATTTCTTTTTCCATTTACTCGGAGGCCCTTCCCTGTGCGTTCTCTTTATGTAAATCAAACCACTGTCTGAGTTCCATTATAATCAGATTTTTTTAGAAAAGCAAATGGAATTTTTCTTGATTTTACGGGCATTTGCGCCCTTTTTTCTCCGAGCCACAACATATCGTCCATATATGATTTTATGTCTACTACATCTTGAAAATTTGAATAAAAAAATTTTTTTAAAAGATTTTCAGGACAAAATGCAGAACATTAGGATTGACATAACTTTCAAGCAGGCATCCCATTATGACAACTGCCATAATGCCGACAGCCTGTACGCCCTTTCTCAGATAAAACCGGCTGCTGTACCGTTCATACCCGTCCATCTGCGTCCCCCGCGCATAGAGCGTCCGATTTACATCTGCCGCCCAGAAAAAGAGCAGGATGTACGCGGGAACCAATAACAGCGCCTGCGGAAACAGAACCGCCGCCATAAAGAAAAGCCCCCTGATCCCATAACGGACAACCGCCACAGACAAAAGGCAGCCCGCCGAAAGACCCATATAACAGATATAGGCACAAAGAAACGGCATCCCTATCAGCGTTGTGGAGACCAGACATAAAAGACAGCCCGTAAAGAGTCTGTGCCTAAGAACATATCCCACCAGACTCTCTCCCGCCGGTCTGCTGCTTTTCAGTCGGTTCATCATCTCCGCCCCCAGCAGGCTGCCATTTTTAATCCATGTCTCATGTCCCAGATTGACCAGCAGGATTCCCATAAAAAGACCGATCATAAACAGATACGCCATGTGATAGCCGTTCTTAATCCCAAACTGTCTGCGCAAGACTGCACCGCCTCTTCCAAGCTTCTATAGGACAGTATATGTCCGAAAAGGACGAGGCATGACTTCCTCTTTCACTCCCGGAAATTATCTGTCAAAGACTCTGCCGGTCGGTTTGAAATCCTGTCTGTCAAAACGGTTCCCCTCCAGTTCGTACTCCACCATATGATCCTCGCTGCGATACTCCTGCCAGATTACCTGCCGCTTTCTGTCCGGCTCTATCCCCCGGAAAAGTTCGCCGCCCTTTTTCCCGTCCAGCAGTTCCATATACGCATCCATCAGATCTATATGGGAAACCGACACATCCGACTCAGCCAGCGCATGGTCTTCCTGATACCCTTTCACCAGCAGAACCGGGTGAAACCGCTCCAGAACTTCCTCCCCGTAGCTGTCATGGTCCACATCATAGTAGCCGTGGTCCGCCATGATCAGAATGACAGAGTTGTCATAGGCATCGCTCTCTTTCAGTCTGGAAAGCCATGTATCGACTACCTTTATCGTTGCCTCCAGCTTCTGCGTGTAGGTTCCGTTTGCCACCGGGTTCAGATCTTTATCATACACAAAGGGCAGATGCGCCCCCTCCAGATGCACGAACTGAAACACATTCCGGTCTGTCTTTACAAGCTCCGGGTTCTCAAGCATCCGTTGGTACACGTCTTCATACCGATAATTGTACATCTCCAGAGCCATTCCGAAATCAAAACCGTTGATCTGCGAATACTGTTTATAGGCGTAGGGCAGATACTTAAAAAGAATATACTTCATCTCCTGCCTGAAATACATGTTAAAATCCATGTTCTCGTAAGGAGATGCCTTATCATTTTTAAGATCGTTCGTTATATGGAACCGCCGCTCCCCATACCAGACCGGCTCCGCCATGTAAAGGCTGATATCATAGTTTTCCTTCTCCAGCCTTTCAAACAGCGGAGAGTTGTTGTACGCCTCGCTGGCGAACGCCCCGAACTCCTTTTCATTTCTGTTCACCGCCCCCGACAATAGCAGCGGCATACTGTCGCGGGTGAAAGGATACACGGAAGCCGTGTTGGAGTAATAGGTAAAATCCTTAAAGACATCCTTGTATTCCTCGTTGCTCTCAAGCACCGCCTCAAAATGTTCAGCCTCCACCGCGTCAACCAGAAGGATCAGAAAGTTTTTATCCGTGGAAATATCATTGAAATGGGCGTTTGTCGTAATCAGCGCGTCCTTTTTCTCAAAAGCGTTGTTCGCAATCATCTGCGGCAGCAATCCCACAACCAGCATGACACCTACCACGGCAGCAATTCGTGACGACCACTTCACAACAGCCTCCGTGCCGAACTTTACGCTCAGTGCGATCGCCGCCGTCTCAAGAACAGCCCAGAGCGCCACTGTGATCAGATCCTCTCTCAGATACTGGTCCCATTCAATGGTCTCTCCTGTCAGCACAGGAAGGGAGGTACTCAGATAAACACCTTGTATATAAGTGGCAAAAAATACAACAAACAAGAGTGCCACCGCGCATTGGTACACTCTTGTTTTTCCCTTTGAAAGTCTGACCGTTATAAAATAAAACGCTGTGACAAGCGCCGCCCCTGCAAGCAGGAACAGCACAAAAATCACCAGCGTCGGAACTATCATAATCCCGAAGTCAAACCAGAAATCGTTTTTATTGGTACTGTACATCAGCAAAGGCTCATAGACAAACAGCATGAAACAGAATACAACACATATCACATATGCCGGTCTAAGCTGTCTGCAATGTTCCCCAAATCTTCCGTCCGTTTTCCCCAGATGTCTGTTCATTCCCATTCCCTAAGTCTGTCTCTACTGTCTGTGAAGCTTATTATAATATGCCAGAATCGCGGATACCGTCTTTCCATCCTGAATCCTGCAGTCGTATATCATCTGCACAAGTTCTTCAATGTCATGGCTCTCCGCATTTAAAAACTCATCCTCATCCAGATGCTGTCTGCCGGACTTTAAATCCGTCGCCAGATACACGTCTATCTTTTCGTTGCAGAAAGCAACCGTCGTCCGCAGCGTCAGAAGCAGTTCCAGTTTCCCCGCCACATAGCCGGTCTCCTCCTCCAGCTCCCTTGCCGCCGCCTCTTTCGTCGGTTCGTCCACGCTGTTTAAACCGCCCGCCGGAATTTCCAGTGTCTCCCGGTCCAGCGCGTTTCTGTACTGTCTCACCATCAGCAGTTTCCCGTCGTCCTTCACCGCCACGACAGCCGCCGCACCCTTGTGGTCGATCAGATCCCACTTCACCACATTGCCGTTTTCCACGCGTATCGTATCCTGATAATAGTCGATGATCGCGCCCTTGTGAATCAGTTCCCTGCCTAAACGCTCGTAATGATTGTCCGCCATGTTATCTGCATCCTCTTCTCAAACAATTTTCTTTTCCGCTTCCAGAATCTCTTTGTTAAACGGGCTGTCTTCCCGCTTCCTTTCAAGCAGTCTCGGCGACCGCCTCCTGCAGCAGTTTCTCCACGCTGACCAACTTCACGCAGAGCACGAACACATCCGTCGCCTGCGCCATCTCCTCCGCTGTCGGATAAGTGGGCGCAATGCGGATATTGCTGTCTTTCGGGTCCTTGCCGTAAGGGAAAGTTGCACCCGCGCCTGTCAGAACGACGCCCAGTTCCTTACATTTTGCCACGATCTCCTTCGCACAGCCCTCCATCGCCTCAAAGGAAATGAAATAGCCGCCAAGCGGTTTCGTCCACTCGCCGATTCCCAAGCCCCCAAGCTCCTGCTCCAGAACCGAAAGAACCGCCTCAAACTTAGGTCTGATGATGTCCGCGTGCTTCTTCATATGGTTAAGCATCCCTTCCAGATTTTTAAAGTATCTGGCATGGCGCAGCTGGTTCACCTTATCATAGCCGATCGTCCTGAGCGTCAGCGTCTTCTTGATATCCGAAAGATTCGCCGGGGAAGATGCCATCGCCGCTATGCCTGCACCGGAAAAAGTGATCTTGGAGGTGGAGCAGAACGCATAAACCATATCCGGGCTGCCCGCCTTCTCACACTCACTCAGGATCTCTAAAAGCGTATCCTGCTTATCCTCATAAAGATGATGGATCGCATAAGCGTTGTCCCAGTAAATGCGGAAATCCTCCGCCGCGGGTTTCAGCGCTGCAAACCGTCTCACCGTCTCGTCCGAGTAGGTGATGCCCTGCGGGTTGGAATACTTGGGCACACACCAGATTCCCTTCACCGACGCATCCGCCGACACATACTTTTCCACCAGATCCATATCCGGGCCTTCCGCCGTCATCGGAACCGGGATCATCTCGATGCCGAAATGCTGGGTGATCGCAAAATGTCTGTCATAACCCGGCACAGGGCACAAAAATTTAACCTTATCAAGTCTGCACCATGGCGTGGATCCCATAACGCCGTGGGTAACGGAACGTGAAACCATATCGTACATAATGGAAAGGCTGGAATTTCCGAAAACAATCACACTGTCCGCGGAAACGCCCATCACATCCGCCATCAGATGTTTCGCCTCTGTGATGCCGTCCATCAAGCCGTAATTTCTCGTGTCCACGCCTTCCATGGACATCATATCCGAATCGGAAGTCAACGCATCCAGAAGCCCCATGCCCATATCGAGCTGCGCCGGCTCCGGCTTTCCTCTTGACATGTCAAGCTTCAAACCTTTTTCCTTCGCCTCCGCAAACTGTCTGTTAAGCTCCGCCCTTTCTGCCGCCAGTTCCTTTTTGGTCATCACACTGTACGCTTTCATAGCACCCTCCTGCATCCTTGTAATCATGCTGTTGAATAATTGTATACAATCATACACCGATATTTATTCTACTATAAGTATGCCAATTTCACAAGTATGCATATACGACAATTTTCTGTATTTCTAACGCTATTTTATGGTTAAAATGTTAAATTGTCCGCAATACGAATGCTTCATACGGTTTCAGCGTTATTTCCGCCCTGTCGTAATTCCCATCTGTATTGGAGATCAGACAGGAGGCTTTCGCAAATTCATCAGGTATGGTAAAACCAGTCTCATGGTCACAGAAACTGCATACAACGAGCAGTTTCTCCTCATCCATCTCCCTCGTATAGACATACAGATCCTCGTCATCTTCCATCAGCAGCTCATACCTGCCGTATACAATGACCGGATACGCTTTTCTGAGGGCGATCAGCTTCTTATAATAATGGAACACGGAACCGGGGTCCGCCGTCTCCGCCTTCGCGTTGATCTGCGTATAGTTGGGATTGATCGCGATCCACGGCTCTCCCGTGGTGAAGCCTGCCTGCGGCGAATCGTCCCACTGTACCGGCGTCCTCGCATTATCGCGGCTCTTAAAAGTAATGCAGCTCCAGAAGGTCTCATGGGGGACGGGTCCTTCCTCACACCATTCCCGGTAAGCGTTGATACTTTCGATATCGCGAAATTCCTCCGGGCTCTGAAACGGATAGTTCGTCATGCCAAGCTCTTCCCCCTGATAGATATAGGGCGTCCCCTGCATCATATGCAGGCAGGTGGCAAGCATCTTCGCGGACATTTCCCGGTACTGCGGACGGTCGTCGCCGAAACGGGAGACCGCCCGCGGCTGGTCGTGATTGTCCCAGAACAGACTGTTCCACGCTTTTCCATAAAGCTCTGTCTGCCAGCGGGACAGAATTTTTTTCAGCCTGATGAGGGGGATTTTTTCGTCCGTCCATTTCCCGTACTTGCCGTCCCCTTCCACATGCTCAAACTGGAATACCATATGCAGTTCATGGGCATCCTCGCCCGCATACTGTTTCGCCTGCTCCGTGGTCACACCTGCCGTCTCTCCGACCGTCATAATATCATATTTCGAGAGCACCTTCTCGTTCATTTCCCGCAGATACTTATGGACGTTGGGTCCGTGCACGCAGTAAGGGTCAAAACTGCCGTACATACCGTGGGCCTCGCCGTCCGGCATCTCCTCTGTCTTGGAGATCATACTGATGACGTCCATGCGGAAGCCGTCGATTCCCTTGTCGCACCACCATGTCATCATGTCAAACACTTCCTCCCGCACCTTGGGATTATCCCAGTTTAAGTCGGGCTGCTTCTTGGAGAAGAGATGCAGGTAATACATGCCGGTTTCCCCGTCATACTGCCATGCCGGCCCGCCAAAGCAGGAGCCCCAGTTGTTGGGCGGCGTCTGCCCGTCTTTCCCCTCCCGCCAGATATAGTAATCCCGGTATGCGTTGTCTTTTGCCTTCCGGCTCTCCACAAACCACCTGTGCTCGTCAGACGTATGGTTCACCACCAGATCCATGACAATTTTAATCCCGCGCTCATGCGCCGCCGCCAGCAGCTCATCAAAATCCGCCATCGTGCCAAATTCGTCCATGATGTCCTGATAATCGCTGATATCGTACCCATTGTCGTCGTTGGGGGACTGATACACCGGCGATAACCAGATCACATCAATGCCCAGATATTTTAAATAATCCAGCCGGCTGATGATCCCCTGCAGATCACCGATCCCGTCGCCGTTGCTGTCCATAAAACTGCGCGGATAAATCTGATAGATCACCGCTTCCTTCCACCATGCTCTTTTCATATCCATTCCCTTCCCTTTCACCCAGAATTTACATTTCCAGTACCAGAACCTGATAGCCCTGCAGACGGATCGTTCCCTTGTCTTGTGCAATATCCTTATAATTGTTCAGGAGCACGCTTTTATACATTGCGGGCAGCGCGATTTCCTGCGGCTCTCTCTGGTAGTTGCCAACTACCAGAAGCGTCCGCTCCCCTTTCCGATAATACGCCATCAGATTGTGCCGCTCTTCCCACACCGGCTCCAGTGCGCCGTACACAATGGTTTCCTTATAAACCGGATCCTTTCGCAGCGCGATCAGCTTCTTATAAAAAGAGTAAACCGAATCCGCATCCTGCACCTGCGCCGCCGCATTGATGGAAGGATAGTTGGGATTGGCTTTCAGCCATGGCGTGCCGGTGGTAAAGCCGGCGTTCGCCCCGTCCGTCCACTGCATCGGCGTGCGGGCATTGTCGCGGCTGAATTTCGACACAGCTTTCAGCGCCTCCTCCGGGGGAAGCCCCGCCTCCAGCGCGACCTTGTACTCGTCGAGGGTAGAAATATCATCCACCTCGTCGATGGACGCAAACGGCACATTTTCCATCCCCAGCTCCTGCCCCTGATAAATAAAAGGCAGTCCCCGCAGCAGAAAATTTAATGCCGCCAGCATTTTCTTGCTCTCATCGCAGCAGTCCCCCTCGGGAATATAGTAGCTGACACCCCGGGAGCCGTCGTGGTTCTCAATGATATTGGAGAGAAAACCGACATTCTTCACCTTCGCCTGCGCGGCAAAACAGCACTTCTTATAGTCGTCCGGCGTGATGGGCGCCGCGTCATACCACCCCTTCCCGCTTCTCCCGAAAATCGCCTCGTTGAAGTCAAACATGCTGGAGAAATAGCCGTTGTCGCCAATAAAGTCCGGCACCTCTTCCGGCTTTTCGTTAAACACCTCCCCCACGGAAAAGGCGTCGTATTTTTTAAAGGTGCGGTCACGCATTTCCCCTAAGAAGGCGCCGATCCCTTCCGCCTCCTGCAGCATGGCGTGGATGCTGCACAGACCATCCTCCCTGTCCGGCTCGTAATCGTGCATCGGCAGCGCCTTCTTGATATTGATAATAGCGTCGATGCGGAAACCGCCAAGCCCTTTGTCCAGCCACCAGTTGATGTTCTTGTAAACTTCCTCTCTGACTTCCGGGTTTTCCCAGTTCAGATCGGGCTGCTTCTTATGGAACACATGGAGATACTGTTTATCCGTATCCGGCAGGTCATCCCACACGGGACCGCCGAAATAGGACCGCCAGTTCGTCGGCAGCTCCCCTTCCTTTTTATCCCGCAGATAAAAGTATTTTCCGTACTTTCCGTCCGGGTCCTCACAGGCTCTTTTGAACCATTCATGTTCATCGGAACAGTGGTTGACTACCAGATCCATGAGAATGCAGATCCCTCGCTTCTTCGCCTCCGCGATCAGCCGCTCCATATCCTCCATGGTGCCAAACCGGGGATCGATATCGTAGTAATCCGAGATATCGTATCCCTGATCCGCCAGCGGGGACCGGTAACAGGGCGAGAGCCAGAGAATATCAATGCCCAGATCCGCAAGGTAATCCAGTTTGCTGATGATACCGGGAATGTCGCCAATGCCGTCGCCATTGGAATCATAGAAACTCTTGGGATAAATCTGATATGCCACCTTGTCATGCCACCATTTTCTTTCCATAACCGTACCTCCTGCCTTGTATGCCGCTTATTTTTCCTTCGCTGTCTCTATCATAATGACATATAAAGCGGATGTCTTACGATTATTTGCCAAAAAATTTCAGTATTATGACTTTTAAGACATTTCTGTACGCTTCTTATACTGCAGGGGCGTCGTGCCTGTGCGTTTCCTAAACTCCTGTATAAAGTTTCCCAGATTGTTGAAACCGCATTCCAGGCAGACTTCCGTCACCTGCAGGTCCGTCTCCTCCAGAAGGCGTTTTGCCTGCCTGATACGGTACGCGTTAATATATTCGATCGGCGAATGCCCGATCGCTTTTTTGAAAAGCCTGCAGAAATACTGCTCGTTCAGATTGACCTGTCCGGCAAGGTCCGAAATATAGATTTTGCTGTGATAATTCTCCTCAATAAACAGGAGCGCGGTCTTGATGCTCTCCACACGTTTGTCGAAATTTCTTTCTACCGGCATAAAAAGCCTGTACTCGGAGAGCGCAGCAAAAATATGGAGCAGAGATGATTTTACATATAATTGACTGGTTAGGTCATTCGCCGTCGTGCCGCTGTCCCCCAGAGGATGCGATTTCTCATCGCTGTCTTTTTCCGGCGCTGCTTCCGCCATCTGTCCGAACACATGCATGATATGCAGAAAGGAGTGGCGCAACGATAAAAAGGCGGGATGCTGCGGCGTGATACAGCGCGGGAAGAGCAGTTTCCCATTCTGAATCGGCTTCATAAGGGAAATCTGCGCCTCGTCGCGAGAATCAAAACCGAGAATGCCGGGTGAGAAAACAAGGGCGTCCTCCCAGTGCCGTTCCAATGTCTCTGAGATAATGCCGTGCAGTTCGCCGGGATTGATGAAATAGATACATTCGGATTGAATTTCAAAAGACTCCATATTGATCTCCAGCCGAAATCCACCCTCAGAAAAATACAGGATCTCTATTTCATCGTGCCAGTGATGTTTCACAAAAACGCCCTTTCCCACAGAGTGCGTTCGATAGACCGCACAGGGCAGCGACTTCGTGCCATGCGAACAGATTTCTTTTAATACAATGGGCTGCTGCTCCATGAAAAACCTCCCGGATCGTCTCGTAGTTAGGAAAAAATAACATATATGCAGCTGAAAGTCAATAAGCGCTGAAAAACCCCGCAGAATAAAATCTGCGGGGTTTTGTACTATTTGGCATAGTCTATGACACGGCTCTCTCGGATCACGTTCACCTTGATCTGTCCGGGATACTCCAACTCAGCCTCAATCTGTTTGGAGATATCTCTCGCGAGCAGTACCATATCAGAATCATTGATCTGTTCCGGAACTACCATTACACGAATCTCTCTACCTGCCTGAATAGCAAAAGATTTGTCCACGCCTTTGAAATTGTTTGTGATGTCTTCCAATTGTTTCAGTCTTGTTGTATATGTCTCTAATGTCTCTCTTCTTGCACCCGGTCTTGCAGCGGAAATCGTATCAGCCGCCTGCACCAGACATGCGATCAGCGTCTGCGCTTCCACGTCGCCATGATGGGATTCTACCGCGTTGATAACCACAGGTCCTTCCTTATACTTCCTGCAAAGCTCTACGCCAAGCTGGATGTGCGATCCTTCCATCTCGTGATCGACTGCTTTGCCGATATCATGCAGCAGACCTGCACGCTTCGCCATTCTGACATCCAGTCCCATCTCCGCTGCCAGTAAGCCCGAAAGCTGTGCCACTTCGATGGAATGTTTCAGAGCGTTCTGCCCGTAGCTGGTTCTGAACTTCATCTTACCGAGAAGTCTTACAAGTTCGGGATGGATACCATGTACGCCGACTTCGAGGGTGGCTGCTTCGCCCTCCTCTTTCATCATAACTTCGACTTCCTTCTGCGCCTTCTCGACCATCTCCTCAATTCTGGCGGGATGGATACGTCCGTCCACAATGAGTTTTTCGAGTGCAATCCGCGCTACTTCCCTGCGGATCGGGTCAAAGCCGGAGAGAATAACCGCTTCGGGTGTATCGTCAATGATTAAATCCACGCCCGTCATCGTCTCGAGAGTTCTGATATTACGTCCCTCTCTTCCGATGATCCTGCCTTTCATCTCGTCATTGGGAAGCTGTACCACGGAAATCGTGGTCTCGGACACATGGTCTGCCGCACATTTCTGAATGGCTGTAACGACATACTCTTTCGCCTTCTTGTCCGCTTCTTCCTTCGCCCTGCTCTCCATCTCTTTAACCATGACAGCAGTTTCGTGTTTCACTTCATCTTCAACAATTTTCAACAGATAATCTTTTGCCTGTTCGGAGGTTAATCCAGAGATTCGTTCCAGTTCCTGTAATCTTTGCTCGCTCAGTTTGGAAATCTCTTCGCGCTGCTTGGCAAGAGCTTCTTCCTTCTCTGCCAGACTCGCTTCCTTCTTCTCAATAGCGTCCGCCTTTTTATCGATGTTCTCTTCCTTCTGCTGTACACGACGCTCATAGCGCTGCGCTTCGGCACGCCGTTCCTTGATTTCCTTGTCCAGTTCATTCTTCGTGCGAATGGACTCTTCCTTGACCTCAAGCAGCGACTCACGCTTCTTCGTCTCAGCAGTTTTGAGAGCTTCGTCGATAATCTCTCTGGCTTTCTCGTCCGCATTTCCGAGCTTCGCTTCCACCATCTTCTTCTGATAGTTAATCGCAATGAGCGCAGAAACAGGAACGGTGATCACCATCGTGACGACTATTGCTAACACAACTTGCCACATTACAGGAGCACCTCCTTATTTAGTTTTCATTGTACATTACCAAATCTATTGACGGCTGCCATTCCTTCCCAAATACTGGCAACCCGATAGTTAGCAAAACTACAACATATTAATTCTATACTGAATTTTATGTTATGTCAAGCAAAAGAGCTCTGCTAATCGCGTCGGCGCGGGTTGTAAAATTTAAATCAAGAAATTTCCCCGACCCAGAAGAGCCGGGGAA
>CAJUJK010000023.1 GCA_910586705.1 uncultured Lachnospiraceae bacterium | reverse complement strand
AATTTAATCTGCGGTAAAGCTGCAGTAGATGGGTACTTTATTTCGCCGCGGTACAAATAATCGAAACGGGTGGATTTTTTTGTGTATTTGAAATTTAAATCTGAAAAACGGTATGTTTTTCAGCGGCCTCCTGCATAGCAGGGGGGGTATTTTTGTCCGTGACACAAAACGAAAAAACCTGATAACCACGAACTCCCGTGATTATCAGGTATTTTTCTATCGGAGTGACAAGACTTGAACTTGCGGCCTCTACTTCCCTAAAGTAGCGCTCTACCACCTGAGCCACACCCCGAAAAACCTTTACCATTATATCTGATTCCACACAAAAAAGCAAGCCCTATTCCAGAACTTTTTCACGAATTTTTCTCCGCCATCACTTCTCAATCAGATTCTCAAAAACCTCCCGCGGAATCGGTCTGGAAAAATAGAACCCCTGCTGCATCTGGCAGCCCACTTCCTTCAGGTAATTGCTCTGCTCCTGCGTTTCCACTCCCTCGCACAGGGAAGTGATTTTCAGCTTTTTCGCCATATCCACCACACAGGAGATGATGATCCTGTCGCTCTCCTGCATCTCGCCCTCTTTTAGGAAAACCCTGTCCAGTTTGATAATGTCGATGGGCAGTTTACTGAGCAGGTTTAAGGAGGAGTAGCCGGAACCGAAATCATCCATGGACACTTTGATTCCTAATTTATGTAAACCTTTGATCAGTTCCAGCGCCTGTTCCGTATTGTCCAGATAAATGCTCTCCGTCAGTTCAAACTCCACAAGGGAACAGGGAATTTGAAACTCCTCAAGCAGCCCCTTCACAAACTCCAGAATATGCATTTTCTGCAGGTGCACTCTGGACACGTTCAGGGAAACGGGCACTACTTTTTTCCCTTCCTTCAGACGGTTCGCAAGGAAACTGAATACCTCCCTATATACATAGTAATCCACATCCACAACCTGTCCGCTGCGCTCAATCAGCGGGATGAACTCATCCGGGTAGACAAAGCTGCCATCCGGCTTCTGCCAGCGCACCAGCGCCTCCGCCCCGATCAGTTCCAGTGTATCCGTGTCAATCTTCGGCTGGAAATAAACTTTGAACTCTTTCTGCGCCAGCGCTTTTGGTATGGAAGACGTGATCTCCACTTCCCGCCTGATCCCCTCCATCATGCTCTGGTCAAAGAGCACACAGCTGTCATTCTCCATATCCTTCGCCACTTTTCTCGCCAGATTGGCATTGGAGACGGCGGTCTCGGCGTCCAGACTGCGGCTGTTTTTATCGGTCACGCTGATCCCTGTACAAAACTGCAGTCTGCTGTTTAGGTATTTCTCACGGAACTGTGTCTCGCGCTCCTGATTCACCCGATGGATTAATTCACGGAATTCTTCGTTGGTCGGACCGTCTGCAGAGAGTCTGCCCGCCACGACAAAATTGTCGGAGTAAACTCTGGCAGCACAGATAATAAACTCTTTACGTTCCATAAAACCGGCGACAAAATCTTTTAACAGCGCGTCACCCACTTTGTAACCGTAGGTGTCATTGATATACTTGAAATGCTTAATATCCGTATATACAATGGTAATCCGGTCTTCACCGATCTGCTCCAGTTCCTTCTCCAGCTTCTGCAGAAAAACTTCGTACTGGTCTAAACCCGTCAATGTATCTTTCATAACTGTTTTCACCCTGCATTATATATTTCCGTAAAATAATCCCCAATACATATACTCTACGATTTTATCCTGTGTATGTCAATATCTGTAAGCAATTCCGTTCTCACTGTTTTAAAACTTCCAGAAGGTAATTCCAGACACGCCCCACTGATTCGATATCCATACTCTCCTCCGCCGTGTGCACGTTCTGCAGATCGGGACCGATGCTGACGCAGTCAAGCCCCGGGATCTTGCCGGACAAAATGCCGCACTCCAACCCAGCGTGAATCGCTTCCAGCACCGGCTTTTTCCCGTACATTTCCTCATAGACACGCACCATCTGTTCCCGCAGGGGCGAATCCTTGCGGTAAGCCCATCCGGGATAGGCATTTCTGACAGCCGCCTTCGCGCCGGCGCGCGCCGCAATCTCCACCATATGTCTGCAGAGATTTTCCCTCGCCTGATCCACGCTGCTCCTGACTGCATAGGACAGGCGCATACCGTCTCCCTGCACAGACATAACGCCCAGATTTAACGATGTCTCCACCAGTCCTTCCACATCCCCGCTCATGTCAATCACGCCGTTTGGCAGCTTGCAGATACAGTCGAGCGCCTCCGCCGTTGCCTTGTTTGTGTATGCCGGGGCGAAAACTATGACATCATGGTAGACTTTTTCCAGTTGAAATCCGGGATCCTTTTCCCCCAGCGTATCCCGTATCTTCTGTTCCTCCGCCTCCGCATAGGACAAAATTTCCGGCAGGTCCGCTTCGCGCACATAAACCGCCGCCTCCGCCTCCCGGGGAATGGCGTTGTCCGCAAGCCCGCCTTTCATCTGCGACAGCCGGATATCGTAGCGCAGGGAAAGCCCGCAGAGAAGGGAGCCCAGAAGCCAGTTGGCATTGCCCAGCCCTTTTCCGATCTCCATGCCGGAATGGCCGCCCGCAAGACCTGTGATCCGGAACTCCACAAACCGGTATGCCTTTCCCGGCGCATCCCCGCTCTCCATGGGCATCTCCACATCCACTCTGGAGCCGCCGGCACAGCTTGTAATAAAGATGCCTTCCTCCTCCTGATCCAGATTGATCATACGTCTGCCGCGCAGCATGGAAAGGTCAATGCCTGTCGCGCCCTCCATGCCTGTCTCCTCGTCCACCGTCAGTATCACTTCCAGCCGGGGCATGGAAAGCGATTCCTCATCCAGAAGCGCCAGACAGTACGCCACACCGATCCCGTCGTCGCCGCCGAGACTGGTGCCCTCGGCAAAGATTCTGCCGTCCCGCACCTGCAGTCTGAGCGGTTCGGACTTCATGTCAATCTGTGCCCCCGGCGCGCTCACCGCCACCATGTCCATATGCGCCTGCAGGATATAAGGCGGCTCCGCCTCCCTTGCGGGCGACGCATCTTTGATGATAATGACATTGCCCAGCTCGTCCTGTCTGCAAAAAAGTCCTCTCTCCCCGGCAAAGTCTCTCAGATAATTGCTGACCGCCCCGGTATTCCCGGAACCGTGGGGAATGCGGCTGATCTCCTCAAAAAAATGAAATACGCGTTCCGGCTGTAATCCGTCCAATGCTCCCATAACTGCCTCCTGTTAACTGTTAACTGTTTTCTGTTATAATTATGAAAAGAGAGGACACGGCGTATACGCCATGCCCTCATTTTTATACTTATTTCAGATTTGCTTTCGCAAGTTCCGCCAATGTAGTGAAACCTGCCGCATCATTGACTGCCATCTCCGCAAGCATCTTTCTGTTCATGTCAACGCCCGCGTTCTTCAGTCCATACATAAATCTACTGTAGGACAGACCGTTCATTCTCGCCGCCGCGTTGATACGCGCGATCCAGAGCTGTCTGAACTGACGCTTTCTCTCTTTTCTGCCGGCATAGGATGAAGCCAGCGCTCTCATTACGGACTGTTTCGCCACTCTGTACTGCTTGGATCTTGCGCCTCTGTAACCTTTCGCAAGCTTTAACACTCTGTTATGTTTCTTTTTGGCGTTCATGCCGCCCTTTATTCTTGCCATGTCTTTTCCCTCCTAAATTTCAAACTCCCTCGTCTGCGCCTGTCTTACAGATAAGGCAGAATCTTCTTCATATTCTTTACATTCGTCTTATCGGTCATCGCAGGCTTTCTGAGATTTCTCTTGGTCTTTCTCGTCTTCTTGGTCAAGATATGGCGCTTATACGCTTTATTTCTCTTTAACTTACCCGTTCCGGTCACCTTGAAACGTTTTGCAGCAGCTCTGCTGGTTTTCATTTTCGGCATTTTACTGTTCCTCCTGTATTTTTATTCCTGTTACGAGATATCAACCCGGATATCATTTATTTTAACCGATCGCTTAACGCTTCTCAGCTAAAAACATCGTCATGCTTCTGCCTTCCACCTTCGGCGCCTTATCCATCACCGCAATGTCGGAAAGTGCCTCCGCAAAGTCGTCCAGAATATGCTTGCTCGTATTCATATGCGCCATCTCACGGCCGCGGAAACGCAGGGTAACCTTCACCCTGTCACCCTTGGTGATAAACTTTCTCGCCGCGTTTACCTTCGTGTTCAGATCGTTGGTATCAATATTGGGAGAAAGGCGTATCTCCTTAATCTCCACGATCTTCTGCTTTTTCTTCGCTTCCTTGTCTTTTCTCGCCTGTTCATACTTAAACTTGCCGTAGTCCACAATCTTGCAGACAGGAGGCTTCGCCGTGGGCGCGATCTTCACCAGATCCACTCCCGCTTCCTCCGCAAGTTTCATCGCTTCTCTCGTCGGCATAACACCGAGCTGTTCCCCGTCTGCACCGATCACCCGTACTTCTCTGTCTCTGATCTGCTCATTGATAAATAAGTCGCTAATTGTTTTACCCTCCCATAAGAAAACAAATATAAACTAAGAAAGTGGACAACCTAAGCTATCCACCCGTCCATAAATACCCATTAAAAACACCGTCCGCGGACGGTAAAAGGGCTATGAACACTTGCGAACTGCAATCGTTGCAAGGTGAGAGCGTCTGCTCTGCTTGGTTGTCTGTGCTCTCGCACATTTGAAACTATATCACACAGTGCATGTACATGTCAACCGCTTTTTTCATTTTGTGAGCCGGTCCCGAAAGACCGGCTCACATGTCCACACTTGTCATTAATATTGATATATTATGAGTGATATTTGTTATTTGATAACAGTGTAGATACCCTTGGAATCAAACTTGATGGTAACAGTATTCTCTGCTACTGCCACAACGTCAACTGCTACCCACTCGCCCTTAACGCTCTTATATACGGAAACAGCGTCGCCAGCTGCAATGCCTTCAACAGTCAGTGCAACCTGTGCGTCTACAAGGTTAACGCCGGGAGCGGAAAGCTCTGCAACTGCCAGCATAGCGCCGCCAACCTGCTCAGCCTTCTGCTGTGCATATCTGATTGCTGCCACATCTACCTTGTCCACAACACAGGTAGCGTTGGTCTCTTTGCCCTCGGTAAACAGATTGCTTGCGGAAGCAATCGCCGGGATGTCACGAACACCGTCCATCTCGGATACTGCGTTGGAAGTGTACTCAGGAAGAGCCTTCACAGCCGTATCAGACAGTGTGCCAAGTTCTGTGAACTGTTTCTCCGGTACTACAGTCTCTGCCGCACATACAGTGGTAGAGAAAGTAAGTGCCAGAGCAAAGCTTAATGCTAAAAATTTCTTCATTCCTTAAATCCTCCTTCATTTTCAAGTGTGGTATGTATCAAAACAAATTGTAAAATTTTCCATCCCCCTTGTCAATAGACATTTGGTCCTGTTTTAAAAATAGTACGGACCGGTCTTAAAAAAAACCGGTCCGCATATCCACACTTGTCATTTAAATCAAGTCATTGTCAGGTGCCATTCATTATTTAATAAATGTGTAGATACCCTTCTGAGGGAAGTCGATGGTAACACTGTCGTCAGCTACTGCCGTAACAGTAACCGCTACCCACTCGCCTTCAACGCTTCTGTAAGCGGTAACAGCATCGCCAGCCTTCACGCCTTCGATTCTCAGGGCAACCTGCGCGTCTACAAGGTTAACGCCGGGAGCGGAAAGCGCAACAACGGTCAGCATGGTGCCGCCAACCTGCTCAGCCTTCTGCTGTGCATATCTGATCGCCGCCACATCTACCTTATCCACAACACAGGTAGCGTTGGTCTCTTTGCCCTCGGTAACCATGTTGCTGCCGGATGCGATCTTCGCCTGATCACGAACGCCGTCCATCTCAGCTACCGCATTGGAAGTGTACTCGGGAAGAGACTTCTCTGCACAGTATGCAAGCGTGTCAAGTCTGCCATATTCTGATGTAGGTACTACAGTCTCTGCCGCACATACCGTCGTAGAGAAAGTAAGTGCCAGTGCAAAACTTAAAGCCAAAAATTTCTTCATTTCCTAAATCCTCCTTCATTTTCAAGTGTGGTGTATATTAACACATTCGTGTCAATATTGATGCCGGTTTTATGCCTTTCCATGTTTATTGTAATTTTTACTGCTACTACTGTCAACCAGTTTTATCAGAACTTCCAGAATATGTCATTAAAATTCCAGATGAATCGTCTCCGCGCTCGCTTCATACTCTTCCATACGGTCATAGTCTGAAGTCTGGGAATAGGTAATCACATAACTCTTATCCGCGTTGATGGCATACTCCAGCTGGGATATCTGCGTATCCCCCACCTGATAGTGGCACAGAATGCGGAAAGCCGGGCAGCCGTCAATGCGGAGGCTCTCAAAACTGTCGATCGTCACCTCGATCTCTTCCCCGTACTCCTTGCGGAAATTTTCCTCCGCCTGCGCCTTGAATGTCTCCTCCGTCATAAGCTGCAGCGCCACATCCCTGCCAAGCGCCACATAATATATGGTGGAGGCGTCGATCGGATACCGTCTGGTCACGTACATGCCCTCGATATCCTCCGATTCCGAAAACGCTTCCGGCAAGGTAAAACTGCATCCCTTTGTGACGGGCGCACTCTCCACAACCGAGGTGTCCATCTCATTTTCTTCCAGCATTTCCTCCGCAAGCTGGTTCTTCAGATTTTCATCCATCTCCACAGGCGCCATAAAATTCGCTTCGGGGACAGGTTCCGCGCCTTCTCCCGAATCTGCTGCCCCTTCTTGCGCCCCTGCCTCGCCCGATTCCGATGTCTCCTGCTCTCCATCAGCAGCCTCACCGCTCTCCGCCAGCGCTGCCACCGTCTCTGCAGGCTCCGCGCTTGTATGTACAGCCTCCCCGTCCCCGCATCCCACAAGGACTGCCCCGCATATCGCCAGAAGGAGACATTTTATTCTTTTTTCATACATAATCATGCTTGCCTTTCCCGTATAGTCAGAGGACGCAAGCCAAACGGCTCGCGTCCAACACATCCATTGTAATATAAAATTGCAAAACTGGCAAGTTTACGCCTCACGGAAGGTCGCACACTGGGTCTGTCTGCAGTCGCACGCGCCGCAGCCCCTGATATCCACATGCTCCGCATGACACTTATAGTTGGAATTGTACACGCACTTTTCCGCCTCACAGTCGATGCTGATCGTGCGGCAGGGGTGCTCCAACGAACTTACATAAGCGTCATCCCGTCTCTGGGAAAAACTCTCGCAGCAGGTGCCGTCACAGTCGCAGGCATGAGTGCCTCCCACCATGATATCGCCCTTGCAGCAATAATTCTCCTGATTGTAACTGCAGTTTTCCACGCCACATTTTAATTCCGCCATGTCAAATACTCCACCTTTCTGCGCACTCATTCCAGTGCTTTTGACAAACCGCGTCCCGTGCGCCCTGAACGCCGCCTGTCACACTCTATATTTCCATCATGGAGTATTATTTCCGTCGTTATGAAATTTTATACAGATTAAACCAGTACCGTTCCAGCAAAAAACTCCCCATTTCTTCCACTTCAAGTCCGGCGTCACGCCATTCTTCCACGATGTCCTCCCGGCTGTTGAAACTGCCGATAAACCAGAGGTTTTTCCCCGTTCCTTCCTCCCCGGCGGCATCAGCCATTTTCCGCAGCGCATCCGCCGTCTCCACCGTGCCGCAGGGCGAGGTGATCTCCTGAATGAGCCTTTCTGCTTCCGCCTGCCACAAAAAGCGCGCTGTCGTCTCCGGCAGATAATAGCCCGTCACCGCCTGCACCTGATCAAAGTTGTAGACGACGCTGTCCTGCGGACCGATCAGGGCAAGCGCTTCTTCCGTCTCCGCCATCAGTCGGATTTTGTATTCCTCCTCGCCCATGAACGCACGGTAATCACGCAGACCGACTATAACGATCAGGACCGTGACGACGATTCCGGCTGTGCGGGAAAATGTGTCACTTCCTATGTTATGTCTACCTGTATTGCGCTCTTTCGCCGTCTGTCGACCCACATTTTGTTTACATAATTCTACCTCAACCGTACCGGCATCGTCACTTGTGCCCGCAGCGGCTTTTGGTTTACATAACATTTCATTCAGACAGAGCGCAAACCCCAGCCAGAAACACCCCACCGCGGGTATCATATAGCGGTACACAAAAACCGGACGGATCAGAAGCGACGCCGCAAACCCGAAGGCAACCAGCCCTGCCAGAACGCCGACGCCCGCCATGGCGAGACAGAAGCGTTCTGCTGTCCCGTCTGCATCCGTTCTCCGTATTTCGCACCTTATTGATTTTTCTCTCCTATATCGGCAGAGTTTCAGCAGCCACCGGCACCATATTCCAAGGTACGCGGCAAATAAAATCACCGCCAGAACCGTGTTCACCCTGTCGTCGGCAAACGCCGGCTTCATCAGAAATTTCACACACCCGCCAAGGGACCGCCATGTCAGCGGCAGAATCCAGTAATTCTCGCTGACCGCGCCGAGCTGCACCGCCAGCGCAGACAGCCAAGGCACATAACAGATCACGGATACCGCCACATAAAGGAACCATTCCCTGATCCGCCGTCTGTCAAGAAACCAGAATGCCGGCAGAAGAAACAGGTAAACCATGACAACCGCCACACAGGCGAAATACTGGGTGTAAGCCGCTGCTAATCCGTAGAGGACAAAAGCTGCGCCGTGAAGATGTGAACCCCCAAGCGCCAGTGCGTAGCCGTGCAGAAACGCCGCCGTCACGAACAGCAGCGCCCAGCCGTACATCCGCATCTCCACCGTGTAGGCGGAAAGCTGCGGCATTGCCGTCACACAGAACAGGAACATCCCGCCCGTAAACATGCCAAACCGCTTTCTGATCAAGGTAACCGCGTAAAACAGCAGGACAAAATACGGCAGTACCGATACAATCTTCGCCGGAATGATCGTCCCCGCCCCCGGCAAAATCAGTTTACATAAGTCTGTAAACAACTTGACAATACAATAATACAGCGGCGGATGCACGTCTGCCGCTGTAAGGCGAACCAGTTCGCCGTAGGAATGTTCCGCCAGTCCCACGGTGAACAGTTCATCATACCAGATATCGTTGCTAAAGCACAGCATCACACTCCTGCCAAGCATGATGAGGCTGAGTCCGAGCAGGAGAAATCCCGCGATCTCCCTGCCCGGACCTTTTTGTTTCTTTTCCATACATTTCCCTTTATCGTTGCCATGCTGTCTGTCTTCACAGACATTGGTCCTGCTCAATGCCTCCATTCCTTCAGGCACGAGGTTTTACTTCTTCTGATCTTCCTGTTCTTCTTCTACGCGGATCTCCTTCGTGCGGATCTCCTTGCAGATCTGGTCGATAAACTCCTGCAGAGGCTTCACGCCCTCATCGCCCGCGTAACGGCTTCTGACGGACACGGTCTTATCCTCCGCCTCCTGGGCGCCCACCACGAGCATATAAGGCACCTTGGCAAGTCTCGCCTCACGGATCTTAAAGCCGATTTTCTCAGAGCGGTTGTCAGCGGTCACGTCGATATCGTTTCTCGCCAGCTCCT
The DNA here is from genome assembly GCA_910586705.1 of uncultured Lachnospiraceae bacterium. GTDB lineage: Bacteria > Bacillota > Clostridia > Lachnospirales > Lachnospiraceae > UBA3282. The sequence continues at coordinate 54,456 of CAJUJK010000023.1, read as the reverse complement.
TTCTGATCTCCTCGGCATACGCCTCATATTTCTCCGAAATGGGCAGGATACGCACCTGCTCGGGGCAGAGCCATGTGGGGAACTTGCCGGCATATTTCTCAATCAGCCACGCCAGCGTCCGCTCATAGCATCCCATGGAAGTCCTGTGGATGATGCCGGGACGTACCTTGTCGCCGTTCTGGTCGATGTAATACATGTCAAACTGTTCCGCCAGAAGGGCATCCCACTGAACAGTAATCATGGTGTCCTCTTTGCCGTACACGTTCTTCGCGTTGATATCCACCTTCGGCCCGTAGAATGCCGCCTCGCCCACATCCTCCGTAAAGGGAAGTTCCAGCTCAATCAGAATATCGCGGATGTGCGCCTCCGTCTCATTCCACACCTCCGGCTCACCGATATATTTTTCCGGGTTCTCAGGATCCCACTTGGAGAGATGCCATGTCACGTCTTCCAGCAGACCCAAGGTTGACATAATATGTTTCGCCAATGCGATACAACCCTTGAACTCCTCCACCATCTGATCCGGCCTCATAATCAGATGCCCCTCAGAAATGGTAAACTGGCGCACACGGGTCAGTCCGTGCATCTCGCCGGAGTCCTCGTTGCGGAAAAGGGTGGACGTCTCACCGTAGCGGATCGGCAGATCCCGGTAGGAATGCTGGGTATTCTTGTAGCAGTAATACTGGAAAGGACATGTCATGGGACGAAGGGCAAACACTTCCTTGTCCTTCTCCTCGTCTCCCAGCACAAACATGCCTTCCTTGTAATGATCCCAATGGCCGGACATTTTATACAGGTCGCTCTTTGCCATAAGCGGGGTCTTCGTCCGCACATAGCCCCACTCCTTGTCCTCCAGATCCTCAATCCAGCGTTGCAGTTTCATCACCATCTTCGTGCCCTTGGGCAGAAGCAATGGCAGACCCTGTCCGATCACATCCACCGTGGTGAACAGCTCCATCTCACGGCCCAGTTTGTTGTGATCCCGGCGTTTGATATCCTCCAGATGCTCCAGATATGCCGCCAGCTCCTCCTTCTTCGCAAAAGCGGTGCCGTAAATACGCTGTAACTGCGCCCTGTCCGAATCGCCCCGCCAGTATGCCATAGAGGAAGAAATCAGCTTGTACGCCTTGATGTTTTTCGTGCTCATCAGATGCGGGCCAGCGCACAGATCCACAAATCCGCCCTGATCGTAGAAGGAAATCTCCGCATCCTCCGGCAGATCCTGAATCAGCTCTACCTTGTAAGGCTCGTTTCTCTCCTCCATATACTTGATCGCCTCAGCCCTCGGCAGGGTAAACCGCTCCAGCTTATGCCCTTCCTTGATGATCTTCTTCATCTCCGCTTCCAGCTTATCCAGATCTTCCCTGGAAAAAGGCGCGGCGTCGAAATCATAGTAGAAGCCTTCCTCGATGGCGGGTCCGATGGTCACCTTCGCCTCCGGGAACAGCCGCTTCACTGCCTCCGCCAGCACATGGGAAGCCGTGTGTCTGACAACTTTAAGCCCCTCCGGGTCGTTCGCTGTGAGAATGTTAAGGCTGCAGTCCCTGTCGATGACTGTGCGCAGATCCTCCACCTTTCCGTCCACTTCCCCGGCGCACGCCGCGCGTGCCAGCCCCTCGGAGATATCAAGTGCAATGTCGTAAATGCGCATCGCCTGCGCGTACTCTTTAAACGAACCGTCTTTCAATGTAATTTTCATGTCTTTCCTTCCTTTCCGACAGATCCTGTTCCGATATGCTCTGTCCTGCTTTCTTTTTCCTGTCTCCCATATCTTACTGCGCCGCCTTCAGCCGCACTGTTACGTTTTACATGTTCCCGTCCTCTTCACGGTCATTATACTGATTTCCATGATTGTTCCCGTTTTTAGCGAAGTTGCTGCTGCCGTCTCTCTCAGTTGTGTCATTGTATTCCCTCCTTCATTCATTTTCTGACTCTGCCGCTTTCTGACTCTGCTTATTCGCGCAAAAAGTCCCCTGCACTGTCAGTCAGACTGTGCAGAGGACGTATGTTTACGCGGTTCCACCTCGCTTGTTCCGTGCGCCTTTCCCGGCAACGGAACCACTCATTCGACTGTAACGTAAGTCAGCGGGTCGTATTAGGACCACTCGGAGCTGGTTTTCAAATGTTTCCCGCAAAAGCGCTTTCAGCACAGGGCGCTTCTCTCTGCTGCGTTTCACATCCTACTCTTCTCGTCAACGTGTTATTCTGTATCCTGTTTCCAAAATCTTATATCCATTCTATGTCAGACCTATTTAAATGTAAAGTGCTAATTTTTTCTTTCTGTCGTCTTTTATCAGCAAATGTCCGACATATAGTTTACATAACTTCCACCGTGCAACAGTCTAGGCATTCTTCCCGCAGCACTTCTTATATTTCTTTCCGCTGCCGCAGGGACAGGGATCGTTGGGATAAATCTTCTTCTCCTTATGAACGGTAGTGGACTCTTTCTGCTCTCTGTAAAGCGCCTTTCTCTTATCCTCGTCGAAAATCTCGTTCCACTCTTCCAGATTGTAAAGCCAGTCTGCGCCGGCTCCCACCATGTTCTTGTAGAGCAGCTCCTTGTCAAAGCCGAGGCTCACCTTCGTGTCCTCCTCCATCTCGTCGATGGGGTTTTGCTTCTTCAGGCTGTCGTTGATGCCATCCAGAAAGCCTGTCATGGTCATCAGATCCACCTCAAATTTATCCGCCAGTTCTTTGACGGTACCCTTTACCGCTTTGTCCGGAGTTTTCAGAATCTGTGCATAGATTTCTTTCTCCTTCTGGAAATAGTCGGACCAGAGTCTCTGCAAATCCCCTTTGTTGGCTGTCTCCGAATACGCCATATCGTGCCACTGTTGTAATAATGCCATAGTACCGTACCACCTTTATCCTATATTCCGGGTCGCGTTTTCGTCTGTCATACCGCCGCTGCCCGTCCATGCGTCGCCGCATTTATCAACTAAGTATATAACATTTTTTATAAAAAGTAAATTTATATTTCCTTAAAATCACCTGAAGACCGACCGCTCTGCAAAAAATTTATCCAAAATTATATTTTTCATGTATAACCCAAAAAAAACAGGCAACAATGATACTAAGCAAAAGATAAGAAATACTTATCCTCCCCTAAGGAAGCCCCCGGAACTTTACCTGTGTTCCGGGGGCTTCCATTCATTGTGAAACGCTGATGTTCTGATAAACTCACGCCGGCAGCGCCCATTGCCCTCAGATCCTCCGCTCGTAAACGCCGTTCTCCTCCACGAACCCGACGCGTTTCAGGTAGTCCACATGCCCCGCCGGCGCATCCGGGAAGGACATCTTTGTGACACCCTGCCCGCCCAGCACACCGTACAGATACCGCCCCACCGAGCAGTCGCGGTACTGCGGCGTGGTATAGTCCAGAACAATTTCCATCACGCCGTCTGCCTTCTTCTTTCCCAGCAGTACGCCCGCCGGAACCGTGTCGTGCACGACCATATACGCGGCGTCCGCCTCCGTTTTTCCCTGATGGAAATCCGGGAAAAAGTTCCTGATATCCTCGGCATAGTGGTTTAAAAAGTATTGCAGTCCCGCCGCCCCGGGTTCCTCCGTGATCACCTCGTAGCGTTTCGGGGATTTCAAAAGCTTATACAGATTGTACATGTTAATACCCACCAGACATAGATTCATAAGCGCCGTGGGATAAGACCCGATAATGGTCGCATACACCGTAAAAATGATCGCACCAATGGAATTGACGATCCTGAGCTTGATCACCGAAGTCATCAGGAAGGACACCAGCACGAGCAGAGACGAAAAATAACCGATCAGCTCCACAATCATATGTGTATCCATTTCCATCATACTCCTTTCGCAAGCCTGCTTGTACCAAGCCTGTCCGCGCCGAGCCGGATAAACTCCTCCGCATCTTTAAAGTCTGCGATGCCGCCAGCCGCCTTGATCTTCACATGCTCACCCACATGTTCTTTCATAAGGGCGACATCCGCAAAGGTGGCGCCGCCCGTGGAAAACCCGGTGGAGGTCTTTATGTACTCCGCCCCCGATCTCGTGACGATCTCGCACATCTTTATCTTTTCCTCTTCCGTCAGCAGACAGGTCTCAATAATCACTTTTAAGATCCTGCCGTCACACGCCTCATGCACCTTGCGGATCTCCTCTTCCACCTCGTCATAGAGACCGTCCTTCACAAGCCCGATGTTGATCACCATGTCGATCTCCGCCGCGCCGTTTTCCACGGCGTCCTTCGTCTCGAACACCTTCACCGCCGTGGTGCTGTAGCCGTTGGGGAACCCGATCACGGTACAGATGGGCAGTTTTCCCTGCACATAGTCCGCCGCCCGCTTTACATAGGAAGCCGGGATACATGCGGACGCCGTCTCATACTGTATGCCCGCGTCCAGAATCGCCTTGATCTCCTCCCATGTGGCAGTCTGCGCCAGCAGGGTGTGGTCTACCTTCTTCAAAATTTCTTTCTTATCCATAACGCACCTCTTTCTACATTTTTATGATATCTTTCATTTCTCCTACTTCAGTTCCCCAAGTACCGACTTCCCGATCGTCCCCTCCGGCATCCGGATGCCGAAATTGTCCGCGATGGTGGCGCCGATCAGCGCAAAGCATTCCCCGTCGGGCAGTCTGCCCGCTCCCTGCATGGAGGGGGAGTACGCCAGAAACGGCACCCGCTCCCTTGTGTGGTCCGTCCCCGTATGGGTCGGGTCGTTCCCGTGGTCCGCCGTGAGGATCAGCAGATCATCCTCCCTGAGAAGCGGCAGAAGCTCCCCTAACTTCTCGTCAAATTTCTCAAGTTCCTTGGCGTAGCCTGCCACATCCCTGCGGTGTCCCCAGAGGGCGTCAAAGTCCACAAGGTTTACATAACACAACCCCTCAAAGTCCCTCTTCGCGATCTCGATGGTCTGTTCCATGCCGTGCACGGAGCTCTTGGACTTGTTGGACTCAGTCAGCCCTTCCCCGTCAAAAATATCAAATATCTTGCCCACGGAGATAACGGACAGCCCGGCGTCCTTCAAGGCGTTAAGCGCCGTCTTCCCGAAGGGCTTTAACGCGTAGTCATGGCGGTTGCTTGTGCGCTTAAACTCGCCGCGCTTCTTTCCCACATAAGGTCTGGCAATGACCCTGCCAACTTTCCACTCGTCCCGCATGGTGAGCTCCCTTGCGATCTCGCAGCAGCGGTACAGCTCGTCAAGCCCGAAGGTCTCTTCGTTGCCGCAGATCTGCAGCACGGAGTCCGCCGACGTGTACACGATCATATGGCCTGTGGCAATCTCCTCCTCTGCCAGCTCCTCCAGAATCTCCGTTCCGCTGGCACTCTTGTTGCCGATGATGGTGCGCCCGGTTCTTTTGGACAGTTCGTCGATGAGTTCCTTGGGAAATCCCGTCTCCGTAAAGGTCTGGAATGGCGTGGTGACATGCAGCCCCATCATCTCCCAGTGTCCCGTCATGGTATCCTTGCCCGCGCTCGCCTCGCTCAGTTTCGCAAAGTACGCGAGGGGCTTTTCCACAGGCTCCACCCCTTTGAGGGGATGGAGATTTGCCATGCCGAGCTTCTGCAGATTGGGGATGTGGAAGGGATCGGTGTTTTCCGCAATGTGTCCCAGCGTATCCGTCCCCGCATCGCCGTATGCCGCCGCGTCCGGCAGCGCACCCACGCCCAGCGAATCAATCACAATCGTAAATATTCTCTTAAATTTGCTCATGCTCTACCTCTTTCCTTCCCGCAGGATATCTTTCGTATGATCCCGCGGGAATTACAATCAAATGACATCCTTTTACGCCGTTCTATCTTCTCCCCTTCACATAGGGCACGCCGTCCGCCTTGGGCGCAACGGACTTGCCGACGAAGAGAATCAAAATCACAATGGTCAGCACATAAGGCAGCATCGCCAGAATCTCCGTGGGAACAGCGATCGCGCCGCCGCCAAGCACCACCGTCAGCGCCTGTGAAAATCCGAAGATCAGGCAGGCACGGTATGCGCCCATGGGTTTCCACTTACCGAAAATTACCGCAGCCAGCGCAATAAATCCCTGTCCGGCGATGGATGTCTGGGTAAACTGCGCCACAATGCCAAGCGTTACCGTGGCGCCGCCGATTCCTGCCAGAATGCCGGACAAAATCACACAGGCATAGCGGGTTTTGTACACGTTGATACCGAGCGTATCCGCCGCCGCGGGATTCTCGCCCACCGCCAGAATCCGCATCCCCCATTTCGTGCGGTAAAGCACAAACCACATGGCAACCGCGAACAACAATGCCACCACCACCATGATATCCACATTCAGGTTTGCCCAGATGCCTTCCGCACCGCTCCCGAATATCTTTGGTAGTTTGTTCGCCACAGGGTAGGACATGGTCGATCCGTCAAAGGCAAGCCGGCAGAAGAAAACCGCAAGCGCCGGACCGAGCAGGTTGATCGCCACACCGCTTATGGTCTGGTCCGCCTGACAGGTGATCGCCGCCACCGCGTGAAGCAGCGCGAGAACCCCGCCTGCAAGCGCCGCGCACAGCACGCCGATCCATGGGTTGCCGCTGTAGTATCCCGCCGCGGCACCGGCGAATGCGCCGAAGGTCATCATGCCCTCTATGCCGATGTTGATGACGCCGGAACGCTCCGACAACACACCGCCCAGCGCGCCGAAGATCATAGGCGTGGAATACAGCAGCGTGACACCGAGTAACAACGTAATTGTATTTATCATCATTTTACACCTCTTTTCCCCATTTTATCAATAAGTACGGGCACCATATCCTTGAGCGCGATCAAAAATACGATGGTGCCGATCAGAATGCTGATGATCTCCGAGGGCGCGCCTACCACATACTGGATGGACTGTCCGCCGTACAGAAGCGCGCCGAACAGGAGCCCCGCGAAAATACAGCCAATGGGGGAGCCGCCCGCTATGAATGCCACGGAGAGTCCGTTCAAGCCGTTTGACTCAAACGCGGAGAGCTGGGTAATCCCGTGGGGATTGTTGCCTGCTATGGCGATCGCCGCCGCGATGCCGGACAGCGCCCCCGCGATCAGCATGGTCTGCACCATGTTTTTTCCCACGTCGATGCCCGCGAACTCCGCCGCGTCCCTGTTGCTTCCCACAGCGCGAAGCTCGTATCCCTTCGTGGTCTTGTAGAGCAGGAAGGAGACTGCGAAGGTCAGGGCGATGGCGATCAGGATACCCGCGTTTGCATCCGTCCGCAGGATATCGCCGATAAAGGGATGCGCCTGTACAAATTCCGCCGCCGCTTCCGTGGTCTTCCAGTTTGTGAAAAAGGAGATGAATCCCGATTCATGGATCGCATAAGCGCCGTCCGATTCCGGCTTGTGGAACCGCTCCACGTTGCACACAAAGTTGGAAAAATAGAGCGCCATCCAGTTTAACATGATACCTACAATGACCTCGTTGATATTGTACTTTGCCTTCAGCCATCCGGCGATCCCGCCGTAGAGCGCGCCTGCCGCCACACCGGCGAGAAGCACCAGCGGCACCTCAATGACAGCCGGAAAATCACAGACGATTCCCACCACGTTTGCCGCCACCGCGCCCACGATGAACTGCCCCTCCGCACCGATGTTAAAAAGCCCCATCTTGTAGGCAAAGGCAACGCTGACACCTGTCAAAATGATGGGCGTGCTCTTGATGATCACGTTGGAGACATACTTCGGTCTCCCGAATATACCGCCCAGCAGCGCGCCAAACGCCTCAAAGGGATTGTATCCCGAAACCGCCAGAATGACCGTAGCCACCAGAAATCCGCAGAATATGGCAATCAGGGTGGCGGTAATCGGTTTCTTAAAAAATTTAACTGTTTTTTCCATCTAATGTTCCTCCTGCCATAATTAATCCGATCGTCCTCTCGTCTACCTCTCCCTGCTTAAAGGTGCAGCGGATGGCGCCGTCGTAAATGACCCCGATGGTATCGGAAACGTTCATCACTTCGTCTAACTCCAGAGAGATGAGAAGAACTGCCTTGCCCTTATCCCGCTCCCTGACAAGCATCTTGTGCACATACTCGATGGCTCCCACGTCAAGTCCTCTGGTAGGCTGCACCGCGATCAGAAGATCGGGATTGTTGGCAATCTCCCTGCCGATAATCACTTTCTGCTGGTTGCCGCCGGAAAGTCCTCTGATCGCCAGCTCCTCGCAGGAATCGGGACGCACATCATAATCTTTCAAAAGCCCGGAGGCAAATTTACGGATTTCTTTTCTGTTTAAAATGCTCTTTCTGGAAAACGGCTCCTTCATGTAGGTATCTAACACCGCATTGTCCTCCACCGAGAAATCCAGCACCAGCCCGCGCTTCTGGCGGTCCTCATGGATGGTGGAAATGCCGGCATCCATGGTTTCCCTTGTAGTTCTGTTCTCTATGTTCTTTCCGTTTATGCGGATCGTTCCGCTCTCCACACGGATCAGATTGGTGATTGCCTCCACCAGCTCCTTCTGCCCGTTGCCGTCGATCCCGGCGATGCCGAAGATCTCGCCGCGTCTCACCTGCATGGACAGGTTTTTGAGCACGTACACGCCTCTGTTGTCCTTCGCTGACAGCCCGTTTACCTCGAACACCACGTCGCCGGGCTTCGCCTCCTCCTTATCCACCACCAGTTTCACACGATGCCCCACCATCATATCCGCCAGTTCTTCCTGCGACACCTTGGAAACCTCCACCGTGTCGATGTACTTTCCCCTGCGGATGATGCTGCAGTAGTCCGCGGACGCCTTGATCTCCTTGAGTTTGTGGGTGATGATGATAATGGTTTTCCCGTCGTCCACCAGTTTGTGCATGATGTCGATCAGATCGCCGATCTCCTGCGGGGTCAGCACCGCCGTGGGTTCGTCCAGAATCAGGATGTCAACGCCCCGGTACAGCGCCTTCAGGATTTCCACCCTCTGCTGCATACCGACGGATATATCCGAAATGTACGCATCCGGGTCCACCTCAAGCCCGTATTTTTTCACGATTCCCATGACTTCCTCCCGGGCTTTCTTCAGATCCACCACGCCCCCTGCCCTCGTTGTCTCCTGCCCGAGAATGATGTTCTGCGTCACCGTGAAATTGTCCACCAGCATGAAATGCTGATGCACCATGCCGATCCCGTGGGCAATCGCCACATTGGGATTTTTCATCTCCACTTTTTCCCCGTACAGATAAATGTCTCCCCCGTTCGCCTGATACAGCCCGTATAAAATGTTCATCAGCGTGGTCTTGCCCGCGCCGTTCTCTCCTAAGACCGCATGGATAGAGCCTTTCTTCACATCAAGCTGCACCCGGTCCAATGCCGTATAGGAGCCGAATTTTATCGTGATATCACGCATCTGAACCGCATAGTCTTTTCTTATTTCCATATGTCCTTCTCTCCTATTTCCCCAGCCCTTCCACAAAGGATTGGTATGTCTCCTCCGAAACCGGAGGGGTCAGTTCCTCGTCGATAATCATCTGCTGCAGCGCCATCGCCTGCTCGTAGACCGCCGGATCCATGATCTTATTCTCCTCGGGAATGCCCACGCATCCCTCCTTCAGCCCGTAGCTATAGGTGTTGCCGCCGATCTTCTCACCCTCCATCGCCATGGTAGACACAAGTTCCACCGCAATGTTTGTGTTCTTCATGCCGGAAGTCAGCACGTTGTCCGGCGCCAGATAAGACTGGTCCGTGTCCACGCCTATGACGAGTTTTCCGTTCTCCTTCGCCGACTCGATCACACCGTAACCCGCGCCTCCCGCCGAATGGAAAATAATGTCACAGCCGTTGGAGTACATCTTGTTGGAGATCGCCTTCGCCTTCGCCGCATCGGTATAGCTCTCCGTAAACTGCGACTGCACCTCGATCTGACGCCCCAGCACATGCCCCGCATATGCCACGCCGCCCATGTATCCATACTGGAACTGGTCGTTCAAAAAGCTCTTCATCGGTCCCACGTAGCCCACTTTATCGGTTTTCGTGGTAAGCCCCGCTATGTACCCCACCAGAAAGGACGATTCCTGCGCCCGGAATACGACGCCCGTACAGTTTTGCGGACTCTCGTCAAAGGCATAGTCCACGATGGCAAAATTGATATCGGGATTCATTTTCGCGATGGTCAGCATGGCGTCCGCCTGCGAGTAGCCCAGCGCCCACACGAGATCGCTGTAAGTGTCCGTCGCCCTGTCGATATTGGTCAGGTAGTCTGACGCCTGCTTGGACTCCAACACCCTCACATCCGCCCCCGTGTGCGCCCCGAAACTCTGCAGCCCCTCCCATGACACCTGATTGAAGGACTGGTCATTGACACCGCCCGTTCCCGCCACCATGGACACTCTGTAAACCGAATCATCTTTTTCAGCCACGCCGCAGCCCGCAAGCATACCTGCCATCAGGACTGCCGGCATCACCTTTTTCCACTTTTTCATCTGCCCACCTGCTTTCTCTCTACGCTATCTCCAGCGCAATCTTCATCATATCCGTAAAGCCTGTCTGCCGGTCTTCCACGGAAAGCGATTCCCCCCTGAAAGGCGCGTCGGAAATCGTCAGCATACAGAGCGCTCTTTTGCCGGCACGTGCCGCGTTCATATAAAGAGCCGCCGCCTCCATTTCCGTGGCGAGAATGCCCATCTTCGCCCACTTGCGAAGCGCGTCCTCGTCGTCATTGTAAAAGATATCGGAGGAGAGGATGTTGCCTGCCGCCGTCCTGATGCCGAGCCGCTCCCCTGTCTCCACCGCTTTTCTCGCCAGATCAAAGTCCGCGATGGGCGCGAAGGTGCCGGGCAGGTTGTACTGTGCGGCATAGGCGGAATCTGTGCTCGCCCCCACGCCGATGACCACGTCGCGCAGATTTACCCTGTCGCTCAATGTCCCCGCCGTGCCGATGCGGATGATTTGCTCTACCTCGTAAAAGTGGAACAGCTCGTAGGTGTAAATGCCCACGGACGGGATGCCCATGCCGCCCCCTGCGACCGTCACCCTTTTTCCCTGATAGTTCCCGGTGAATGCCAGCATGTTTCTGACTGTGTTCACACACTCGAAATCCGTGAGGAAGTTTTCCGCGATGAATTTTGCCCGCAGCGGGTCTCCCGGCATCAGTACCGTTTTCGCGATCTGTTCCTTTGCTGCTCCGATGTGTGGTGTAGGTGTTTTGCCCATAATTTGTCTCTCCTTCCATTGTCCGTTTCTGTTTTTAATTTTGTTTTTGGTTTCGTTTCTGGTTTCGTTTCTGGTTTCGTTTCTGGTTTCTTTTTTCCCCGGATTCCCGGCACATTTCATACCGGCTGCATCCGTTCTAGTGAAGAAGCTTCTCCTCCCGGTATTCCTTCAGCTTCCCGTACTGCTCTTTGGAAACGCGCAGTCTGCTGCTCTGACAGGATACGAGCCCGTCCGCCTCCAGTTTCTGTATGCTTCTCTGTACCGTCCGCACATTCATTCCGATGCGCTGCGCAAGCTGGGTCTGCGTCTTTTTCAAGACATACTCTCCCGTGCCGTCCCATTTCTCGTATGCCTGTGACAGGTACAGCACCAGACGGTCTCTGCCGTTTAAGAGCAGGTATTTCCGCTCATTGGAGATCTCCTGCGCCAGCGTTTTTGCAAAATTCTGCGCCCGCATGAAGAGCGCCCCGCCGTCCTGTCCCATCCATCGCATGTAGTCGGCAGTCGGAATCTTTAACGCCTCACAGTCCGTTACGGCGTAGATTGTATTCCGAAATTCCGCGATCCCGGCAAAAGGCTCAAAGTCCCCGATGATGATACTGCTGAATCCTGCGCCTTCCACAAAGCTGTACGCATTGCCCAGCATCTGGATGTCCGTCACGCTGATCTCGCCGTTCAGGATGCCCCATACATATCCGCAGTTCATGCCCGCCTGCAAGATCGTCCGTCCTCTGGGAACCCTTTCATACTGTATTGTCTGAACCAGTTCTTCCGGGCAGTTCTCAAAAAAATCGGTCAGGTACTGCCGCCGCTCTCCGCCCAGTCTGGCAATCACCTGCGCCAATTCCTGTTTTGATTCCATTGGTCACCTCCTCCTTTTCCCTATGCCGGTCTGGGAAACCGTCGTTCCCTTTCGTCACATTTACTATCTTGCCCGTTCGTCTTATCTATAGTTATATACAAATTTTCCAACACAGGATACGACATGTGTCGTATTTTCTGCCGTTCGGTTCCGTTTCTCTGTTTTATACAAAATCGCAGACGTCAGATTGGCTATTTTGCACAGTACCCGCAAATCAGACAACCCCCGCGAAACAGTTTCCATCCGTTTCGCGGGGGTTGTATTCTTTCCATCCACCCTATTTATTTCAAAAGCACTGTCACAACCTCGTAAGGCTTCAGCACAACGTCAATGCTATTGCCTGTTACCGCCGCTTCGCCCTCGGTCTCCTCCAGCAGGTTACAAATATACGCCTTTTCAAACGCTATATTTACCGTCAGCTTCGTCTTCGTGTAGGCGTTTTCCGACTCGTACATGCGGATCACAACGCCATCGCCGTCCTCCGCCTGTTTGATGGTCTCTATGACCACATTGCTGTGCGCCACAGACGCGTAGGAAAAATGCTTCCCGCCCTGTGTGCCCGTCAGCGCCGTCAGCGGCTGGTTCAGCTTATACGCCTCGTCCACGGTGCCGGCTGTACGCCACCCTTCCGCGTGGGGGTAGATCGCGTAAGTGAAATCGTGCTCCTCCTGATCCGCCACCGGGTTCGGTTCCGTGCCGGACTTAATGAGGGTCAGCGCCATGTTGGAGTCCTTCACGGAGTGGCCGTACTTGCAGTCGTTTAACAGGGAAACCCCGTAGTGCCCTTCCGACAGATCCATCCACTTCTGCCCGCAGCTCTCGAAACGCGCCACATCCCAGCTTGTATTCTGGTGGGTCTTTCTCGTCAGGCTTCCGAACTGGATGTCGAAGGTCGCCTCGTCCGTGTGCACCGCCACAGGGAAGTGCACCTTCAAGAGCGTCTGGTGTTCCTTCCAGTCCACATGGGTGACAAAGTCAATCCGGCGGCTCTTCGCGTAAAAGATAATCTTCTGTGTGAACGAAGAGTTGGACGCCTTTCTGTCGATCTCCAGCACGGCGCGCACAGGACCCATCTCCGTCCATTCCATGCGTTCTGCCTGATCCACATCCCAGAACTTCTCGGTATAATAAATGTCAATATCCCAGTTATCAAAGTAGATCGGCTTATCCTCGTACATCCGCAGCAGATTGGCGCGCTGTCCCGGCTGTATCACCTCCCTGTCGTTGTCCTTGTCGTAAAGGCCTGTAAACATGCCGCCCTCGTCAAACTTCACGCTGTAAAACGGCGTTTCCAGTTCCCTGTCGCCGTGCAGGCAAAACGGTTTATCCGTCTCCTGCGTATCAAACGCCTCAAAGGACTGGTAGCCTTTTGACGGCAGCCCCTTCACAAAGGCGATGCTGCCCTCCTTCGTCTTCTGCACAGGATACACATTGCCCTCCCCGTCCGTGATGGCATTGCCCTCAAACGAGCCCAGATTGACGACATCTGCCCGCTCTCTTCCGATGGGGTTAAAGATCGTGACCGCCTCTCCCCCGCCTGCGATGGCGCGTCTACGCTCCCCGCTCATCTCTGTAAGCTGCTCTGCGAGCTGTGCGTACTCCTTCTTCGTCACTTCGTACACTTCATGGATGGCAGACCCCGGCAGGGTATCATGGAACTGGTTCAACAGCACCAGTTTCCACATGGCATCCAGCTCCTCTGCCGGGTATGCCATCTCTTCCGCCGCCAATACACTCAAAAGCTCAAGCTCCATCAAGCCAAGCTCCGATTTTCTGTTGGAGCGCTTGTTTCTCGCCATGGATGTGAGTGTGCCCCTGTGGTACTCGAAATAGAACTCGCCCTCCCACACAGGCAGTCTCTTATGATCCCCCACGCGCTCTTTCAGTTCGTCAAAGTAGGTGCGCGCGAACTCCTGCCGCACAGTGGGGATTCCCTTGACGCCCTTCTCCATGCGGATCGACGTCTCCAGCATCTCCCTTGTGGGACCGCCGCCGCCGTCGCCGTAGCCGTAGGACACCAGAATGTCGTTGTTGATGTCCTTATTCTGATAACGCATCCAGCCGCCCATGATCGAGTCGGGGTGGAGCATCCCGTTGTAGGTCGTAAAGAAATCCTTGATGGGCTGGCTGACGCCCAGCGTGGTGATCAGGTGGGTCAGCACCTCGGAACCGTCGATGCCGCGCCACATCATCGTGTCGTAAGGTATCTTGTTAAACTGGTTCCACGCCAGTTTCGTGGTCATAAAGTATTCGATGCCGCACTTTTTCATAATCTGCGGCAGCGCCCCGGAGTAGCCGAACACATCGGGCAGCCACAGAATCTTGTTATCCACGCCGAACTCTTCCTTGAAGAAACGTTTGCCGTGCATGAACTGTCTCACGAGGGACTCGCCGGAGGTCAGATTGCAGTCCGCTTCCAGCCACATGCCGCCCTCCGCTTCCCACCGGCCCTCTTTGATCCGCTCCTTCGCCTTCTCGTAAAGCTCCGGGTAGCGCGCCTTCAAAAAGGCGTAGAGCTGGGGCTGGCTGGACATAAACTTATAATTCGGGTATTCCTCCATCAGCTTGAGAACCGTGGCAAAGCTGCGTCCCACTTTCTCTCTCGTCTGTTCCACCGTCCACCACCATGCCACGTCGATGTGCGTATGGCCGATGCAGGTCGCAATCACATCCTTGTATCCTGCCATGTCGGTATACAGCGCCTGATCGATATAGGCGGAGGCTTCCTCCAGCGTCTGGTAGAACGCATCCGAGTAGGGCGTCCGAAGATCGAGGAAATTGACCGTGGTATTTAAGATTTCCTGTATGTCCTTGCGGTTTTTGTCATCCTCCTCCATTCTGGAAAACGCCGCAAGCGGCACCCACAGATCATAGTAAAGCTTCTCGATGCGGTCGTCGATCTCCCGCATCTGGGTGATCAGGTTAAATTCCGTATGTAACGTGCCGCTGTACGCCTGCAGCTCAAGCGTCAGCTCCTCCCCCGCCTTTGCAGACGGGGACAGGAATACGTCACGGTGGTTCATGTCGATGCCCTGCACCGCCTCCCCGTTCACGAACAGGAGAAACTGCGGGTTCTTGGCATCGTCCCACTCATCAATCTGGGTGCCCACATGGAGCCACATTCTTTTCCCGTCAAGCGCTTCAGGCACACGGTAGACGGTCTTAAACCAGTAGTGGCGGTCTTTGCCGTACCAGTGCATGTTCTGGCAGTCAAACGTCTCCCACGGCGCGCTGTCCGCCTCCGCGTCCGCGGGATGGAAGTAATTTCCCTCCTTGTACTCCCATTTCCCGATGTCAAACTTCTGCTTTATCTTTAACTTCTTCAATTCCTCGCATATGACATTCACTCTCTTATCTAAAAAATACATTTCTGCCTCCTAATCCGGTTTCCTAAAATTATGATACACTTCCTGCCGGAACCGCCATGATCCCGTTTCCGTCCTCGTGTCCGCGCATATGACGCCACCTTTTTATTCCATATAATCCATCAGACGGTCCACCGTAGTGAATGCCAGTCCCGTCACCGTGTCCGCGCACCCGTAGTAGATGGCGATTCTCCCGGTAGCCGCATCCGTAAGCGCCGCACAGGGAAATACCACATTCGGCACGTCGCCCACACACTCGTACAGTTCGTGCGGCCCTAAAATATAGTTTTTCGTCCGCTTCTTCACCTTCCACGGCTCTTCCAGGTCAAGCAGGGCGCAGCCCATACGGTAGACAAACCCGTTGCATGTATTGATGACGCCGTGATAGATCAGCAGCCACCCCCCATCCGTCTCGATCGGGACGCTGCCCGCGCCGATCTTCGTGGACTGCCACGCGGACTCGTCGCCCTTGATGGTGCCCATTACCAGACGGTGCCTTCCCCAGTAGGTGAGATCCGGGCTTTCGCTCACGAAAATATCCCCGAAAGGCGTGTGCCCGTTATCGCTTGGACGGCTCAGCATATAGTACTTCTCCTGGATCTTTCTCGGAAACAGCACCCCGTTTCTGTTGAACGGCAAAAACGCGTTTTCCCTCTGGTAAAAGGTCTTAAAATCAAACGTATAGGCAAGCCCTATGGTGGGATATCCGCTGTACCCGTTGCACCACGTCACATAGTATCTGTCGTCGATAAAGCACACGCGCGGGTCATAGCGGAAATCCCGCTTCGCCACTTCCGGGCACGCGCCCTGCAGGGCAATCGGCTCATCGGAAATCTCCCAGTGGATACCGTCCTTGCTGAATCCCGCAAACAGATCCATGCTGATCGATCTGCTGTCACAGCGGAACACCCCCGCGAATCCGTCCTCAAAGGGCACTACCGCGCTGTTAAAAATACTGTTGGAATTTTTCGTCGCAAACCGGTCAATGATCGGATTTTCCTTATAGCGCCAGACCGGAAGCTTCTCCGTCCCGTCCGGCTCCTGCCAGGGAATATTCGGCAGATGTCTGCCCGTCAATTTAGCCATAGTCTTCTCTCTCCTCGTCTTTATTTGCCCATAAACTCGTCAACCTGCTTCTGTGCCTCGTCCATGACCTCCTGCCATCCGGCTTTCATCAGCTCCGCCTTGATCTCGGGTATCGTGTCTTTCGGGTCGCGCACGCCGGTCATCACCTCGCTGCGGTAACGCATCCATATCTCACGGCAGTTCGCCAGCTTATCCGAAACTTCCGTGGAATCGAAGGTGAAGCCCAGCATCACGGAAGACACCGCCGCCTCGTTCAAGGCTTTGACCTCATCCCACTGGTTAGTCTCGTTCGTGTCCTCCAACGTCACCGTAAAGAACGTGCCCTGCGTGTATCCTGCCATCGCCCACTCGTTGTTGATCTTGTGCACCCTGCCGTCCTCCGTATAGTTAAAGTTCACGCCCTCTTCCCCGTAGAAGAACATATCGCGCAGCTTGGTGTCCGTATTGACCTTGTCGAGAAGCTGCAGGCATTTCTCCGGGTACTTCGTGTTGACGGAAACCATATTTAACGATCCGCGCACGGTCTCGTTGGACAGAATCGTATCACCGATCTTCTGCACCGCCACTTCCTTGCCCATCTGCGGTCCCCACGCCGTGACGCCTGCGCTCTCCCAGCCCTGCGCCACACGCCACATGTTGTAGACGCGCGCCTCCGACAAGGTGGATGCGTCGGGGTTGATGATGCCCTTCTGGTACCAGTCGTGGAGCGTCTCCAGCGCGGAATAGATCTCCGGCTCCTCCAGCGTAAAGCATACCTTCGCGTCCGCATCGTCGTATCTCACGCCGAGAATCTGGGTTCCTGCCCCGAGCTGATCGTACACGTCAAAAATATAGTATACGCCGTCATTCTTAACATAAACCGGGTAGTCGTTCTTATCCGCCTTCAACGTCTCGAAAATTTCCGTCAGGGACTCGATCTCCGTCAGGGACGCCAGATCCAGATTGTACTCATCCACCAGTTCCTTATCCCACACCGCGTAGTTGGTGATAGAGCTGTCTTTATAGGTAGGAATGCCGTAAATCCTGTCCTTCACCTTCACGCCGTCCCAATACTTATCCGGCATCAGTTCCTTAAGCCCCGGCATGTTGGCGTCAATCATGTCAGTAATATCGTAACATGCGCCAAGATTGATGTCAGCAATATAATTATTCCCCGTACCGAAAATCATATCAAAAGGTTCGTTGATGCTCACGATAATGCTGCGGCGCTTATCCCAGTCGCCCCACGGAATGACTTCCATCTCCAGATTGACACCGATTTCCGGCTCGATGTACTCGTTTACCTTTGCGATCCAGCTGTCATAGTTGGTGGGCATCCCGTTGCCGATGGTCACCCACTTCAGATGGACGATCCCGTCCTCTCCTCCTGCATCGCCGCTGCCGCCGCAGCCCGCAAGCGTCCCCACAACCATCATAACTGCCGCGCCAAGCGCCGCCATTCTTTTCCACTTCATCATTTTTTCCTCCATTTCTGCGCTGCTCTTTGCGCATAACGAGTTTGTGTCAGGCAACGCGCAGGCACAAATCTCGCGATTGAAAATTTTAATTTTCAATCTTTCCTCTCCTTTTTTGTGTTATTTTCCGAATCTCCACTTTTCAAAACCTTACTTTTCGCGTTATTCTTTGACCGAACCAACAGTCAGTCCCGAGATAAAGTATTTCTGGAAGAACGGGTAAGTGCACGCGATGGGCACGATGATCACGATTGCGATCGCCATACGCACACTCTCCGTCGGCATACTCAGCTTATACTCCTGCAGGGACAGCCCGCCGTAAGGATTGTTCGCGATATACTCAATGTTCTTCTGCATCTGGTTCAGCAGGGACTGCAGCGTCTGCTTTTTCGTGTCCTGAATGTACAGGGATGCCTGGAACCAGTCGTTCCAGTAGCCGAATGCCGCAAACATACCGATGGTCGCCATCACCGGCTTGGAGATCGGCAGCACGATCTGCGACCAGATGCGGAACTGCCCCGCGCCGTCAATCTTCGCGGACTCTATGATGGAATCCGGCACCGTCGTCCTGAAAAAGGTACGGCAGATGGTCACGCTGAATGCCGAACATGCCAGAGGCAGGATCAGCGCCCATATGTTGTTATTCAGTTTCAGAATATTGTTCACAACCACATAGCTGGCAAGCATACCGCCGTTAAATACCATCGGTATGAAAAGCATCCATGTATAAATTTTCTTCAATTTAAAGTTACGTCTGGATACCACATATCCCATAGACGTGTTCAGTGCTATGGAAAGCATCGTACCGACCACAGTCACCAGCATGGACATGAATGCCGCCCGCAAAATCGTCAGCCGCTCATTCCACAGGAACTCATAGGCGGAAGCAGACAACACCTGCGGCACCAGCTGGTATCCGTTGATGCGCAGCACCTCCTCGTCCGTGATGGATATCGAGAAAACAAACAGCAGCGGAATGACGCACATAACTGCCAGTATCAGAAACACGAGGTTGAATACGACGTTCGTCGATGTCTTGATCTGGTTCAGCGACTGACCGCTTTTATCCTTTTTACTCACGTTTCCCACCTCCTTCTATATAATCCTGTTCTCATTGTCGATTTTGCTCACGATCCAGTTGGCGAGAAGGATCGTCCCGCAGCTGCAGATCGCCTGGAAGAACGACGCTGCCGCCGTCTGTCCGATCGGCGCCGAGGACTGGATGGCATTGTATATGTAAGTGTCAAATGTGGACGCCGTCGTGTAGAGCGACGCCGGGAGCTGTCCCGTCACCTGATAGAACAGTCCGAAATCGGAATTGAAAATCTTTCCGCAATCCAGAATCAGCATCATAATAAACACCGGCTTGATCGCGGGAAGCGTAATGTGTCTCGCCTGCTGCGCCTTCGTCGCGCCGTCCATCACCGCCGCCTCATAAAGGGAAGGATCTATGCCTGTAATGCTCGCCAGATAGAGCACCATACCGTACCCCATGCCCTTCCATGTGTTCAAGAAGATGAGAATAAACGGCCAGTACTTACTCTCCTGATACCACATGACCGGCTGTCCGCCCATGGCTGTTATGATGCCGTTGATGTAGCCTCTCTCCGGCGTCAGCAGCGCGTACACGAAATAGCTGATCACCACCCACGACATGAAATAGGGCAGAAACATCATCGTCTGGTACACCTTGGACGCCTTCTTATTTCGCATACTGCTCAGCATCAGCGCCCCGCCCACCGCAACGCTTGCGCTGATAATGATGAACGCAATGTTGTAGAGAATCGTGTTGCGAAGGAGCATGGTGAACGAGTTGGATGTGAAGAAATAGCTGAAGTTCCCGAATCCCGCCCATTCACTGTGCAACAGATTATAGATAAATCCGTGTCCGCCGGGCGACAGCTTATATACCTTAAAGGCAATGATCACACCGAACATCGGCAGATAGGAAAAGATCAGAAACCACAGCAGGGTAGGCAGGGACAGCAGAAACAGTTCCGTGTCGTCTCTGGACCAGCGCTTTTTCCGGGGCTTTTTGATGCGCGCTTTTTCTCCGCCTGACATCTCATTCCTTTTCATTAGTTTAACCTCCTTTGTTTATATTTTCTTTATTTTTGTTAACATTAGATTAACATTTCTTTTAATATATGTCAACACGAATATACAAAATTGTTATCATTTTTATAAACTTGATTCATTTTTTGTGCATCTTTCTCTGTTATTGCTTATTTTACGCACTACACAGAAATTTCTATATTTACAAATATAAACATCACCAAACATCAATATACGGATTTCCGCTTTTCAAAATCACATTTGGAATTAACATTTGTAAACAGACGAATTGTTTTTTCTTTTTCACTGTGCTATACTAAAAGTAATTCAATTTTTTTGCGGAAGGGGTTTCTATGGAAAAAGTTACGATGAAAGACATTGCGGACGCTCTGGACATTTCCAGAGTCACCGTCAGCAAAGCGTTTAACAACCAGGCCGGTGTGTCCGACTCGCTAAAAGATATGATTTTTGACAAGGCAAGGGAGCTGGGATATGCCAAGCTTCCCACGCAGGCAGTCAGCGCCGGCATGTACACCGAACATACGGTGGCGCTGATCGTCTCAAGACCCGACTCCGCCTCCTTCTGGACGGGGATCATCCACCGCATGGCGCAGGAGCTTTCCGAATACAACATCAATCTCATGTATATTTACGTTCCCTCCTCGTTTACGAAGGATTTCACCCTCCCCTCCATCCTCTCCAAGGAAAGTGTGGAGTGCATTGCCGTAGTGAACGTGTATGACCCCGTTATCCTCGGCATGGTGAACGAGCTGCCCGGTCCGAAGGTTTTTCTCGACACCATCCCCACGCTGACCGACAGGAAACTGGACGGAGACCTGCTTTTGATCGAGGGCTACCGCACGGAGGCGGAGATCACGGAACTGCTCATAACGGACGGACACCGGGAGATCGGATTTATCGGCGATATCAATTATGCCCAGACAAACAAGGAACGCTATCTAGGCTACCGCGACAGCATGGACCGTTACAAACTCCCCATCCGCACGGAATACTTAATGATTCAGAGTATTGACGTCTTTTCCTATAAGAGGGAGATTCACCGGTTTCTGGATTCCCTGTCCGAATGGCCGACCGCCTTTGTCTGCGCCAGCGACTATGTAGCAAGCTTTGTGCAGCAGTACATGGATGAAACTCCGCAGAAGCCCCCGCACCCCGTCACGCTGACAGGGTTTGACAACACGGACGAATACCCGAATGTCCGCGGCCGTATCATCACCGCAAACGTTCCTACCGGGCTGCTTGGCAAACGGCTGGCGCTGCAGCTTCTGTTCCGCATCAATCACCCCGAGGCGCCCCATGAGCTGACTTTTATCAAGCCTTATATTATATCTTCGGAAGATTCTGCTCTCTGAGGGGTACGGAAAACCGCAAGAATAGAGGAAATCAAAAAAGCAACCGCCCCGACCAAGGATAATGGTTGCTTTTTTATAAGTAACTAAAAATCAAGGCGAACCGTTTGCTTTACGGAGCGCTTTTTGTACAATTATTATAATGCTTATAAGGTGGGTTTGCAATAGAAACTTTCAAGTTTACTTCGGCACCTGCCCGATCCTCTCCTGCCCGCTGCCATCGGTTTTCATCCGATAGAACGGATGGGGTTCCCCACCCACATGCACCTCCGCCACAATCTCGCCCCCGTTCAGCTCATAGGGCATCGACACATTGGGGAGCCTGCTCTCCATGATTTCCGGCACAGTTTCCAGACAGCGGTATGCAAAGATCACTTCTTTTCCCGTCCCGTCAGGCTCCATTCTGTTCAGCCTAACGCCGACGGCATCCGCCTCTTTTGTGATCTGTTCTTTTCCGTCCTCCTCCGTCCTATATGTGACGTCCTCCACGG
The DNA here is from genome assembly GCA_910586705.1 of uncultured Lachnospiraceae bacterium. Classification (GTDB taxonomy): domain Bacteria; phylum Bacillota; class Clostridia; order Lachnospirales; family Lachnospiraceae; genus UBA3282. Next base: position 32,668 of record CAJUJK010000023.1, on the reverse strand, counting down.
TCTCAGTCGTATAGTAGATTTTCCCATCATAAAACTTCGGATATTGAATTTCAGATTCCTCCTGTGCCAGCACAGACAATATCTGATCCTGCAAGTCATACATGACAAGATAATAAAAATCCCTGTCTGTCCCTGCGCCGGAATGGCAGATATAAAGGACGCGGTTCTCATCATTATAATAAATATACGCCTCACCGGGAAGCTCTGTCATAGCCTCCGGGTCCGTCACATCCGCCGCAATTATCTTTTCCTTCACTTCCCAGTCCGTCACACGGTCGGGCGCAAGCCACCAGCGTTTTCCCGCCTGCTCCAGCGTCATCTGCGCATCCAGCGGCACCTCGTATTCCAGATCATATCCGACCGACTCCCAGCCACCGTTTTCCGAAAGCGCAAAGTTTTCCTCCATAGGTCCCCGGGAATCACTTCTCTCTTTTCTGATTCCTACGCCGCTTTCCCAGTCGTTCTTCTCGTAATCCGTAATATAATCACCATACCCGTAAGCTTCCTCCGACGATGTGAGCCACCAAGTCCCCTCTCGGTAGGAGTAGGTATAGTCCTCCCACCATCTCCACGCGCTGCCGCCGTAAGTGTGCGTGGTAAAAGAGGTCCCCTCCGCGGTCAACGGCTGATAGGGATCCCCGTAGACGCCCCCTTCGTCCCTTTTGCGTATGACATTCATATCTTGAAAATCCAGACGATACCCCGCTTTCCCCTCGCTCACTATGGCAAACAGAACCCGGGGATATTCCAGAAGATATGTCTGAACCTCCTCATCTTCCATCACCGCCTGCAGCACGCCCACATAATCGGAAATGCCGTCCTCGTTGAAATCCAGTTCCACGCTGTCAAAAAGCTCCCAGCCGTCCGGCACGAAATCCATAAGCTGTCCGCCTGTCTCTGGTAACCGCGGCGCTTCTTTCGGCGTGTCATCCGTTTCGGTGCCGCCCTGTTCCGGTTTTTCTTCCAGCTCCGCGTCTGTATCCTGATCCCCCTGCGCGGCGTTCACTTCCTGCCCACGGTCCACCTGCTCCGCGCCTTCTCCCGGGAAACCGGCTTCCTGCACCGCATTCTCCTCCGTCTGCTCTGTCCTTTCATCCGGCAGCGCACAATTTTCCGGCTCCCCCGCAGCGGCATTCCCCTCTGTCCCCGCCATGCCATTTTCAGTTTCGTCCGTATCCGAGACGGCAGCATTGTCCGACTGACTTTCGATTGCACCGCCCGCGCAGCCTGCCAGAAGCAGGATGAGCGTTATGGCTGATAAAATGATCGCGTTTTTGCATTTCCGCATAGTAATTGTGTCTCCTTAGTGAAAACTTTGCATATAACAATGCCGGAGACGAGATTGATTTTCTGACTCGCTCCGGCAAATAACTACCTTATCTGATACACCGACTTAAGCGTAAACGCCGCCGCGTCTCCCGCCACGATCTCCACCCGCTTTTCCCCCGGGTTCATGTCGAAGAAGTTGTCGGAGAGCTTCACATCCCCGTCCACGCCCTCGATCTCCACATTCTTCGCGTAAGCCGCGGCGCTGACAACGAGGGTGTTTCCCTCCCTGCGCCACGACAATCTGGGATCATGGAAACGGAAATGCTTGGGTGCGGAAAACAGCGTAGTGTTCTCAGAAACAACCGCTCCGCCCTGCTCAAAGGAATAACTTATGTAAACCTCTAACTCGTCATAATCGGAGAAATCCATTTTTTCAAGCCACAGCCCGGACAACGGTTCCACGCTGACTTCCCGCGCGCCTTCCAGAAGCACACCGCCGTCCGCTTTCCTCAGACTCCATCTCACCGTGCCGTCCACCTGCGCCATCGTCTCGTTCGCCACATGCAGCCTCGCGGACTTCTCAATGGGTTCCGGCTGTGCCACACAGAACGGTCTCTCGGAAAGTTCGCCGACCTCCTCACAGGAAATCATCACCGGCGCAAAGGCTCTCTTCTCCACATAGTGCAGCGCCTTCCATCTGCCGTAGTAGTCGATGCTCGCCCATGAAGCCACCGGCCAGATATCGTTTAACTGCCAGACCACCGCCCCCATACATCTGCCCCGGTTCCTGCGGAAATGCTCGATGCCGTAGCGGATCGCCTCCGCCTGCAGAAGCTGGGACGCGTACAAAAGCATCCCGAAATCCATCGGATAGAGATAGGTTGCGGATAGATAGGTCATAATCTTGCCGTTTGCCGCCGCGTTTCTCTGGTGCATCTCCATCACGCGGGAGAAAATATTGCGGTCCTCCGGCGCGGTAAAACTCTCCACCGTCTTTAAGCAGGGGAATGACTGGAACCCGAACTCGGACATATAGCGGAAATAGTAGTTCCGATAATCCGTAAAGGGCTTATTCCCATGCCACACCGCCCAGTAATGGGTGTCTCCCCGGTTCTCGTCCCACGGGTTGTCGTAGTTTCCTCCCGAGGATGGAGAGGAGGGCCAGTAAAACGTGCCGGGATCTTCCACCTCCAGAATCTTCGGGATAATATATTCAAAAATCTTGATATAGTCGCACTTCTGCTTGATGGAGGGCTGCCATGCGCCGTCCAGCGTCTGCGTCTCCATCTCGTTGTTGCCGCACCAGAGCCCCAGACAGGCATGGTGGCGGATTCTGCGCACATTATCCTGAATCTCCGCGCTGATATTGCGCTCAAAATCATCGTCCAGCTCGTAGGACGCGCAGGCAAACATGAAGTCCTGCCACACAATCAGCCCCAGTTCATCGCAGATGTCAAAAAACCAGTCGTCCGGGTAATAACCGCCGCCCCACACACGGATGCAGTTGTGGTTTGCCGCCACCGCGTCCTCCAACAGTCGGCGGGTGCGCTCCGGCGTGATTCTGGAAAAAATATTGTCCTCCGGTATATAGTCCGCGCCCATGGCAAAGATTTTCACACCGTTCACCTCATGGGCAAAGCACGCGCCCCACTCGTCCTTTTCCGTATTCACCGTCAGCGTGCGAAGCCCGATCCGACGGCTCCACTTATCAAGTACATTGCCCTCCTCGTCCAAAAGTGTCACCTCCGCACGGTAGAGGGGCTGTTCCCCAAAACCGTTCGGCCACCAGCGTCTCGGGTTTTTCACGGTGATGGTGTCCCAGTCGTCCCCGTCCTCATATCCCGCATTTTCTACACGCTCCGCCTGCTCCTCTGGCCCGCGCAATATCCCGCTTTTGGAAGATTTCTCCGCAACCAGCGCGCCTTCCGGGTCATAAAGCGCGACTCGCAGCTCGTTTTCGTTCCCGTAATCGCCTATGCTCCCGAAGATACGACATGTAACGTCAAAATTTATGTCAACCGAATCTGCCGCGTCATTCTGTCTGTGTTCCGTGTCCAAATTTATGTTAACCTTTTCATCTTGTCCTGTCGCTCCCCAGTTTTGAGTTATGTAAACCTGCTCGATTCTGGATTTCACCCCGGATAAAACTGACACCTCCCGGAATATCCCCGCGTCGGGCAGCCTCGGACCCCAGTCCCAGCCGAACATACAGTGCGCCTTACGCAGATGGGGAAACCCGCGCATGGCGTCCGTGGAGCCACCCGTAAAGACCTTCCGATTCTCCTCCTCAATGTAGCGGGTCGGCGAAGCGATCTCCACCCGGAGCGTATTTTCCCCGGCACGTGCTATCCACCCTAATTCAAACTCCCAGACCCGGTGCATATTGCTCGTTTCTCCCAAAACTCTTCCATTAAGGTAGACTTTCGCAAGCGTGTCAATCCCCTCAAACCGAAGCACCAGATAGTCCGCCGTAAGCTGTTCCTCCGTCAGCGTAAAATCCGTCTCAAAAACAAAATCATTGTCCATCAGCGGAAGCGCGGTGAGCTCGTTCATCCTGTCGTAAGGGTCGGGCATCAGTCCCTGCTCTAACAGATTCCCATAGACAGAGCCGGGAATCTTCGCGGGAAGTATCTTCCCATTTACGCCGTACATATCCTTTTCCCCTATGATCTGCATCCGCCAGTTATCGCCGTTTAAAGTCATTTTGTGCATATTCTGTCTCCTCGTATCATTGCTTTTTCCTGCTCATTTACATGCCGGGTTTTGCAACAGCATTCACCATTTTTTCCAGACTGGCACTAACGCTGTACAATGGCTTTTATTCTACCATATGCACGATGGAAATACAATCAGCGGCTATCCTTTCATTTGTCTGGCTCGATCCATCCGTTTCTGCCCATAAATATACGTTGTAAATAAAAGTCCCATCCTTTATAATTAAGTCTATAAATTTAACAGCTACTTATGATTCAGATAAAGGGAGAAGAGATTCATATGGATGAAAATTTTCCGATAAACCGCTATCACTTTTCAGATTTGGTGGAACATATACAGAAACTGGAGACAGTTCCCGATATCGTCACAGACAGCGAAACTGAAATAGAATTTTATGGCGGAAATACGATTTCAAAAGAAGATTTCATTCGTCTCCTTGCGCATTTTAATGAGATAGATAACCTTGCACAAAATGATGCGAAACAGGACTATGAAAAACACCCGCAGTTCGGTGTTAAAAGTTACCAGTTTGAACCGTCATGGGTTGAGGTCAGCGCCGACAGCGTCTGTGTGGAATATGTCGGCAGCTACATAAATACGGATTTCCATTTAACCTTTACATATATAAATGGGGAATGGATTCTGGAAAAGCAACAGTAACCTGATTTCTATTTATCACATGCACAAACCAAAAAGGAGAATGTCACATGTCCCAACAGACAAAACAGTCGGAAATCAGCAAGCCGGAAAATCCGAAAAGAAAAACAACTCCGAAACAGATCGCCGCGCTCGTCTGCGTCGTCCTTCTGGTCGGCATGTATATCGGCGCGTTCGTGGTGGCCTGCTTAGACCTCGGCGACTCCGGGCGTCTTTTTGCCGGATGTCTGGTCGCCACCATCGGAATGCCGATTCTGCTCTGGCTTCTGATCTGGTCGTTTGATCTGATGAGAAAAAGGCGGAATGACAACCGCCCGCCGCAGGATGCAAACACCGGAGCCGGGCAGATGAAAGACAGTGCGCCAAAAAAATGACTGATCCTTGCTCGATGGAACCACGAAGCAATGCCGCATTGATTTATTGGTTTACATAATGTTTCTATCTTCCCGTCAGATCCTTCACCACTTCCCCTGCGATAATAAGACCTGCCACGGAAGGGACGAAAGCTGCGCTGCCGGGTGTCTGGCGGCGCACTGCATCTCTATCCGCCCCGCTGCCGCACCCGTTCTTTCTGCCATCACCCGAAAAACTTCCTGCCTTCCCGCTCCCCTGCTCCGTCGTCAGAGCAAAAGCATCCTCCCCCGCCGGGATGATCGGTTCCTCCTCCGAGTACACCACCTTCAAGTGTTCGACGTTCCGTTTCTTCAATTCCCTGCGCATCACCCTTGCCAGAGGACACACCTTTGTCTCATAAATATCCGCCACGCGAAAAGCCGTGGCGTCCAGCTTGTTGCCCGCCCCCATGCTGCTGATGACCGGCACGCCCGCATCTTTCGCGCGCATCACCAGCTCGATCTTCGCCGTCACGGTGTCCACCGCGTCCACCACATAATCATACTCAGCAAAGGGAAATGTGTCCGCATTTTCCGGCAGAAAAAAGCAGGGGTAAACCCGCACCCGCGCCTCCGGGTTGATGGAGAGAATCCGCTCCCGCATCACATCCGTTTTCTCCCTGCCAACCGTTTCGCGCGTGGCGATAATCTGCCGGTTGATATTCGACACCGCCACCTTGTCCTTGTCGATCAGATCAAGGGCGCCCACGCCGCTGCGCGCAAGCGCCTCGCATACATAGCCGCCCACGCCGCCCACGCCAAAGACTGCCACTCTGGAGCGGGCGAGCCTGTCCATCGCGTCTGCACCCAAAAGCATTTCTGTTCTGCAAAATTCTTCCTTCATATTTTGTTCCTTTTCGTTTATGCTTCTATTGGCAGTAAAATAGCGCCTCGATTTGACATAAAAAGGCGCTATTCCCAATTTATAAGTATTCACTTTTTTTAATCGTCCGATTTTCTTTTCGCAAGACCATAACCGCCAAATGCGCCCGCACAGACGCCTCCAACTGCATATATTACTTTTTCCATAACTTCTGTATCATCTCTCAATAAGATAATAACCACAACAAAAAAAATCATTGCCACTATCATAGATAAAAAAGTAAATAACTTTTTGTGAAACTTTTCTGTATAGCTCTTCTGCATCTCCTGCGATGCACCCTCTAAAAATTGGGAAATATGCTCCGGGGTCAGCTTTTTCATCACAACCGCTTCAGGAGGAGAAGCAATACTACTCAACTGAACAGATGATATCATCATACGTTCTAATATCTTTCTATGTTCTGGAGGAACGCTGTCTAAAACCTCTTCCAATTCTGCCTCTATTTCTTTTCCGTCTTCTGATAACTCGGACGTCTCTTCTCTGTCTTTGACAATCTGTTCATTTTCAGCCATGACCTTCTCCTCCTTCGATTAAACCATGAACTATCATGCCAGACATAGATTTAATCGCGCCCTGCATATGTTTTGAGATATCTCTGCTTATTGCTTGAGAGACATACACCTGAACTTCCGCTTCTTGGTGTTTGGGTAATTGAGGTTTATAACCTCGATATAAATTTGATTCTCTTTTCTCCTTCGTTAAATACATGTTAAATCCTCCTTTTCGCATAGGCACCTCCTAATATAAGAGTATGCCCAAGAGTTAGGAATTCGTGTATTAAAAATGCAATAGCTTTCTATCGCAAAATACTTTATATTTAAATTATAACATACTTTTCAAAATAAATCTGCATTCTGTTATTCAATACAATCCTAATATCTCCATGTCTGCTTAATAGGCATATTATATCCTTAAACTTGCATATTTTCAATCCATTTTTGCTCTTCCTGCATCATTGCTTTTAAAACTCTACCATATGGTTAGATTTTTCTCTGCAATTCAACCTGCGGTAGAGCGTCACATACATCGTCACAAAACACGCCACCCCGCCGATCGCATTGGAGACCGGCTCCGCCAGAAATACCCCGTCCACACCGAATCCGAATTTCGGCAGGAGCACCGTCAGCGGCGCGACGATCACCGCTTTGCGAAGCAGGGAGAAAAAGATCGCGTGGCGGGAATCCCCCAGCGCCGTGAACGCGGACTGCCCCGTAAACTGAAACGCCATAAAGAAAAAGCCGAAAAAATACAGCCGCATGGCGCCCACGCCCGCCTCAATCATGGCGGCGTCCTCCGTAAATATGGAAAGCAGCAGATGCGGTGTCAAGAGCACCAGAAGCCACGCAAACAGCGTATACCCGATTCCCAGCGCAGCGGTGAAACGAATCCCCTGCCTGACTCTCCCGTATGCTTTCGCCCCGTAGTTATATCCAAGCACCGGCTGCGCGCCGCTTGTGATGCCGCTGACCGGCAGCCCCAGAATTTCCCTTGTGGAATTGATCACCGTCATCACACCCACATAGAGATCGCCGCCGTAAACTTTAAGCGTCGCATTGCACACCACCTGCACCAGACAGTTCGTCCCCTGCATGATAAAGCCGGACATACCAAGCGCCATGATCTCCTTTGCCAGTTTTCCATCTACCCGCAGATCCTTCTTCTTCATGGGAAGCAGCGCCTTTTTCCCGGTCAGAAACCAAAGCACCCAGATACAGGAAACCGCCTGACTGATCACCGTGGCAAATGCCGCGCCGCCCACACCCATATCCAGCCAGAAAATAAAAACCGGGTCCAGAACCAGATTCAGCAGGGCGCCCAGAAGCGTCGTCATCATGCCCATGCGGGGAAATCCCTGCGCATTGATAAACCCGTTTAACCCCGTAGCAAGCATGGTAAACGGCGTCCCCCACAGATAAATTTTCAGGTACGCATCAGCATACACATAGGAGGCATCGCTTGCGCCGAACAGATAGAGCACCGGCCTGCGAAACAGATAACAGAGAAAAAACATCACCACCGATGTACCAAGCAGAAGGGAAAACGTATTACCGAGGATTTTCCCCGCCCGCTCTTCCTGCCCCGCTCCTCTGGCAATGGAGAAAAGCGGCGTGCCGCCCGTCCCAAACAGGAAGGTGAGCGCCGCGATCAGGGTCGTTAAGGGAAACACCAGCCCGATCCCCGTCAGTGCCATGCTGTCCGCTCCCGGCAGATGCCCGATGTAAATGCGGTCTACCACATTATATAAAAGCTGCACAAGCTGTGCCAGAATCAGGGGAATGGACTGCGCGACAATGTTACGCCAGACCTTACCCTGTGAAAAATCAGTTGTCTTCTGCATGATAGGTTCCTCTTTTTCAGTCAATCGGCGCTGTCATTCTCATCACCCCAAAATTCTTTCCAAATATATTTCGCTCTCATTTCTATTTTATGATATAATTTTCTGGTAAGAAAATCAAACGAAAAGGAGATCTCACAATGCAAATCACAAACGACATTCATTACATAGGCGTAAACGACCACGACATCGACCTCTTCGAGGGACAATATATTGTAGAAAACGGCATGGCATACAATTCCTACGTGATCATGGACGAGAAGATCGCCGTGATGGACACGGTGGACACGAATTTTGAGGAGGAGTGGCTTGGGAATCTGAAAACCGTTTTGGGCAGCCGCACTCCCGACTACCTGATCGTCCAGCACATGGAGCCGGACCACTCCGCCAGCATAGACGCGTTTGTCAAGGCTTACCCGGAGACAGTGATCGTGGCATCCGCGCCGGCTTTCACCATGATGAAACAGTTTTTCGGCACGGACTACGCCGACAAGCGGCAGATCATCAAGGAGGGCGATTCCCTTTCCCTTGGTACACACACTTTGCAGTTTGTGGCAGCGCCCATGGTGCACTGGCCCGAGGTTATGGTCACCTATGACGCAAAAGACAAGGTGCTCTTCTCCGCGGACGGCTTCGGCAAATTCGGCGCCCTCGACGCGGACGAGGACTGGGCATGTGAAGCGCGCCGCTACTACTTCGGAATCGTGGGAAAATACGGTATGCAGGTGCAGAACCTTCTGAAAAAGGCGGCGACGCTAGACATCCAGATCATCTGCCCGCTGCACGGTCCTGTCCTGAAAGAAAACTTGGAATATTATGTAAACTTATATCAGACATGGTCTTCCTACGGCGTGGAGTCGGAAGGCATTATGATCGCCTACACTTCCGTCTACGGCAATACCAAAAAAGCCGCCGGACTGCTGGCGGAAAAACTGACCGAAAAAGGCTGTCCGAAGGTAGTTGTCGCAGACCTTGCAAGGGAGGATATGGCAGAATGTGTGGAGGACGCGTTCCGCTACGGCAAGCTGGTGCTCGCCACCACCACCTACAATACGGAAATGTTCCCCTTCATGCGGGAGTTTATCGACGAGCTGATCTCCCACAACTATCAGAAACGCACCATCGCCCTGATGGAGAACGGCTCCTGGGCACCCATGGCGGCGAAGGCGATGCGTGCCAGATTGGAAGGCTGTAAGGATATCACTTACACGGAAAACACCGTACAGATCCGCTCCGCTTTGACAGAGGAAAACGTTGCGCAAATCGAGGCTCTTGCAGACGAGCTGATGGCGAAATAAGGATCGCCGCTATCATCGCTTAACGCATCCTGTTCAAATGGCAGCCGGAAGTCCGCCGCAAAAGCGGTATAAAGACTCCCGGACTGCCAACCGAGCAGGATTTTCTTTTTTCCCCGCCGCCTGACTCCACACAATGGACGGCGGCATCCTCTCTTATGGGGTTACTTTCTGATCGCCGCAACCGCTTCCTCATCTACGGTAAACTCCACCAATCCCATATAGCCCGGAGCCACTTCATACTCGTCAAAACATATCACAATTTGTCCGTTCTGGTTTACATAAAAATTTTGATCCGCTTTCACCGCCTCAAACTGATGTCCCATCTCTTCTTTGGAATCGACCCAATAAACTTTCGACTCATCTGCCTGCATCTGTTCCCGCATCTGCTTCTTGATATTTTCACTGATCGGGGTAATATAATCCGCGCCCTCCTCAAAGAGATTTTTCAAGGAAGCAATCTCGCCCGTGGTCTTGTCAATGTGATAATAGTATTGGTACTGGAAACCGCTTGCCGCAATCTCGGTCACATCAATCCGCAGAGTAAACCATGTGTCCGTATTGGTCACCACCTCGTGATCCGCATAAATGCTGCTATGCCCTTCCCCCTGCTCCACCTGTTCCTCGAATCTGGCAACCAGACGGTCCGTCATCTCCTCAATGCTCTCATTAATCGTCTGGATCGAGCCTTCCAGCCTGTCCTCTTCCGTCCCGACAGCCGTTTCCCCGTTGCCCTGCTCCAGCTTCACTTCCTGTATATCCGCCGAATAGTCCTCGCTCTCATACTGATAATTCCGAATGGTCACCGCTCTGATCACGCTTCCCAGAATGGGAATCTGCTCCATGGCATACGCTGCCGTGGCGGATGTGTTCGGCACGACCACCAGCGCAATCACCGCCGCTGCCGCTGCCCATCCCACAATCCTGCCGGCTGTATTTCTGTTCTTTTTCTTTCCGCTTTCGGAAAGGATCCCCTCTCTTTTCATAAATTCTGTCAGATGCCCCTTCTCTTCCCGGGTCAGCTCTTCCCTGTCCTTTAAAAGCTCCGCCGAATCCAGGTCATTACACATTTCATATATTCTGGACATGTCCTACACCTCACTTTCCGCAATGGTCTGCCGCAGATGTTTTTTCCCTCTGCTGATGCGCCCGTAAATCACCGTCTTACTCATGTTCATCCGACGTGCCACCTCATCCATGGTCAGTTCCTCCAGATAGACCAGCCGGAAGATTTCGGCGTCCTCCTCCTTCAGATAAGAAAGAATCTGCCCTGCCTCCTCCTCGTATTCCCGCCGCAAAAACTCCCGCTGCGCCGCCTCGTCCTCCCAGTCCGGCATCTGCTCCACCAGATCTTCCTTTGACGCGTCAATATACTTTCGCACATAGGTCAGCGCCTTAAACCGGCACACCCCGGCAAGCCAGTTCTGAAATTCCGACCGTTTCGGGTCGAAGCTGTCAATGTGATCCCACACGGCTAACAGCGTGTCGTTCATACAGTCGTCCCACAGATGCGGGAGCGTCCCCATCTGCCTTTTGACAACGGTTTTCAAGACCCAGCCGTAATGGTCTATGACATAATACAATGCCTGCTCGTTTCTCTTTTTCAGCTGCCTGACAAAATTTCTTTCATTGATTTCCACTGTGACCACCACCTTATCTGCTTTGTTACCTATAATTCGCAGCCAAAATGATTTTTCTGACATAAAACTATAAATATTGCAAAAATACCCACCGGCTGCCTCCACAGCCAATGGGTATTTCACTCTCATTTTACGCTTACGCCTCCACGCCTAACTTCCGAAGCTCTTCTATCGCCTGCTCCTGATTTTGAAAATGGATGGTGTGTATGCCGAACTTCTCCGCCGCGTCCAGATTATGTTTCGTATCATCCAGAAACACACACTCCTCCGGCTTCAGCCCGTAACGGTCGATCAGAAGCTGATAGATCTCCGGCATGGGCTTGATGATCTTTTCCTGATAGGAAAGGATGCCGCCGTCCATATAAGGCAAAAAGTCCAGAGATGGCGCGCATTGCACGTGAGAAGATTTGGAAAAGTTGGACAGGTACAGACATCGGTAACCCTTTTCCTTCAGCTCCTGTATCCACGGAATCGCATAGTCATTCCGAACAACCATAGTCCCCTTGTCTCGAAGCGTCTCCCGAATCTCCTTCTCGATGCCGGGGTCGTTTTCGATAAATCCCCGTATGATCTCCTCGTCGCTCATCACACCTCTGTCGTACTCGTTCCACAGAGGGTTTTTGACTGTAGCGTCCGCCAGACGTTGCAGAATCTCCTCGCTGTAGCCGAAGCTGCGGTAGTGCGCTTCCCATGTAAAATCCGCCAGCACATTTCCGATATCAAATATGATTGTCGTTATCATCTCATCTTTCCTCATACATACTTTGTCTATACGGCATATAGTTTACATAACTCTTACTAGCTCCTCGCCAGCCCGTCCACATGCAGCACCTCTCCGCTGATGTAGGACGCCCTGTCCGATGCAAGGAACACAAAAGCGTTGGCGATGTCCTCCGGCTGTCCCATACGCCTTAAGGGAATCTGCGCGATCATCGGATCAATCACCTCTTTGGGCACCTGCCGCATCATATCCGTGTAGGTAATGCCCGGCGCCACCGCATTGACCCGGATTCCCTTCGGTCCCAGCTCTCTCGCCAGAGACAGGGTAAAGCCGTTCACCGCAAATTTGGAAGTGGGATAAGCTATTCCCGCAGGCTGCCCGTACTGGCTCACCATGGAGGACGTGTTCAGAATCACGCCGCTCCCCGCCGCAATCATATGGACGCTCGCCGCCTTGGAGCAGTTGAACACGCCCTTGATGTTTAAATCCATCACCTTCTCAAAAGTTTCATCCGTATATTCCGTAAAAGGGGTACTCTCCGACACGCCCGCATTGTTCACAAGAATGTCAATGCTCCCGTACTTTTCCGCAATGCCGTCAAAAGCTGCCTTCACCGCCGCGTAATCAGACAGGTTCGGGTAGATTCCCTCCACCTCCGCGTCCGGGTAAGTCTCTTTCAGCTTCGCCACCGCCTTGTCAGCGGTCTCCTGACGACTGGCGCACAGCACCACCTTCGCGCCCTCCTGCAAAAATGCCTCCACTGTGGCGTAGCCGATTCCTCTGCTGCCGCCCGTCACAATAGCAACCTTGTTCTCCAGTAACATAGTTTCCCTCCTCTTTTATTTTGTTCTGCTATCCCCTTTGCCATTCTCCCTTCCGTATTCTGCGCCTATTTCTTCAACGGACTTTCTCTATATATGATATCATCCCTGCCGGGACCGTTTGAAACCATAGTAATAGGATACCCGATCTGTTCCTCGATAAACTCCACATAGTTGCGGCAGTTCTCCGGCAGCTCCTCATACTTTTTGATGCCGCGGATCTCGCACTTCCAGCCGGGCAGTTTTTTGAGCACCGGCTTCGCCCTCTCCAACTTGCAGGTCACAGGAAAGTCCGTGGTCACCTGACCGTCCACCTCGTAACCCACGCACACAGGGATCTCGTCCAGATACCCGAGCACGTCGAGCACCGTAAACGCCACATCCGTGGTTCCCTGCAGACGGCAGCCGTACTTGGACGCCACGCAGTCAAACCAGCCCATCCTTCTCGGACGGCCTGTGGTCGCGCCGAACTCTCCGCCGTCGCCGCCCCGTCTGCGAAGTTCGTCCGCCTCGTCGCCGAAAATCTCCGACACAAACACGCCGGCTCCCACCGCGGAGGAATATGCCTTGCACACCGTATAGATCTGTTTGATCTCATAGGGCGGGATACCTGCGCCGATCGCACCGTAAGCCGCCAGTGTGGAGGAGGACGTCACCATCGGATAAATGCCGTGGTCAGGGTCTTTCAGCGTGCCGAGCTGTCCCTCCAGAAGTACGGTTTTTCCCTCTTTCAACGCCTGATCCAGATAGGAGGACACATCGCACACATAGGGCGCGACCATATCCCGGTACTGCTGCATCGTGACAGACAGCTCCTTCGGATCGATGGTTGGTTTATGGTAAAGATGCTCCAGAATCACATTCTTCGTCTCGCATACCCGCTCCAGTTTCTCCTTCATCAGCTCCTCGTCAAAAAGCTCATTCACCTGAAAGCCGATCTTCGCGTATTTATCTGAGTAAAAAGGCGCGATCCCAGACTTCGTGGAACCGAAAGACTTTCCGCCGAGCCGCTCCTCCTCATACTGGTCGAATAAAATATGGTAAGGCATCACCACCTGACAGCGGTCAGACACCAGAATCTTCGGCTCCGGCACACCCCTGTCCGTGATAGACCTGATCTCCTCCACCAGAAGCGGAATGTTGAGCGCGACACCGTTGCCGATGATACTGGTCGTATGCCCATAAAATACGCCAGAAGGCAGGGTATGCAGCGCAAACTTGCCATAATTGTTTACGATCGTGTGTCCTGCATTCGCGCCTCCCTGAAAACGCACCACGATATCCGCTTTTTCCGCCAGCGTATCCGTGATCTTTCCTTTTCCCTCGTCGCCCCAATTGGCGCCCACAACAGCTTTTACCATAATACACTCCTCCTTATTTCACATAAGCAGATTGAGCAGGGCAGACTCGAAATGCTTCGCATTTCTCATTCGCGTTGCTCGTCATAAAGCATCACAGACTGTCTTGCATGCAAGCATGCAGCCTGCCTGTGATGCTTGCTGATTCTGCCCAAACGCGCAAAAAGACCGGTTGTAAAAAACCGGCCTTTGTTTCTTACTTTCACATTATAAAGCAAAACCCATTTCAAATCAATGTTTTTGTGCGTGTGCCTTTTTCCACGCCTTAATTTCCGCAAGTCTCTTCTTCAGAGCCTCCTCCTCGCCCATGCCCGCAGGACGGTAATATTCCCGCCCCAGAAGGGCGTCCGGCAGACATTGCATGTTCGTCAGCTTCTCCTCCGTATCGTGGGCGTACTGGTAACCCTTTCCGTAATCCAGATCGCGCATAAGCCCCGTCACGCCGTTTCGGATCACGAGGGGCACCGGCTCCGCCAGATCTTTGACCGCATCCTCCTTCGCCTCGTTGTAGGACACCTCCATGGCGTTGGACTTGGGCGCCAGCGCCACATAGACCACCGCCTGCGTCAGATGGACGTTGCACTCCGGCATTCCCAGAAAGTGACACGCCTGATAAGCCGCCACCGCAATCTGCAGAGCCCGTGGATCAGCAAGCCCCACGTCCTCGCTGGCAAACCGCACCACACGCCTTGCCACATAGAGCGGGTCCTCCCCCGCCTCCAGCATCCGCGCCAGCCAGTAGACCGCCGCGTCGGGATCGGAATTGCGCATGGATTTATGCAGGGCGGAGATGAGATTGTAGTGCTCCTCCCCCTTTTTATCATACAGAAGGGACTTTCGCATGGTGCACTGTTCCAGTGTTTCCTTCGTCACCGTGACCGCGCCCTCCGCGTCCATCTCCCCGTTTAACACCACCATTTCAAGCGTGGAAAGGGCATTTCTGGCATCGCCGTTGGCAAAGACGGCGATCATTTCAAGCGTCTCGTCGTCGATATGCACCGTCTGGTTTCCGAACCCTCTGGGATCTGTCAGCGCATGTGACAAAAGCTCTTTGATCTCCTGCGTGGTGAGTGCCTGCAGCACAAACACCTTGCAGCGGGATAAAAGAGCGCTGTTAATCTCAAAAGATGGATTTTCTGTCGTCGCGCCGATCAGGATGATGCTCCCCTTTTCCACGTAAGGAAGGAAAGCGTCCTGCTGCGCCTTGTTAAAACGATGTATCTCGTCCACAAACAAAATCGTCCGGACGCCGTACTGGCGGTTCTTTTCCGCCTGCTCCATGACGGTTCTGATCTCTTTGATGCCGCTTGTCACCGCGGAAAAGTCAATGAAAGACGACCTGGTCTTATTGGCTATGATTCTTGCAAGAGTGGTCTTTCCCACGCCCGGCGGTCCCCAGAAAATCATGGAGGACACCTGATCCTGCTCAATCAGCTTCCGAAGCACCTTGCCTTTTCCCAGAAGATGCCCCTGCCCCACATATTCCTCCAGCGTGCCCGGTCTGAGCTTCGCCGCCAGAGGCTGCGGCATTTCCCTGTCAAATAAAGATATCTGATCCACGTTTCCTATCTCTTATTCCATTTATTATTATTGTTGTTATCCTTTTTCTGTTCTTCCTGATCCTTCTCTTCCGTTTTTTCCGGTTCAGAAGCATTGACAGGAGATTCCGGCAAAGACGCAAGCCCTTCCGCATTCATAATACACTGTCCTTGGAATACCGCGTTCTCATCCACAACCAGACTCTTCGTGCGGATATTGCCGATCACCTTACCTGTAGAAGCCACCTCGGTTCTGCCGCCGCTGGTCAGATCGCCTTCCAGAGAACCGCCGATGATGATGCTGCTGCCCTTCACGTTTCCTTTCACCTTACCGCTGGAACTGATAATGAGCGCGCCATCCGTCTCCACGTCGCCGTTCACGGTGCCTTCCACACGGACTGCCTCCTTCGCGTGAATGCTGCCGTCCACTACCATATCAGCGCCTATGATACTGCTGATCTTGGCATTAATCTGTTCTACCGACTTTTTTCCCAACATAGCTTCCTCCCTATCCTTTGATCTCAATCAACTCAAGCGGATCTACATAATCTTCATCCTTGCGGATGCTGTAGCCTGTCTCCGTGTTATCCTCACCCACCAGAAAAAGAGCCACACCCTTCACAACCTGACTGCCTTCCTCCACAATGGGACTGCCCAGATTCCGATAAGTGGTGACATACCCGTTTCCGTGGTCAATGATCACGTAACTTACCTCGCCTTCCGCCTCCCGGACTTCCTTCACCGTGCCCGGCGCGGTGGCAACTACTTTCGTGCCTTCCGCCGCCACGAAAATGAGCTCTTTCCACTCCTCTTTCGCCTCGACCTTCAGCGTATTTTCTTCCTCATCGGCTTCATCACCCTCTTCACCGGTGTCCGCCGCCGTATCCTCTTCCTTAATCTGCGCCGCGCCGCTCATGGGAAATCCTTTTGGAATATAGGTTTCCTCATGTGCCGCCACCAGCTCGTGCTCCTGCTCTTCCTTGCGGCTCAACGTCTCTTCCAGCGAAGAAATCTTTCCGGCAAGGCTTTCTTTTTCCGCCGTCAGCGTCTCATTCTCCGCTTTCATCTGGACGAGCTGCTCGAGCTGTTTGGCGTTCCGCTCTATGTAGCCCCCCATGGTGATGGACGTATAAACCGCATAACAGATCACCGCCACAAACGCCACAAACGCCACAAACGCAAGTGCACCCGTCTTAATGTGCATTCTCCGATGGTGCGCCGCGGGAGAATCGGAAGTTAAAATTATCGTATAAGTGATCTTTCTCTTGCGCAAATCTGTGCTCATAAATAAGGTCACCTCCACTCATCCTTTTCATAATAACACAAACTACGCAAGAAAAACATAGTAACTTTTAAAATAAATATTACAATTTTTTAAGCATTTGTTACAAAATGCAAAACCGGGCATTCTCCGCTCTATAGTTTCACAGCCATCCTCCTCACCGCAAGCGCCCTCGTGGCGTTGATTACCGCCAGAATCATCACGCCCACGTCCGCGAAAATCGCCCACCACATGCCGACAATACCCACCGCGCCAAGGGCAAGGCAGGCCAGCTTCACCGCCAGCGCAAAGACGATATTTTCATGGACAATCCGCAGCGTCTTTCTGGAAATCTGCATGGCAAGCGCGATCTTTGCCGGGTCGTCGTCCATCAGCACGATGTCCGCCGCCTCGATCGCCGCGTCGGAACCGAGCGCGCCCATGGCAATCCCCAGATCCGCCCGGGAGAGCACCGGCGCATCGTTGATGCCGTCCCCCACAAAGGCAAGTTTCTCCTTCTTTCCCTTCGCCGCCAGCAGTTTCTCCACCTCGCTCACCTTATCCGCCGGCAGAAGTTCGCTTCTCGCCTCGTCCACGCCAAGCTCCGCCGCCACCGCATCCGCCACCGGTTTGGCATCGCCGGTTAACATAACTATACTACGGACACCCGCCTTCTTGAGGGCGGCAAGCGCTTCCTTCGCACCCGGCTTCACCACGTCAGAAATCAGGATACATCCGGCGTAAACACCGTCCACCGCCACATACACCTGCGTCCCGATCCCGGAAACTTCCTCCGGCGCAATCTGCAGCCGTTCCATCAGTCTGCGGTTGCCCGCCGCCACAAGCCTTCCGTCCACGCAGGCACAGACACCGTGTCCGCTGATTTCCTCCACATCCTTCACCCGGTCTCTGTCAATCTCCTTCCCGTATGCCTCCCGCAGACTTCTGCTGATGGGATGCCCGGAATAACTCTCCGCGCACGCCGCGTACTCGACCAGCTCCTCCTCGGAAAAGCCGGACGCCGCTTTCTTCCCGGTAACCTCAAACACACCCTTCGTGAGCGTCCCCGTCTTATCGCAGACCACATACTTCGTCTCGGAGAGCGCCTCCAGATAGTTAGAGCCTTTCACCAGAATGCCCTTGGCGGAAGCGCCGCCGATTCCCCCGAAAAAGCTTAGCGGGATGGAAATGACCAGCGCGCAGGGACAGCTTATGACTAATGTGGTCAACGCTCTCGTCACCCACATGGACCAGTGCGGCTCATAGCCGAAAACCAGACAGAAAACCGGCGGCAGTAAAGCCAGCGCCAGCGCGCCGTAGCAGACTGCCGGTGTATAGTATCTGGCAAACCGGGTGATAAAATTCTCGGAACGGGATTTTTTCATGCTGGAATTTTCCACAAGTTCCAGAATTTTAGAAACCGTCGATTCCCCGAACTCCTTCGTCGTGCGCAGCTTCAGGACACCCGACATATTTACGCTGCCACTGATGACCTGATCCCCGGCGCCCACCTGTCTCGGCAGGCTTTCCCCCGTCAGCGCGCTCGTATTCAGGGATGCCTCCCCTTCTTCCACGATACCGTCGATGGGCACCTTTTCACCGGGCATAACCGTGATGAGCGTGCCGATCTCCACCTCGTCCGGGTCCACCTGCTCGATCCTGCCATCCACCTCTATGTTGGCGTAGTCCGGGCGGATATCCATCAGCTTCGCAATGTTCCCCCGGCTCTTTCCCACCGCGTAGCTCTGGAAAAGCTCTCCGATCTGGTAAAAGAGCATGACCGCCACGCCTTCCGTGTATTCCCCAAGAAGAATGGCGCCCACGGTAGCCACCGCCATCAGGAAATTCTCGTCGAAAACCTCCCCGTGGATCACGCCCAGAAACGCCTTGCGCAAAATGTCATAGCCGATCACCAGATAGGGAACCATAAAGAGCGCAAGCCTAAGCCACGGATTCTCTATCGGTATGAATAACAGCGCAAGTACAAGAACTGCCGCGATTAAAATTCTGATAAAAACCTTCTTCTGTTTTCTCGTCATCTGTCCTACCCCCATTGTGTTCATCTTTGATTTATCTTTATATGAACATTCAAGCATATATTCATTTGTTTGTCAATATAGTTATTGCTTCTTTTTTATTTTTTACGCGAATAAGCAGACTCAATATGCTTCTGACTCCATCTTTGCGAATAAGCAGACACGAAATACTTCGCATTTCGTGTTCGCGTTGCTCGTCATAACCCTTCCGATGTCTGCTTCCATGCATGGCGCAGCCTTCGGAAGGCTTCTGACTCTGCTTATTCGCGCAAAAAGGACAACATCAGCCGCCAAGTGTTCTCCGGGATTTTCTGTGTGTGAACCGAGACACTGGCGATACGTCGCCGCACTCCTCCCAGAACTGATGTTGTCCTTTCCCTATTATATGCTATTTTTCGCTGCCGCACAAGTTTTCTGTCCATACATCCTACACATTCGTATCCAGAATTTGCAACGTCAGACAGTTTTTTCTACTCTTCCCCCGGATTCACATGCACCATGATATGCTTCACCTTGGGAAAATTCTTTTCGATGGAATCGTGCACCCGCTCCGCCGTCTCGTGGGCGCGCCGAAGCGTCTCCTCCCCGTCCGCGCAGATCTCGATATCCACATAAATTTTGTTGCCGAAAACCCTCGTGTGCAAAAGGTCCACGCCGAGCACGCCCTCCTGCGCCGCCGCGCATTCCCGAAGCGCGGCTTCCGTCTCCTCGTCGCACGCCTTGTCTACCATCTTATCCACCGCGTCCATAAAGATCTCGTATGCCGCTTTCTCAATAAACACGCAGATCACCACGCTCGCCACCGGGTCCAGAATCGGAAACCCGAGCCTCGCGCCGCCGATACCGATCAGCGCGCCCACGGAGGAGAGCGCGTCGGAGCGGTGATGCCATGCGTCCGCCATCAGCGCGCCGGAGTCGATCCGTCTGGCGTGAACTTTCGTGTACTGGTACATCGCCTCCTTCACGACGATGGAAACCGCCGCCGCCACGAGCGCAAGCCGTCCCGGCACAGTCAGACTGGCGTAATCTCCACCCGCAATCTGTCTGAGCGCCGAATACCCGATTCCCAGACCGGTAAAGGCAAGAATGGTGGCAAGCACAATCGCCGCCACGCACTCCAGCCGCTCATGCCCGTAAGGGTGGTTCTTATCCGACTCCTTCCTCGATATCCGAATGCCAATGATAACCACAACGGTGCTGAACACATCAGACGCCGAGTGAATCGCGTCGGAGATGATCGCGCCGGAGTATGCCAAGATACCCGCTAACAATTTAAATACCGTCAGCGCACAGTTGGCGATAATACTGACCGCCGAGACGCGCATGGCGACCCGCTCAAATTCCTCTTCCTTTTTCAATCAATACACCTTGCTTTCCAAAAATATATTTCTTTCTAATCTACCACATCCGCCCTCCCCGCGCAAGCATTTTCTTTGTTTTTTCACAAATAAAATATCGGCAGTTCGTCTAAACTAACTTGCACAGGCTGCCGCCGCTCTTATCCCCACGCCCCCACTCTTTGCAAAACAGACCGCACAAAAATATTGCCTTTTTATCACACATTTTATATACTGAAAACAACTGCAAATTTCTGAAATAAGTGTGAATAATCTGAGATTTTGCCCACGGCGCCCATGAATATGCCTGACGGCAGACTCAGAACGGGAAATTGAAAAACGGAGGCAAACATGATTACAAAAAACACGGACGGATTACTGGATGCGCTGAAAACCGCGCAGGAAAAGCAGGATTATGAGAGCGTGGCAAAATACTATCTGCAGCTTGGAAAAGAGTACCGGAAAAAGGGCATGACCGCAAAGGCGCTTTATTACCTGAACCGTTTTGACAATCTCGTCGGCGGGATGGACAGCCTGTATGACAAATTTGCCAAAAAGGACGATCAGGTATGCGAGTGGATCGAGGAACTGGAAGAAGAACATACGCCTTATGAAAAAACGATACAGGAACAGGTTTTGGAAAAGGCGGAGGATTTAAGCACGCCGCAGAAGCTCCAATGGCTGCTTTTGACCATGTCCAGATTTTGCCGGCTTTTTACCTACACTTCCCTTTTCCCGGAGTTTGAGGTGTTCGGGGAGCTGGAGAAAATTGTGTCCTATTTCACCAACGGGTTTTACGGGGAGCTTGAGGAGAGCGCAAAAGAGGATATCGAAGAGGAAATCCTTGATTTTGATGATGGGACGGACGAAGTGTTCGATTCCATCCTTATGAGCGATTATACTAAAAAGGTGGAAATTCCGGAGCAGGAGAGTTTTGTCCCGGCGGACTTAGAAGGCGGAGACGGGACGTTCTTCTTTGGCGCGGCGGTTTATGTGCTCTCGCATTTTATCTTTGATGAAGTGGATGAAGATGATATCAAGATGGAATTTGCGGCGTGCGGGCTTATGACGGACTATTACTACCGCACATCCGACACGGACGTAGCGGACGAGCCGAAAATCAAAGAAGAAACCGGGCGCATCTTCTCGGATTATGAATTTGTAAAAAGCAACCCGGATGCCGCAAGCTTCCGAAACCGGATTGCAGCGTATAAGAAGATTATGCTGGTATAAAATGCTTCATAGGAGAATGCCCGTTTTATGGGCATTCTCCCGCGTGAGGACAACCTAGACTGTGATCTCCGCCGTCACTCCCAGCATCTCCTTATTCTCCGTGAGAATCGGATTCACAATCTCTTTCAGGAATTTCTCCACCTGCAGCGGTGCACGTCCCACATAATTAGACGGCTCCATGGTCTTTTGCAGATCTTCCAGACTCATGTTGAAAGCCGGGTCCGCCGCGATCAGCTCCAGCAGGTTATTTTCCTTTCCTTCTTTTTTCACATTGGCGCCCGCGATCATCGAAAGCTCCCTGATCTTCTCGTGCAGCTCCTGTCTGTTGCCCCCGGCTTTGACGGCGTCCATCATTATATTTTCCGTCGCCATAAAGGGCAGTTCGCTCATCAGACGTTTCGTTATCACTTTATCGTACACAACCAGACCGTCCACCACATTCAGGCACAGATCCAGAATCCCGTCCACCGCGAGAAATGCCTCGGGAACGGAAAGCCGCTTGTTTGCCGAATCATCCAGCGTCCGCTCAAACCACTGGACAGAGGAGGTGATCGCCGGATTCAAGGCGTCCACCATCACGAACCGGGCGAGGGAAGCGATGCGCTCGCTGCGCATGGGATTTCTCTTGTAAGCCATTGCCGAGGAACCGATCTGGCTCTTCTCAAAAGGCTCCTCCACTTCCTTCAGATGCTGGAGCAGACGGATGTCGTTCGACATCTTGTGGGCGGAAGCCGCGATGCCCGCCAGAATGTTGCACACTCTCGTGTCCACCTTGCGGGAATAAGTCTGCCCGGACACGGGATAGCATTTCTCAAATCCCATCTTTTCAGCAATCATGGGATCGATTTTATCTATGGTCTCCTGATCGCCGTCAAAGAGTTCCTGAAAAGACGCCTGCGTGCCCGTGGTGCCCTTGGAACCGAGAAGTTTCAGGCTCCCCAGCACATAATCCAGATCTTCCAGATCGAGACAGAACTCCTGCGCCCAGAGGGTCGCCCGCTTTCCGACGGTGGTGGGCTGCGCGGGCTGGAAATGGGTAAACGCCAGCGTCGGCAGCTCCTTGTATTCCTGCGCGAATTTCGCAAGCTCCGCAATCACGTTCACCAGCTTTTTCTTCACCAGCCAAAGCGCCTCCCG
This sequence comes from uncultured Lachnospiraceae bacterium, assembly GCA_910586705.1. GTDB lineage: Bacteria > Bacillota > Clostridia > Lachnospirales > Lachnospiraceae > UBA3282. The sequence continues at coordinate 10,040 of CAJUJK010000023.1, read as the reverse complement.
CATCACGATAATGTCCGTGTTGTCCCCCACATAGCAGGAGGTGGCGCCGAGATGGATGATGCCCGCCGCCTTGGGGCACTGTTGCCCGTAGGCGTAGACATGGCTCATCACATCGTGGCGCACTTCCTTCTCTCTCGCCTTCGCCACGTCGTAATTGATGTCCTCCGCATACTTTTTAAGCTCGTCAATCTGCTCTTTCGTGATGACAGGTTTGCCGTTCTGGGAAAGCCCCAGCTCCATCTCCGTCTCCGCCAGCGCGATCCACAACCGCCGCCACGTCCGAAACTTCATATCCGGGGAAAAAATATACTGCATCTCCTTACTCGCATACCGCTCCGACAGGGGGCTCACATATCTGTCTGTACTCATCTTTACCTTTCCTTTCTATCGTGAAATTTCGCAATTACCTATCTGTGATCAGGAATTAAACTTCTGCTCGTACTCCTCCACCGTCTTCATAATCTCCTTTGCGTATTTCGGGTATTTCTCCACCAGCGCCTTGATATCCCTCTGGGATGTGCCCGCCACCACTTCCCTGTTGTAATCCATACGCCGTCTCAGCGACTGCCTGCGGATAATCAGATTGTGCCGGATCTCCACCATCTCCTTGGAATCGAGAATTGCCTCCGTCTGGTGCAGCCAGATCGCCGGATCCTGTACCTGATAGCACTTTAAGATCTGTAAAAGTTCCTGCTCGCTGTAATCCAGATCCAGTTCCGCCCTGCGGAATTTCTCCCGCTCCTCCTTCTCGACTTTATAATTCTCCCACATTTCGGTCAGTTCCTTGGAGCTGTTCACGCCGTACTTCATATATAAATACTCGAGGAGGTTGGTGTTGTTCACATAGCGGATCTTTACTTTATTCTGCAGAAGGATGATCTTGTTGATACCGGTTTCCACCCTGCGCAGTTCCTTCCTCGCATCCATATGTTTCACATAGATCAGTGTGATTGCCACCGCCGACACGCCCGCCGTGATCAAGTACCCCATCTTTGTATCCATCTCCAGAAAGAACTGCAGGAACAAAAGAAGCAGCGCGCACAGCCCCAGCGCGGTGACGCAGATAACCGCCATGCCCTTGGTGTCGGAAATCAGCCGCATCACCTCATTCTTGCGGTAGAGATAGGCGTGCTTTTCGCCTTCCAGACGGCTTAAGTCCTTGCGGATCAGCTCCTGATAATTCTCCGCGTCGGTGATCTTTGTAAACGCCTCCTCCATCTCGTCTTCCATGCGCTCCACCATGCGGTACTTCTCATCCGTGATCCGGCGGGGACGTCCCATGAAATCTGTCTTCCGCTCCTGCAGAAGAGACACCCGCTTCGCGCAGTCCTTGAGCTGGTCGCTCTCCTCCGGGGGCAGCGCCTCGATCTCCTCCATATCTTTCAGGTAGGAAGTGACCATATTGTACTCAAAGTTCAGATTCTCCAGTTCCTTCGTGGCGTCCGCAATCTTTTCCAGACAGTTTTTCACATAGTCGCTTCGCTGTTCCTTATTGTCAAAATCTATCTCCCGCGAGGACTCCTCATCATCCCACTCTTCCTCATCATACTCGTCGTAATCCCTGCGGAACCTGTCAAGCAGTCTCTTAATAAAGCCCATTTTTCTCCTCCAAGTCCTACCTCATACTTCTGCGGTAGCTTTCTTTAAGCCCCGCCGTCAGTTTCCCGATCTCTTCATAATAAGGCGTGGAGCTGCCAAGCGCGCCCGCGCCCTCCTCCTTCATTACCTGATAGGTGACGAGCATCCGGTTTTCATCCGTTCCCTCGAAAGAACCTTCTGCCCGCTTCACCATCCGCTCCACCTCCAGAGACAGCTCATGGTACTCGGGATGCGCCGCGATATAATCAATATACGCATTCTCCTGCTGCCCCATACGCAGCGCCGCCAGATACATCTTAAGCCCCTCTTTTTTCCCGTCTGTCTGATAGGATTTCATAAACCAGTCCGCCGCCTGTCCGTAGAGAAACATGCCCGCGCACGCCACGCCCATATTATGATAGAGCCTTGCCAGAAGCAGCTTTTCATTCCCCGGCACTTCCGCCGCCAGACTCTGGTACTGCTGCAGCGCCGCCAGATACCGCCTCTCCCCGAGAAGATAGTCCGCCTTCGCCTTCTGCCGCTCATAGGGACTTAAGCCGTCGTTGCCCCGCACGATCTCTTCCGTCCTGTCTGTCACGTCCGCCGGATAAATGTTCACATACTCTAAAACCGCGCCCACATAAGCCGCCGTGGAGCCACGCCTGTTCAGCAGCGCATCCAGCGTGTGCGCCAGATCGCTTAAGCCACACTCCTCCTCCAGCCATCTGACCATGCCACGCTGCATGATCTCCGCGTCCAGAAGTTCTGCCCTGTCCACAAAGAGAAAGCACAGTTCTTCCACCGAATATAGGTTTACATAAAATCTTTCCATATAGTAGGGGTTTTCCGCCCGTCTGCCTGTTCCCAGAATCATCTGACCGTCCATCTTCTTCGTCCCTCATCGCTTCGGTAAACGCCTGACAAAGTGTTTCCCCCGCCGACTGCATTTTCCTAAATAATCTGAAACGATTCCTCCCACTTCTGTCCCGACGCGGGGAAAAACTCGCCCAGACCCAGATCCGTCACCGACACCTGTACCGTATCCGCGGATGCCATCGCCACATCCAGCGCGTATCTGGTAAAAGGCGCGCCTGTCTCCCTCGCCCCCGCAAGGGGAATCGTCTTTGTCTCCACATTTTTCCCGTTAAGCGGTGTGATCACGAAGGAAACTTCCTTTTCCCTGCCAAGAAAAATCTCACAGGACTTGTGCAGCTCGTACCAGTTTTCCCCGGCATCCAAAAGCGCATAGTAGGATTCCTTTCCCTGCCGCAGCACCCGCATACCGATGTTTGCCTTCAGTTTATCTTCCCCGAGAAAGATATGGGTCTTTCCCGCCTCAGAAGCGTCAAACTTCTCCAAAAGACTGTAGACCGCTCCCCGGCTGTAGAGGTTGTTGCCCTGAAACACGCGCCTGTTCCGGCAGAGAAACTGCAGCGATTTTTTATGCCACTCCTCTCTGAAACCGTCTCCCAGAAGATACGCAGAAGAGACGATCCGCCCTTCGCAGAGCCTTTCCAGAATCCCGAGGAACCGCTCGTCCGCCACCCGGAAGGCGTCCTCCTTCACAGCCTCCTCCTCCGTTTCCTCGGGCACCACAACCGTCTCGTATCCCGCCTCCTCGATCAGCGCCACAATGGGCGTGGTCCTCTTGTTGCACTCCATGCGGTATGTCTTTAAATATCTGCCGTCGTGCTCGCAGACCACCACCTGATACGCCCATAGCTCCGAGGGCTGATACAACATAAAGGAGTAAAGGCTCTCCGTATGGTTCTGGAAATAAATATGTTCCGTCTTAACCTGCAGGTTTGCCGCCACCTGCAGAAGAATATCCACCATGCGGTCGTCCATCCGGTCCACCGTGAACAACAGGGCGCCGATGTGCTCCACCGGGACAATAAAACTCATAAGCCCCAGACTTTTTCTGACAAAGAGAGTCAGAAGCGCCACCGGGTCATAGGTCTCCCCGTCCAGTTCAATCTCCGTCCCTTTTTTTGCCAGATTCAGAATGTCATCCACCGGGCACATGGTTTCCTCTCCGGCGCTCTTAACCGCTTCCTTGCCGTAAAGCCACTGGTTTGTCCCTTTTCGTTTACATAACATAAAAGGGATGTTGTACTGTTTCGTCCCCACCACCGGCGCAACCGTCTCCACATCGCTCTCGCCAAAGAGACAATAACTGATCTGGGTATACCTCTCCCCCAGATCATACCCCACAAATACACTTCCCCTATGCGGTTTGTCGTCCTCTTTCGTACCTAGAAACATAAACCATTTCCTCTATCTTACCGTGAAGATCTGCTCCACCATGTGATCCTGCCTGAAATACGCCGCCAGCAGATCATTCACCGTATCGTAATCATGCAGGGTCTTTCCTATCATAATATCGTTCAATACACTGAATCTTCCCTCGGAGATATCCTCCCCGGCTTCCCCCTTCTGGATCACATCGCTCACCACAAGCTGTTCCCCGTTCTCCGATTCCTCCGTGATATAATACTTGAGCTGTTCCCCGAAAAACAGGATAAAATCGCTGACACAGATGCCGCCGAACATATCGCGCATCTCCTCGTGGGTGTACTCCTCCCCGGCTGCGCCTTCCTCCTGAATCATATAGTGGATCATCACCCGGGCGCCGGAGGTCGTCCGATACTCCACCATGGTCTTGTCCAGATAAGCGCCAAGCTGCGGCACATAGCCGAAATACTTCCGATAGAAAGGCATCACAATCCCCTGCGCGAGAAGCGACTCCAGAAAGACGGCGCACAGTTTCTGCACTTCCGCATCCCGTTCCCGGTCCGCAAAGCAGCGCAGATAAGCGATCCGGCAGACCAGATGCAGGGGCGCTTCCTCCTGATAAAGCTGCCGCACACTCTCGAACACATAAGGGTCCGCAGGCTTTTCCTTCACCACGTCATCATAACAGCACGCCGATACAAACGCCGCCCTGATCCGCTCGCTGCCGCCGCTCTTCGTGTAGGCACGTAAGATTTCCAGCTGTTCCTTTACCCGCACGCCCGTATATAACATCTGTACAAGCATCCGCTCGCAAAGCCTGTAAGTATCCACACCGAAAGAATCCGCCAGTTTCCATATATCCCGCATCTGGCCGATGCTCCCGGCAAACCACTTCACCAGATAGTCGAGCACGTTGTCGTCGTATTTTCCCTTCTGCACCACATAGAGAAGCGTCCCTGTGAGCAGCGGATTGTCTTCCGTCTCCGTCAGATCCAGAAGCCTGCTGCCAAGCTTTAGCAGCGTTTTCGCGTCCACGTCGTAGGGTCCGAAACGTCTGACCCACTCGACAGCCTTCTCATACATCCCCCGGCTCACGAGAAAACGGACGATCTTTCCCCTGTCATGCCGGCTCACATCCTCCGGGTGCAAGGTTAGCAGATACTCATCCAGTTCCCGCATTCTGTCTCTTTCGTGATAAAAGTCTACCACCATGGGATAGATTTTCTTCTTTTCCTCTTCCTCAATCCGCTCCGACGAGGAAAGCAGCGCAAAGAGATCCGCGTTGTCCTCCTGCACCACAAACGTATGCTGTCTCGCATAGCAGGCGTAAACCGCATAGCCCAGATGATTTCTCACAAAGGGCGCAATCATCGGCGCAAGGCGCGTCGGTTTCATCAACGCCTCCACGGTGTACGCCATGCCCTCCGTAAAAAAGTTCCCCTCACCGTCCCCTAAAAACACCCGGCAGTCATTGTCGTAGACCGGCACAAACGCCCTGCCGTCCGTTATCGGAAAACGCTTGATATCCGACCGGCAGGCATAGGCGAGCAGCACTTCTTTTGCGTTCTCCGCCTCCGTCCTGACCTCCCGCATAAAAAGCAGGGATACGAGCGACCGTGCGGTCTGTTCGTCGATCATGGAAAAGGTCAGTATTTTTTCGTAGAGATAAGCAAGATCCCTGTTGATCCTGCCCCTGCCGATCTGTTCCAGCACAAATCGCTCCATAACCGTCATATAGTTTACATAAATATCCGCCAACTCCGCCCGGCGTCTGTATATATAGGCATAGAGATAAGCCGTGATCTCATAGTGCAGATCACTTCGATAGGCAAAATACAGAAGCACCATTTTGGGCAGCTCCCCGTCAAAATCCTTGGGGAGTGACATCATATAATATTCATAAAGTCTGGTGATGCGCAGATTCTCCTCCACCCCTGCGCGAAACCACGGAAAGTATGCCTCCCCGCTGCGGTTTCCCTTAATCAGCAGACTACAGATTTCGTGCAGGACTTCCTTGTGGGGAATCAGCGCATAGCAGCCTTTCAGAATGCGGAATATCCCCTCGGAATACCCCCGATTCTGCCCGGCAAGGTACACCACCTGCAGAAGGATTTCCTCCTGCATGACGCCGTTTTTGACCGCATAAGTCAGCACCTGCTCCTCAAAGAGATCCAGTTTGCGAAGCATTGCCGGATTCATGCAGAGAATGTTCCACGCCTCAATATAAATCATCGGAGAAGTACAGTGATGAATGAACAGATCCTCCAAAAGCAGCCACCTGCGGGAGACGCTCTCCACATACTCTTCCGACAGGTAAAGTAACAGCCACGCGATCCGCCAGTCTCCCTTTCTCCGGCTGTAAATCCGCGAAACCGTCTCCGCCACCTCGTCCACGTAGGAATCATCCTCGCTGATCAGTGTCGTCAGATACAGATAATAGCACCAGAGCGCCGGATCCTCTTCCCGTATGGCATTCATCCGCTCCCGCAGTTTCTCTATCTGCCATTTCGCCTCGTTGCCCCGCTCCTGCGACATCAAAAGCTGTCCCCGGAACAGTTTTACGGCGATGTCCTTATCGTCAAGCTGCTCCATGCGGGTCAGGAGCTTCCCCGTCTCCGCAAGCCATGTACCCGTCCCGATCTTCTTTAAGCGGTGCGCCTGATAGTATTCCATAAGCTGCACCGTGAGCTGTTTCTTTTCCCGTTTTGCACCAAGCGCCCTGACACCGGGCACACGCTGCATTACGGTGACAGGAATCCGCACCGACCCGTTCTCCCGCAAAAGCACAATCGCGCCCAAGTTTATGCCGCTGTGCAGCTTTTCCATATCTATTCCATAATAAAGCCGGTAAATATTGTCCGCAAAGGAACTCTCATCCGCCGACTCCTCCTGCAGCTTCAGAAAATCCCCTTCCGTCTGGAACCGCAGTCTCGTATACCCCCAGCCGTTCCTGTTTATGACGAGGGCATACCGCGCGTCCCCCGCCGGATCCTCCAGCCGTATCTCGCTTTCCTCGGGGAAAAACTCCACCGGCTTTTTCTTGTGGATTTCCTGCAGGAACTCCTCCACATTGTGCTCGTTTCCAGACACCGCACAAAGCCCTTTGTAAGCCGCCAGATATTGCCTGTCATGCCCCGTAAACACCTTTTTGAAACAGGGATCATAAAAGAGCGAAACCGCCTCCGCCCAGTTGCTTCTCGCCAGATTCGTAAAGTGAAAAAGGTTTCGGATTTCCCCGAGACTTGAGTCAATCTCATCCGAAAGCACCTTCACCTGAAAAGGCAGTTCATACTCCCCCCTGTTCGACACAACGCAAAACGAGCCGGAAACCTCCTGTCCCGCCTCCATCCCCGCCGCATCAAAGCGGTAGAGAATTTCGTCCTCGCTGCCGCCGAAGCGCTTCGTGACACAGGTCATCCGAAGATCAGAGGATGTCACTGTCCCCTCCGTCACCGCCCCCTCCGGCCCGTACACGAAAAAAGACCCCTCACAGACCATGTCTGCCTGAAGGGACAGCGTAACGCGCGGGCAGGAAAACTCCAGCGGACCGTCATCGGTATGAAATTTGCCTTCTAAAATCTCATCCACAATCATACCAATAGTATATCATTTTCGGGGTGGCATGTGCAACCCTCATTATGGGTGCACACGGCGGACGATCTCCCGCACCGCTTTCCGATAGTCCTCCACATTGTCGATCATCGGCGCATGACCCGCATCAGATATCAGATAAAGATTCTTCTCAGGCGCCTGCACGGTTTCAAGATACGTTATACTGATCCCGACCGGCGTCTGGCTGTCCTTCTCCCCGAGCACATAGTAGACAGGAACCTGATAACTGCTTCCCTTTTTCCGCAGATCATAGGTCATCAGTTCCCGCATCAGCTGCATATTAACTGACACACCTGTCACAAACAGGATGAGGTCTCTCACTCCCGTGACGGGAGAACGACGCCACAGATCGATGACTGTCCTGTCAAAATCCTGCGCCAGTCTGTACTTCCCCTGCAGCCTGCGAATCTGTCCCATCTTGCGGTAAGCCTTTAAGTCAAACTGTGGCGGCGGATACACACCGATCTTTTCCAGCTTCTTTTGATCCCGTTTATTCCCGCCTTTCCCGATCGCCTCTTTGAGGATCTCGTAGCCGGTGCGCTCGTTTTCCACAATATTGATGACCTGCCCGCAGCCGATGTAGCACAGCGTATGTTCCGGGTGCTCCAGGGCGAACATGCTCCCGAGAACGCTGCCCCAGGAATGCCCTACAATGCCGATCTTTTCTTTCACATACTGCTTTTTCATGTACAGCACGATCTCCAGAAGATCCCTCTTTAAGATCTCCATGTCGGGTCTGCTCTTTTTATTTTTCAACCACGTTTTCCCTGCGCCGCGCTGGTCATAATAGACGATATTGTAATCGCGCTCTGCGTATTCCTCCACTAGAAAAGCAAAGAAACTCTCCGTCTGCCCCGGTCCGCCATGGATGAAGAGCAGGACTGGGTCCTCTGGCTTAGAGCGGTAGTGCAGCAGATACTGTTCTATTCCCCCGATGCGCACGTATTCTTCTGTGTATTGCTTTTCTGTTTTCATAGTGAATCCTCCTCGTCCTCTCCGTCCGCCCCAATCAGATTGTTAACCGTCCGCGCCAGCGTCTTCAGCAAAACCCGCGGCTGATACAGATCTGCAAGCGGATTCCTTTCCTGCCGGTAACAGTTGTTTACAATGCACGTCATCTGAATGCCGTCATAGGCGGAGGAGATAAACGCAAACAGCTCCTCCGCATTTACACTCGGACGGATTCTGCCCCGCGCAGCCTGCTCCCGGAAATATTCCATGGTGCGCCTGGTCAGATATTCCATATTTCCCACTTCCGGGAGACCGCCCATGATCTTTTCGATCCTTTGGGGCATATTCATGGCAAGCACCGAGAGTTCAAAATCAATCTTCTCAATGCCCATCAGCTCACTTTCCATAAAGTCCGCCAGCATCGCAAACAACAGGTTCGTAATCTCCCGCGGCGGCAGCTCGTCTTTCTGCTCCAGAATCTCATCGATTTTTCCCTTGATGCTGACCCGCTCCCGCATCTGCCTGATCATATCCGCAAATATTTCGTCGATATCCTTATAAAAACGGTAGATGCCGCCCTGACTTAAGCCTGTCCTGTCAATGATATCCTGCATGGTGACCGTACTGACTGTTTTTCGCAGACACATCTCATATGCCGCGTCCGTTATCCTTTTCTTTTTGCCCGCAATGTATTCTTCCGTGACCTTTGGCATCGTTCCCTCCCTGTCAGAGCCTTTGACCTTCCAAAATAAAAATGAATCTTGTTTCATTTTATAGAACTCTGCTCATTTTGTCAAGGTCCGGGCAGGAAACAACAAAACGGCAATCCCATACACGAAAAATCCCTTTCCCGCATATGCTAACCGTAAGAGCATATACCTGTCAGATATGAGGTAGCAAGATGGATGAAATCAAAAAAGATGCAACTTTGCTGTATACACAGACCGAGGAAAACGAGGCGACAGGAACTGATACGGTCGGCAGACTGCAAATCAACGTCACCGCAAACGTGGGACTGATCCCGATAGAAAACGCAACGATTACCATTTCCTTTACCGGCGAGCCGGATTCCACACTGGAGACGCTGACGACAAACTCTTCCGGGCAGACAGACACGGTGGACCTGAAAACGCCGCCCTTACAGTACAGTCTGACCCCCAACTCCCCCATGCCCTACTCGGAGTACACCCTCTCCGTGAACGCCCCCGGCTATGAGCCTGTCATCGTCTCGGGCGTGGAAGTGCTGCCGGACGTGACCGCCGTCCAGAACATTGAGATGACGCCGACGGAAATGAGCGGGGACACGGAGGAAATCATTGCCATCCCCGACCACACCCTCTACGGCGACTATCCGCCCAAGATCCCCGAGGACGAGATCAAGCCCATGGATGAATCCGGCGAGATCGTCCTAAGCCGCGTGGTGATTCCTGAGTTCATCATCGTGCACGACGGCGTACCAAACGATTCCACCGCCCCCAACTACTATGTGCGCTACCGGGATTATATCAAGAACGTGGTGTCCTCCGAGATCTACGCCACCTGGCCGGAAAGCGCCATCTACGCGAACACGCTGGCGATTATGTCCTTTACCTTAAACCGTGTCTACACCGAGTGGTAGGTAAACCAATACTTTCAAGTAATACAAAGTCCTCCAGTCGTATCCT
>CAJUJK010000022.1 GCA_910586705.1 uncultured Lachnospiraceae bacterium | reverse complement strand
TAAAAAAGAACCTCTGTTATGCTGTTACGTAACAGAGGTTCTTTGACAGTCTGAGTGTAACAAGATTTGTTACACTTTTTACCCAAAAAAATGAAAGAAAAAAAAGCGGAAATGCCCGTTTTATCAGCATTTCCGCCTCTCAAAAAACCAACGTGCGCTAGAGGATTCGAACCCCCGACCTTTTGGTCCGTAGCCAAACGCTCTATCCAGCTGAGCTAAGCGCACATACATTGCCGTCGCAACACGCCGCAGGGCTTATTACACCGGCAACACAAGAAATTATATATAGTTTTTTCCAAAATGTCAAGGGGCATACAGAATTTTTCGGGAATCCTTTCATTCTTCCCTGCCGCTAAGCAGCGCCAGAGGTTCCCGCCGCAGGCTGGCGCAGATCATAGCGGAAGCGATTCCCACCGCCAGTACCACAACCGCCGTACCCGCTGCCGTGCACACACGCCAGTTCCCTTCCAGAATATAATCTGTTTTCTCCTCCTCATCCTGCCCCTGCGTCATGCCTGTGCTGAAATTTCGGTCGAAGCGTTCCACCTGCGTAAGCTGTCCCGCCGCCTTCCCCGCACAGTAATAGCCGCCAATGCTGCCGAGAATACCGCCGCACAGGGCTAACAGCACAATCCCCGTCAAAAGCGATCCCGCGCACTGTCTCTTTGTCATGCCAAGCGACCGTTCCACGGCCGTCGCCACGCTCTGCTTTGTGATAAACATGTGGCAGAAGAAAAGCAGGACGCAAATCACGCTGACCGCTCCTGCCACGAGCAGGATGAGCGCCATCTTCTTCATCCGTTTGATGCCGTCCTCCAGAACGCTGTAGCCTTTGTCATAGAAGGTAATCTCCAGCCCCTCGATGCCCTGTTTTTCCCACAACTCCTTCCAGCGGGAAATGGTGCCGTTTGGAATCTCAAAAGAGGTATTCCAGCCCTTCATCGGTCCCCAGTCGGCAATATTTTCGCTGTCACTGTTCTTGATGGATGCCCTTGGTATGATAATTTCATTGTCATCCAGCCGGTAGGACGAGCTCTTTGCAAAGCCTCCCGGCAGCATATCGTAAATACCGCATATTTCCCAGTCTGCCTCCTCAAATACAGGAAAGTTCTTTCCCTCCGCCGTCAGCTTGACGTTCCAGACTGCCTCCGTGCCCGGCTCCCTGTAATCTCCATAGCGCAGCGGCAGATGCAGGACGTCCCCCGTCTTCAGGTCGTTTCGTTTGGCAAACTTGCGGGAAATCAGACAGACCCTCCTGCCCTCGCTGTAATCCTCCCGCGTAAATTCCCTTCCCTCTATGATACTGACAGATCCGTCATAAAATATGGGAATCAGGTCAAGGTTGTCCGTGACAGTAACAGGTGATGAGCGCCATATGCCCATCTCCAACTCCCGGACAAGCGCCTTCCACTGCTGCCCCTCCTCCGTCTCATAGAAACCGGGCGTCACCTCCGCGATCGAACTGCCGGAAAGATCGTTGGGAAGAAAAGCCCCTTCCGGCCCGGTCTGGGTGCTCACAATCCCCTCTTGAGGAAGGTATTCCTGCGGGTCTGTTACCTCCGGCCAGCCATGAGGAAGAAAATCGTATATCCACATAATATAGGTCTTATCGGCGTACAGCATCTCCGGCGACGCATTGAAATGGTCGCAGTAATAGAACAACGGCGCATTATAGGGATAATAACTGTACAATATATTTTTGACCTCCATCTTAATCGGTCCCGCCGGAACCGCATCCTCCACGGGGGAGGCCTCCACCACCAGATTGCTTGTGATCCCCGTGCCCGCATCCATCATCTCGTATTCCGGCAGATAGGCGGCATACCAGCCCCTGCGCTCCGGTCCGCTGATATAGTCCGCCCCCTCGAAGGAAAGCACAGAGAGGGGAATCATATCCCCATACTCCGCCCGGCTGACGACCTTGTACTCTCCCCGATCTGCCTGCCAGATTTCTTCCCTTACATACCGTTGCGGCTTCTGCTCCACCGTGGCGATGGTCTGGAAAATGCCCTCAAAACGCGCCATATTCTCCCGGCACATCTGCCACAACCCGCCTCCCGTGGAAAGCAGCGCCGACGCAAATGCCACCAAAAGAAAAAACAGTATGGTTCTGACCGGCGTGCGCCGCAGTTTCAGCAGACTCTTCCGTATGATCATGATACCTGTCTCCTCCCTTTATCTCTCAAATTCGTGCGGAGAATGCCCGTATTTCGGCATTCTCCTGTGTGAGACGGAGTTGCATCGCAACTCCGTCTCACACTATTCACCTGCGCGCAATACCTCCATCACGCTCAGACGATGGAAAGTCCACAACGCCGCCGCGCTTCCCAGTAGAAATGCAAGAAGAAATACGGCGTCCGAGTAAAGCAGCGCCCTGCCGCTCACCATACCCGTCAGAAACGCAGGCAGGCTGACCGCTGCACAGGCAGCCGCTTCAATCATCAAATTTTCCAAAAGCATCACAAAAAAGCAACTCCACCATCCCATTCCCACCGAACGCATGGTGGCATACTCCGCCTTTCTGCCCTGAATCAGAAGAAAACTGCAGAGATATCCCACAAACAGGAGAATCACCACCACAAAGGGCAGCATCCCGGTAAGAAAAGTCAGTGTCTCCCGCAGGTTTTCCGCCGCATTGATGAACTCCTCGTCCTTCATGCTGAGGGCGTTTCCCGCATAAGAAAAATCAGCGTCCCTGACCACGGGCAGAAAGCCCAGCTCCTTCATATAGCTTTTACATTCATTCAGCCGGAACGGGTCTTTTACCTTGAAGGCTGCCGAATCCGCCGTAAACGCGATCCCTTCCTCCCGGAAAAACTGCCGCACACTCTCCAGCGGAAACAACATCTGGGGCGGCGTCACGCTGCCGGTAAAGTCTTTATAGTCCATCACGCCCGCAATGGTGAACGGTTTTCCCTCCACAAGGGGCGTAACCTTTCCGATCCCGATGCCTCCCTTCCCGTATTGATAGTAGTAAAGGGTGATCGTCACCTCATCCCCAATCGACAATCCCTGCTGCTCCATGGTTCGGACGTCCAGAATACACACCGGCTCCCCGCCCGCAAAGAGGCTCTCGTCCCGCGCTTCCCCATAGGAAATTTCCTCGCTCTTTAAGCCGGGCACACCCTCAATATCGTTGACCGCCGTCGCGAAATAATTCAGGTTTCCCTTATATTCCTCCAGCGTAAACGCGCCGAATCCCGTCATAAACTGCGCGGAGAAAACCGCCTTCTCCACATCCGGGCAGGCGGCGATTCCATCCACGCGCTCCTCGGAAATGCTGATTCCTTCGCTCAGTGAGCCGTTTAAGTTGCTGACCCTGCCGTTCACCTCCATCGCCTCCGGGAGCGAAACAAGCTGGCTTTCCGTACTGTCCAGATTGACTGCGTAGAGCAGCAAAAACGCGATCGTCACAATGCCGATGGCGGCAGAGAGTATACTTTTTCTGTAATGTCTGACCATATTTCGATATGCCAGCTTCACCGAATCCCCTCCTTTTGGTTTCTGTTTCATCACTGATTTCATTTCCTACATGTAATACACCCTGCGTCCCTGATTTGTGACATAGATCTGTGAAAATTTATATGCAGGTGCAAAAAGAAAGAGCCACCCCCCTAAGGCAATGGCTCTTTCCTCTATTGTGTACAGACACGTCCCTGTCTGTGCGTTTCTTAATATTTGTCGTCGTAATCCCCGTCCAGAGAGATCGTCGGCTCGCTGCTGTATGTAGGCGTATTGTCCACATAGCTGCTGCCGCCCATAGCGCCGGACACCAGCTGGTATCTCGCCATAAGATTTCTGAGTGTGACAGCCTGATTGGAAAGCTCTTCGCTTGCCGCCGCACACTGTTGGCTGGTAGCCGCATTGGTCTGTACCACGGTAGACACCTGAGAGATAGCCTGATCGATCTGGGAGATCGCCGTCGCCTGATCGTTGGAGGAAGATGTAATATTACTGATCAATCCTACGATCTCGTCGATGGATGTCACGATCTCGTCAAGAGACTTCGCGGTATCCTGTGCAATCTTCGTACCATTGCCAACTTTGTGGATGGTATCGTCGATCATCTCTGCCGTCTCGCTTGCCGCGGACGCACTCTTCGCCGCCAGATTTCTCACTTCCTCAGCTACTACTGCAAAGCCCTTGCCGTGTACACCCGCTCTCGCCGCCTCAACCGCCGCGTTCAGCGCAAGGATGTTTGTCTGGAATGCGATATCGTCAATGGTCTTAATGATCTTGGAGATCGTCTCGGAGGACGCGTTGATGTCATCCATAGCCTGAATCATGGACTTCATCTGATCGTTGCCGGAAGTAGCCATCTCCTTGATGTTCTGAACCAGAACATTTGCCTCGCCTGCCTCTGTCGCGTTAGCCTTGGTACGCTGTGTCACCTCATCCATGGAAGCCGTTACCTGCTCGATCGCACTAGCCTGCTCTGTAGAGCCCTGTGCAAGAGCCTGACTGGCATTCGCCACCTGCTCGGAACCAACGGTGATCTGCGCACTCGCCTCTTTTACGTTGCTCAGTGTCATATTGTTCTCGGAAAGCAGTCTGACAATCGCCTGACCAAGCACGTCCCTGTCACTTCTGGGATTCGCTTCCATCGTCAGATCGCCCTTGGAAATAGCCTCCGTGATCTTCGTCTGCTCTCTGATCGCATCTGCCATCTGTGCAAATTCATCAAGCAGCTGACCGAGATCGTCGTTGTAAATCTTCTCGCAGTCCACATCGATGTCACCCTTGGTCATCTTCTTAGCCGCCTCAGACAGCTTCGCCATAGGTCTGGTGATCGCTTTGATCAGGAACAGGCAGTACATGATGGTAATCAGAACCGCCAGAACCATGACAGCCACCTGCAGAATAGTCAGACCGACCAGCTGCTGCTGGATCCTCACTTCCTTCTCTTTGGTGTCCGCTTCGATCGTGTTGATCAGTTCAACCAGACTGTCCTCCACATCGTCCGCAATATCCTTGCCTGTAGTCATCAGATCGTTGACCGCAGCCTCTACCTGCCCTGCCTTTGCCTTGTCAATATCTCCCTGTGTGGACTCATACCATGAATTGATCTTGTCTTCCACAGTCTGATACTGCGACTGAATCTCAGGAGACAGACTTACCATTCTGCCCTCGAAAAGATCCAGATACTTTCTGGCGTCCGTCTTATACTCCTCAATCATCTGCTCCTGCTGCTGCAGAGCATCGGGATCATCATAATACACAAACAGAATGTTGCGCACACGAACCTTGATATTACAGAAATCGGCAAATCCCTGCGTGATATCGAACTGTGCCAGCGCACTGTTGTTCAGACTCGTCCGCGCCTGATTTACCATATTGGAGGACCATATACCCACCGCCGAAATGATGAGCATCAGACCCAGCATTAACACACTAAACAAAGTAATCTTATTTCTGACTGTCATGTCATTAATTGAAAATTTCTTCTTCATGGTGAATTCTCCTTTTTATGATTGCTCTTCCTTGCGGACCTCTTCCATTGCCGTCATGATATCGTCCTGTCTGATCAGCTTCTCGGGATCAAGGAGAAGCGTCACCGTATCTCCTGTTCTGGCAAGCCCATAAACATACTTGTTATGCTCATGTTCCTTCCTTCCCAGTGAAGGCGGCGGTGCGATATTGTCCTCCGCAATGGTATCAACATCCGCTAATCTCTCTACGATCAGACCGATCATGGTTGACTTCACATCAATGACGATAATACACGTCCTGTCCGTATATTCACACGGCTCCATCTTAAATCTGACACGAACATCAATCACAGGAATAATCTTGCCCCGGAGATTGATCAACCCCTTAATGTAATCATCCACCTCAGGGATTGCCGCAATCGGCTGCATCGCAATAATCTCATTCACATAGCTGATGCTGATACCAAATAGCTCTTTGCCGATCTGGAACGTCATAAACATCCCTTTCTGGGAATCATCTTCCAGCAGCTCTTCCATCTCATCCGTTTCGTCTTTTTTCATAAACTCTTCAGCCATGTACTATCTCCTTTCTCCGTCATGCATCAGCAATCCGGCAATATCCAGGATCAGCGCAATGCTTCCGTCGCCAAGCTGCGTACAGCCCGAAAGCCCTTTGACTTTCCTGACATAGGAAGGAATCGGTTTAACCACAATTTCCTGCTCCTGCAGCAGTTTGTCAATCAGTACGCATACCTGACTGCCCTCATGTTCTAACACAACGATGATTCCCTCTTCAATCTTATCGTTTGAATCGGGCAGATCATATCTTTCATTCAGGCGGATAAAGGGATAACATTCCCCTCTTAGCACAATGTACTCCTCGCCGCTCGGCTCGTGAATCAAGGAATCTTCTCCCACTCTCACAAATTCCTTAATAGACGCCGTCTCAATCACAAACGGGGAATTACCTACCTGTACCACAATACCGTTGATAATCGCGAGTGTGAGCGGTATAACAAGCGTCATCTCCGACCCTTCAAACTCCACGCTGGAGATGTCAAGCCTTCCGCTGATGGACTGGATATTTTTCACCACCACGTCCATACCCACGCCTCTGCCGGAATACTCGGTTACCTCCTCCTTTGTGGAGAAGCCCGGAAGTGTGATAAAACGGAAGATCTCCTTATCCGTAAACTCACTCATCGGCTTGTTCTCAATCACGCCCTTATCCAGAGCTTTCTGGTACAGCTTATCTTTATTCAGACCCTTACCATCATCCTTAACACTGATATAAACCTTGCCGCCCTCGTTCTTTGCCTCCAGCGTAATCTTTCCTTTCGCCGGTTTGCCGACCGAGGTACGGTCCTCAGGATTTTCTTCAATACCGTGATCCACCGAATTTCTCACAAGGTGCATCAGCGGATCTGTGATGTGCTCGATGATATTCTTATCCACTTCCGTATTCTCACCGACCACTTCCAGCTCGATATCCTTGCCGAGCTTTCTGGACACGTCGAAGACAATTCTCTTCATCTTCTGGAAGACGTTCGTCAGCGGCATCATACGCATGGACATGATCACTTCCTGCAGCTCCGTCGTAATCTTGGAAAGCTGCCCGGACGCCTTCTGGAAGTTGGAAAGCTCCAGTCCCGGCACCTTCAGATCCGGGTTCTGCAGTACCACCGCCTCCGCGATAACCAGCTCACCGATCAGATCCATCAGCGCATCCATCTTCTCCACGTTCACGCTGATAATGCTCTGCTGCTTGGGCTGGTTCTTAGCCAGTGTCTTACCTTTGCCGGCTTCCTTGGTCTTAACCACATAGTCACCCGGTTTCGGTCCTTCCTTCTTCGCCTCTTTATTGCTGTCATCCTTCGTAGCCACAGGCGCTACAACAACCGGCTCGGCTTCCTCTCTGCCAAACTCACCAAGCGCCCTGCCGTACTCCTCCTTGGAGAGCTCGTCAAAGTTGATCTCCTCAGCCTCGGAGCTGTCGATCAGCGCAATGACTTCCTCCTTGGAGCTCTTCGTCTGCAGAAGCATGTGAAAGCCCTCTGCCACAATCACATCGGCACTCGCCTCGTTGGAGAGGATGTCATCCGGTGTGTAAAGCAGATCCTCAGCTACCTCTTTCAAGGCATAGGTCGCCGAATACGCCCTCAGATTACTCATCTGCGTATCGCTCCGATAATGTATCGAAATCCGATAAAAATGACTGTCGTCGCCCGCCACCGGCGTGATATAGAACTGTGTCGGCTCCACATGCTTATTCGCCTGCGGCATCTGGATGCCCTGCTTGCTAATCTCACCCTTAAGGCGGCCCAGAAACTCATCCAGATCTTCCACAAGCTCTTTCTCATCCCCGTCCGGCGTATCGCCGTTTCTCAATTTATCAAGCTCCGCCGTCACGAAATCCGACACCGCAAGTACCTTCTCCACAAGTTCCATGTGGGGTACGTCATCCGGGTGGGATTCTCTCAGGTAATAAAACACATCTTCCAGCTTATGGGTTGCTTTTGTGATGTTGTCATACATCAAAACACCCGAGGAACCTTTGATGGTGTGCATGACGCGGAAAATATCATTGATATCGGCATCATCGAAGCAATCAGCATCCTGTTTTTCTAATATTATGCCTTCCAGTTTTTCCAAAAGCTGTCCGCTCTCATACAAAAACATGTCAAGCATACTTTCTGTGTTGAATTCTTCTGCCATATTTCCTCCTCATCTTAAGGATTTCGTAACTGTTCTGTCTCCTCACAGTTACATCATTTCTTAAATCAGCCCAAGCTTTGTTAACACCTTTTCAAACTTCTCCACATCTATCGGTTTCCCGGCATAGGCTTCGCATCCAAGCTCGAACGCCATCTTAACGTTACGTTCGTCATTCAGCGCCGTTGTCATTATGACTTTTACACGCTTACTCTTGGGAATACCCTTCTGCGCCTCGATATCACGGATCGCCTTCAATACCTGATAGCCGTCCATAACCGGCATCATCACGTCCAGACATGCCAGATCATAAGGCTCGCCGTCCTCCAGCGCCATCATAAATGCATCCACAGCCTCTTCGCCATCCACCATCACGTCGCATTCTCCATAACGTGAGAGCTGCTTATCCATAAACTTACGGCTGGCGAAGTCGTCCTCTGCCAACAAAATCTTCATATGCGCTCAGCTCCTTTCTTCAAAGTAGTATCTATTTGCTTAACAGGCTGTAAATCTTCCCTGCAATTGCCGTAATCGGCGCCTGCTGCTGCACCGCGCCTATATCGAAAGCGACCTTCGGCATACCGTAAACGACACAGGTCGCCTCGTCCTGCCCGACGGTCAGCGCGCCGGCGTTTCTCATCTCCAGAAGTCCCTTCGCGCCGTCGGCTCCCATGCCCGTCAGAATCGCGCCTACCGCCTTGTTTCCTGCCGCCTTCGCCACAGAGCTGAACAGAACGTCCACGGAGGGGCAATGCCCGCTCACTTTCTCCGTGCCCCGGCACTCGACCTGATAGACGCCGTTTACCTTGACGAGCCGCATCTGCCTGTCGCCCGGTGCGATCAGCACCTGTCCCTGCATCACGCGGTCCCCCGTCTGGGCCTCCTTGACCGCAACCTCACACTGGTTGTTAAGGCGGTCCGAATACATCTGCGTAAATCCGGGCGGCATGTGCTGCACAATGACAACGCCCGGAATATCTCTCTTAAATCTTTTCACAACTTCAAAGATCGCTTCCGTTCCTCCCGTGGAGGCGCCGATCGCAACGATGCGGTCCTTGCCGCCCGCCGCGGTAATATGGCTTGCGATCGCTGTGTTGTCCACTCTCTTTAATTTGCCTACCTTTGCGGTGGAGGCAATCTTTACCTTTGCCGCCAGCTCCTGCGTCAGAAAGTTATTTAACTGTTCCCTCGTCAGATTGGACGGTTTATTTACAAAATCTACCGCACCTGCTTCCAGCGCGTCAAAAACCTTATTGTTCAAAGCGCTTATCATCACCACGGGCAGCGGATACTGGGGCATCAGCCGCTTTAAAAACTCTATGCCGTTCATGCGCGGCATCTCTACGTCCAATGTCATGACATCGGGCTTAAACTTGAGTATCGCGTCCCGCGCCTCGTAGACATCCCCGACATCCGCCACCACTTCGATATTCGGATCCGAATCCAGTCCTTGCGCAAGCAGCTTGCGGAACATCAGCGAATCATCTACAACCAACACTCTAATCGGTCTCATGTCCTGCACTCCTATTTTCTGTATATTGACGGTTGAACATAGTTAAACTTAACCATCTGGCGGTCCAGTCTCTCCGTCAACCCGATAAAGAGATAGCCGCCCGGCTCCATGTGATCGTAAATCCGATTGATAAGCGGATATTTGATATCATCTTGAAAATAGATCATCACGTTCCGCAAAAAAACGATGTGAAATTTTTTCTTAAAAGTAATGGGGTCCATCAGATTGAACTGCTTGAATATTACCTGTTTTTTCAGCTCATCCTTCACCAGAAACTCTTCCTGACTGATCTGCTTAAAATAGTGCCTCTTCCAGTTCACAGGCAGGGGATCGATGTCCTCCTTCAGATAGACGCCCTTGGACGCGTGCGACAAAACCTTCATGGAAATATCTGTCGCCAGAAGTCTGGTATCCCACCCCGAATGGTTGATGCCGAAAAAATCGTTGATAATCATGGCAAGCGTATAGGGTTCCTCCCCCGTGGAGGAAGCGCCGCACCAGACCCGCAGATCCTTCGTTCCCATCGTTCTGGACTTTGCCCACGGCAGCGCCACATTTTTCATAAAATCAAAATGTTCGCTTTCCCGCATGAAATATGTATGGTTCGTGGTAAGAATATTCACCAGATCCGTGGCTTCGCTGCCCTTCGGATTGTGCTCCACCTTCGCCATAAGCTCGTTGTAATTCGCGTAGCCGTTGCGCGCCAGATAATTCTCCAGCCGTCCGCCCACCAGCACCCTCTTCTGGCTCAGATCAATGCCATAGTGCTGTTTCACATAAGTAACTATCCTTTGGAACTCACCGTCGGTAATCATTTCTTTTACCTCCCCAAATTACCATCTTTAATTAAAGCATACAATTCCATAAAAGTCAATTTGTTCTCATCCTGTTCCAAAGCTTGTCAAAAACCTGTATGACATCAGGATCATAGTATGTGCCGCCTCTTTCGCTGATCCTCTTTTGTCCTTCTTCGGGAGAACATGCCGCCTCTCCATATCCGGGCGCCGTCATCTCGTCAAAGTCATTTGCCACAGCCGCAATCCGCGCTTCCAGCGGTATCTCGCTGCCCGACAGAGCCGGATACCCGGACCCGTCCCAGCGCGCGTGATGGTATCCGGCGATCTGCCTCGTCATCTCCAGCGCGTCGCTGCTCTCCTGATCCACCGCAAATTCGCCGATCACTTCTTTGCCAAATTCCGAACATTTTTTGATATATTCCAAATTCTGTCTGTCCGGCCCGCCGTCATCCGCGATCTCCTCCCCCGACATAAGGAACCTTC
This sequence comes from uncultured Lachnospiraceae bacterium, assembly GCA_910586705.1. GTDB lineage: Bacteria > Bacillota > Clostridia > Lachnospirales > Lachnospiraceae > UBA3282. The sequence continues at coordinate 53,812 of CAJUJK010000022.1, read as the reverse complement.
CCACGTCGTGAAGTCTTGCCGCAATGCCGATTTTCTCCACAAACTCATCTGTCACTGTATCCTCATAGGCGGGGGAAAACTGCATCCCCTGTGCAAGGAGTTTGCAGTTATAGCCCACATTGCTCCGGTGCACGCCCTTATCGTCATCCTTCTTTTTCATAATCCGTGTGAGCGCCCGCAGCACGTTGGCGTGCTCCCGCTCGATCTGGTTCTTCTGGTCTTCCACAAGGCGGTGCATCATGCGGTTATAGTCCGCCATCTCCTGCTGCATACGGTAACTGTTCAGGTGATTGTTCACCCGCATCAAGACCTCGATATTGTCGAAAGGCTTCGGTATAAAATCCACGGCACCCGCCAGAAACGCCTCCTCCTTCTCCTTGCTGGTATTTAACACCGTGATAAAGATGAAGGGAATGTCTCTGGTTGCCTGATCGCTCTTGAGCATCCTGCAAAACTCCAGCCCGTCTATCTCCGGCATGGACAGGTCCGAGAGTATGAGGTCCGGTCTGTTCTGCTTCATCAGCTCCAGCGCCTCCCGCACGCTCAGCGCGGTCAATGCCTCGTACCCCTCATGCGTGAGAATGTTTTCCAGAATGGTCACATTCACACTGATATCATCCACAATCAGAATGGCAGGCGCGTTTTTTTTGAAATTTTCATTTTCCATAAGTTATCCTCCTGCTATTCTGCGCTCCACAGATCTCCGACCCGCTCTGTAATCGCGTCCTTCAATCTGCCGTACATATCCATACTCTTGTCATAATTGGCTTTTCTGATCGCCATCTCCATCCGCAGCTCCTGCCGCTTCAGATCCTCGTCCCCCGACGACTCGATCAGCGCCTTGAGCGTGGAGGCGAGAAGTTCCGCCTTATCCCATGCGCCCATCTCAATGGAAAGCACCAGCTTATCCATACGCTTCTTTAACTCTTCCCTGTTTTCCGCCTCACCGAACTGCATGAGGCTGTCTACGTTCTGCCCTTCCCCTTCCTTCATGTACTCGGACCAGTTCACATAGACCTGACTTTGCTTGTCGTCGAGCACCTGTTCGCTCTTGAGTTTCACGGAAAAAGAGAAAGTGCTCCCCTTCCCCTTTTCGCTCTCCACATGGATGTCGCCGTGCATCAGCTCCACAAGCTGCTTCGTGATGGCAAGCCCCAGTCCCGTTCCGCCGAAACGTCTCGTGATCGAGGCGTCCACCTGACTGAAACTCTGGAACAGGCGGTCCTGCTCCTTCTGGGAAATGCCGATGCCGCTGTCCCTCACCATAAAGAACAGCTCCACCTCGTCGTTGACCCGTCTGGTCATCCCAACAACCAGATTGACATAGCCCACCATGGTAAACTTGATGGCATTTGAGAGAAGGTTGTTTAATATCTGGACAAGGCGCAGTTCGTCACCGATCAGCTTGCGCGGGATCTTCTCGTCGATATCCACGCTCATGTGCAGTTCCTTCTTATTCACCACCGCGCTGTGGGTCGCGACTACCTTATCCATCATCTCCTGAAAGTCAAAGGGCTTTTCGTCTATCACAAATTTGCCGGATTCCAGCTTGGCAAAGTCAAGGATATCATTGATGATCGTCAGCATGTTGTCGCAGCAGCTGAGGACGATGTCGAGCGTCTTTTTCTGGGCGGGATCTTCCACCTCCTCCACCAGCTCCATCACATGCCCCTTAATGCCATTGACAGGTGTGCGCAGCTCATGGGTGACGTTCGCCGTAAACTCGTTTCTCGCCCGGTTGTTCTCGCTCTCCTTCTCCTTCAGCTCGCGGATCCGCATATTCATATTTTTCTGCGCGGAAATGTCTTCCGCCAGAAGCAGATAGGCGTCCATCCCGTCTTCCGGGAAAATACGGACATTGACAGAGAAACAGGAGTTGTTGCTCCTGTACATCGTCATCTCCTTGACGCCCTTCATACTCGTCTTTACAAAAGTGATAAACCCGTCCGGCGAATTGGGAAAATCCTGCCGGAATATCTGGGACATCGTACATCTCGTCAGCTTATCCCTGTCGTATTCCAGTCTCGTCGCCGCCGTCTGGTTGCCGTATAGTATGCTGCCCTCCTCGTTAAAGAGCAGGACAAGCTCCATCGTCTCATCCGCAATCCGGGAATTTAACCATTCAAATTCCATGCCAGCCTCCTATGGAGTCGGGATATTCTCGTTGATAATGCCGATAAACTGCTCGTATACCTTTTTGATCTCCTGCCACAGTTCGTTCGCACGCGCCGCGTCCACTTCCTCCGCCGCCTTGTTTCTCAGCTCTTCCACCAGCTCTGAAACCCTGTCAAAAATAGGGGTGAGACCAAGATTTCCCACCACACCTTTCAGAGCGTGGGCACACTTGTAAGCTTCTTCAAAAGCGCCCGCCTCCAGATTCGTTCCAAGATTTGCGTAATTCGGATCATTGGGGAATTTTCCGAGGAATTTCTGGTAAATCGCGTCATTCCCCATAAACCGCTTCAGGGTAGTCTCCACATCCGCACCGCACTCTTCCAACTGTTGTCTGAATTTGTCGTCCATAGCAATCTTTCCTTTCTGATATGAAGTTACGATTTTGACAATGACAAAGAGACTGCAAAACATTCCATTTTTGTTTTACAGTCTCCGTCGCCTGATCTGTCTTACGTAAAATTAAACATATTGATCACTTCAACAAGGTTGAAGAAATCTTCTTTGGCAAGCTTAAAGCATTCTATCACATCTTCCGAAAACTGTCCGCATTCCCCATTTAAGATCATCTGATATGCCTCATCATTGCTGTATGCACTTTTATATACCCTCTCGCTCACCAGCGCTTCATAAACGTCGGCAATGGATACAATCTGGGCACTAATCGGGATTTCATCCCCCGCCAGATGGTCCGGATATCCTTTGCCGTCCGCCCTCTCATGGTGGTGGCGGCAGATCTCGTAGCAGTACTGGTAAAACTCGTCCGGATACTGCGGTTTGAAGGAATCCAGAATCTCACAGCCGATGGTGGTGTGGGTCTTCATTACCTCAAACTCCTCCGTTGTCAACTTGCCCGGTTTTAACAAAATAGCGTCCGGTATACCGATCTTACCTACGTCATGCAGCGCAGACGCTCTCGCGATCTGATCGATCTGCATCGGCGTAAGCCCGTATTTCGGGAAATATTTTGCAAGGTACTTCAAGAGGATTCTCGTCAGATATTTAATCCGCTTGACATGATCCCCTGTCTCAATGCTTCTGAACTCGACCACGGAGCCGAGCGCGTCGATCATGAACTCATTGTTTTCACGGATCGCCTTCTCCTGCTCACGGATCGTCTCTTCCCGCTCTTTCAGCTTGATTTCCAAATTTTTCTTGTTCTGGTAAAGCTCGATGATATTGTTCGCACGCCTCTTGATGATCGCCGACTCAAAGGGCTTGTGCATCACGTCCGCGATGCCGTACTCGTATGCCTTCTCCTCACTCTCCTGAGGCGTCATGCTGGTAATCAGGATGACCGGAATCTTCTCCAGAAGATCTTTTTCTTTCATGTAATCGAGCACACCGAAGCCGTCCATGACCGGCATGATCACGTCGAGCAGAATCAATGCGATATTATCATTCTTATCAATCGCCTCAATTGCCTCCATCCCGTTAGGCGCTTCCACGATGTCGTAATCGGCATCAAACATAAGACTCAGTATCGTTCTGTTTACTTCTTCGTCGTCCACGATCAATATCTGTTCTCTGGTTGCGTTTTCGCTCATATCCTCCGGTCAATCCACCTCAAAACGGCGGATCTTCTCCCTCCTTTTCCCTGATTTTCTATGTAATATATGACATCAACGTAACAATATACAAATTATACATATTTTTGCGGAGAATGTCAACGGGAGTTTCGCTTCGCCGCGAAACTCCCGATATAAAAACCATGGAAAACTTTTAGGGGACAGATTCACCCTTTAATCCCTGTTGACGCAATTCCTTCCACATAGTATTTCTGCAGGAACACGAACATGAGGAGCATCGGAATCGCCGAGATGGTCAGCGAAGCCATAATCGGCCCGTAGTTGATCGGTTTGGATCCGAAAAATGTCTGGATTGCAAGCTGTACCGTTCTCTTCTCCTCTCCCGTCACCACAAGCAGGGGCCACATGAAATCATTCCAGTGCGCCACGAAATCCAGAATCAGGATGGTCGCGTACACCGTGCCCGAGATCGGCACGACCACCCGGAAAAAGGTTTTGATCGGCCCGCACCCGTCAATCTTCGCCGCCTCCAGCAGATCATTGGGAATGTCAAGGAAAAACTGTCTAAACATGTAGATACTGAAGCATTTTGCCACGAAAGGGACAATCAGGGACGCCCATGTATTGATCCACCCCAGATCCGCCATCTCCCGGTACATGGGCAGCATAATCGCCTCCGCCGGGAATACCATCAGGCTGATCACCAGCGTGAGCAGCGCGTTTTTCCCTTTAAACTCAAACTTTGCCAGCGCGTAGCCGCACAGGGAATTGACAAACAGGTCCAGAACAATGATAACCATCACATAAAACAGGCTGTTGAAGATAAATTTCCACATATTGATCCGGCTGAACACTTCCTGATAGTTTGCAAGGGAAGCAGCTTTCGGGATAAAGGTCGAGATCGAATTTAGCCCTTTAAAAATTTCCGCCTCCGGCTTCAGCGATGCCGAGATCATCCATATTAACGGCGAGACAAATATCAGCGCAATAATGGTATTTCCGATATAAAAGGCGAGACTGCCTATCTGCTTTCTCTGTTTCTGTGTCATAATGACGCTCCTTTCTTTTCACTCCCATAGTTAATCAGCTTTAATGATCTTTTTCATCCCGACAGACAGGGAGATGACTATGACGAAGAACACCGCTGCCACCGCGCAGGCATAACCAAAGTTCCGCTTCTGGAAGCCCTGCTCATACACGTAGTACACCAGCGTTCTGGTCGCGTTCTGCGGACCACCCTTGGTCATGACATAGGGCTGCGTGAAAAGCTTCATGGCCTGAATGACCGTAATCATAATAACGTAGGAGATCACGTTCTTAAGCCCGGGCAGCGTCACATAGAGAAAACTCTTGATCTTTCCTGCGCCGTCGATGGAAGCCGCCTCATACTGGTCCTTCGGAATGCCCTGCAGACCCGCGAGGAATATCATCATCTGGTAGCCCGCACCCTGCCACGCCGACATGAAAATAATGGAGTTCATCGCCGTCTTCGGGTCGTTCAGGAAGCCGCATGGCTCCATTCCCAGATTGACCAGCAGGGCATTTAAAAGACCGCTGCTCGGATTGGAGTTGTACAGAACCGTCCAGAGGATCGCCACCACAACCATGGAGGTGACCTGCGGGCTGAAGTAAGCGGCGCGGAAGATGGAAACGCCCTTCCTTCTCGACGAGATCAGAAGCGCCAGCGCCAGTGCCAGCACTGTCTGAAAAGGCACGACCAGAACCGTGAAATGCAGCGTATTCTTCACAGCGATCCAGAAATCCTTATCCTGAAAGAGTTCTATGAAATTGTTCAGTCCGCAGAACTTAATCCTGTCGGGACGCATGATATTGTAGTCCGTAAAGGCATATCTGACAGTCTGCAGCGCCGGATAGAGCAGGAACGCCGCCAGCAGGACGACTGCGGGAATGATAAAGAGATATGCCGCTTTTCTCTCACTTATTTTGTTAACCGATACTTGCATAATGACCCCTCCTTGTTTTCCTTCCGCGCGCGTTACTCCTGCGCATAATATTTGTTGTAGTCCTTATCTGTGGCTGCCGCCGCGTCATCCAGCGCCTCCTTTGCGTCAACGCCCGTAAAGATATTCAGCATCGCCTCAGAAAACTCCGCCGACAGCACGCTGTAGGAGGGCGTTCTCGGGCGGGGATGCCCCGTCTCCATGAGCTGTTCCTTGAAGAGGGAACGGGGATATTCGTTGTACTCTGTCAGCACGTCATAGCTCGACTTTCTCGTGGGCGGCTTGGAGATCGCCTGCGCGTAAGTCGCCACATTTTCCTCGGAAAACAGGAAACGCATCACCTCTTTGACCGCGTCCATGTCCTGTGTGTTTTTCGTCACGGAAGCCGCCCAGTCTCCTGTGGGGGATGTCAGGATGCCGTCCTCGGCTACCGGGAAATACGTCACACCCCAGTTTAAATCCGGGTAGTCGTTCTCCAGTGTCGCCACTTCCCACGAGCCGCCTAACATTGTTGCCGCCCTCTCGTTGTGAAACTCCTTCTGGATCGGGTCGATGTTGGCGTAGCCGCCCTGAATCAGGCTGTTTAAAAACTCCGCCGCCTCCACTCCCTCCGGGCTGTTGATATAGCCGTCCGCCTGACTGCCGTCCGCGCTCACCAGATCAGTGCCGTTTGATATCCAAAACTGCTCCAGAACGTAGGGAAGCCCTTCTCCTTTATCCATGATAATGTTCGTGCCGACCACGCCATCCTTCGTCAGCTTTTTCGCCGCGTCATAAAATTCCTGCCATGTCCACGCCTCCTCCTTCGACTCCGGCACACGGATACCCGCCTCCGCAAGCATATCCGCATTGTAGTACAGCGCCACCGAACTCTCCGTCGCGCTCACGGCATAGATTTTGCCGTCATAGGTATTCTGCTGTCTGGACGAATCCAGAAAATCATCCCATTCCGCCTCCGTGAACAGATCGTCCAGCGGAAGCGTGATTTCGTTGGCCGCATAGACAGATACCGTCGGGCCGTCCACGAAGAGAATATCCGGCAGGTCGTTGGAGGTGATCGCCGCGTTGATCTTATCCTCATAGGCGTAAGAGTCCGCACGCACGATCGCCTCTCTCTGGAGATGGATTTTCCCTTTATGCGCCTGATTGAACGCTTCTATTTTTTCCACCCACCAATCTTCGATGGCAGGCTCATCCGTGGGGCTCCACACCGTGATAACCGACTCCCCCGCCTCATTGACCCGCTCCTTCGTCTGCCCGCATCCCGCGCACAGACCAGCCACCGTCATCGCCGCAAACACAGCCCCTATCATTCTCTTCCTCATTTTGACCGCTCCTTTCTCCTCACACTTTTACCAGATGGATTTCATGCAGACTGCCTCCGCCCACACAACGTTTTCCGGCGTCTCGGCATCGAGCGCAAAGCTCCCGTCTATGGAACTATTGTAAAACACCTTTGTGCCTGCCGCCTCTCCCCCGTTGACATAGACTTCCGCCACCCGTCTGTCCATATAGATCTCCAGCTCCCTGACTTCCTCCACGTCCGCCTTGAAACAGATGCCCTCACTTTTGACTCCTTTGGTCACAATCCGCAGACCACCCTCATCGTTTACGAGGGAAATCGACTTTTCCCCATCCGCTCCCAGCAGGATGGTAAAGAACGTGTTCCCCGAAAAACCGATTCTGACCCGGTACGCATTGCCCTCTATCCCGGAAAGGCTGATATTCTCCCCTTTTCCCTCGTAGAGCGTTTTTCCCTTAAGCGCCCGGATTTCCCGCACAGGCATCATGTACAGTTTTCCGTCCCTGACATGAAGTTCCCTCGGAATCGTCATACTGCCGTATGCGCCATTTTCACACGGCACATGCTCCTCATAAAAATCGGAAATCCAGCCGATGCTGATCCGCCTGCCCTGATGTGCAAAACTCTGCATGGCGTAACAGTTGCTTCCAAAGTCAAACCAGCCGTCGTTTTCCACCGCAAATTCACCGTCCCTGAAGGTTCCCGTGTAATATCTGCACATCTGGTATCTGCCGCATTCGTCGTAATGCTCCATCCATGCGCCTGTCGCCACATAGGTGCCGTCCAGCTCCATAAAATCCGGGCACTCAAAGCAGCGTTTCACCCGCTCCTCCACAAGCAGCGGATGCGCATACTCCCACTTTTCTCCATCTGCGGACTCATATAAAAGGATTGCACCCTGCCCCGCTATGGCGCTTCCAAGCACCATGTACCAGCGGTCCTCTACCCGCAGCACTTTGGGATCCCGGAAGTCGAAGGATGCCCCTTCCGGCGGCTGTCCGATCACGCACGTTTCCTCCGAAAAATGGATCATGTCACGGCTGTGCATCATCCACTGTTGTTCCACGGTATCCGCGCCGTCCTGCAGCGGTCCCTTATGTCTGGTCAGATAAAAGACAACCTCCTCATCGGAAGCCACCGCACTGCCGGAAAAGGCGCCGCCCTTTACTTCCTCCTGATTTTCCAGAATTTCTTCCTGCGGGGCGAGCACAACAGGAAGGTGGGTCCAGTGCACCAGATCCCGGCTGGCGGCGTGACCCCAGTACATATTCGACCACAGCTGTCCATGCGGATTAAACTGGTAGAACATGTGATAGTATCCCTGAAACCAGCAGAGACCGTTGGGATCGTTGATCCAGTTTTTCCACGGTGAAAAATGGTAGGTCTCACGGGTCGGCCCGTCGTACCATGCTGTCTGACCGGCTATGTAAAAGCTGCCATCCGCCTGATCCTTCTCCAGATAGCACACCCCTGTCTCCAGCAGATCCTTACTGCCGCTCAGATAGCTAAGCGACACCTCGCAGTCCTCACTGGTTATTTCATAATCCGTATCTTCGTTCAATGGAATTTTCAGCCATGCAAAATAGTTTCTGCCCGCCGGCTTCTCCACCATTGTCTGGGAACCGTCGGCATTCCCGGACAGAACACGGATTTTTCCGCCTTCGGCAAGCTGCCTCGCAAAAATCTCCAGACAGGTATATTTCTCAGAATTTACTTTTTTCATTTCTCCTCCTTCCCTTTTCTAAGATTTGTTACGCACACCATTATTTGTAGAACCGTTTCCATATCCCTCTTCTTTTAATTACCTCACTTTTTTCTCTTTCTTTCTATTATATTTCCATATTTTAGTGGAACCCGTTCCACATCTACAATTATATTTCCGCGTCCTCTGTTTGTCAATTGCCCTATCGCATTTTTTACCCTATACACAAAAAAGCAGGGGCTGTTTTTGTACACATTGCACAACTCCTGTTTCCCCTTTTCCCTTGTTTCTGACAGCAGACGTTTTCTGCCGCCTCACGACAGCGGTCTGCCGTCAATCTGCACACTTTGTCGTTCCCCCGCGGCTGATCTCCACGTTCAGAATCTGCCTGTGAAGAATGTCTCTCCTCTGTTCAATCTGATCAAGCAGCGTGCTCACAGATACTTCCGCCAGCAGCAACGTGTTCTGCCGTACTGCTGTGATCTGCGGATGCACCATCTGCGTCACACTTGTGGCGTCGAACCCGATCAGACTGATATCTTCGGGAATGCGCATCCCTCTTTTTCTCGCCGCGTTCATACATGCCACGACGCCCAGATCCCCCGAAAAGATCCCGTCGGCATCCGGGTACTCGTCCATCAGTCTGTCCGCCGCCTCACAGAAAGCCTCCCAGCCGAAGACGTTCCAGTCCATAGATACCGTCCTCACTTTCACCCCGTGTTCCTCCAGCGTCCTTTGAAATGTCGTGTGCCTCTCATTTGCCAGAATATGCGGGGATACCCCGGCAATCTGTATGACGTCGCCGCGCCCGTCACGGATCATCAGCTCCGCCGCCATTCTTCCCCCCATGGCATGGTCGCTACCCACAATCGGTATTTTCGGGCCAAAATCACGATCGATGGAGACAATCGGCTTCTCGTGCCGCAGATACTCCTCCCCGTCAAGACAGTGCGAACCTGTGATAATCCCGTCCACAATATTGCGCTCCAGCATGTCCAGATATTCCCTCTCCCTGTCGCTGACGCCCACGGCATTGCAAACCATGGTCTTATACCCCTGCCTGTACAGCTCCATCTCTATATTTTTGACCAGACAGGAAAAAAAGGGATGATCCAGATCCGGCACAATCACCCCCACAATGCCGCTTTTGTTGCGAAAAAGATTCCGCGCCAGTTCGTTCGGCGTATAGTTCAGCTTCTGGACCGCCTTATCTATTTTCTTTTTTGTTTCGGGCGAAACATAGCCGGTATTGTTGATCGCCCGGGACACTGTCCCGACACCGACACCGGCTTCCTTCGCCACATCCCTGATACTTGCCATGCCTCTTACCCCTGCCGTAATTTCCGAATTTCTACTTATCAGTCTATCACCGACTCTCTTAAAATGACAAGTCCCATCCACACAGAACGGAAAGAAAAAACGGGAAAGTCGGATTGCAGTCGGCCACAGAGAGACAAATTCTTCGCATTCTATACCATATTTTCTACAATCTATCCTTTTGCCTTGACACTCTCCTGCCAAATATATAGTATTTGATGTATGATTTTACTATACAGCGTTTAATCTTATGTAGAGCTCTTATATCTTTTACCGTAAAGGAGAAGTCCATGCAGACTCTTAAAGAAATCATCAGCCGCTATATGCGCTCCGTCACATTCGTACTCGTGATCGTTCTTTTGGCATTGATCCTGTGCCTTCAGATTATGAGCGAACACAAACAGGCACAGCAGGCCGCCACCGAAACCTTCTACCAGATCGAACAGCTTCTGGAAAAGAATCTGGAGGAGCTTGCCGAAACCGAAGAAGCCTACCGGCAGACGTGTCTGCACAATGCGGAGGCAATCGCTTATATCATAGAAGACAATCCTTCCGTTCTGGAAAGTGTGGAGGAACTGAAAAAAATTGCCAGAATGATAGAAGTGGACGAAATTCATATTTTTGACACCACGGGCCGTATTTACGCGGGAACCCACCCGGAATACTACGACTTTACCTTTGATTCCGGTGAACAGATGCAGTTTTTCAAGCCCATGCTCACGGACAAGACGCTGCGCCTCGTTCAGGATATCACGCCCAACACGGCGGAGGCAAAGATGATGCAGTACTCCGCGCTCTGGAGCAAAAACGAAGCGTTTATCGTGCAGGTGGGCATGGAGCCGGTCAATGTGATGAAGGCGACTGAGAAGAACGAGCTTTCCTATCTCTTCTCCCTGTTCCGCGTCAATCGCGACGCCAACTATTACGCCGTGAACGGGCAAACCGGCGAGATCATCGGCTCCACCGACCTGTCATGCGTCGGCAGAAACCTGTCGGAGATCGGTCTCAGCCTCAGCGCCGTCACCGCGGACCGAACAGGGTTCCACGCCAGTGTGAACGGCGAGGACTCCTACTGCGTGTTTGTCAAATATAACGAGAATTATATCGGCCGTGTCCTCTCAAAACGGGTACTTTACCAACGCATCCCTGCCACGACCGCCGGGCTTATATTCTGTCTGGTTACCATTGCGATCATTCTCTTTCAGGTGGTCACCAGATCCATGAATCAATATGTGGTTGACGGCATCCACAGCGTCAACGAAAAGCTGCACAGCATCGCCCAGGGCAATCTGGATGAAATGATTGACATCCAGACAAGCGTGGAATTTTCAGAGCTGAGCAGCTATATCAACAGGATGAAACAGAGCCTTTTAGACAACAATGAGAAGATGTCTTACGTTTTAAGTAAAACAAATATGTATATCGGCGTGTACGAATACAACCACCATATGAAGCGGGTGCGGTTTACCCAGCATGTGCCGCGTATCCTCTGTCTGGAGCCGGAGGAAACAGAAACGCTGTCCTCTGACTACAGAGTGTTTCAGACTTTTATCAGCAAACTGCATAACGAACCCGTTGCAGGCGAAAGCAATGTGTTCTCGCTGAAAGATCACTATGTCAAACTGGAGGAACTGAACAAGGACGACGAGATTTTCGGCGTAATCATCGATGTGACTGACGAAATCAGAAAACGCCGCGAGATTGAAGCCGAACGCGATTTCGATCCGCTGACCGGGCTTTATAACCGCCGCGGTCTGGAGATCCGGCTTTCCACCCTGTTCGCCGAGCCGGAATCGCTCTGCCATGGCGCGATTATTATGATCGATGCGGATAATCTGAAGACAATCAACGATACCTACGGTCACGATGCAGGCGACGTCTATTTAAGGGAAATCGCCGGTCTGTTCCGGGACTTCGGCCCCAAGGACTCCCTGTCCGCAAGACTCGGCGGCGACGAGTTCATCTTGTTCCTGTACCACTACGACAGCGAACAGGAACTGACCGACGCCATCGCGCTTATGACGGACCTGCAGAACAGCCGTTTCGCCACTCTGAACGATCAGGTGCGCGTTCCTCTCCGTTTTTCCTTCGGCTGCAGCCTGACCGGGCAGTCATCGGACTACGAAAGTCTGATGAAGGAAGCGGATGAAAAGATGTATGAAAATAAGAGAAAACGGAAGGCGTCAGGTGTCTAGGTCCCTCTTATGATACACGCTTTGCCACCACCACGAGCCTTCCGTCCTTTACGTGATAGGCGCATGTGGAAAGGGTCAGGAACGTGTCGCCAAATCGCGCTTCCACGCCCGTGTCATAGAGGGAAAGCGCTTTGATATTTTCATAGAAATCATCAAACTCTCCCACCGTGTCAGCCTTATAAAACTGGTAATACTTGAATATGTCGTCCTCTTCCCCGTAAACCTGCGAGCGGAACACCGCAACGATCTCATAGGCACGCTCCTCATAGAGCGTGTCGAAAGAAATGACCGGGTGTTCCTCATAAAAGCCCTCTTCCAGATACAGATCCAGCTCCCCGAACATGGAACCGTCCTTCATATTATGTCCGTAAATGACAAAGTTGGTTCCGTCGTCCAGATCAGCCTCTTCCCTCACATACAGACAGCCATATCTGCTCTCATCCCCATAAAAACCGTGGTGCAGGTAATACTCGTCGTCCTCGTTCTGCATAACGGGATAATCAATTTTCATATCATCAATAGACAACCATCCCACAAGGTCAGTGTTTTCTGCGTATAATCCGATGTATTTTTCCAGCATGACCGGCTCCGCGGATGCGGGCGTCCCCTGCGCCCGATCCGGGGTGCCGCCGCCGTCCGTCTGCTGTGCCGGTCCTGCCGTATTTTCTGTCCGCCGCGCTGCATCATCCGTCTGCTGCGCCGTATCACCCGTCCGCCGCACCTCGTCATCCGTCTGCTGCGCCGTATCGCCCGTCCGCCGTGTCCCGTCATCCGTCTGCTGTGATACCCCGCCAGTTTCTGTCATTGCCTTCAGATCGTCCTGCTGCGCCCTGTGCCGGAAAGACTGGACATATGACTGCCCGATCAGAAACAGGCACACCACAAATACAGCCAGCGCGAGCCGTCGGAAGAATCTGAGTCTCTTTTGGTTTTTCATAATTGATTCTGCTCCGCTGATCTTTTCTAATACTGTGATGATATAACAGCAGAATGGAATTTGCAACTACAACAAAACGGCGGTCAACATCCACTTTCATGGGTTCACCGCCGTTTTATTTCCTTATTTTCTACATGACAATCCATCTCTTTGCGGGTAGGAGGCAGGTTCTTTATATATTCCTCAAAGGGATCCCTTTCTATATCTTTCACAATGTCAAAATCTTCTCTTTCCAGAAATATTCCTTATCTATATTTCCGCCTCCATCGCTGCTGCCACAGAAGCCTCGCAGCTTCTCATCGCATGAATGGTCTTATTGAACAAATCGTCCAGCTCCCAGCCGAGCATTTCCGCTCCCTGCGCGATGACCTCTCTGGAACAGCCAGCCGCAAACTTCTTGTCCTTAAACTTCTTTTTCAGACTCTTGACTTCCAAGTCCATGGTGCTCTTGGAAGGTCTCATCAGCGCGCAGGACCAGATCAGCCCCGTCAGCTCGTCAGCCGCAAAGAGCACTTTCTCCATCTCAAGCTTCGGCTCCTCCTCGCTGCAAAGCCCAAAGCCGTGGGAGCAGACCGCGTAGATCATGTCCTCGCCCACGCCGCCCTCGCGCAGAAGCTCCGGAGCTTTCTTACAGTGCTCGTCGGGGTAAAGTTCAAAGTCGATATCATGCAGGAGCCCGGTAATCCCCCAGAACTCCTCCTCCGCTCCATAGCCCAGTTCTTTCGCGTACCAGCGCATCACGCCTTCCACCGTCAGCGCGTGCTGGATATGGAACGGCTCCTTGTTGTATTTTTTCAAAAGATCCAGTGCCTGTTCGCGGGTCACGCTGCTCTTCTTCGCCTCGCCGCCAGCCGGTTTCTTCACGGATTTCGCCGCGTCGGAAGGCTTTTTGTCCAGACTTTTCATCGTCGGGAAAAGCAGAACGTCGCGGATCGCGGGGGAATTGGTCAGTAACATCACCAGTCTGTCGATGCCGTACCCGATACCGCCCGTAGGGGGCATACCGATCTCCAGCGCGTTCATAAAGTCTTCGTCCGTGGTGTTTGCCTCCTCGTCGCCAGCCGCCAGCGCCGCCTCCTGCGCCTTAAAGCGTTCCCTCTGGTCGATGGGATCGTTTAACTCGGAATAGGCGTTGCACATCTCCCTCGCCGTGATGAAAAGCTCAAACCGCTCCACGTAGTCCGGCTTGTCCGGCTTTCTCTTGGTGAGGGGCGAAATCTCCACGGGATGGTCCATGACAAAAGTGGGCTGCACCAGATGCTCCTCCACAAACTCCTCAAAGAAGAGGTTGATGATATCACCCTTCGTATGGCGCTCCTCGTAGTGTACGCCCTTCTCGTCCGCAAGCTTCTTTGCCGCCGCGGTGTCCGCTACTTCGTCAAAATCAACGCCCGTATATTTTTTCACGGCATCCACCATGGTGATCCGCTCAAAAGGTCTGCCCAGATCAATCTCCACATCCCCGTAGGGCACGGTGGTTGTTCCGCATACTTCCTTCGCCACATGGCGGAACATGTTCTCGGTCAGATCCATCATCCCGTTGTAATCGGTGTAAGCCTGATACAGCTCCATCAACGTAAACTCGGGGTTGTGTCTCGCGTCAAGTCCCTCGTTCCTAAAAACACGCCCGATCTCGTAGACCCGTTCCATGCCGCCCACGATCAGTCTCTTCAGATATAATTCCAGAGAAATGCGCAGCTTCACATCCTCATCCAGCGCATTGTAATGGGTCTCGAAAGGTCTTGCCGCCGCGCCGCCCGCATTGGACACGAGCATGGGCGTCTCCACCTCCAGAAATCCCTGCCCATCCAGATAACGTCTGATGGCGCTGATGATTTTGGAGCGCATGACAAACGTTTTTTTCACGTCCGCGTTCATAATCAGATCCGTGTACCTCTGCCGGTAACGGATATCCGTATTCACCAGACCGTGATATTTCTCGGGAAGAATCTGCAAGCTTTTTGACAGTAGTGTCACTTTTGACGCATGTACGGAAATCTCGCCGGTTTTTGTCTTAAAGACCTCGCCCTCGACGCCCACAATGTCACCCACGTCATATTTTTTGAAATCGGCGTAAGACTCCTCGCCCACGCTGTCTCTCGCCACATAGACCTGAATGTCCCCCTGCAGATCCTGCACATTGCAGAAAGACGCCTTGCCCATAACGCGCTTGCTCATAACACGTCCTGCAATGGACACGCTCTTCCCTTCCAACGCGTCAAAATGATCCGTGATTTCCAGACTGTGATGGGTCACGTCGTACTTTGTGATCTGAAAAGGATCTCTGCCCGCCTCCTGCAGCGCCGCAAGTTTCTCCCTTCTCACTTTCAAAAGCTGATTGATATCCTGATCCTGCTGTTTATTCTGTGTATCCGCCATGCTGCTGCCCTTTCTCATAATGGTCTTTCCCCGCAGGGTTTAGTTAGACCGCTGTATCTCCAGAACTTTATACTGAATGATACCTGCCTGTGTCTCCACTTCCACGGTATCGCCCGCCTTGCTGCCGATCAGCGCCCTGCCTACGGGAGACTCGTTGGAAATCTTTCCCTGCAGGCTGTTTGCCTCGGTAGAACCGACGATTTTATAATCTAACTCCTCATTGAACTCCACATCCAGTATTTTTACCTGACAGCCAATGTTGATCTTGTCGAGATCCACCTCGTCTTCCACCACAACTTCGGCATTTTTCAGTATTTTCTCCAGTTCCTCGATCCTAGCCTCGATATCGCGCTGCTCATCCTTTGCCGCGTCGTACTCCGCGTTCTCGGAGAGGTCGCCCTGCTCTCTTGCCTCTTTGATTTTCTGAGCCACTTCCTTGCGCTTTACGACCTTTAAATCATGTAACTCATCCTCGTACTTGCGTAAGCCCTCATACGTTAAAATATTCTTTTTCTCCTGCATGGTAAAAATTCTTCCTTTCTAACGCTTTTCATATTTTTCTATAATACTCATTTTTCACTACAGTGTCAAGATATTTGAGGGGCGAACTATAGAGAATCCGCCCGTTTTTTCTCATACAGCCCTGCTCCTTTTCCGGGCTGGAAGTCAGATCCGCATAGACCGTCTGTCCCTCCCGCTCCACCCTCGGAGATCTCGGCGTATCCGCATAATCCAGAATCACCCCGCCGCACTTCTCCCTGCCGCAGCTAAGCCCTTCCCCGGAAGCCAGATAAGGCTTCATCGCCGGCACCAGCCCGTACTCGTACCCGTACATCTCCAGTTCTTCCGCGGTCTCCTCCCAGATATCTGTTCCTTCCACCTCCTCATAATAGAAGATAAGGCTGTTGATCCTCGGCAGATACGGCGACAAGAGCCGTCCCGTCATCTCCATCTGCCAGTCGGTATCTTCCTGTCTCCCCAACAGTACCGTCACCCTGCCTTTTTGATACAGACAGTCGGCGGCACATCTCGCAAGCAGGGCTGCGGACAGCCTTTCCACCGTCTCCCTGCGCGTCTCCCATCGTCCGCTTTTTTCTGACACAAGCGTCATTATCTCGGGATGCAGGAACGCATCCGCCATGCCCGGCACGGCTCCCATGACCTCTTCCATGACACTGGAAAGGATTTCCTGTTTCCACGGTCTCTTTTTATAAGAGAAAGGCGGAACCGGGCAGTCCACAGGTACAAAAAAGCCGCCAGCCGCTTCCGTCTGCAGAACCTTTCCCAAAAGTGTTACGCTCTCCCACCAGTGTTTCTTTGCCGCGGTCATTTTATACCCCTCCTGCATCGGATGAAAATAAACAATGCTCTCTGTTTCCATGACATTTCCCCTGTGCCTGTCTCATACTCTGACACAGTATATGTCCTTGCGCGCACGGGAATGACATCCAATTCCCGACTTACATGGATTCCACCAGCCGCGCAATCTCCGCAAAAGTTTCCGCCTGATTCACAGTTCCCCGGAGTCTCGCCGAGCCGGGCAGCCCCGCGGTATACCATGACAGGTGCTTGCGCATTTCCCGGACGCCGGTGTACTCTCCCTTTATTTCCATCTGCAGCGCGGCGTGACGCAGGATCATTTTCTTTTTTTCTTCCATGGACGGCGCAGGCAGCGTCTGCCCGTCCTTCAGCCAGGCGGCAATCTGCCCGAACAGCCACGGATTTCCTCTGGCGGCGCGACCGATCATCACGCCGTCGCATCCTGTCTCCACAAGCAGTTTTTCCGCGCGCTTTCCGTCCGTCACATCCCCGTTTCCGATCACGGGAATGGAGACCGCTTCCTTCACCTTCGCTATGATCTCCCAGTCCGCTTCGCCGCTGTAAAACTGTTCTCTCGTCCTGCCGTGCACAGCCAATGCCGCCGCGCCCGCATCCTCCGCAATCTTCGCCAGCTCCACCGCGTTGACATGGTCCGCATCAAACCCTTTACGGATTTTCACTGTGACAGGTTTCTCTATTGCCTTTACCGTGGCGGCAATGATCTTCCCCGCCAGCTCCGGCTCCCGCATCAGCGCCGATCCTTCCCCGTTGTTCACAATCTTCGGCACGGGGCACCCCATGTTGATATCCAGCACGGCAAACGGGCGCTCTTCCATCCGTTTCGCCATCTCGCTGACGATCTTCGGGTCCGAGCCGAACAACTGCAGGGAAACCGGGCCTTCCTGCGGATGGATCGCAAGCAGCCCCTCCGTATTTTTATTGCCGTACATGATCGCCTTTGCGCTCACCATCTCCATCCCGCTAAGCGCCGCCCCCTGTTCGCTGCACAGCAAACGAAATGGCAGGTCTGTCACGCCTGCCATGGGAGCCAGTATGAGATTATTTTTCAAAGTAACGCCGCCGATCACAAGCGGTCTCAGCAAATCACTCATGCCCTTTACACCAATCCTCCATGTAAAATCTTTGAACGCCTGTCAAAATAGCCGGTTCCGATACGACCCGTGTGGCTGTTCAGTCCTCAGTCTGTATATCCTCGTGCAGGATAAACACCCGGTAGTACAACTGCAGGGACTCCAGCATCTCCTGCCGGTTCCTGCGGATTTCTCCCACCAGAAGCCCGCTGCTGATGTCGTCATAGAGCAGATCGTCCTCCTTGGCGTCCGTCTCCAGAGAGATGCTGCCGTCCTCCTCAAAGACAATGGTGAAAACGCCGCCCACTTCCTCCGTGAAAAGCACGCAGATGATATGCAGCTCGTCCTTGATCGACTGCGGAATCTTATCAAATTTCTCATTAAAATAATATTTCTGCTCGTAGGCGTTGGCGCCGCAAAGCACGATTCTGTTATCTTTAGACATATCCATACAACCCTCTGACCGACACTTCCCCGGCATAAACCAGCGTGCGCTCTCCGCTTTCCTTCTCCACAATCAGCTCTCCTGTCTCCGTGATCCCCCGCGAAATGCCGGTATACTCTCCCGCCGGGTCGAGCACGCGCACCACCGCGTTCCTTCCCACAAGACGGGACTCATAGCGCGCCCGGAGCCCGGAAAGGTCAACCGTCCGCTCAAAGGTTTCATAGCTCTCCTCAAACCGCGCCAGAATCTCTGCCAGAAGCGCCGCCCTGTCGAACTGCCGCCCGGACTCGATTTTCAGGGAAGTCGCCGTCCCACGGAGTTCTTCCGGAAATTCCTCCAGACTCTCCTGATTCACGTTGACGCCCACGCCTGCCACCAGAAACTGGATCTCGTTCATCTCCGGCGTCATGCTCATCTCCGTGAGAATCCCGACCACTTTTTTCCCGTTCACCACAATGTCATTGGGCCACTTGATGCCCGTGGGAAGCCCCGTCACCTCCTGAATCGCCTCCGCCACGGAAAGCGCCATCACCAGCGTGATCATGGACGCCTTATCCGGGACAAACGCCGGGCGGACAATACTCGTAAAATAGATGGACCGCCCCGCAGGCGACTCCCACGATCTGCCTCTGCGCCCTCTGCCCGCGGTCTGTCTGTCTGCCACCACTGTCGTTCCGTGCGGCGCCCCCTCCTCCGCAAAGCGTTTGGCGTCGGGATTCGTGGAGCCTGTGGACTCAAAAAAGACAAGCCGCCTGCCCGCCCACTTCGTCTGCAGCCGGCTGGCAATCTCGCTCTCCGAATACACATCCGCAGGACTCTCCACCAGTCGATATCCCCGGCTTGGCACCGACTCGATCTGGTAGCCCTCCTCCTTCAACTGTTTCATCACCTTCCACACCGCCGTGCGGGAAACGCCAAGGCGGTCGCAAAGCTGCTGCCCCGACACATACTCCTCACTGTTTCGCAGGCATGTCAAAATATCCGATTTGTCAGTTTTCATAAATAAAACTGTTGCACCTCCATAGTTATGCGGAGAATGCCGTATTTCAGGCATTCTCCTATGCGAAACTTAGTCCTTCCTGACGTCCCGTCCTATGGCGGTACGTCTTTAGAAGCACTTTTCGCATTCCTACACGCCTCCGAGGGTCACCGCCATAACCGCCTTGATGGTGTGCATCCGGTTCTCCGCCTCATCAAACACAATGGACTGCGGCGACTCAAACACCTCGTTTGTCACTTCCAGTTCCGCCATCCCGTACTTTTCACCGATCTCCCTGCCGATCCCTGTCTCGTGGTCGTGGAACGCGGGCAGACAGTGCATGAACACCGCGTCTTTTCCCGCGAGCGCCATCACCTTCGCGTTGACCTGATAAGGCGCGAGATCATGCAGTCTCTCCTCCCAGATCTGCGCCGGCTCGCCCATGGACACCCACACATCCGTGTAGACCACGTCGGCTCCCGTCACGCCCTCCGTCACATCTTCCGTCAGACGGATGAAACCGCCGTTTTCCTCCGCGATCTCCCGGCAGGTTTTCACAAGAGCTTCCTCCGGGAAATATTTTTTACTCGTACATGCCGTGAAATTCATACCCATCTTGGCGCAGACCACCATCAGGGAGTTGCCCATATTGTAGCGGGCGTCCCCCATATAAGTCAGCTTAATGCCCTTTTCGCTGCCGAAATGCTCCCGTATGGTCAGAAGGTCCGCCAGCATCTGGGTCGGGTGAAACTCGTTGGTCAGACCGTTCCAGACCGGCACGCCCGCGTATTTCGCCAGCTCCTCCACAATGTCCTGCCCGTACCCGCGGTACTCGATGCCCTCGTACATACGTCCCAGCACCCGCGCCGTGTCGGCAATGCTCTCTTTCTTGCCGATCTGGGAGCCGGACGGATCAAGATAGGTCGTCCCCATACCGAGATCGTGCGCCGCCACCTCAAAGGCACAGCGGGTTCTGGTGCTTGTCTTTTCAAAGATCAGCGCCACATTTTTTCCCCGCAGCGTGTCCACCGGGATTCCCTTCTTTTTCTTGTCTTTCAGATCCGCCGCCACATCCAGCATGTATGAAATTTCCTCCGGCGTAAAATCCAGAAGCTTTAAAAAATTGCGTCCCTTCAAGTCCATGATACTGCCTCCTCTTTATGTAGTCCTTTTTCTGACTCTGCCTATTCGTGAAACCACTGACAGGACGGATCCGCAGAACCGTCCTGTCATTTTATATTGCTCTGATCAGCGCAGAGAATGCCGCTTTTCAGGCATTCTCTTACGTAAGACTTAGAACTTCTTAACGAGGCAGCCTCTGCTGCCAAGTTTTAGAAGTTCTTCTCACGTTGTTATTTGAATACCTCTTTCGCGGAAGCCGCAAGCCCTGCCAGTCCCTGAATCTCCGAGGGAATGATAATCTTCGTCGCCTGACCGTCCGCCGCCTTCTCGAATGCCTCCAGACTCTTGATCTTTAAGACTGCCTCGTCGGCGCCTGCCTCGCGGATCATGCGGATACCGTCCGCGGTAGCCTGCTGCACCTTAAGGATCGCCTCCGCTTCACCTTCCGCCTCGCGGATCATCTTCTCCTTCTGCGCTTCTGCCCGCAGGATCGCGGACTGTTTCTCCGCCTCCGCCTCCAGAATCGCAGACTCCTTCTGACCTTCCGCCACCAGAATGGTGGATTTCTTCTCACCTTCCGCCCGCAGGATCGCTTCACGGCGCTCACGCTCCGCCTTCATCTGCTTCTCCATGGCGTCCTGAATCGCCGCCGGGGGAATGATATTCTTCAGCTCCACGCGGTTCACCTTGATACCCCAAGGGTCTGTGGCGATATCGAGGGAAGCGCGCATCTTCGTGTTGATCACCTCTCTGGACGTCAGTGTCTGGTCCAGCTCCATCTCACCGATGATGTTACGAAGGGTCGTCGCCGTCAGGTTCTCAATCGCCATAATCGGATTTTCCACGCCGTAAGCAAACAGCTTCGGATCCGTGATCTGGAAGAATACCACCGTGTCAATCCGCATGGTAACGTTGTCTTTCGTGATCACAGGCTGGGGCGCGAAGTCCACCACCTGCTCCTTCAGTACAACCCTCTTTGCCACCTTATCAATAAAAGGAACCTTGATATGCAATCCCACAGACCATGTCTGCTGATACGCGCCCAGACGCTCCACCACGTAAGCCTGCGCCTGCGGCACAATCTTGATACATGACGCCAGAATCAGCACAATCAGTATCAATACAACAAGTAACGCTATAAGTCCACCCATCTTTTCTCTCCGTTTCCGAAAGCAGTTCCAGCCTGTGACTGTCCAGTACCCATATCAAACAGCCTGTTACAATTCTTTCTTCTCCTCTACAATCAGTTTCACGCCGTTGATCGCCAGCACAATCACCACGGCTCCCACAGGCAGCTTCTCCTCGTCCGTCTTTGTCCGCGCGGACCATTCCATGCCGCCCACATTTACCTGCCCGATGCCCTGCAGATTATCTATTTCGCTGATTACGATCGCCTGCCGTCCGACAAGGCTCTCCGCGTTCGTGCGCACCCGGTCTTTGTTAAAATATTTTACCGCAATCGGTCTTGTAAAATACAAGAGCAGCGCCGAAACCACAAGAAACAGTATAATCTGTAAAATAACCGGCAGATGCAGCAAGGAAGCCAGCGTTGCCACAAGCGCGCCGCCCGCGAACCAGACGGTGGTAAGTCCCATCGTCAGAAGTTCTATCACAACCAGCGCCACAAGGATGACCAGCCAGACCACCGTCATGTTTAACGCCTGTATCTCCATCATGTTCCCTCCCTGTTGCCACAAATATATAATGATTATCTCATATTATCCCCAAAGTGGCAAGGACTTACTCTGATTCCGTTCAGCTCACGCCCATTCGGTCCGGCTAAACCGGATCACCAGAACACCTGCCTGTCGATGAGCAGACCCTCGTGGTTTCCGGCGCGCCGGAAATGGGTCGCGTCGCCCACGTTTGTCTCGCCGTTGATCGCGGCTCTTGCCGCCTCCCAGCAGCTTTCGGGAATATCGCCGCCGTATACTCTCGCCACTTTGCCGTTGAGCGCGGGCGTAAACTGTCCCGATGCAAAAATAACACCCGATATTGTATTCGGATAAGCCGCGCTTCTGACACGGTTCATCACCACCGCGCCTACCGCCAGCTTGCCGTTGTAGGTCTCGATGCCTGCCTCGCAGTAAATCAGTGCCGCCAGAAGTCTGGTGTCGTCTCCGCCCACCACCACAGCGCCCCTGTTCGCGGTAAGCTTCGCCTTCCGCTCTTCCTCTTCTCTCTTCTGAATCGCTACCAGCGTCTCTCCCTCGTCAATATGGAAGTCAATATCCACATACTCCGCTGAGACAAAGCCTGTTTCGCCCTCGTAATCCACGCTGATCCAGTCTTCATCAAGCACCTCGATGATTTCCAGCTCCTCGTCCCGGGGAATAAAGCCTACCGCCTCCGCCTCTGCCTCCGGGTCTTTCCTGACACAGAGCGTATCCGTCTCAATCTGCACAATAAGGTTTCCCACCTCATTCGCCAGCAGCTCCGCATCCTCGCCAAAAAGCAGGTACTCGTCGCTTGCCCAGCCCACAAGATCCCCGCTGCGGAGTCTTGTCCAGCCATCTTTTCTCTCCAGTATTCTGCCGCCGCAGTCCTTGTAGAGCAGACCGATCTTATCCGATTCCTCGTCCGCCTCCGCGCGCACGTTCATTGCCACCTGCACGTTCGCCATGACAAGATCCGTTTCCCGCTCCGCACCGTTTGCTTCTGACAGCTCTGTCAGTTCCCGGATTGCGTCCTCGTTCGCCGCCTTCCCGGTAGGATCCACAATCTGAGCCACACCCACATTCATCGAATCCAGACACTCGTTTCTGCTGGTGGCATGTACATCCAGAGACAGACCGCATAAACTTATTAAAAGAAACAGAACAGCGGGCAGAAGTCTATACCTTTTCCGCATAAACATCCCTCCATCTTCATCCATACAGGAAATATTGCTTTCCCATAAACCAAAAAGATAAAGATTGTTACAAAATTGTTACAGTTCGGTTAAGTATGGATTATTTTAGCAAAACGCCTATTCTTTGTCAAGTTTATACAATTTGGCTCTGTTTTATCTCTATATTTTGTTACTATTTTTTTACAAAACACAAGATGTTCCGACAGATTATAATTTTTTGGATTTTTCCACTGTCGCCAGCAGCGCGTCCATCACCGCCCCGCGGAAACCGGATTCCTCCAGCACGCGCACACCCTCTATGGTCGTGCCGCCCGGAGAACATACCATATCCTTCAGCTCGCCGGGGTGCTTCCCCGTCTCCAACACAAGCTTCGCGCTGCCGTATACCGCCTGCGCCGCAAACTCGTAAGCCTGCGCTCTGGGCATACCCGCCGCCACGCCGGCATCCGCCATCGCCTCTATAAAAAGAAACACATAAGCCGGGGAAGAGCCGCTCACCGCTCCCACGGCGTCCATCAGCCTCTCCTCCACCAGATTTGCCTTCCCGAAGCTCTCCATCAGCCGGAGGCTGTAACGCATCTCTTCCTGTGATACCGCACCGTTTACACAGATGCCCGTACACCCTTCCCCCACAAGAGCGGGCGTGTTTGGCATACAGCGCACCATCTTCATCCGCCTGCCGAAAGCTTCCTCCAGCCACGCAAGCGTCTTTCCCGCCGCGATGCTGATCACCAGCGTGTCCGGCTGCACCGCATCCTTGATCTCGGCAATCACGCCCGCCAGAAACTGCGGTTTTACTGCCAGTATCAAGGTCTGCGCCTCCTCCGCCACCGCCGCGTTTGACGCCTTCACGTCGATACCGAACCGCTCATGCACCGCGTCGCGGGTCTTCTGTGTCTTCGCGCTGCCACAGATCTCTCCCGCGGGCACAATCCCTTGCTCCAGCATACCGCCGATCATGGCACAAGCCATATTTCCAAGCCCGATAAATCCGATTTTCATTCTCTCCTCTTCCTTTCCGGTCATTCCACGCAGATATCTGTGTTTCCTGCCCCTTTTAACCTCTACATGCGCCGCGCTCTTAAAATAACACATGCTACCTTCCAGTATTTTCCATGATTCCACGCTTTTTTGCTTTTTTCTCTCTTTTTTCAACAACACTCGTTATCCACGGATTAAATCCTGTTTTAACATTTTCTTCTCTGTCTGTAAGCCTCATAAAGCAGAATGGAGGCAGCCACAGCCGCATTCAGGGACTCCACTTTCCCCTCCATGGGAATGCCAAGAAGCGTATCCGCACAGCCCGCCGTCTCGTCCTGCAGACCGTTCGCCTCATTTCCGATCAGAAACGCTGTGCTTTTCTGGTAGTCATATGCGTCATAAAAGTTGTCCGCCCCCAGATGCGCCGCGTAAACCGCCGTCCCCCTTTCCTGCAGCAGCTTTATAATAGAAGAAAGATCTTCCGCATAGAGAAATGGCACCCGGTAAACCGCGCCCATGGTGGAACGGATGGTCTTGGGATTGTAGATGTCCGCCGTCCGGCTGCTCATAATCACGCAGTCCGCGCCCGCCGCCTCCGCCGTGCGGAAGATGGTTCCCAGATTTCCCGGGTCCTGTATATCTTCCAGTATAATAAATAACATCTGCTTTTTATCGCTGCGGTGCAGGATTTCTTCTATATTATAGTGCTGCTGCCGCACGAGACAGAGAATGCCCTGCGGCGTCACCGTATCCGACATTCTGGCAAACACCTCGTCCGTCACGATCTCACAGGAAAGCCCGTCCAGCTTTTCCCCATACCGCGCATACATTTCCTTCTCGGCGCCCTGCGCAATATACACCCGGCTGATCCGTTCCGCCGGCGCCTCCTGAAACATTTTTCCGCCCTCCGCCACAAAGAGCGACTGCCTGTCCCGTTCCTTCTTCTTTCCGACCAGTGCCGTCACTTCCCTGATGGCCCTGTTATGTAAACTTGTAATCATTGTATTCTCCATACGTCCCTGTCTATACGCATAAAACCCGGTACGGCAAAGTCTCCCGCCGCACAACCCTGCGCATAAAGACGCCCCGCAGATGTGCTCATCCACGGGGAAATCCATCCTTCCTATTTTTTATCCCTGCGCCCGCAATCCGGCGTCCACGCGATTATAAAATTTTCGACATCTCGTAGGGGTAATCGGGAATCCCCTTCTCCATGTTCAGCGCTTCCTCAATATCGAAATCCATAAACTCGCCGTGCTGGTAGCCGACCACCCGGTTCGTCTTTCCCTCACAGAGAATATCCGCCGCATAACAGCCCATGATCGAAGCATAGTAGCGGTCCTTGCAGGTAGGCGAACCGCCGCGCTGCATGTAGCCGAGAATCGTTGCCCTCGTCTCGATGCCCGTAGCCGCCTCGATTCGTCTCGCCATGGAAGTGGAATGCCCGATCCCCTCCGCGTTGATAATCAGATGGTGGGTCTTGCCTTTCTTCCTGTTGGCAATGATGTTATTGATGATCTGCTGTTCATTGTAATCGTACTTCTCGGGGAGCAGAATATCCTCCGCGCCGTTGGAGATGCCGCACCACAGTGCGATATATCCCGCATTCCTGCCCATAACCTCGATGATGCTGCAGCGCTCGTGGGAGGACGAAGTGTCCCTGACTTTGTCGATTGCCTGCATTGCCGTATTGATCGCCGTGTCAAAACCGATGGTGTACTCCGTGCAGGCGATGTCCAGATCAATCGTTCCCGGTATGCCGATGGTATTGATACCGTGCCTTGAGAGCGCCTGCGCGCCGCGATAGGAACCGTCGCCGCCGATCACCACCAGACCGTCGATCCCGTGCTTGTGGCAGATTTCCGCGCCCTTCTGCTGTCCCTCTTCCGTGCGGAACTCGTGGCAGCGTGCCGTGCCCAGAATCGTACCGCCCCTCTGGATCGTGTCCGACACCGTCCACTTCTCCATATCGATAATTTCTTCGTTCAGAAGACCCTGATACCCCTTCTTAATCCCCTTTACTTTGACCCCGTTAGCGATTCCCTTTCTGACCACCGCACGGATCGCCGCATTCATGCCCGGCGCGTCTCCACCGCTGGTCAGTACACCGATTGTCTTAATCTGCTTCGCCATACCGATTCCCACACCTTTCGTCTCAATATATACCTCTGAATCTATTTGTATTTTACTCTATAAACATGGGTTTTTCAATATTTTTCCTCACACCACTTTCACATTTCCCTCCCCGAACACCGACTCCAGCCGCTCGATCAGCGCCGCCTGCGCCGACACGTTCCAGTTCGCCGGAAGCGGGTTCATCGCCTTGGGATTCTCCACATAGATCACCACATTGTCTTTTCCTTCCGCCTCCCGCAGAATATCGAAAAGCGCGTCTTTTTGCTGCTCGTAAGCGTCCTTGGTGGGGAACTTGATCCACAGTTTCTTCGGCATCTGCTCAAAAGTCGTGATCTGCTCGCAGACCAGCTTCGCGTCCTTATCCTCCTCCACAGATACCCTGCCTTTGATGAATACCTTGCTGTCCTCCATCACCGCGTTGCCGTACTTCTCGTAATCCCTCGGGAAAACGATGACCTCCACGGAGCCGACCAGATCCTCCACCTGCAGAAACGCCATCACCTTCTCATTCTTGGTGTACTTGATCTTTTTCTCCGTGATCATACCGCCGATGGTGACCTTCGCGCCGTCCTCCACTCTCGTCTCCCCGGTTTCCTCGTCCAGCATAAAGTCCGCCGTGGTTTTTGTGATATTCTTTTTCCACGTTTCCCGGTATTCCTCCAGCGGATGCCCGCTGATATAGATGCCCAGCACTTCCTTCTCAAAAGCAAGCAGCATCTCCTTGGAATACTCGCCCACATCGGGAAGGCTGACCCGGTAGTCTACCTTGTCCGCCTCGTCCGCGATATCAAAGAGGGAAATCTGCCCCGCCAGATTATTCTTGCGGTTCTGCTGGATGCCGTCAACCACCTGCAGATACACACTTAAAAGCTGCTTTCTCGTACCGCCCAGACTGTCCATGGCGCCCGCTTTTATGAAATGCTCAATGATGCGCTTATTCATATCACGGTCTGTCACGCGTGTCACAAAATCTCCCAGATTCTGGTAAGGTCCTCTCGCCTCGCGCTCCGCGACCACCGCGTCGATCACGGGACGCCCCACGCTCTTGATGGCGGAGAGCGCATAACGGATCTGTCCGCCCGCCACCGAAAAGCCGTTTTCGCCCACGTTGATATCCGGCGGCAGGATCTGGATGCCCATGCTTCTGCTTGTCATAATGTACTCCGCCACTTTGCTCGGGTTGTCAATCACGGAAGTCATCAGCGCCGCCATAAACTCCACCGGATGATAATACTTCATATAAGCCGTCTGGTATGCCACCACCGCGTAACATGCCGCATGGGACTTGTTGAAGGCGTACTTGGCAAAATCCATCATGGTGTCGTAAATATGGTCCGCCACTTTCGCGTCAATGCCGTTCGCCACACAGCCGGGCACCCCCTCCTCAGGATTCCCGTAGGTAAAGTTTTTCCGCTCCTGCTCCATGACATACTGCTTTTTCTTACTCATGGCACGGCGCACCAGATCGCTCCTGCCCATGGTATAACCGCCCAGCTCCCGCACGATCTGCATCACCTGCTCCTGATACACGATACAGCCGTAAGTGGGCGCAAGAATCGGTTCCAGCTGCGGGCAGTCGTAAGTCACCGTCTCCGGGTGGTTCTTGCCCTTGATATATTTCGGAATAAAGTCCATCGGCCCCGGACGATATAGGGAAATGCCCGCAATCACATCCTCCAGACTCTGGGGCTTTAATTCCTTCATAAAGCTTTTCATCCCGGCGCTTTCCAGCTGGAACACGCCGTCCGTCCGCCCCGTTCCGAGGGAGGCGAGCACCGCCTTGTCGTCGTAGTCGATCTGGTCAATGTCTATCACAATGCCCTTGCTCTGCTCCACAAGCCGCACCGCGCTCTGAATCACCGTCAATGTCCGAAGTCCCAGAAAATCCATTTTGAGAAGCCCCAGCTCCTCGATGGTCGTCATGGGAAACTGCGTCGTGATGGAGCCGTCAGCGCCTCTGGAAAGAGGGACAAACTCGTCCGCCGCCTCGGGGCAAATCACCACGCCCGCCGCGTGCATGGAAGTGTGCCTCGGCAGCCCCTCCAGACGTCTGCACATGTCAATCAGGCTGTGTACCTGCTCATCCTCCTCGTAGAGACTCTTAAACTCCGGGTTCATCTCCAGCGCGCGGTCTATGGAAACGCCCTGATTCTGCTCAAGGGGGATCATCTTCGCGAGACGGTCCACATAGGCGTAAGGCAGATCCATCACCCTGCCCACATCGCGGATCACGCCTTTCGCCGCCATCGTACCGAAGGTGACGATCTGCACCACCCTGTCGCCGCCATATTTTCGACCAACATAGTCAATCACTTCCTGCCTTCTCTCAAAGCAGAAGTCCACGTCGATATCCGGCATGGAAACGCGCTCCGGGTTCAGAAACCGCTCGAAGAGCAGATTGTATTTGATGGGGTCAATGTTTGTAATTTTCAGACAGTAGGACACGATGCTTCCCGCCGCTGATCCCCTGCCCGGTCCCACGGCGATCCCGTTCTCTCTACAGAAATTGATATAATCCCACACGATCAGGAAGTAGTCAACGAACCCCATATTTTTGATCGTGTCAAGCTCATAGTGCAGACGCTCCTGCAATGTCCCGTCATCCTCCGGGTAGCGCTCCTTCATCCCGTCCTGACAAAGCTTGTTCAGATAGCTCCATGAGTCGTAACCCTCAGGCGCATCATAGCGGGGCACCTTGTAATTGCCAAACTCAATCTCCACGTGACAGCGGTCGGCGATCCGCTGGGTGTTCTCCACCGCCTCCCACGCGTAGGGGAAAAGCCCCTTCATCTCCTCCTCGCTCTTCACATAATACTGCCCGCCCTCATAGCGCATACGGTCCTCGTCCGCCACCTTTTTCCCCGTCTGCAGGCAGAGAAGGACGTCGTGGGGCTGGGCGTCCTGCGCGTAAGTGTAGTGCACGTCGTTGGTCGCCACAAGCGGGATGTCCAGCTCTTTACTCATGCGAAGAAGCACGGAATTGACCGACTGCTGCGCCGGAATCCCGTGATCCTGCAATTCCAGAAAGTAATTGTCCTTCCCGAAAATATTCTGATATTTAAGCGCCGCTTTCTTTGCCTCGTCCACAAGACCCTTCTGGATGTAGCGGGGCACCTCCCCCGCCAGACATGCCGAGAGCGCGATCAGCCCTTCGTGGTACTGCTCCAGCACCTCCAAATCCACACGCGGTCTGTAGTAGTAGCCCTCCGTAAAACCTTTGCTTACGATCTTGACCAGATTCGCATAGCCCGTGTTGTTCTCCGCCAGAAGAACCAGATGATAATAGCGGTCCTCGCCGCCCGTCAGCTCCCTGTCGAAACGGGAGTGGGGCGCCACATAAACCTCGCAGCCGATCACGGGATTGATCCCCGCCTCCTTCGCCGCCTTATAAAAATCAACGACACCATACATGACGCCATGGTCCGTGATCGCCGCGCTGTCCATCCCAAGCTCCTTCACGTACCTCACATACTCTTTTATTTTGTTGGAACCGTCCAGAAGACTAAACTCTGTGTGGACATGCAAATGCGCAAACGCCATAGTGGTATCCTTCCCGAAAGGTCTGATTTTTTCTAAAATTATATCATGCAGCCTTTAGATATACAAGCAACAGTGACTGTAAAGGACATGAGCAGACCAGACAGGAGTTACTAAAAAGCCGGCTTTTACACTGTTACTAAACATGATGTGTTGTTGTGATTTAGTCGGTTGTGCGGTATAATCTTATTGTCGATGACAGCGACAAATTGAAATTTTTTAAAGAGCATAAGTGAGGGGTATAAACTATGACTGTAAACGAGAAAATGAAACTTGTAATTGATCTGGCAGAGCGGGCATTAGAGAAAAATGAATTACCGATAGCCTGCATTATATTCCACAATGATACAATAGTGGCTCAAAGTCATACATCCGAAAACGAAGATAACAGATTATTGGTTCACGCAGAGTTAAAAGCTCTGATGGAACTGGATCAGAAAAAAATAAAAGCAGCAGAAAAAAGGCAAATGGAATTGTTCACTAATTTAGAGCCTTGTATGATGTGTCTGGGCGCTTCCATATCATCATTTGTTGGCAAGGTATACTATTCACTTGACGCCCCTTCCGATGGTGCAGCTCAATGGGCTGTAAAATCATGGAATAATTTCCATACTGCATCATCTTTTTGTCTGCCGGAAATTACATCGGGAATTTTAAAATCTGAAAGCATAGCGTTATTCAAGAGATACATAGATATTAACAAGGACAGCCCACTGGTGGAATGGGTCAAAACTCTTATCTGATAAGACGATACATTACAGTTTGTCCATGTCGAAACTAAATAATTGCAACAGACCAGACAGCCCCATAGACGCCCAGACGGTAAAAGCCATATACAATGCCGTCATATAGTACAAGTTTTCACCATCCTGCGCCACAGAGACTTAACCAGCCTTGCGCGAATGTACAGATACCAGAGACAAAACAGGAAAAGCAGCATATACATCCGCGCCCAGATAAACAGAAACCTTATAACCTGCTCCGATACAGTCGCCCTCACATCACATCCCGCGTCTCCACCCGGCAGACCGAAAGCCAGACGGACACTACCGCCACCACAATCAGAAGCGCATAAAAAACCATATTATTTGCCAGAGTCACCGAACCGATCCCGCCCTGCGTAAAGCAGACGATGATAACAGACGAAACGATCGCCGCCTTGGAAGACTTCAGTTTCAGTCCGATCGGAAGCGCGATAAAGCTGATGCTCACCATCGCCGCAGCGGACAGTACGGCGTCCAGCCAGAACGACGGTTCCCCGACCGCAAGACCTGCGGCGGATATACCCGTAAAGGGCTTTGAAGCAATCAGCACGAGATAAATCACAGCCTTGCTGACCACCATCGCCGCAAAGTTAAACAGCCACACCGCGCCGATTTTTGAAAAGATAATCTTGCTGCGCTTAATCGGATAGGAATACATCAGATTGATGGTCTTTTTCTCATAGGCACCCACAATGTATGCCGCAATCATCACGCCCGTAAAGACAATGTACGACACATGGACGAACATCCCCACAGACATGCCCAGCATACTTTTGCCATAGGACTGCACCGTCTCCTCCGTCTCCAGCTCCCCCGCCGCCATCAGCATAAGCAGCAAAAGAACCGTTGTCGTAATCGCCGCATTCCGGATATATTTCAAAACGTTGTTTTTCTTCCATTCCAGTTTTATAAGTTTACACATAGTTTCCTCCTTAACATCCATACTGAGAATGCCGTTTTCAGGCTTTCTTTTACACAAGAGTGATTTGCCGCTGCGTCATAGAATTTCTTCTCCCGTTTTCCCTCCGGTCAGTTTCAAGAAATAGTCTTCCAACGTCTCCGCCTTTCTTCCAAGCGAAGTAACTGCCACCTCATTTGAGGCATACGCCTTCACAATCTGCTCGGTTGTGACACGATTGTCATAAATACGGATCACGCCGCCGTCGATCACCTTAAAATTGACAAGTCCAAGCTTATCGGCAAGCACATAAGCCGCCCTCTCCGGGTTCTCCACCGCCAGTTCGATATATGCCAGGCTCATCTCCTCAATTTCTTTCAGACCAATTTCCTTTTTCATCCTGCCTTGATGTATGATACCAATCGTGTCCGCCATGCTCTCGATCTCCGAGAGAATGTGGGAAGACACCACAATCGTCGTCCCCTGCTCTGCGCTGAGCATCCGCAGCAATTCGCGGATCTGTTTCATGCCCGCCGGGTCAAGCCCGTTGGTAGGCTCGTCGAGAATCAGCAGTTCTGGTTTACATAAAATTGCCCTCGCAATTCCCAGACGCTCCTTCATACCGAGGGAATAATTCTTGACGGGGGTTTTTGCCGCCGCCGTCAGATCAAGCATTTCCAAAGCCGTTTCCACGCTGCCGTGCTGGTAAAAACCCATATACTCACAGTGCATACGCAGATTTTCATACCCCGTCATATGCTCATAAAATGTGGGAAATTCAATGATGCTGCCGATCCGCCTCATCACCTCGTAGGACTGCGGCGTGAGCGGCTTTCCGAAAAGCTCAATGGAACCCATGGTCGGTTTCCAGAGGTTCATAATCATTTTCATAACGGTCGTCTTGCCTGCGCCGTTGGGCCCCAGAAACCCGTAGATTTCTCCCTTTTTTACGTGGATATCCACATCCCTTACCAATTCTTTGCCGCCGATGGTTTTGGTAAGGCGGCTTGTTTGTAAAATGTAAGACATTTTGCTGCCTCCTTTCTGGTACGTCAAATGTTCTTTCTTCGATGTACTATAACCTATTGTAACGGCTGCAATTTTCAAAACTCTTGCTCAATTCTTACAAATTTCTTTCGGAACGTACTTTATCACCGCAAAAGCATTATGACATGTCTGTCAGTTCCCTCACTCTTTATAATGCCCGTTTTAGCGTGACCGTAAAAACTGTCCTCACATGGGGCACGCTCTCCAGTGTCAGATCCCCGCCCATCTTTTCTGCCAGCTTTTTGGCGATGGTCAGCCCCAGACCGTTGCCCTGCACGCTCCGGCTGCGGGAGTCCTCCATGGTAAAAAGCCGCTCGAACACGCTCTGCGCAAACGCGCTTTCAATTCCTTTTCCCTTGTCGGTCACGTCTATATATACCGCCCGCTCGTCCGTTCTTAGGGAAACGCCCAGATACTTCCCCTCAGAACCATAGCGGATCACGTTGGAAATCAGGTTGGACAGAATGCGCTGCAAAGCCTCCCTGTTTCCCTGCGCGTAAACTGGCGTTTCCGGCAGTCCGATCTCCACCTGAAAATCCGCTCCTGTCAGTATCTCATAAAAATCAAGGACGCTCTCCCGGCAAATCTCGCAGACGTCCACCCGGGAAAGCGCCACCTCCGTGTCTCCCGCCTCAATTTTTGCCAAAGAAAAAAAGCTGTCGATCAGCTCCATAAGCGACTGCGCCTTCTGTTCTGCCTTCTCCAGCATTTGCAGGTTTGCCTGCCCCTCTGTTTCCGCTGCCACTTGCAGGTCCGCCTGCCCCTCCAGAGCCGCCTCGCCCCTCGTCCGCATAATTTCCAGATAACCCCGGATCACCGTCAGGGGCGTCTTTAAATCATGGGAAATATTGGAAAGCATTTTTCTGGAAGAAATCTCGGAACGGCGAAAATCCGCCTCCGTCTTTGCCTTTTCCTCCAGAAGACGGTTGATCTGCGCCGCCAGCTCCATCAGTTCTCTATTATCCGTGAAAACCATCACCCGCTCGCCGCTGTCCGTATCTAAGATTTCTTTCAGCTTCTGGTGGAGTTCCCGAAGCCTCTTTTTTGCGCCATTTCGGAAAGCAAACTGCTGGTAGAGCACGACCGCAGCCAAAACTGCTGCCAGCAGCTCCAAAGCAACTATCATCATAGCAATCCCCCCAGCTTATACCCGATTCCCCACACTGTCAGCACATACTTCGGACTGCGCGGATCCTCCTCGATCTTGTTGCGCAGTCTGCTGATATGCACGTTCACGGCGTTTTCATCCCCGCAGTACGCGTCGTTCCACACAAGGGAATAAAGCTGTTCCTTTGTGTATACCTTCTTCGGATTCTGCATAAAAAGCTTCAGTATTTCAAATTCTTTCGCCGTCAGTTCAATCGTCTCATCTCTCTTTTTCACCGTATAATCTGACAGATTCATGGTCAGTTCCCCGGCTTTTAGCAGGGCTGGCGCATCTACCGCAGCGCCGTCATACTGCATGGTCCGCCGCAGCGCCGCCTTGATCCGTGCCAGCACCTCCACCACGGAAAAAGGTTTCGTGATATAATCGTCCGCCCCAAGTCCCAGCCCAAGTGTCTTGTCGCTCTCCGAGTCCTTTGCCGAGAGAATGATGATCGGCACATAGCTTTTTTCCCTGATATGCTGCATCACGCCCATGCCGCTCACCTTCGGGATCATCAGATCCAGAAGCACAAGGTCGAAGGGCGTATCGTCAAACATAGCACAGGCGTGCTGTCCGTCAAGGGCGCACGCCACCTCATAGTTTTCGGTCTCCAGATAGTTTTTCAACATTTCGCTGATCTCAGCGTCGTCCTCCACAAGGAGGATTCTGTATGGGTTCATCCTGTTTCCTCGCATTTAATTAGCAGGCTGTGCTTTCCTCCTCCAGCGCCTCGTCCAGCCATTCCACAAGCTGCAAATCTACTTTTCCTCTCTTCGCCATATCTTTCAGTATCTGAATCGCCCCGTCTCTGGAGATCGGCTGCTTATAAGGTCTGTCCGTCGCCACCAGCGCGTCATAGATATCCACCACCGTCAGGATCCTCGTCTCCAGATCAAGCTCGTCCCCCTTCAGACCCTTCGGGTAGCCGCTGCCGTCCAGATACTCGTGATGGGCGCCCACCCACTTGGGCACCATGGAAAACCCTTTATAGAACTGCACTTTTTCCAGAATTTTAGACGTCATTACCACATGGTTTTCCATCTCCTTGCGCTCTTTCACCGTCAGCGTGCCGCTGCGGATACTTAAGCATTCCGCCTCCTTCTCCGTCAGGTAGGACAGCGCCGTGCCGTCCTCGCTCAGATGCTGTTTCCCCGCAAGTCTCCTGATATGTTCGCAGTCTCCGTCACTCACATGGCTGGTCACATCCATCTCATGGATAAAGGCAAGTTCCGACTCCAGATCCCTGATCACCGCCTCGTACTCCTCGCTGGTGATCCTGCCCCGCAGCATATCGATCTCATACAGCGCTTTCAGCAGCGCAAACCGATCGTCCACCTTCTCAAGGCGTGTATCCAGTCTGGTCGCCTTGTTCATAATACTTAAGGGAACCACCATCTTGCCGATATCGTGAATGAGCGCCGCCAGCATCAGCTGTTCTTTTCTTTCCGAATCAAAGGTATGTTCACATTTTCCTTCCCTATGTAATTCAGTAATATAATCCGCCAGAAGGCTGGCATACTTTTCCACATTCCTTGTGTGCAGGGCATTGTACGGCGTCCTCTTTTCCAGAGCCGTCGTGAGCGCCTCCACAAACGAGTAAATCTGCGCCTTCAGCGCCTCCACATAGGAAAGGTTCGTCAGCTCAATGGCGGCAATGGCCCCCAGCGCGCGGATGATAATATCATACTCCTCGTTAAAGGCAATCACACTCCCGTTTTTGTCCATGGCATTGATCAGCTGCAGGACACCGATCAGTTCATTTTCATTATTTACAAGGGGCACGACAAGCTGTGACTGCGTGCGGTACCCGGTCAGACTGTCATACTGTCTGGGGCCGGAAAAATCGAACTGGCTGCTGGCATACACATCTGGTATATTCACGACCTCCCGGTGAATTGCCGCATAGGAGCACACGTTTTCCTCTTTCATCGGCACGGGCGGCAGATCAATGGGTTCTCCGTCCATTCCTCTGCTGACCCCCTTGGAAAGCGTTTTCATAAACTGAAACTTAAGTTCGTTGTTCTCATACAGATACAGGGTGCTCGCATCACAGTTTGTAATATCCATCCCCCTATCCAGAATCGTCATCAGCAGGCAGTTTCTGTCTCTTTCCGTGGAAAGGCTTATGCCAATGTCCATTATCTTTTCAAAGTCTTCGTATTGCAGATGCATCACTCTTCCCTCTCCCTTTCCATCGGATAAATCCCGTGGCTCTTCATGTATTGAAGTGATTCCTTCTGTGCTTCGTAACCGTTTACTTCCACCAGCACCGGCGCTTCTATCCGGCACTGTCTGATCAGCCCGTCAAACTCCTGCCAGTCCAGTTTCCCCGCCCCCACGGCAAGGTGCAGGTCGTTTTTCATATCGTTGTCATTGATGTGTATATGGCGGATATAAGGCGCCAGCGTCTCGACCCACTCCCGCCCCGGGCACTTCGACAACATGGCGTGGGCATAATCCAGACAGACGCCGAAATTCTTCACGCCCTGCATCTTTTCCGCAAGCCCCGCCAGAACATCGGGCGCCTCGTCAAACATGTTCTCCATATAAATCTGCTGCGCGGGATATTGAAGCGCAATCTCCGTAAAGAACGCCTCGTTCCGATCGCGCCAGTTTCTCAGATATTCCGCCGCCCGGAAACCGCCCAGCCGCCCCGTATGGAACACAACGCCTTTCAGTCCCATATCTTTTGCGGTCTCCATGGACTGCCGCACCCGCTGTTTAGACACATGCTCAATCATGGGATCGTCGCTGTGGATCGTTACATCCAAGAATGCCCCGTGCATGGTATCCCTTGAAAATATGTCCGAAAAGGCACATTCCCCGGACATATCTTTTTCGGAAGAATTTCCTCCGAAACGCTTATCCGCACACGCTTTGTAGTCGTCAATAATCTTTCCCTGCCTCTCTGGATCATCCATAACCTTCGGCGGGAAAAAATCATTATACTCAAACGCGCATCCGTACACCGCAGCCAGCGCGCATATCCGCTCCATATCCTTCCTGTCGGGAATCAAATACAGCTTGTTCATTTTATTTATCACCTGCCTCCTGAATGTGCGGAGAATACCCGCATTTTG
This sequence comes from uncultured Lachnospiraceae bacterium, assembly GCA_910586705.1. Classification (GTDB taxonomy): domain Bacteria; phylum Bacillota; class Clostridia; order Lachnospirales; family Lachnospiraceae; genus UBA3282. Next base: position 16,919 of record CAJUJK010000022.1, on the reverse strand, counting down.
GGTATTCTCCTGTGTGAGATTTAGTACTTCTTAACGAAGCCGCCTCTGCTGCTAAGCTTTAGAAGTACTTCTCACACTGTCTATCTGATAGACAAAGACGCCGTTGCTCTTTCCCTTCAGAGGAATCTCCCCGATCGGTGTCACCGCAACCCTGTCTTTTACCGCCTCATAAACTTCCTTACTGATCAGAATCTGCCCGGGTTTCGCGTTGCTCTCCAGTCTCGCCGCCGTATTGACCGTATCTCCGATCGCCGTATAGTCCATCCGGAAATCACAGCCGATATTGCCCACAACGGCATTGCCGCAGTTTATGCCGATTCCGAAGGATACGCTCTTTCCATATCTTTCCCGGAATTTCTCGGCAATCCTGTCCGCCCCCGCCCGCATATCCCACGCGGTGGCGACGGCGCGGAAAATATAGTCGTCCAGATCAAAAGGCGCGTTGAACACCGCCATAGTCGCGTCCCCCACGAACTTGTCGAGGGTACCGCCGTTATCAAAAATAGCCTGTGTGGTGAGCCCCAGATACTCGTTCAGAATTTCCACCACTTCCTCCGGCTTCAGACTCTCCGACATGGTCGTAAATCCTCTGATATCCACAAACAGCACCGCAATATGGCGGTTCTCCCCGCCGATCACCAGCTCAAAATCCTTGTCCTTGCTGATCTTGTCCACCACCTGAGGCGCCACATACTGCTTAAAGACATTGATCACCCTGCGCCTGCGCATGATCTCCGCCAGATATCTGCGCACCATCTGCAGCAGCCAGATGACAAGCAGGCAGAGCGGCAAAAGGATCGTCGGGACAATCCAGCCGTTTCCATACATCACCTTTACGAAGACAAGGTCAAGAACGGTCAGCGCGGCAAGCAGAATCGTGGCATACAGCATCCGCATTTTTTCGCTGCACACATAAAATACGCCGCACAGAAGCGCCGCAGCCAGCGCATAGAGCAGGGGCGGCGCCGGGAGCTGCGTCTTTCCTTCTAACAGCGCTTCTATGATGTTGGCATGTATCTCCACCCCGTACATCTGGCTGTTGTGGGCTATTGCCGGCATATAGGCATCCTGCATACCAACGGCATAGGCGCCCACCAGCACCACCGCATCCTGAAAAACCGCCGGATCCACCGTGCCATCCAGCACATCCGCCATGGAGACCACACTGTAGCCTCCCGCCTTGCCGGAATAGGTAAAATAAAACCTGTTATTTCTCCCATATACGGCTGGAAATACCGCTTCCTCGCCCCGGCTTTCCCGGTAGACTTTATAAACCTGAGCAGAAAGGCTGTACGCCCTCTCCCCCTCATAATCCAGATAAGCCATAGCCTGCCGCACATAGCCGTCCGTATCTACAAAGGTGTTGGCAAAGCCGCAGATCACCTCATTCTTTAAACTGGCATAAGGCTCGATCACATAGTCCACGTGATAGGGATTGTAGACAATCCTGCCATCCTCTCCCCGTTCCGGCTGCTCCTTAAAAGAAAAGCTCATCGCCGCGACGACATTTCCGGCTTCACCGCAGACACTTGCGAAATAATCGTCCGCCTCCCGGTCCGCCTCCTCGCTGTAAATCACATCGAATCCGATCACAGCCGGACGCGCGCCTTCCGCGCCGTTCAACAGGGATATCAGCTTTGCCGGTATCTCCCTGCTCCATGTATTGACGGGACCGTATTTCTGTAAGGTCTTGTCGTCGATACCTATAATATATATTTTTTTGTTGGTGACGCTCTCCCGCTGATTCAGCCGGTCGGATATCCCTATATCAAAAAAACCCGCCGTACCGAAATATATAACCAGAAGAGCGATCAGAACAACGGCGGCAGTAACCGCCGCCGTTTTCATTTTTCTCACATATCTCATAACATAAATCCTGTTATTTCCACACGATTGTCGTGTTTGCATCTATCTTGGTTCCGAAATCAAAATCCCAGGCACCGCTCGGCGCCGGAACAAGCACGGGCGCTGCCGCCGTTTCTCCACGCTTCACAGTCTGCGTCGCAAAAACCTCTCCCTGATATTGGAACGTCACGGTGTATGTTTTTGGCTTGGACGGCTTATGCTTATCCTTCTTATCTTCGTCTGAATCGTCCCCGACATTTACATCTTGTGAGCCTTCTTCCCCCGTACTGCCCTGATCCACGTTGCCGCTGTCTGACGGATCCGCCGGCGGTGTCGGTTTCATCACCGGGGGCTGCGGCTGGGGCTTGCCAGGCGCGGGCTGTTTCGCTGAAGGCGCCATCACCGGGATACTCTGCGCTTCCCTGTCCGCTTCCGCCAAATCATTTCCGGCGGTATCCGTCTCAGTATGTATCTGCGTATCCGGCTCTTCATCCGTATCGCTCTCTGCATCCGCTGCCACAGTTTCGGGCTGCACCTGCCCGCTTTCCGCCGCTTCGCTGACATCCTCCGTCTCCCGTGTAAGCTGCGTCAGCTCCTCCGCCGAGATGCCCGTCATTTCCTGCCCGTTCTCCATCATGTCAAGCAGATTTACAACCGCCTGCATGGGTAGCTCATCATAGGCGATGTCACTGACCCCGCCAACGGTTCCGTCCTGATACACGACCAGTTCGCCGCCTGCCGGAACCAGTATTTCTTCCCCGAAAGTGCCGTCCGGGAGAATGGGTTTCGTCCCGACCTTCCCTTGAAAACAGCTCAACTTTGTATTCTGACTGCCGTTTTCGTCCACATACAGTTCCACGCGGTAGACCGTCCCGCGGACCGCCATCACGGAATTGGGTGTGGAAGTCTCATACTGGGAACCTTCGCTGAGCGGATGCTGGATCTCATTGGTAATCGCGCCCTGTTCCAGACATATTCTCGTTTTGGAATCCGCCTCCGTCCCTTCCGCCTCCACGGAAAAGATCGTATCCGCCTCCGCCATCACATACTTGTCGTCATCCAGTTTCATGCGCATACTGGATTCATCTGCTACGCTGACACGGTCGCCGGATTCCAGATACAGATTTTCCGCCGCGTTCATGGATCCCACCGTCTCGCGCTCAATGACTGCGCTTCCGTCCACATCATAGACCATGATGGACCGAAACGCCTCTTCCTTATTTGCCAACAATGCGATTGCCGCCACAGCGATCACTGCCACCGCGGCGCAGGCACAAATTATAATTTTCTTATTTGACATCAGTTTCTGTTTCATCTGACACGCCCCTCTTTTCACACCTGCTTTTACCCGGAACTATTTTGTAAATTTGTAACTGCCGTCCGCTTTGACATAAAAATCGCTGCCGCCCCGGTAAACCGACTTATCGCCGTCCACTTTCCATTTCCCTTCCGCCAGATGATATTTCACACCCGCTTTCAGCGTATACTCGCCGCTCTTGGAAATGACATTGCTGTCATCCGGCTCTGACGGTCCCGGCTCTGGTTTCTCCGGCTCTGACGGTTCCGGCGTCCCGGTTCCCGATACATTGATGCTGTAGACCGTTTCATGGCGTGCTTTATCTATCGCCCTGATCACGCAGGACGTGCCGTCCGCCACCACTTTATAATTCCCGTTTTCGGGCGTTGCCACCTGCTCATTCACCAGAACCTTGTCGAGATTGGCGTCCTCCACCTGAAACAGGGTTCCTTCCGGGTAGGTCTTTCCTTCTCCTTCCTCGACGCCTTTTATGACAGGCTTCTGGGTATCCACCACGATGCCGTTGGAGCGGGCGAAATATGTCTGCCCTCCCGCTTCCGCTTTTACATATACGACATAGCAGCCGTCACCACTATTAGGCTCAATATACACAGGCGGAGTCACACTTCCCCATTCCAGAGACTTCATCCCTTCTTCTTTCTTCGCCTCGGCTTCCATGTCCGTCACTTTATCCAACGCATAGAAAAGCGAAACACTCTCGTCACTCTGCCCAACGGACAGCTCACACAAGGTTCCCAAGTAGTTGACATATACAAAGTCAATCTTGCCGCCAAGGGGGCAGGTTGTATTCGTCCCGCCTCTCTTGATGATAATCTCGGGCGCACTCGCACTCCCCGCACCGTTCGTCTCCGTGTCAGTTCCTGCTGCCGGTGCGCTCATAATACCGGCGTCCTGCATTCCGCCGGCGCTCTCATCTTCCGGCGCGTTTTCTTCGTCCGAAACGGTCTCATCTTCCGACGCATTTCCCTCGTCCGAAACAGCCTCTTCTTCCGACGCATTTCCCTCGTCCGAAACAGCCTCCTCTTCCGGCGCGTTTTCCCCGCCCGAAACAGCCTCGTCTTCCGACGCATTTTCCCCGCCCGAAACAGTCTCGTCTTCCGGCGCGTTTTCTTCATCCAAAACGGTCTCGTCTTCCGGCGCGTTTTCTTCATCCAAAACAGTCTCGTTCCCCGGTACATTTTCCCCGTCCGAAACGGTCTCCTTCTCCTCACCGGAAACACTTCCGCTGTCCGAAGCGCTTTCATCATCATATGCCGCACCGTTGTCCGCAGCAGGACCCGTCCCGGTCTCCGCCGCCAACATCGTACCCATCGGCATCATGCACCCGAGCAACACCGCCAGTCCCAATGCCGCCGCACTCTTCCAGTTCCTGTACATAGTCACCGCCCCCAGTTCTCACACATAAATCTTAAACAACTCTTTTTCTCACATGCACATACTTCTAAGATATATATCGCCTTTTCTACCATAATATTTTACATGTATTCCATAATTTGGTCAATCTTTTGTCCTTAAAAGCACTGCAGAATAAGCCACACGTTATCAAAATTCCTCTCCCGACTCATATCCCAAAAAGCCCCGCACCATTCCGGCGCGGGGGCTCTCCGTATTTTTATGACATACGTATCACATATTTTACAGATATTTCTTCAGTGCATCCACCTTGTCAAGTTTCTCCCAAGGCAGCTCCAGATCGTTACGTCCAAAATGTCCGTAAGCCGCAGTCTGCTTGTAGATCGGACGACGCAGGTCAAGCATCTTGATGATGCCCGCAGGTCTCAAATCAAAGTTCTCGCGCACGATATCCACCAGCTTGTCATCCGCGATTTTGCCTGTGCCGAAAGTGTCCACCATAACGGAGGTAGGCTGTGCTACACCGATCGCGTAGGAGAGCTGGATCTCGCACTTGTCCGCAATGCCTGCCGCCACGATATTCTTCGCCACATAACGCGCCGCGTAAGCCGCGGAACGGTCTACCTTCGTGCAGTCCTTGCCGGAGAATGCGCCGCCGCCGTGACGCGCATAGCCGCCGTAGGTGTCAACGATGATCTTTCTGCCAGTCAGTCCCGCGTCGCCGTGAGGGCCGCCGATTACGAAACGTCCCGTAGGATTGATAAAGAATTTGGTCTGGTCGTCCACCATCTCCTTCGGCAGAACCGGATCAAACACGTACTTTTTGATATCCTCGTGAATCTGCTCCTGCGTCACATCATCGTCATGCTGGGTAGATAACACGACTGCCTCCAGACGGACCGGCTTGCCCGCCTCGTCATACTCCACGGAAACCTGACTCTTGCCGTCGGGTCTCAGATATTTGAGGGTGCCGTCCTTGCGGACTTTGGTGAGCTGCAGCGCCAGCTTGTGTGCCAGATCAATCGGATAGGGCATGTACTCCTCGGTCTCGTTGGTCGCATAGCCGAACATCATACCCTGATCGCCCGCGCCCGTGTCCAGATCATCCGTCTGCTCACCCTTCTTTGCCTCAAGCGCCTTGTCAACGCCCATGGCGATATCCGCCGACTGCTCGTCGATCGCCACAAACACCGCGCATGTATTCGCGTCAAATCCGTACTCGGACTTGGTGTAGCCGATCTCCTTGACGGTATCGCGCACAACTTTCTGCATATCCACATACGCGTTGGTGGTAATCTCGCCGGTCACCAGCACAAACCCGGTACAGACCGCCGTCTCACATGCTACGCGGCTCATGGGATCCTTTTCCATGCAGGCGTCCAGAATCGCATCGGAAATCGCATCGCAGACTTTGTCGGGATGTCCCTCAGTTACTGATTCGGATGTAAATAATCTTTTCTCCATTTTTCCTCTCCTTTTTGTGTGTTGTAATATACGCAAATAGACAGAGACTCGAGATGCTGCGCATCTCTCGTTCGCGTTGCTCGCCGTAAGTCTGCCAAAACATGCGCTCATGCAAGCATGACGCCCGCTTCAACAGACTTCCGCCTCTGCTTATTCGCGAAAAAAGTCCCCTTATTTCTCTCGAAACAAGGGGACCCGACATACGTACATCAAATCCTCTTATTGTTCGATCATGCTGTCATAACAGCTTCGCTCAGGCTGGCACCTTCCTTGTCAGGGGTTGCCGTGGCTTCATCGATCCTATGTATCTCCACCACTCTGAATAAGAGAAAGACATCACAATATAAAATTTTATCTAAAATCAAGATACACCAACACGGAGCCTGTGTCAAGCCCCGATTGCACGCTTTCCAAATCTGCCGAAAAATATCGCCGCAGCCCGGACTGCGGCTGTCCCTTCGGTCAGCCGACCTTCAGTTTAAACTTCTGCAGATCCCTGTCCGTGGTCACCAGATCAATCTGTGCACCCAGACGCTGCAGTTTTAGATGGAAATCCTCGTAACCGCGCTGAATATATTTGATATCGTCCACCGTGCTGATCCCGTCCGCAGCCAGCGCCGCAATGACAAGCGCCGCACCCGCCCTTAAATCCGGCGCGGTAATGTGCGCCCCCGTATACTTGGACACGCCGTCGATGATCGCGGTGTTGCTCTCCACCTTAATATTCGCGCCCATGCAGGTCAGCTCGTCCACATATTTAAACCGGTTCTCAAAAATACTCTCCGTCACAATGCTCGTGCCCGCGGAAAGTCCCAGCGCCACCGTAATCTGCGGCTGCATATCTGTGGGAAATCCGGGATAAGGCAGGGTCTTAACATGGGTGTGTCCCAGAGGTTTCGCCGCCACCACACGCACGGCGTCGTCGGACTCCTCGATCTCACATCCGATCTCCAGAAGCTTCGCGCTGATGGACTCCAGATGCTTCGGGATCACGTTTTTCACCGTCACATCGCCCTTCGTCACCGCCGCTGCAAACATAAAGGTGCCCGCCTCGATCTGGTCGGGAATAATGCCGTACTCTGTCCCGTGCAGCTTCGACACGCCCTTGATACGGATCACATCCGTACCTGCGCCCTTGATATTCGCGCCCATACTGTTTAAGAAGTTCGCCAGATCAACGACATGAGGCTCCTTCGCCGCGTTCTCAATCACGGTGGTTCCCTCCGCCATTACTGCCGCCATCATCACATTCATGGTCGCGCCCACGGTCACCACATCCATGTAGATATGATTCCCCTTCAGTTTCGTCGCCTCGGCGCTGATTCTGCCGTACCCGATTCCGACAGTGGCGCCCAGCGCACGAAATCCTTTGATATGCTGGTCAATGGGTCGCAGCCCGATATTACAGCCGCCCGGAAGAACCACCTCCGCCTTGCTGTATTTGCCAAGCAGGGATCCAAGCAGATAGTAGGATGCCCTGATCTTTTTGATATAATCGCCCTCAATCACCAGATTGTGGACCTGTGAGGCGTTGATCTTCACCGTATGCCTGTCGATACGGTTAATCACTACGCCGATACTTTCCATAGCCTGCATCATGACATTGGTGTCCCTGACGTCCGGCACATTCTCTATCAATACGGTTTCGTCCGTCATAATGGCGGCGGCAAGGATCGCCAGCGCCGCGTTTTTGGCACCGCTGATCTCCACATCGCCGACTAACGGATTCCCACCTTTAATCGCATATTGTTCCATCTATGTTTACTTGCCTTTCTTGATCGAAAAAACTCAAACATTAAAATACAGTATACCAGATTTTAGAGGTTTGTAAACCCCACTGTTAGTTCAGATACTCAAACGGGTTCACCTGCGTCCCGTTTATGAGGATCTCAAAATGAATGTGCGGTCCCGTACTTACACCCGTATTGCCGCTCAGGGCGATCTTCTGCCCCTGACTCACGGTCTGCCCCTGTTTTACCAGCACCTTGCTCAGATGCCCGTAGCGGGTCTGTCTGCCGTCCGCATGGTCAATGTAGACCACGTAGCCGTAGCCGCTGCCCCATCCGGCTCTGGAAACCGTTCCCGCGCAGGATGCCATAACTGCCGTGCCCACGGGGGTCGCCCAGTCCACGCCCTTGTGATACGTGCTTGCCCTTCTGGTAGGCGCTTTCCGTCTGCCAAACTGGGAAGAAAGCCTGCCTCCCGAAATCGGCTTCAGATAGGTGGGCGGAATCTTCGTACCGCGCTCCACAATCTTCGGCACAGCCGCGTAGGTGATCTCCTCTTTCAGAATTTCCCGGGAAATCTCCTCGTTATTGCGATAGGACACGTCTGCCACAACCTTGCGGTGACCCGCGGAAGGCTCCTGCAAAGTCTTCGTATCGGTTGTATACCAGTCGTCGTTATCGACATAGACGATGTCCGCCTCGTAATCCTCCTCATAGTACATCTGCTCCGTGCGTTCCACGGAAAGCTCCGGCTCTGGCACGGTCACAATCAGCTCGTCGCCCACACGGATCATGGAATTTTCATTCTCAATGGTATCGTTCATGGCAACCAGCTCATCTAACGGTATCTCATTTTTCTCGGCAATCTGGGAGAGCGTGTCCCCGGCTACCACCTCGTAAATCTGCTCCTTCTCCTGATCTTTGGTGACCTCGTCGATCGCCTCCGCAAGCGGCGTCAGCTCATAGTCCAGCAGGTAAGCCTCCACCACCTCTACCGTATCGCCGAAATCAAGCGCCAGAAGCCCCAGCTCGTAATCGGAAAATTCCTTTTCCGAAGCCGGCTCGATATCCTCAAAAATATCATCCAGCACCGCATGAATCCCCGCGCTGGTCATAACTTCCTCCGCCTCTTCCTCCTCCTGTGCCTGTTCCTTCGCAGAATAAATCTGGGTCGTCAGCACATTCAGTTCCCGGCTGGAGTCCATAACCAGATCCGCGTAATAGTGGTTGCCGCTGTCATATTTTTTGATGGACGCCTGCAAAAGCGCAAGCACCTCCTGCGTGCTCGCCAGATTCACCGTGTACTCGTTGATTTTCACGGTATAAGAGCGGTTCAGGGTTTCCTTGACGCTGCCCTGCAGGGCTGTCAGCATATTCGCGATTATGACACTCTTGTCATCCACAGTGCCCCAGAGCACTTCTTCCCCTTCCCAGCTCAGTTCGCTCTCCGCGAGTACCATCTCATCGCTGCTTGCGGCAAGCGATTTTCTCGCCGCGATCAGACACTCGTCCGCCTCCGCGATATTGCCCATCACGCCCACCTGCATACCGTTCAGGTACACCGTGAAAAGGTTGTCCCCATCGCTTTCAAGCGTCTGGAAATTCGGCAGGAAAAAGGCTGCGACGATGCTTGCAAACACCGCAACCTTAATATATGCAATTTTCATTTTTTTATAATGTCTGCTCAATATTTTCATAAGAATAAAATTTGATCGCCTTTTTGGCGGTCCGCTTTCCGTTTCACCTTAAAACAACTTCAGGTTCGTCATTTTAAGAACAAGCGGAACCAGTGTGACCGCAATGTCGATCACCACGCCGACAAGAATCACAATAGAAAGCCAGAGGGGTGTCCCCTGCCCTTTTTCCGTTTTCACCTGCCCGTTCTGCTTTGCGAGTTCCTCCGTAAACGCCGCCTGCACATTGCGGTAAACCTTTACGTTTTCCCTGTGCATAAACTCCTCGGACTGTGTCAGTCTCTCCTCCAGAAGACTCTTGATCCCGGCAAGCTGCTTTTCCACATCTTCTGCCTGCCCGCTCTCTGTCTCCAGCGCTGTCAGTTTCTCCATGCACTGTGCCAGAACATCCTGCACATTGTCCACGTTCTCCGCGGTCTTGATATTTACCCGGCGGATCTCCTGCATCAGCTCATCGTATGCTTTCATCTGCTTCTGCATCTGGTCCATCTTCGCCGCCTCCGCCGCGGAGTTCGCCCGGATCATCTCCTGCGCGTTTTTCTTCTGTGCCAGCTTATCTATAAAAGTATCCATAACAGTCCCCTTTTCCTATGTTTATATATTTGCCCCAAAACAGAAAAACCATGTCTGCATTTTATCATCTTTCCGCACCAATGACAACAGCGAAAAAGGAGAGCGTTTTACCACTCTCCTCCAGCCATCATTTCATTGTGCAATTTGCACATATTCTATTCTTCATTTTTTACATATTTAGAAATATTTACCATAACTTTACAGTCTATTCACACTTTGTTCATATTTCAGAAGTATACTCAATTTATACAAAAACAACACGAGATGTCGTGTAATAACTACACACATAGATAAATTTTTTCATAATAGCCCGGGTGCCGAAAGGTGCCTGGGCACTCCTCATTTATGGGCATCTTCGGCGCGTTTAGCGCCGAAGTCGAAAGTGCCGCACAGCTTCCTGCAGCCGCTCCGCATGATGACGGAGCTCCTGCGCGGAAGAAGCCGACTCCTCCGCCGTATTGGCATTGCTCTGCACCACCGCGGAGATATTCTCCATCCCTTCTGTCAACTGGCTCAAGGATTCCGCCTGCTGGCCGGCTGAGTCCGCAATATGCTCCACCAGCTCCGCCGACTGTCTGGAACTGGAAACCACATTCGTGAGAGCCGTCATTGTTTCTCCCGACAAAGAAGTCCCGTACCGGACAAGCTGAACCGAATTTACAATCAGTTCCGTGATATTTTTGGCAGACTCCGCACTCTTGGCGGCAAGCTGCTGCACTTCGTTCGCCACCACAGCGAACCCTTTTCCCGCAGCCCCCACACGCGCCGCTTCCACAGAAGCATTCAGCGCCAGAATGTTCGTCTGGAAAGCGATATCCTCAATGGTCTTGATGATACCGCTGATCTGATCAGAGGATTGCGAGATATCGGCGATCGCGGACGACAACTCGTCCATCTTCTGGCTGCACACCCCGAGCTGGTTTTCCGTCTCCACCGCAGACTTCCGGGCATTTTTCGCATCCTCGGAAGTCCGTTTTACCTGTCCGGAAATATCCTGAATGCCGGCGGAAAGCTCCTGCACAGCAGCTGCCTGCTGTACGGCACCGTCAGACAGGGTCTGTGCGCTGACAGCCATCCGCTCCGATCTGTCGGAAACCTTTCTGGCGGTCTGATGGATCCGGCTGAGTGCGTCATTGAGCCCATCCAGTATCTGCCGCAGGGCGTCCTGTATCGGCACAAACTCCCCGCGATAGCTGCTGTCAATTTCCAGATCCATATTGCCCTGCGCCATTTCCGACAGTTTATTGTCTATATCCGTAATGTATTTCTTCAGCTCGCCCTTCGTCTCGTGGATGGAAGCGACGAGCATACCAATTTCGGAAGTGTCGGACTTCCAGCCAAACTCCGCCGAAAGGTTCCCCTGCGATATTTCTCCCATCTGATCGCGCACGGCGATAACAGGGCGTAAAATCCGTCTGCGGATCACCCACATGCTGATCACCTGAAGCGTCCCGACCATAACCAGAGCCACCACCATCAGTAACTGGATCATGCTACTGGAATGGTTAAGGGTCTCTACCTCCAGAAGCGTTCTGGCGTCCAGCGTTTCCAGAAACTCTTCCTTCAGCGCATTGATCTTGGAAATGGAGCTGTTGTACTCCTCGCCATAAACATAAGTAACCGCTGCGCCCTGCTCTCCCGCCTGCACCTGCTCCATCGCCTGCTCCTCCAGGGGAACCAGCTCATTGGAGAGACTGTACATACTGTCAATCATCTTCTGCTCGTTGTCTGTGATACCGATTTCCTGCATGGCGGCAACGCCGATATCCCTGTTTTTTAAGTTGTTGACTTCATTCCAATAGTTGTCGTAATGTTCCTGACTGCCGGTAGCCGCATAGGCTCGGACTTCGTTCGTCAGATAGGCAGAACCGTTCATAAAACGGTTTGCATTGTAAGTAAGCTCAACGCGATCCTCGTTAGCGTCCTCTAGCTGGCGGCTCACATCACTGTATGCAATGATGAGCGCCAGCATAAACAGCAGCGCACAGATGGAGCCTACATTTAAAATAGTTGTCAGCGTAGATTGGTTGATTGCTCTTTTCATCTTATTGTCCAATACCTTTCAGCCCCTGCAGGCTCCCTTTACTCTTCGTTTTCCTGTCCAATATGTAGGATTTCCTCGTTCAGCGACATCATCCTCGCGTCCAGCGCGGCAACCATCTGCGCACACTCCACAAGCTGTTCCTTGATGTGCTCCGGCGCGTTCCCCTCGAACTTATAGTGGATCTTATGCTCCAGACTCGCCCAGAAATCCATCGCCACCGTACGGATCTGGATCTCCACCTTCGTGTCGGCAATTCTGTCAGAGAGATAAACCGGCACCGTCACAAGCATGTGGTAACTCTTATACCCGCTTGCCTTCGGATTCACGATATAGTCCTTCACCGATATGACACGAATGTCACTTTGGTTACTGATCATCTCCGCGATCTGATAGATATCCGACGCGAAGGAACAGATCACCCGGATGCCCGCAATGTCATTGACATGGCTCACCATATTGTCTATGGTAGATTCATAGCCATGCTTTTTCAGCTTCTTCACGATGCTCTCCGGCGTCTTGATGCGCCACTTGATATGCTCGATCGGATTGTATCTGTGCACATGCTGAAACTCGTCGTTCAAAATCTCCAGCTTCGTGGAAATCTGTTTCAAAGCGGAATTATAAATCAGCTGTACCTCTTTCCAACTGTCTATGTCGCCGTCTTTTTCCCTGTCAACTACTACTTCCATATTCAAGAATCCCCCGGATTATTATTTGTAAACACTCATGTAACCCGTCAGCGCGCTGTTCGCGGGCTGTCTGCGCACCGCGCATTGACATCGCGTATATTATACCATACTTGCCATTTGAAATGTGTATTTTTCACAGAATTTTCTTAAATTTTAATAATTTATTGTATATTTTCACTTTCTTCCTGCCGTGCGCCCGGTGCAAGGCATGGCAATATGACGGGAATTGTCACCATCACCGGGTAACTATACCGTACAAGCACCGTGGGCGACAGCAGAAGCGTCAGACAATATGCCGCAAGAAATACGACCGGCAGCGTCTCCCGGTATCTTTTTCTGTAAAGCGCTGTCACCATGTACAGATATAACAGCCACCAGTACAGCGCCGGCGCAAACAGGAGTCTGACCACAGGTATCCTGCTGTACGCGTTATCCGACACAATCTTTTCCATAAAGGCGCGCAGTCCCGGAATCAGACTGTGTTCCTCCACCTCAAATCCCGCAGGCATCGCGCGGTTATCCGTGGAGAGGTAGCCAAAGCCGCTCTCCGTACCGATCCCGTACACCTGCGCGTGGGAAGTGTCCCACAAGTACCAGAGACCGAGGGAATTGTCGAGAAAAGCGTCAATGTAAATTGCCGGATGCTTCCATCCCAGTTTCACCCATGTTTTTATCAGCCCCGCAGGATCGTCGTGAATCACGGCACGGCTCTTCACCGGGTCCGCCAGATGCGGATTGTAAGCCGCAAACACCCACTCGGAAGAAATGTACTTTTCCAGTTCCTGTCTGAGGGACGGGTCGATTTTTTCCTCCGCTCTCACTCTCGTGCGCGCCATCTGCTGCAGCGGCACACTCAGCATTTCACGCGGGCTGCCGCTTTGTGCGTGTGTGAACGCCTTTAAGGAAAAAGCGCAGACGCCGTACAGCACAAGCGCAAGCAGCGTCATGCACAGAAATGTTTTCCGTGCCGCTCTGCTGCTCCATGTATTCCGCTCTCCGAGCCCTGCATAGATAACCGGCGCGCTGACCACGAAGGCGTACACCGCATTGTTTCGGAAAAGCAGCATGAGAACCGTCCAGAATACACAGAGTGCCACCTCTCTTTTGCCCGCTTTTTCGCTCTGCCCAGCCACCGCGTGCTGACCGTCCCCCGGACTCCGGCTGCATACGATACGATAAAGGCTCAAAGTATAGAGCAGTACAAGAGCCGCAAAGAGCACATCCTTCGTGGTGCTTAAAGACAACACGGAATGGGCGGGAAAGAACGCAAAAAAAACAAGCAGAAGCGTCCGCGCCAGACCGGGAACCCGTCTTTCGTATAAAAAGGAAAGCGCCCACCCGAAAACGCCCGCCATCAGCGCCATCTGCACCACCGAGTGAACCGCCATGCCCGCAGAGCAGGAACCAAGCGCAACTCCCAGACGAAAAAAAGCACCTAAAAATAAGGTATGCAGAAGCGGGTGATGTGTGCTGTAATCTCCGGCAAGCACCTGATAGAGCTGCCCCTCCGCGTCATAGGCAAATACCGACGGATAGTAAGCGAGAAAAACCGGTACCCAGCTGAGAAAAATCAACAGGCTGTAAAAAAGCCACGCCTGCCATGCGGGACGCCGTACTGTCCCCTCTGCCACTTTTTCCGGCTCAGAACCCGGCACGCCCCTATCACATTTCCGTCCCCCGCCGCGCATAACCATCGACGCCAAAGCAGCCGCCGGCAAGGACAAAACCGCCGTTTCCAGCAGGAACAATAAAAAGCTGCCCGCATAAGCCGCAGCCGAACTTCCCAGACCGAATACCGTCCCCTCGTGGACAAGGCGCCATCCCAGCACACAGGATATGGAAAACGGAATGCCCCAGAGGAGTGCGTAGCAAAAAAGCCTTTTATTTTCCACTAACAATATATATATGTCCGTTTTTCGGATATATGCCATTTTCTTTCTGCTTTTCATGGAAACAGTATATCATAAAAAGACACCCATGCAATAATATTTGTATTTTGCGGACGAAGAATTTCGGCAAAACATTTGAAAAGCAGGGCTTTACATTTGTCACAGGGCTTTGTATATTGATAGAGAGCGGCAAATCGCAGTCCGGGAACATTTTATATATCAGACATCACAGCGATACCGGCGACTGGAATGTAACGTGGAAAAGAGGTTCGATATGTTTCGTCTATGGGCAAAGGAATTTAAGGATAACCGAATGGTAAAAGATACCATGATCGAGGATGGGCGGGAGGAAACCCGCACCCACAAAGTATTTGATGCGCTGGAGGAAGTCTGTCTGCAGTTCGATCTGGGGAAACCGATCTGGCTGGAAAGTACCGTCTCTGAATTTAAGCGGCACAGCAAGGCGCGTTTTTATCAGGACAATTTTATAGAAGAAATTGAGTTTGATTTTCTGGAAATTCATGTGATCGAGGAGGATTGAAACTTCCCCTGCCGTTCTCCCGTCTTCGGCAATCGTTCCAAAATAATGAGAAATCCGCATAAAAATTTTGTGTATAAAGAGATTGACTTTGCACATTCTAAGTAGTAGTATCATAGTATATTACACATAGTTTTAAAAACTACATGTCAAGGTTTTTATATGCAAATACTGTTTAAGGAGTTGATTTTATGCAGATTACCATTCGTGAACCCGGAAGCGCCATCACCCACTTTATCGGCATGATAATGGCAATTATCGCGGCGACGCCGCTTATGGTGAAAGCCGCCACAGACGCAGACCACGTCGTCTTTGTCGCACTCGCCGTATTTATATGCAGCATGATCGCCCTCTACGGCGCAAGCGCGCTCTACCACAGTGTCACCGTGAAGGACAGCATTTTGAAAATATTCCGCAAGCTGGACCACATGATGATCTTCGTGCTGATCGCCGGTTCCTACACCCCGGTCTGTCTGGTGATCCTCGGCGACCGCCGCGGGTATATGCTGCTTGCCACAGTCTGGGGTATCGCCATCGCCGGTATGCTCATTAAAATGTGCTGGATCACCTGCCCGAAGTGGTTTTCGTCGATTCTATACATCGCGATGGGCTGGGCTTGCCTCGCCGTTTTCGGCACGCTTTGGAACACTCTCTCAAGAGGCGCCTTTCTGTGGCTTCTTGCGGGCGGCATTTTCTACACGGTGGGCGGCGTGATCTACGCGCTGAAGCTGCCCATCTTTAACTCAAAACACAAGAATTTCGGCTCCCATGAGATCTTTCACCTGTTTGTGATGGGCGGAAGCGTGTGCCATTTTATCTTTATGTATCTGTATGTGGCGTGACGGGATTCACTATGATAAGCCCTGTCTGTTTGCTCATGTGAGATAAAGAAGAAAAAGAAGTGTAAAAAATTTTGCCGTTCCCTATCCGGCTGACTGCCGGACGGGTCGGGCTTTAGTCGGGCAATTCTACCTTGCCGACAAAAGAGTAATAGATTTCGATTTCCTGTCTGCGGAAAATGTTACGCAAATAGACTTTTTGCTTCTTTACATTCTGTCAAAATGATAATTTTAGAAGATTATATTGTCGCAATAAATCAGTGATAGAGAAATCCAAAGGGCTGTGATATACTCTAATCGGTTCAAATAATAAATTTGCATTTGACGAGGTAAGAGTATGAAAAATCCATGGGAAGAAATTTCATTAACTGATTATGAAAATCATATGCAACTTGATTCGGTTATGCAGTTGCAAGTTCTAAATGAAATGATGATAGGTCAATTTTATACATATCCCGTGTCAAGTATAATGATATTTGGTATTGCAGGCGGCAACGGTCTTGAACATATCCAAAAAGACAAGTTTGACAAAATATATGGCATTGACATCAACCCTCTTTATCTGCAAACAGTCATTCAAAGGTATTCTGACTTGAACGGTCTTTTGGAATGTCTGTGTATTGATTTGATAAATGAAACGAATAAACTGCCAAAGGCAGATATGGTCATTGCAAATCTATTGATTGAGTATATCGGATATGATTGCTTTCAAAAAGCTATCGTACAGGCAAGCCCAAAGTATGTTTCATGTATTATTCAAATCAATATGGAAGATAACTGGGTATCAGACTCCCCCTATCTTCATGTATTTGACGGACTGGAACAGGTGCATCATCAAATGGAAGAACAGTCATTGGAAACAGCAATGCTCAAAATTGATTACCACACAATCAAAACTTTAGAACATATGCTGCCTAATGGCAAAAAACTGGTACAAATAGATTTT
>CAJUJK010000021.1:23000-65904 GCA_910586705.1 uncultured Lachnospiraceae bacterium | reverse complement strand
TGCAGGCGTAGTTCATCGGTAGAATACAAGCTTCCCAAGCTTGGGAGGGGGGTTCGATTCCCCTCGCCTGCTCTCACAAAATAAGGCGTGGAAATGCCTTATTTTTTTGCGCGCATAAGCAGAGTCAGAAGTGACTGACGACATGCGCATGCTTGCATGAAAGCATGTAGCCAGTCGCTTATGACGAGCAACGCGAACGAGAAGCGCGAAGCGTTTCGAGTCTGCTTATGCGCATAAGCAGAGTCAGAAGGCGGAAGGCAGGAGGGTACGAAAGGAATGTGGATCTGGCTGGTTTTACTTTACGGCGTCCTGAAGGGCGTGCGGGAGATTGTCAAAAAAAAGGCTTTGGAGGAAAACTCTACCATAGAGGTATTGTTTATGTATACTTTCCTGTCTTTTGTAATGGTTCTGCCCTCCGCCGGGGTGTCAATGGGCGTGGAGCCGCGCTTCTATTTTTACATTGCCATGAAGTCCTTCGTCATTTTTCTTGCATGGATGTGCAGTTTCCGGGCGATCAAGAGGATGCCGATCAGTCTGTACGGCGTGCTTGACCTGTCCCGGGTGCTCTTTGCGACCATGCTGGGCGTCATTGTGCTGCAGGAGGCACTGGGCGCCTTTCAGGTGGTCGGTCTGCTTTTTGTGTCGGCGGGACTTCTTCTTTTAAAATACCATCCGAAGAGCGTGCGTGAGGCGGCAAAGAGCGCGGGAGAGTCCGTGGAGATCAGATATGTGGTGATGGCGTTTGCGTCCTGCCTGTTAAATGCGGTTTCGGGTCTGCTCGACAAAATTCTGATGAAAGATATAACCAGCTCCCAGCTCCAGTTCTGGTATCTGCTGTTCCTGACGTTGTTCTATCTGCTCTTTATTCTCATTTCCCGCACGCCGGTGAACTGGAAACGGGCGGTCTGCAATAAGTGGGTGTGGCTCTTAAGTCTGTTGATCGTCATTGCGGACAGGGCGCTCTTTGTGGCAAACGGCATGGAGGGAAGCCGTGTGACCATGATGACGCTCTTAAAGCAGGCGGGCTGTGTGGTGACGATCCTCGCAGGGCGGTTTCTGTTTAAGGAAAAGAATACCACGCACAAGCTGGTCTGTGCCGCCATTATCATAGCAGGAATTGTGATCGGGGTGAGGTAGCGGAATCGGGGCAGCGTCCCGGGATGTGGTGGACGGGAGACTTATGTAAACCCCGAAAGGTAATATTATGTAAACTAAATAAACAAAGTATACCATAAAAATGACAATGTATGCCGTAAAGGCCGTGGATACGCATATGGGTATTGTATCCGCGGGAAACGATATGATATACTAAGCCATGATTCTGTATTTTTATACATATATAATACATAAACACACATACAGGGGGACAGAAAATGGAAAACAGCGGAGCGTTTAACGGTGCAAGGGCAATGAACAAGATAGCGATCGCCTGCCATACGGTGATCGTGGCGGTGCTGGAAGCCGCGTATCTGATCGAAGTGCTGAAGGGCAGCAGGACCATCGGATATTATGCGGTGTTTTCTATGATTGCGGTTTTGCCGGTGGTGGTTGAATTTATCCTTTATCGGCGAAAACCGGAGGATACGCGTCTGAAATATTTGATAGGCGTGATGTACAGTCTGTTTTATGTTTTTGTGGTGTTTACCACGGTGAGTATGGTGGCGTTCACTTATATCATACCGCTTTATATGGTGCTCGTTCTCTATTCGGACGTGAAGCTTTGCGCGTGGGTGTCAGGTTTCGGTCTTGTCGCCAATCTGGTGTTTCTGGGCTGGCAGGGTGCGATGGGGGCGCTTGCCGGGGCGGATATGGCAAGCTATGAGATCCGGGTGGCTCTTCTTTTGCTGGTGGCGATTTTCCTCTGCCTTTCCACAAGGACACTGGAAAAAATCAATACGGGAAAGCTGGAGGAACTGGACCGGGAAAAGGATAATGTTTCGGACCTGCTCGACAAGGTGATGCGGATCTCCGGGCAGATGTCCGACGGCATTCTGGACGTGGCGGGACAGATGCGTGAGCTGGGGAGCGCGGTGTCGGAGACGAGAAACGCCATGCAGGAAGTTTCTTCCGGCACCAATGAGACGGCGCAGTCCGTTCAGAACCAGCTCGGAAAGACGGAGGAGATCCAGAACCACATCGGGCAGATGGCAGACGTGATGGAGACGATCACACAGCACATGGCGGAGACGAAGGACAGCGTGCGGCTCGGCAGGGAGAATCTGCAGACGCTGACAAGGCTGATGGAGCATTCCGAGAAGGCGGGAACCAATGCCGTGGAGGAAATGAAGGAACTGGCGGAATATACCGCCAACATGCAGACCATTATAGATATGATTACAAACGTGGCAAGCCAGACCAGCCTGCTCTCTTTAAATGCCAGTATTGAGGCGGCGCGCGCCGGGGAAGCAGGAAGAGGCTTTGCGGTGGTGGCGTCAGAGATTTCCAATCTGGCGAACCAGACCCAGAGCGCTACGGTGGATATCACAAACGTGATCTGCAGCGTTTCGGACAAACTGAAGGTCGCTGCCGGCACGGTGGAAGAACTGATGGAGAGTAACCGCCGGCAGAGTGAATCGGCGGTGCAGGCGGCTGACAGCTTTGAGAAGATCGCGGCGGATACCGGGCAGGTGGACGAACAGAGCAGGCGGCTTGACAGCTCCGTGAAACAGCTGGCGGAGGCGAACCGGGTGATTGTGGAGAGCATTCAGACGATCTCTGCAATTATGCAGGAAGTGTCCGCGCATTCGCAGGAGACCTTCCGGGTGAGCGAGAACAATACGAAGATTGTGGGAGAGGTGGACAGACTGGTGGAGGGTCTGAGCGATCAGGCAAAGCAGCTTAACCAGAGCAGGAATTGAAGTGTAACATTTTCCAAACCGTTACCTGCTCTCACGGAATCTGAAACAAATGCAAAGTCCTGAACTGTTACATTGAAACTTCATGGAATTTAAGATATACTAGATATACTGATAAGGTTAATGATGGAAAAACGGAGGGTAAAATGGGATTTTTAAAGAATCAGTTTTCAAGTGTTATCGAGTGGAATGAGAACGGTGAGGGCGTTTTGTTTTATAAGTTCCAGAATCAGGAGATTAAGAAAGGCTCCCGTCTGATCATCCGTCCGGGGCAGGATGCGATTTTTCTGTATAACGGCAGGGTGGAAGGTATTTTCGTGGAGGATGGCGATTACGATATCGAATCCGACATCATTCCCTTCCTCACTACATTAAAGAGTTTCAAGTTCGGTTTCAGCACGCCGCTCCGCGCGGAGGTGCTCTTCATCAACACGAAGGAGCTTCTGGTGAAATGGGGCACGAAAAATGCGATCAATCTGCCCGCGCCCGGGCTTCCCGGCGGTATGCCGATCCGCGCTTTCGGCGCGTTCAACTGTCGTGTGGCGGCGCATGATGTGCTGATTGAAAAGCTTGCCGGCATCAGACAGACGTATACCGTTGGGGACGTGAAGGAGCGCATCATTGCGAGTCTTGACCAGCTTCTTATGAGCTGGATCAGCAAAGAGGGCAGGGACATGTTCAACCTGCAGGCGGATGCGAGAAACATCGCCAAGGGCATTGAGGGTGAGCTGGACGCGGATATGCGGACGCTGGGCATCGCGATTTCGGGCTTTACCATTGAGAGCTTCTCCTATCCGGAAGAGATCAGGAAGATGCAGGAGAAGGCGGCGGCGCAGTCCATGGTGGGCGATATGAACAAGTACACCCAGATGGCGGCGGCGGATTCCATGGGCAAAGGCGGCGGAAGCGGCGCGGGCATGGCGTCAGACATGGTTGGTCTGCAGATGGGCATGGCGATCGGTCAGCAGATGGTGAACCAGATGAATATGGGCGGTCAGAACGGGGCGCCTCAGATGCAGGGACAGCCCGCGGCACAGGGCGGACAGGGACCGAAATTCTGTCCGAACTGCGGCACGCCGACGACGGGCAGTAAGTTCTGCGGCAACTGCGGCACGCAGCTTTTATGATTCTGCAAAGAGATATTTTCAGCCGCTGGCGGTGGACGAGATGGGATTATGCGTAACATGCTCCAGCCTGCAACAGAAATAACAGATACAAAAAAGTAAGGATAAGTTAGCATGAGTATATACGACACTTTGAACGAGCGGCAGCGGCAGGCGGTCATGCAGACCGAAGGTCCTGTCTTGATTCTGGCGGGCGCGGGTTCCGGCAAGACCAGAGTTTTAACACATAGGGTGGCATATCTGATCGATAGGGCGGGTGTGGCGCCCTATCATATTTTGGCGATCACATTCACCAACAAGGCGGCGGGGGAGATGCGGGAGCGCGTGGACAAGATCGTGGGCTTCGGCGCGGAGCAGATCTGGGTTTCCACTTTCCACTCCACCTGCGTGCGGATTTTGCGCCGCTACATAGACCGTCTCGGCTACGACAATCATTTTACGATTTACGATACGGATGACCAGAAAGGCATTATGAAGGAAGTCTGCAAGAAGCTGCAGATCGACACGAAAATGCTCAAGGAGCGCACGATTATGAGCGCCATCTCCTCAGCCAAGGACGAGCTGATCGACCCGCAGGAATACGAGATGCTAAACGGGTTTGACTACAACGGCGGCAAGATCGCCAAGGCGTACCGGGAGTATCAGGCGACTTTAAAGAAAAATAACGCGCTGGATTTCGACGATCTCATTATGAAGACGGTGGAACTTTTCAAGGCGGACGCCGAGGTGCTTTCTTCCTATCAGGACAGATTCCGCTACATTATGGTGGACGAGTATCAGGACACCAACACCGCCCAGTTTGAACTGATCAGACTTCTGGCGGCTAAGCACAGGAACCTGTGCGTGGTGGGAGACGACGATCAGTCGATCTACAAGTTCAGGGGAGCCAATATACGCAACATTCTGGATTTTGAGAAGGTCTACCCGGATGCTTTCGTGGTCAGACTGGAACAGAATTACCGCTCCACGCAGACGGTGCTTGACGCCGCCAATGCCGTGATCAAAAATAACACGCGGCGAAAGGAAAAGGCGCTCTGGACGGATCAGGGCGAGGGCACGCGCATCGGTTTCCGGCAGTTCGACACCGCCTATGAGGAGGCGGAATACATTGCCGGGGATGTGGCGAGAAAGGAGCGGAAGGGACAGTTCTCCTACGGGGAGTGTGCCGTGCTCTACCGCACCAACGCGCAGGCGCGTCTTCTGGAAGAGCGGTTTATCATGGAAGGCGTACCATACGATGTGGTCGGCGGCACAAACTTTTATTCCAGACGGGAGATCAAGGATGTGCTCGCCTATCTGAAAACCATTGACAACGGCAGGGACGACGTGGCGGTGAAACGCATCATCAATGTGCCCAGACGCGGCATCGGCGCGGCGACCATTGTGCGGGTGCAGGAGTACGCGGACGAGAGAAATATCAGTTTCTTTGACGCGCTCACAGAGGCGGACCAGATTATGACGATCGGCAGAAGCGCGTCCAAACTGAAGCCTTTTGTGACCATGATACAGAGTTTCCGCAGCAAGCAGGAGTTTTACAGTCTGGAAGAACTGGTGAAGGATGTGCTCGACCTGACGGGCTATCTGAAAGAACTGGAAGAGTCCGACGAGGAGGACGCGGCGGACCGCGTGGAGAATATAGAGGAACTGGTCAGCAAAGTGGTGGCATATGAGCAGGAAAGCGATGAGCCGACTTTGAGCGGGTTTCTGGAAGAAGTGGCGCTGGTGGCGGATATCGACCGGGTGGACGGCGACGGCGACCGGGTCCTTCTGATGACTTTGCACAGCGCGAAGGGACTGGAGTTCGGGCATGTCTATCTGGCGGGCATGGAGGACGGCGTGTTCCCGAGCTACATGACGATCACTTCCGACGATCCCATGGAGATCGAGGAGGAGAGGCGGCTTGCCTACGTGGGCATCACCAGAGCCAAGGAGAAACTGACCCTCACCTGCGCGAAACAGCGCATGACCAGAGGGGAGACGCAGTACAATCCGATCAGCCGCTTTGTGCGGGAAATTCCGCCGATGCTTATGGACGGGACACCCGCGCAGGTTAAGAAGCGGATGGATGAAGTCTATGAGGAGGACTCGCAGGAGCGGAGCCTTCTGCGGACGAAGCCTTACGGGGCGGCAAAATCTTTCATGGAACCCGTCAAGCCTTATGCTGCTGCGCCGAGCGCGTACACGGAGAAAAAGAAGGCTTACGCGGCGCCGAAGAAACGCGGTGTGGGGACAACGCCGGTTACGGTGGGCGGCAATCCCTTCGGAGCGGGGAATGTGCCGTCCGGCAGGGCGGCAGAGCCAGCGGTTCCCGGCAGGATCGGTTACGGGGAAGGGGACAGGGTGCGCCACGCCCGCTATGGCGAGGGCACGGTCTTAAAGATTGAACCCGGTCCGAGGGACTCTCAGGTGACGGTGGTTTTCGACGATGCGGGACAGAAAATTATGTACGCCGGATTTGCCAAGCTGCAGAAGGTCTGAGTCCGCCGGACGCAGCCGGAGCGGTTGTGAAATGTTTTTTGTCTGCTGGTATAAAATTTACAGAATTTTCATAAAATAAGATATTCAGATATAGTAAAATCTGAAAAGACGTGGTATACTATACGCGATGGCAATGAGCCGTACACACGGCGGATTTGGGCGCGATCAAGACGATGGGAAAGAGAGGGCTATAGGATGAGCAAGAAGGAGATTTTGAATAAATTGGATGAGATCATGGATAATGCAGGTGTGAATGAACTTCTCGGCAGGAAACATGAGGAGGAGAAGAAAAACAGTATTTTGTGGATATTCGCCGTGATCGGCGCCATTGCGGCGGTGGCTGCGATCGCGTATGCCGTTTACCGTTATCTGACGCCCGACTATCTGGAGGATTTTGAGGACGACTTCGACGATGATTTCGACGACGACTTTTTCGAGGATGAGGATGACGACGAGGACACGGGCGTATAAAATGTTTCGTTGAGAAAATTGCAGGACCGGCGGGAGATAAAAGTTTCCCGGCGGTCCTCTTTGTGCGTGTATAAGCAGAATCTGCTTATACACGCAGATAGAGGCAGGAGGGTACGATGAAAAAAGGACAGATCATAGAGGGTATCGTGGAGCGCATGGATTTCCCGAACAGGGGGATCGTAGTCTGCGAGGAGGGCGTCTGCACCGTAAAAAACGCCCTGCCGGGACAGAAGGTGCGGGCAGCCGTCAACAAGGCGAGAAGCGGCAGATATGAGGGAAGGCTTCTGGAAGTGCTGGAGCCTTCCCCTTTGGAGACGGGAAGCCCCTGTCCCCATTTTGGGAGCTGCGGCGGCTGTACCTATATGTCTTTTCCCTATGAAGAGAGCTTAAAAATCAAGGAGGGACAGGTGCGGCGCCTGCTTGCG
Source organism: uncultured Lachnospiraceae bacterium (assembly GCA_910586705.1). Lineage (GTDB taxonomy): Bacteria > Bacillota > Clostridia > Lachnospirales > Lachnospiraceae > UBA3282. The sequence continues at coordinate 58,551 of CAJUJK010000021.1, read as the reverse complement.
CCCGTGCTGGAAAAGCAGGACAGGGAATGCCTGTTTGAGACGGCGAAGGCGTCCCCGGCGGTTTTCGGCTACCGCAATAAAATGGAGTTTACCTTCGGCGATGAGGTGAAGGACGGACCGCTTTCTCTTGGAATGCACAAACGGGGAAGCTTTTATGATATCGTGTCCGTGACAGACTGCCAGATCGTGGATGAGGATTACCGAAAAATCCTGCGCTGCGTCAGGGATTATTTTGAGGAATTGCAGGAGCAGGGCGTGGACGTGTCCTTCTATCACAGACTGCGGCATACGGGGTATCTGCGGCATCTCGTGGTGCGCAGGGCGGCGCGGACCGGGGAGATTCTGGCGGCGCTGGTGACCACGTCACAGACGCCCGGGCGGACTGCGGCGGAAAGACCGGGCGCGCTGGCAGGGATGCGGGAGACAGAGCGGGAGATCCTTGCCGGACTTGCCGGGAGATTGCTGGCGCTGCCCCTCGACGGGGAGATCGTGGGCATCCTGCATGTGAGAAACGATTCCGCGGCGGATGTGGTGCAGAGTGATGTGACGACGGTTTTGTATGGGCGGGACTATTTTTATGAGGAACTTCTGGGGCTTCGCTTTAAAATTTCGCTGTTCTCCTTTTTCCAGACCAACAGTCTTGGCGCGGAACTGCTTTATAGCACGGCGAGGGAATATATATCGGGCTATATATTGACATCGGAAGAAACTGCGGGTGAGGCGGCGGATCATATAGGAGGAAAGATTGTGTACGACCTCTACAGCGGTACGGGCACCATTGCCCAGCTCATGGCACCCGTGGCAAAGAAGGTGATCGGCGTGGAGATTGTGGAGGAAGCCGTGGAGGCGGCGCGGAGGAATGTAGAACTGAATAGTTTACATAACTGTGAATTTATTGCCGGGGATGTGCTGAAGGTGCTGGACGGGATTGCGGAGAAGCCGGATGTGATTATCCTCGACCCGCCCCGGGACGGCGTACACCCGAAGGCACTCACGAAGATCATAGATTACGGGGTGGAACATATTCTGTATATTTCCTGCAAGGCGAGCAGTCTGGCGCGGGATCTGGAGGTTTTTCTGGCGAGGGGGTATAGGGCAGAAAGGTGCGTGGCGATCGACCAGTTTCCGTGGACGGCGGGAGTGGAGACGGTGTGTTTATTGTCGCGTAAAAAACAAGTGGCAAATCCACTAAAAATTTCCAGAGAATGAATTAGTCGGTGTACTTTACTTATGGCATAATGAATTGAAGAAGCGGTTTTCACAATAACACCTGGATTTTTTTAGAGGATATGATACGATTACAATGGAATTATAGGGAGGTGGCTATATGCCATATGCAATAGATTTGTTTTGCGGAGCAGGAGGATGTTCTGAAGGTTTGATACAATCAGGATTTCATATCCTGTTTAGTTCAGATATAAGTGATATGGTAGAAGTGACGTATAAATATCGTCATGCACAATTAGGGCTTATTCAAGGTCACAATACATGGTTTGAAAGGGCTGATATCAGAAATTTGCATGGAGATTTTATTAATCAGAAAATAAGTGAACTTGAGATATTTCGTAATCAATCCATACCAGAAATAGACTTGATGATAGGCGGTCCAAGTTGTCAAGGTTTTTCACGTGCTGGAAGACGTGATAGAGAAGATCCAAGAAATTTGTTGTTTGGAGAATATGTCAGGGTTATAAATGAGGTAAATCCCAAATATATTGTTCTTGAAAATGTAGAGGGGTTTATGGACATGCAATTTTTGGGATACAGGGGATTGGATTTATATGATTCGGAAGGAAATATTATTGAGGAAGGTCCTGTATATCCCGATGGTTCTGTTACACCGGATATATTAACTGCCGAATTAAAGAGAATAGGGTATGATACTTTAAAACCGCGAATTTTGAATGCTGCGGATTATGGTGTTCCACAAAGAAGGAATCGTGTGATTTTTATAGGATATCGAAAAAATCTTCCCGTTCCAGCCTATCCAGAACCTACAGTTACGTCAGAACAGCAACTTACATTAAGTGATGCAATTGGGGATTTGATAAATGACGAAAATTTACGAAACAGAGTTAACCAAAGGCCTTCCGATTACCAGATAGAAAGTAGTGCTGGCAGAACACCGTCATTTATAACAGGACAACCAATTCCTTGTGATAGAAGCCATCTTCAGAATCTTGAACTTCCTAATGCAACGGATGTCGTTTTGGAAAGATTTGCATTATTCAATCAGGGCGAAGATGGTTCTGCGTTGAGAAAACGAATTAAAGAAGAGGGAATTGATATCACGGGAAGTAATTCTTTGATTCAGCTGTGCTGCGATAAACTGGATATGCAGACAAATGATGTTATAGAGTTATTTAGGAATGGAGATGCACCAGATCACGCATTAGATGTCCTTTTGACAAAGAAGAATATCAGACAAAGATTAAATGCCGTTGAACCTTCAGCAACAGTAGTTACTCTTCCGGATGATTATATTAATCCATGGGAAGCAAGAACGATCAGTGTCAGAGAAATGGCAAGATGTCAATCTTTTGATGATTCTTTTGAGTTTTTGGGAAAGCGGACAACTGGTGGATTAAAAAGAAGAACCGAAGTGCCTCAGTGTACTCAGGTAGGCAATGCGGTTCCTCCGTTATTAGCCAAAGCTGTTGCTGATGAAATCATGAGAGTGTTATAAAATGAGATAGCAACCTAAAATTGCACGAATTCGATTTCACCAAATAACTCTGATTTTGCATAGGGTTTAATACGCCATGCATTTCCGTGGTTTTTTCCAATATATCGGTCTTCTTTTGTAATATATCCGCGCCAATCATAAGTAATGACACCAGTTTTAATAAGAGAGAGAAATGTTGTAAACTGGGGAGCTCTGGAAAATTCGATTTCGTGATATTTGAATTGAACCATTCCATTCACTTCTCTGCTTTCGGCTTTAACCCATAATGTGGAGGGATGTTTCAGGTATAGCTGTTGTCTTAGGGCATCAAAGGACCAATATGCAGCGATCTCTGGTTTGCCGGTGATGGGGTTGCGACAGACGATGTTGACCTGTCTGCCTTCATCATTTACATGGAGATAAAAACCATGATTGTTCTGAGGCGCCTCCGCCGAACCTATGGTTATGTACAGACTGTTATATCCAGGATGAGCATCTGAATCATAACCATATATTCTTGCAAATGCTGATACTCTGTTTCGGTCTGATGGTTCATATTCCGCAACCCTTGTTCCCTCAAACTGTGGTCTTAAAGTGAATAGTGTGTCTAATGTTCTGCTTCCGCCTTTTGATTTTATTTCTATCAGACCGTTATAATCTGCATCTATACGATTGTTCGTATTTATTCCAAGAAGAGCTTCTAAGGTATCCCCGACATCTTTTGGCGCAATTGGACCGTATCCTTTAGCGTTGTCAAAGAAACCTCCGTTGACAATTTCTTGTAAGCGGGGTTTAATCTGATAGAGCAGGTCTGTAATGGCATCCACACCAATTGCATGAAGCAAATCATTTTCAGTCGGGATATTGTGCGTCAAATTGATTATATAAATTCGTGGAATGCCATTTGCTTGCCGAAAGATTGAAATATAAAGAAGATCACCTTCGTTAATCTCACCGTTTTCCATTTTTCGCTTTAGTTTTTCAATGGAAAAACGTCTGTCACCCCTATTATTAGCTACTTTGTAAAATGTCATGCGGACTAATGCATAATCTTCATTACGAAAGCGGCGTATCATGTTAATTACTTTAGATTCATCTGAATAAGGTGTAAAAATCATATATCTTCCTCCCTTGAACTTCTTAAAAATAGACGGTACATTTCTGTGTCTGTTGTATAAGCCATTGCGTAAAGTGTTTTAACTGTAGGATTAAGTGCTTTACGATTAATGATTCTGCTTATCATCGCGGTCTGTATATCAGTTGCTCCATAAATTTCGATCTGTCGCATCTGTTTGCGTTTCATAATTCTTTGAAAATTCTCAATAAAAACAAGGAGATAATCATCTTCCCTGAAGTTACCAGAAAAATCAATAGCATCACTTGCTGATCCGTTGAGATAGTTTCTTGAAAATAATGCTGGAAACGGAACATTTAGTTTCCGGGCAGGATTGAGTGCGGTCTGGTATTTGATATTCTGCTTGCCATATTCCAATGCGGAAAGGCAGCCGCGATCATATTCGATGGATGCAGCCAGATCAGAAATGCTATAACTCTGCATTTCACGCGATTTCCTGATGTTTGAACCAAAAACCAATAAGAGTTCTGTTGGATTAAATTCTGGATCCACGTGATCACCTCCTTGATATTACTATCATTATTCTTTGGTTACTATGATACTTGATTATGCCGCTTTATGTTTGAGTTTTGACCATCAATTATAAAAGAAATATGGGCGTAAAAATAAAAAGGGAATTGCAACCCGCCCCGATATACAGTAAGATAAAAGAGGCAGGACGCTAGGAGGAAACAGAGGTGTTAAACATTCTAAGGCGTTCCCCGGTACAGCAGAAACCGCAGGCGGACGCAGCCGGGAAAAGTTTCGGGCCCGGGAAACGGGACGCGCTCACGGGCGCGGTGAACAAAAGCGCTTTTCAGAAAATAGTGGAGGACGCACTGGCAGGCGAGCATAGGCAAGGCTGCCTTCTTCTGGTAGATGTGGATCACATGCAGGAAGTCAACGACAGCTACGGCAGGGAGACAGGAGACCGGGTGCTGAAAAATGTCTATGCCACGCTGCGGGAGCATTTCAGGGGAGAGGACGGCATAGGCAGGCTTTCCGAGGATACCTTCGGCATCTGGATTGAGGGGCTTTCAGCCGAGCAGGTGAGGGGCATCCGCAGGCGGATCGCCGTTGTGAACGACAGGCTGCTGCACGGGGACCGGGATATGCCCACCGTCACGCTGAGCGCGGGGGCGGCGCTGGGAGAATCCGGCGAGAGTTATAAGGAGATGTACCGGCAGGCGCAGAAAGTATTGCACCGGGTAAAAGAGGGCGGACGCTGCGGCTGTGAAATATTTGTAACAGTTCAGCCAGACCGAAGGTGATTGGCAAATCGTGCTTGCACGAATTTGACAGAACTGTTGCAATTTCATACAACATAAGAAAACGGGAGGAAAGTATGGGCGGCTTTTTTGGAGTGGCATCGAAGGAGAATTGTATTTTTGATTTGTTTTTTGGGACGGACTATCATTCCCATCTGGGAACCAGACGGGCAGGTATGGCGCTCTATGATGCGGAGGCGGGATTTAACCGTGCGATCCACAACATAGAGAATACGCCTTTCCGTACCAAATTTGACAAGGATGTAAATAAGATGTACGGGACGCTTGGCATCGGCTGTATCTCGGACTTTGAGCCGCAGCCGCTGATTATCCGTTCCCACCACGGCACGTATGCGATCACGACGGTGGGCAGGATCAACAATAAGGACGAGATCGTGTCGGAAATCTTCCAGCACGGGAAAGGGCATTTTCTGGAGATGAGCGGCGGCGATATCAACGCCACGGAGCTGGTTGCGGCGGTCATCAACCAGAGGGATAACCTGATCGAGGGCATCCAGTACGCGCAGGAGCTGATCGACGGCTCCATGACCATACTGATTATGACGCCGAAGGGAATTTATGCCGCGAGGGACCGGATGGGGCGCACGCCTGTCACGATCGGAAAGAAGGACGACGCCTGCTGTGTGTCCTTTGAGAGCTTTGCCTATCTGAATCTGGGCTATGTGCCGGAGCGGGAGCTTGGTCCCGGGGAGATTGTGATTATGACGGCGGAGGGTGTGCAGACCCTTGCCGCGCCGGGCAAAGATATGAAAATCTGTACGTTTTTGTGGATTTATTACGGCTATCCTTCCTCCTCCTACGAGGGGATCAGTGTGGAGGAGATGCGCTATCACTGTGGGGCGATGTTAGCGAAGCGCGACGACGTGAAGCCGGATATCGTGGCGGGTGTGCCGGATTCGGGCACAGCACATGCCATCGGCTACGCCAACGAGTCGGGGATCCCGTTTTCCAGACCGTTCATCAAGTATACGCCCACGTGGCCCCGTTCCTTCATGCCCACGATCCAGAGCAAGCGGAATCTGATCGCAAAGATGAAACTGATCCCGGTGCATGACCTGATTAAGGACAGGAGTCTTCTGTTGATTGACGATTCCATTGTGCGGGGCACGCAGCTTCGGGAGACGACGGAGTTCCTCTACCAGAGCGGTGCGAAGGAGGTACATATCCGTCCGGCATGTCCGCCACTTCTTTACGGCTGCAAATACTTGAACTTCTCCCGTTCCACGTCAGAGATGGAACTGATCGCAAGGCGTGTGATTCAGGAGCTGGAAGGGGAAAACAAATACCCGAATCTGTCGGTCTATGCGGATCCCGACAGCGCAGAGTACGGGCGGATGCTGGAGGGAATCCGGGAGAAACTGAATTTCACCACATTGCGGTATCACCGTCTGGATGATATGATCGCCTCTGTCGGCATTGACAGGTGTAAGCTGTGCACCTATTGCTGGGACGGAAGAGAATAACAACGCGGCATTCTCAGTATGGTATCAAGGCTAAGAAAGGGAAACAGATGTTATTTAAGTGTAAAAACTGTGGCGGAAATACGGTTTATTCCCCGGAAAAGAAAAAGATGTACTGCCCTCACTGCGAGAGTGTGGACAGTGAGGAAAAGATAGGGGACAGTTCCCTTGTGCAATGCGTGAACTGCGGCGCGCCCTTACAGTATACGGCGCATACGTCGGCGTGCAGATGCGAACATTGCGGCACATATCTGATATTCAATGAGCGGGTGGAAGGCGTCTTTGAGCCCAGACTGATCCTGCCTTTCTGTATAGGAAAGAATATGGCGGTGGCGGCAATGGAGCATGAGTTTTCCAGACGGCTTTTTGCGCCCGCCGATTTTTTGTCAGCGAAGAGTCTGGAGCAGATGGAAGGGATTTATGTGCCTTTCTGGCTTTACGACTATGACGCGGACTACGATTTTGCGGGGGAGGGCACCAAAGTCAGGACATGGCGCAGCGGTGACACGGAGTACACGGAGACTTCCTATTTCGAGGTGGTCCGGCGGATGGATGTGGACTTTGACCGGATCCCGGTGGACGCGTCCATCGCTATGGACGACGGTATCATGGATCTGATGGAGCCTTATGATTACCGGGCGCTTGCGGATTTTGAGCCGCAGTACATGTCGGGCTTTTTCAGCGAGGTTTACAATCAGGAGGCGCAGGAGCTGGACGAAAGGGCGCAGCAGAAGGCAAGGCGGGCTTCAGAGGAACTGCTGCAGGGGTCCCTGACAGGATATGCCTCGGTGCGTCCTTACAGGAAGAACCTGAAACTGACGAGAGAGGGTTTCTGCTATGCGCTGATGCCTGTCTGGCAGTATGTTTACCGCTATAAGGACCAGTCTTACCAGTATCATGTGAACGGACAGACGGGGAAGGTGATCGGTGTAACGCCTGTTTCCCGTGGAAAGGTGCTGGCGTACAGCGCCTCGGTATTTGCGGCTGTGACGGCGCTTTGCTGCATGGCTGTCCATGTGCTGGAGATTTTATAAATTTCTGCGCAGGTGGGAAAAGTGCCGGCTCCGGCTGATACGGACCGGCGGGAAAGGACGGGAACGGTGAGAGAATATTTTCGCTATTTTAAATGGCTGTACATCATACTTGCCGCAACGGCGCTTCTGACAGCCGTGCTGCATGCGGGACACTGGGCGCTGGCAAAGACGATGGACTATCAGCGGACAAATACAGAGTGTGTCACCGATGAGAGGGTCTTTGACAACGCGGGTGTGCTGTCGGACAAGGAGGAGGAGAAGCTGCGCAGGCTGATCGCGAAACGTGAGAAACAGACGGGGTGCGATATCGTGCTTGTCACGCTGGATGAGCCGCTGAAGGAGTACGCGCGGTCGGTTGAGCCGGGCGTGATCTCTGAGGAGTATGTGAGGGTGTACGCGGAACAGCGCTGGGAGAACGACGGCTTTGGTTACGACGTGCCGGATGGCGACGGCGTGATGCTGGTGGACAACTGGTCGAGGGAGGATGACGGCAGTATACATACATGGCTGTGCACCACAGGGCGGGCGCGGGACGCCTATTATGTGGAAGATATCGACCATCTTCTGGACAATGTGTACCGGTATGTGGAGAACGACCCGTACCGCGCTTACAAGACCTATGTCAATGATTTTTATCACGATATGATGGGCTGGAATGTGTCCCATCTGTCTGTGCCGGGATTTGTGCCATGGCTGATTGGAATAATATCGGCTGTCATTTTTGCGGCGGTCAACTGGCGGTCAAAAGAGGGTAAAAAGACCACCACGGCTACCACCTATGTGGCGGGCAGGGAGCCTGTATTCCGGGTGGCGCAGGACCGGTTTTTGCGAAAGACGGTGACGCAGCGGAAAATCCAGACGAGCAGCGGCGGTCACGGCGGTGGAGGCGGCGGAAGCCATGGCGGCGGAGGCGGTCATCACGGAGGCGGCGGACACAGCCGCTAAGAAGTTACAATTCACACCCACGTCAATACTGTCAGCGCGCGAAAAAGGCGGGTGCAAAAGCATCCGCCTTTCATACTGTCATACATATTATAAGAAAATACCGACCGCTTCTTACGCCATCTTATTTACGGCAAGGCTCATGCGGGAAACCTTTCTGGCAGAGGTATTCTTGTGGTAAACGCCTTTCTTGGTAGCCTTGTCGATCGCGCTGGTCGCTGCAAGAAGCGCGCTCTGTGCGGCATCCTTGTCATTCGCCTCGATGGCAGCGTACACTTTCTTGATCGCTGTTTTGACGCCGGACTTGATGGATTTGTTTCTCTCAGCCTTCGTCCTGTTTACCAGAATTCTCTTTTTTGCAGATTTGATATTAGCCATAACATCCTCCATTTCAAAACATTTACACTTTTTTTTCTTACCTCTTATAGGGACGTGTCTCATTAAAGCCGGACACGGACGTCTTAATAGAAACACACGCATCTTATTTTAGATTATGGAAATAGGGATGTCAATACATATTTTGTTTATTTTTGCAAAAAATAGAAAACAAAATGGGCGGGAGAGAAAATGGCGCATAAAATATAACAGCTGCAGAAGAAAAGCAGGCGGCTGCGAAGCAGACATTTGCTTTTCTTGCAGCGTTAACGAGCAAACGTCCGATGAAATCGGACATAGAGCGCTGAAAGCGCGGGTTTGCGAGTTGAAAGTCAGAATGGAAAGGAATGGAAATTGTTATGGATAGCTGGTCAAATGTCAGGACGGACTTGGCGTTGGAAGCCAGAGAAGGCATTGGGGAAAAAGAGTCCGGGCTTCATGGAGTGGAAGTGGAAGAGCACTATGACGAGGAGAGCGACGTGCACATCACCCGGGTGGTTATAGAGACGAAAAACGGCGCCAAGGCGCTGGGGAAACCCATGGGCACCTATATCACGCTGGAAGCGCCCGCCATGACGGAGCCGGAGGAGGACTACCATCAGGAAATATCGCGCATTCTGGCAGAGCAGCTTCGCGGGATCCTGCCGAATCCCGACAAGGAACAGTCGATTCTGGTGGTGGGGCTTGGCAACCGGGAGGTCACCGCGGATTCCCTCGGACCGAATGTGGTGGATAATCTCTTTGTCAACCGGCATATTGTGATGGAGTATGGCAAAGTGGCTTACAACCGCACAAAGATGCATCTGGTGAGCAGTCTGGCGCCGGGCGTTATGGCGAAGACGGGCATGGAGTCCGCGGAGATCATCAAGGGGGTGATCGGGGAGACAAAGCCGGATATGGTGATTGCGATCGACGCGCTGGCGGCACGTTCCACCAGACGTCTGAACCGCACCATCCAGATTACGAACACGGGCATTCATCCCGGCTCCGGCGTGGGAAACCACCGAAACGCCATCACGGAGGAGACGCTTCACATTCCGGTGCTGGCGCTTGGCGTGCCGACGGTGGTGGATGCGGCTACAATCGTGGGGGACGCCATGGGGGAGAGACCCGTCACCCTCAAAGAACTGAATAATATGTATGTGACCACAAAGGACGTAGATCAGCAGATCCGCCAGATCAGCCATATTATCTGCGACGGGATCAACGGCGCGCTGAATCTCTGACGTGAAGTGTTGGTATGAAGTTCTATTCGCGGTGCATATATCTTTAGTATGTACAAGAATAGAAAGTGGCTGAAAATTATTTTAATAGCAGTTGTTATCATTGCTCTCGGATTCGGATGCGTGGAGCTTTTGCGGGAGAGAGAAAAAAAGACGGAAGTTTCCGCCCTGCACGGGATTGCGGAGGAACTGGTGATGGAGCCATATCTGCCCGGGATCCGCAGAATGAGTGAGACGGACGTTCCTGCCTCGGGAAATGACTTCTGGAGAGGGGCGCTGCTTTTCCCGTATCCGGGGCTGCTCTATGCGCTGGAGAACGGGGGAGAGGGCGTGACGGAGAGCGATTACGCCAGACTTCTTCTGCCGGAGGGGAGCGATGAGGACCACAGGGGGCTGCCGGAGGAAGCACTGGAGTACGGCGATGACGCCATGCATCTGGAAAAGAATATGGAGTCGGCGTTTCTTAAGGAAAATGAGCGTTATTTATCCGCGGAGCAGGCGGAGGAAGAGCCTGCGGAAGACGAGAAGGAGGAACAGTCGTTTGCCTGTGTGGAGGAAAAAAGCTACCGCTACCAGTGGGAGGAACTGACTTCCTACGAGGCGCTGATCAAGGCTTTTTACGCGGTGGACAGCACCACCGTTGCGGGGGAGGAACTGCTGCGGGCGGAAACACTTCTGGAGAAGGATATGCGCATCCGGGGGGATGCGGACGCGCCCCAGATTCTGCTTTACCACACCCACTCCAAAGAAAGCTTCGTGGATTCCGTTCCCGGCGACGAGAACAGCGGGATTCTGGGGGCGGGAGAATATCTGGCGGAGCTTCTGCGGGAAAATTACGGGTATAATGTGATACATGACACAGGCTGCTACGATGAGGACAGGGCTTATGCCTACAACAACTCCCTGCCTTCCATAGAGGCGATTTTGCGGGATAACCCTTCCATAGAAGTGGTAATAGACCTGCACCGGGATGAGATGCCGGCGGACAGGCGTCTCGTCATGGAACTGCAGGGGCGGCCCACCGCGCAGTTTATGTTTTTTAACGGTCTGTGCCGGACGAAAAAGGGAGCGATTACGCAGTTGGAGAACCCCTATCTGGAGGACAATCTGGCGTTGTCCTTCCAGATGCAGGCGGCGTGTAACGAGTATTATCCCGGAATTGCACGCAGAATCTATCTGAAGGCGTACCGCTACAATATGCACCTTTGCCCCAGATCCCTGTTGATCGAACTGGGCGCGCAGAACAATACGGAGGAGGAGATACATAACGCATGTGATGTTTTGGCGCACGTGCTGGATCTGGTTTTTTCCGGCAGGGAGCCGGAGCGGGGAGAGGATACCGGGGAGGAGGCGTCTGAGGAGTAGTCTGAGGGGGATTAAATATAGACAGCAAGCCGCGGATTTGGTATACTTTCTCCATGTGAAGAATGGAGGAAGTTATGGACCAGAGTAAAATCAGAAATTTTTGTATCGTCGCGCATATCGACCACGGCAAGTCCACGCTGGCGGACCGGATCATCGAGCAGACGGGGCTTCTCACCAGCCGCGAGATGCAGGCGCAGATACTGGACAATATGGATTTGGAGCGGGAGAGGGGCATCACCATCAAAGCCCAGACTGTGCGCATCGTCTATCAGGCGAAGGACGGGAACGAGTATATTTTTAACCTGATCGACACGCCCGGGCATGTGGATTTTAATTATGAAGTGAGCCGTTCCCTCGCGGCGTGCGACGGGGCGATTCTTGTGGTAGACGCGGCGCAGGGCATCGAGGCGCAGACGCTGGCGAACGTCTATCTGGCGTTGGACCACGATCTGGACGTGTTCCCCGTGATCAATAAGATTGATCTGCCCAGCGCGGACCCGGAGCGTGTGAAAAATGAGATCGAGGATGTGATCGGCATTGAGGCGCAGGACGCGCCGCTCATTTCCGCAAAGAACGGCATCGGTATCGAGGAGGTGCTTGAGGCGATCGTGGAGAAGATTCCCGCGCCAGACGGCAGCCCGGACAATCCGCTGCAGGCGCTGATCTTTGATTCCGTCTACGATTCCTACAAGGGCGTGATCGTGTTCTGCCGCATCAAGGAGGGCAGGATAAAAAAGGGCACGAAGATCAGGATGATGGCGACGGGAGCCACCGCGGAGGTGGTGGAAGTCGGGTATTTCGGCGCGGGACAGTTTATCCCCTGCGACGAGCTGACAGCGGGGATGGTGGGGTATCTCACCGCCTCCATCAAGAACGTGAAGGACACCGCCGTGGGCGATACGGTGACGGATGTGGACAATCCCTGTGCAGCGCCGCTTCCCGGCTACAAGAAGGTCAACTCCATGGTCTACTGCGGCATGTATCCGGCGGACGGGGCGAAGTACCCGGATCTGCGGGACGCGCTGGAGAAGCTGAAACTCAACGACGCTTCGTTAAACTATGAGCCGGAGACTTCCATCGCGCTGGGCTTCGGGTTCCGCTGCGGTTTTTTGGGACTTCTGCATCTGGAGATCATACAGGAGCGTCTGGAGCGCGAGTACAATCTGGATCTGGTGACCACCGCGCCGGGCGTTATTTACAGAGTATACAAGACAAACGGGGAGATGACCGAGCTGACCAATCCCTCCAATCTGCCCGATCCTTCCGAGATCGACTACATGGAGGAGCCGGTGGTCAGCGCGGAGATCATGGTGACCACGGAGTTTATCGGTCCGATCATGCAGCTTTGCCAGGAGCGGCGCGGCAGGTACATCAGCACCGAGTACATTGAGTCGTCCCGGGCGCTCTTAAAATACGATCTGCCTCTGAATGAGATTATTTATGACTTTTTCGACGCGCTGAAATCCCGTTCCAGAGGATACGCCTCTTTTGACTATGAGTTAAAGGGGTACGAGCAGTCCAAGCTTGTGAAGCTGGATATTCTGATCAACCACGACGAGGTGGACGCGCTCTCCTTTATCGTCCATGCGGACAGCGCCTATGAGCGGGGCAGGAAGATGTGTGAAAAGCTGAAAGATGAGATTCCGAGGCACCTCTTCGAGATTCCCATTCAGGCGGCGGTGGGCGGAAAGATCATCGCCAGAGAGACGGTCAAGGCGATGCGCAAGGACGTGCTCGCCAAGTGTTACGGCGGTGACATCACCCGGAAGAAGAAACTGCTCGAAAAACAGAAGGAAGGCAAGAAGCGGATGCGTCAGGTGGGCAATGTGGAGATCCCCCAGAGCGCCTTTATGAGCGTGCTGAAGCTGGATGACAACTAGGAGGCAGGAAGCGGGCAGTCTGGGAACGCCCGCACAGGAGGCAGGATGAGAGATTTAAGCATCTATATCCACATACCGTTCTGCGTAAAGAAATGTCTGTACTGCGATTTTCTTTCCAGACCGGCTTGCGACGGGGAGATGGAAAGTTATGTAAACTTATTGTTGCGGGAAATAAAAGAACAGTCGGTATTTTATGGAGATCACAGAGTGGTCTCCATCTTTCTTGGAGGGGGTACGCCGTCTCTTCTCCCGGCGCGGGACGCGGGACGGATTCTGGAACAGGTCAGGGACGGCTTTTCTGTGGCGGAGGACGCTGAGACTACCATCGAGTGCAATCCCGGTACGGTGACGGCGGAGAAACTCGCCGATTACATAACGCATGGTATTAATCGCCTCAGCATCGGACTGCAGTCCACGGATGACGAAGAGCTGGCGCGTATCGGGCGGATTCACGACTACGGCAGCTTTCTGGAGACTTACAGTCTGGCAAGGGCGGCGGGATTTGACAATATCAATATCGACCTGATGGCGGGACTGCCGGGGCAGTGCATGGCTTCGTACAGAAGAACGCTGGAGCGGGTCGTCGCGCTCTCGCCGGAGCACATTTCCGCGTACAGTCTGATTCTGGAGGAGGGGACTCCACTTTATGTAAACCAAAACGCTTATCGGTTTCCCGACGAGGACGAAGACCGGGAGATGTACGAACTGACGGGAACGGTTCTTGGAGAGGCGGGGTTTCACCGCTACGAGATTTCCAACTATGCCAGAGAGGGGCGGGAGTGCCGCCACAACAAAGTGTACTGGCGCAGGGGAGATTATGTGGGATTCGGTCTGGGGGCGTCCTCCATGGTGGGGAACGTGCGGTGGAAAAACCCGGACGCGCAGGCGGATTACGCGGCTTGTGTGAAGGAGGAGATACAGTCTGGGCCGTTTGCAAAAATGCTGCGGCAGACGGGGCGCTGCGAGGTGCAGCCTCTCACCCTGCAGGAGCAGATGGAGGAGTTTATGTTTCTGGGGCTTCGACTGACAGAAGGTGTGGATCTGGGGGAGTTCCGGCAATATTTCGCAAAAAGCGCGGATGAGATTTACGGAAAACAGATCGGCATGTTTGAAAAACAGGGGCTTATGGAGCGGGCAGGGGAACGGCTGCGGCTGACGCCCCGCGGCATTGACGTGAGCAATGCGGTATTTGCGGCGTTTCTATTTTGACTTTCACCTGCTATGCTTGTATAATATAATGAAGAGTGCCTATTTATAATTGGGACAGATGGAAAGGCACTTGGGAAGCCACCGGGTCATAGAATAGAGTAAATGGACTTTGGAGGCTCCTTTTGAAAACATTCAGCCAGCCACTTTCTGCGAAGGATGAGGCCGTATATCTGGGGCAGCTTAAAACAGGCAGCGAAAGAGAGCGTGGAGAGGCCAAAGGGATTCTGGTAGAGCGGAATCTGCGTCTGGTGGCGCATATTGCCAAGAAATACCAGAATGTGGACGAGGACATGGAAGATCTCATATCCATCGGCACCATCGGATTGATTAAGGCGATAGATTCTTTCGACGCGGGAAAGGGGAAACTGAGCACCTATGCGTCGCGCTGCATAGACAATGAACTGCTGATGCTCCTCAGGGCAAAGAAAAAGACTTCCCGGGAAGTATCTTTGTATGAACCGATCGGTACGGACAGGGAGGGCAATGAGATCAGCCTGCTTGACGTGATCGAGCAGGATCAGGTGGACGTGGTCGACAGGATGGAAGTGGAGGATAAGCTGCACAGACTCAAAGGTCTGATCACGGAGAGGCTCTCGGACAGGGAGCGGGAGATTATTCTGATGCGATACGGACTTTTGAGCGGACAGGAGATCACGCAGCGGGAGATCGGCCACAGACTCGGCATTTCCAGAAGCTATGTGTCCAGAATAGAGAAGCGGGCGCTGGAAAAACTGAAAGAAGGTTATGAGTCCTGCGGCATCG
Organism: uncultured Lachnospiraceae bacterium; assembly: GCA_910586705.1. GTDB lineage: Bacteria > Bacillota > Clostridia > Lachnospirales > Lachnospiraceae > UBA3282. The sequence goes on along the minus strand of CAJUJK010000021.1, from coordinate 43,233 downwards.
CATAAAAAAAGTTTGGGGCAGAAACCCGGTCGCGGTACAGACGCAGCGCCGGGGAGAAGATAGAGACAGAATGGAGGAATGGGACAATGCGTTTTATAAAGAGCGAAGATTTGAAGACCGGAATGAGACTTGCACGTCCTATCTATAATAAAAATGGCGTCCTGCTTTATGAGAGAAATTCCAGACTGACGGTGCAGGGCATCAACAGTGTGCGGAATTTCGGGCTGCTGGGGATTTTTATTCTGGAGCCCGCGGAGCCCGTGCCGCCCATGACGAGGGCGGACGTGGAATTTGAGCGGTTTCAGACCATGTGCGTGTTTTCGATCCGGGAGGAACTGGATGCCATTGCGGAGAGCGGAAGGGCGCAGAGAACCCAGATGATCGCTTCCAACATAATCAAGAACTACGGACATATGGATGCCAGAATTAATTTTCTGCAGAATTTGCGCAGTAAGGAGGATTACATATATAAGCATTCCCTGAATGTGGCGATTCTCTGTGCGATGATAGCGCATGTTATGAATTTGAAGGTGGAGGAGCAGATGGAGACGGTGGAAGCCGCGCTCGTCCATGATATCGGAAAGATTATGCGATTCGAGGATGAGGCTGCCGCGGGTGGCACTCTGGTTGATATGACGATGGAAATCCGGGAGGAGAGGGGACACGCCCTTCTTGAAACAGCTTTTTCCACGAAGCCTAACATCAAACGAATCTGCTCTCAGGCATACAAGATGCTGACCAGCATGAAAACGGGAGAGGATATTTCCTCGATCCGGCTGGTGAACGGGGCGCGGGTGCTGGCGGTGGCGGAAACTTATGACAGGATGACCGCCATGAAGATGGACGAGGAGCCGGCATCTGAGGTGGAAGCGTTGAAATTCCTTTTGGACAATCCCAAAGTATACCACAGCAGAGTGGTGGAGGCGCTGATCCAGTCCGTCAATATTCTGGTGCCCGGAGTCAGTGTGGAGCTGAATACCGGGGAGAAAGCGCTTGTCCTTGCAGCGAATGAGGCGGATATTCTGCGGCCTTTAATCTTGATGTTCCGCGATAACAGCGTGATTGATCTGGCGGACATGGATCTTTATGAGGATCTGGAGATCAGGGATATTATGAGGACATTGGACAACCGTCATGTGATGAATATGGATTTGCTGAAGAAAAACGGGATAGAAGTGGAAGAAGAGGAGTATCTGGAAGTGGTGGTTCCATAGGAACTGCTAAAATACGATAAGAGGGGGAAATCGGAAATGCCGACGATACAGGAGATTATGCAGGCGGCGAAGAATGCCGGTGCGTCAGATGTACATATCACAGTGGGAATACCGCCCAAGATGCGCGTGAATGGAAATCTGATTACCATGGATTACCCGAAGATGATGCCGCAGGACACGCTGTCGGTCGCCTATTCCATTATGAATGATGTACAGCGTGAACGTTTTGATGAGCGGGGCGAGTATGACATGTCCTTCTCGATTCCGGAACTGGGGCGGTACCGTGTCAACGTCTACAAGCAGAGAGGTTCCGCGGCTCTGGCGCTGCGTCTGGTAGGCACACAGGTTCCGGCGCCGGAGAAACTGGGCGTGCCGATGTCTGTTGTCAACCTCTATGAGCGCAAAAGAGGGCTGATTCTTGTGACAGGACCTACGGGAAGCGGTAAGTCTACCACGCTGGCGGCTATCATTGACAAAATCAACAATAACAGGGATGCCCACGTGATCACGCTGGAGGATCCCATCGAGTATCTGCACCAGCACAAGTGCGCCATGGTAAACCAGAGGGAGATCGGGCTGGATTCCCAGAGTTATGCCAACGCCCTGCGGGCGGCGCTGCGTGAAGACCCGGATGTGATTCTGGTCGGTGAGATGCGCGACTTTGAAACCATAAGCGTGGCGATCACGGCGGCTGAGACCGGGCACCTTGTGCTTTCCACCCTGCATACCATCGGTGCGGCAAGTACCGTGGACCGTGTGATCGACGTATTCCCGCCCCATCAGCAGCAGCAGATCAGAGTACAGCTTGCAAACGTCTTGGAGGCTGTCATTTCCCAGCAGCTCATCCCGACGATGGATGGAGAGGGCAGAGTGGCGGCATTTGAGGTGATGCACGCGAATCATGCGGTCAGAAACCTGATCCGTGAGGGAAAATCGCACCAGCTTGCGTCCGTCATGCAGACCAACCGCAAGATGGGGATGATCACCATGGACGATGCCATCATCCAGTTGTTTTACGAGGGAAAGATCGACCGGGAGATGGCGATTCAGTTCGCGCAGGATCCCGATGGGATGCAGACGAAGGTCATCTGACCGCTTGAATATACAATAATTAATCATGGTCTGCTGCCCAGAAGGCAGCTGATAGAGCAGAAAATGCTTTTCGGAGATGTTGCGGATCAGCAGATCATTAGTAAAAGACAGGAATTGGGTTTAGACATATATACGCCGTTTCACTTTCATCCATATTCTGCGTTTATGTGCCGGATGCGGAAACACAGCGATATGTCGAAAAACTTTTTCAGAATAAAGGAATTTCAGAGCAGCCTCCGTATGTAAGTATTCAGTCTACATGGTTTGGGAAAGGAACTTTATGATAGAGTATACGAAGGGAAACATGTTTGAATGTAATGCAGATTGCTTAATAAACACAGTTAACTGCGAGGGGTTTATGGGGAAGGGCGTTGCATATCAATTTAAAATGAGATTTCCTGAGAATAACAAATCATATGTGAAAGCCTGCAAGTCGGGGGAGCTGGCGGTCGGAAAGGTGCATTCCTTTATGGAGGAAGGGATTACGATTATCAATTTTCCCACAAAGAATAAATGGCGTGAAAGTTCAAAAATGGAATATATTGAAAAAGGAATGGAGGCTTTTGTTGAATTACTTCCAAAATTAGCTGTCAAAAAAATTGCGATCCCGCCGCTGGGATGTGGAAATGGCGGGCTGGATTGGGCGGAAGTAAAGAAAGTGGTTGAAAACAAAATTTTTGATATAGCGGATCGTTATGATTTTGTTATTTTTGAACCGTCCTTTTCATATAGCGCAATGCCCAAAAAACCGCCGAAAATTAGTCTTTCCGGGTTGGTTTTGCTGGATATACGTTTAAATTTAAAAAGGTTTAATAGTATCAGATTACAAAAAGCAGGATACTTTGCCAATATATTTTTAGAAGAAGAATATTTTAAATATGACAAATGGAAATATGGTCCATACTCTCATGCTGTGGATATCGTAGCACGAAATATAAAAGAATACCAAAATTATTATGGAATTGACAATTCCCAAAAAACATTTGAACAGATATACCAGATGATTTGTAGTGAAAAAGTAGATCGCAAATTTGATAAACTACATGTTGCTGTAAAGAAATCAACAGAATATGTGAATGCGATACAGACGGATAAGAAGCTGGAAGGAGTTTCGACCGTGTTGTATTTAGTACAAAACGGAAAACCCAAAAATAAGGAGCAGCTAATAAGTAGTTTTAAGGAATGGTCAGAAGACAAGGCAAAAAGATTTTCTGAAAAATATATCTCAGAATGTATAGATTACTTAGAGCAGACATTCATTATTTCGGTGGATATTTGCGGCAATTATGAGCTGGCAGGAAATGCCTTTTACACGATTTAAGATGAGGCGTGAAATATCATGTATAAAACAGGCGGAAAAGGCGCGGGGCTTTCAAAAAACAGAAAAGCGGTTCTGCGCTTTTTATCTTTATATTTCTTATTTTTAGCCGGGCTGGTGATTCTGTACGGTACATATATCCCGTGTCTTATGGACTATTATATCGTCCGCCCGGAGGAATCCTATTTTACCTTTTTTTATGAGAATCATTTCAGGGCGACTTACACGTTTGAGGGCATCCTCGTCGGCATGGCGTTTGCGGCGCTTTACTGTCTGACCATGCAGGCGGGGGTCAGCATGGTGATCCTGTCGGGGCTTTTGTTTCTTCTGACCCACGCCAGCTATATCAAGTTTGTCAACCGCAAGGAGCTGCTGCGGCTGGACGACCTGCGGCTGACGGAGGCGGCGGGCATGGCTGTCGGCTATCTTAAATTTACGCCGGACCGTTTCCTTGCGATATTGGCGGGTGGACTCCTTCTCTTTGTGGCGGCGGGCGTTGTGCTGGACTGTCTCGGAGACAAGGGGTGGAAGGCGAAGAGCTACAGGCAGGAAAACGCGCAGGAGCAGCCGGACTTTGGGGAAAAGTCTGTTTTGGAGAGAGGGCGTGCGCGGAGGCTTGGTCTGTACGCCATTCGGTTACTTGGCTGTGCCGGTCTGTGCGTGTGCATATGCCTTTATACGAACCATTTTTTCGGCGAGAGGTATGTGATTGATGTGATCGAACCGATTTCTCCAGAGAAGGATCGGTATGTGCTGTACCGCTTCCTGCAAAACGACAGTCTTTCCAGAATAAGCGTGGAGCAGGTGGAAGTGAGCTACGATTTCCTGTTGTCACAGTCGCCACCGAGGCAGTCGCCGGGGAGCGGAGCGGCGCCGGGGTCTCCCGAAAATACTGCCACGGCGGAACTTTCCGGCTTCCCGAACATCATTGTTATTATGAATGAGTCATGGTGGAATACGGACAATATACAGTCGGATCGGATCACTTTCTCGCAGGATCCCATGGGACCTTATAAGGCGCTGACGGGACAGTGCAGTACCGGTTGGTTGACCAGTCCGGTTTGGGGTGGCGGTACACTGAGACCGGAGGTTGAGTTTCTGACCGGGTTAAACACGAAGTATTATAATGCCGACTCCGTCTACGCCAAGCTGCAGGGGCATAGGATACCTTCCGTTGCGGACTATTTTAACGGGCTGGGCTACGAGACCGTGGCAATTCATCCTTATTACGGCTATTTTTACGGTCGTGAAGCCGCCTATGCGGGTATGGGGTTTGACCGGGTGATTTTTGAGGGCGACATGCAACATAAGGACATCTACACCCGCTACATTTCGGATGAGTCTCTGGCAAAGGAGATCATTGCCCTGTCCCGGCAGGGGGGCGATTCGCCGAATTTTATCTGGGCAGTATCCATGGCGAACCACAACAGGACGTTGGAGTATCACGCGGATACACTGGTGGATTATGATTATCCTATTGAGGTGAGAGGCGAGAAACTGCAATATGAGGGGTATGATACGATTGCCAATTATATCAATGGTATTTATCTGGCGAATCAGGCGTTTGCGCAGTTGGTAGATTATTTTTCAGCGGTGGAACAGCCAACGGTTCTTGTGATGTTCGGGGATCACTGTCCCTTTTTCTCGGCGGAGACGCTGGAGGCGTTCGGTCTGGGCGAGGGGGCGGATGGCGCGAAGGAGCGGTTGTACTCGACGCCGGTCATTGTGTGGAGCAATGTTTCCGAAGAAAAGCTGGATTTCTCGGGGGAGAGCATGTACTACCTTCCCATGATGCTGATCGACTATGCGGGACTGCCGGACTCCGATATGGCGCGGATCCTGCGCTATGAGAGGTCTTATTTTCAGACAAATTCGTGGGAATTTGTGCGGGACGCATCGGGGGCGGTCATCCGCGAAGGCACCGAGGAGCAGATCCGGGCACTCAGCCACTATAAGACCGTGCAGTATGATATTCTGGAGGGCGACGGGATGGGGGAGGATGTCTGGAAACCGATTATTTCCAAGCGGTGGGAATAACGGGTAAAAGTGCACAAAAAAGCATAGGGAAAGCCGCGATGCCTTGACTTTTTCCGGGGGGGGGGTATAATATAACATTAAGGAAAGTCTGCCCCGGGATGGAAACTGGCTGGTAAGGCGGGGCGAAAAGGGGACATAAGATGGCGGTTTACGGATACGAAGCGATAGATAAAACCGGCAAGGCTTCCAAAGGGAGCATCGACGCCGATTCGCTGAATGCGGCGAGATCAGAGCTGAAACGACAGAATCTGACAGTTGTCAATATCGCGGAACAGAATGCGCTGACCAGAGATATCAATATTGATATCGGCGGCAAGCCGACGGCGAGAGACTTGAGCGTGTTCTGCCGCCAGTTCGTGAGTATGACGAGAGCGGGCGTGAGCATCTTGGAAGCGATGAAGATGCTCTGCGAGCAGACGGAGAACAAGAGACTGCAGAAGGCGCTGGAGGTGGTCAGAGTCAGTATGGAGAAGGGCGAACCGCTGGCGGAGTCTCTGGCGAAGGAGCCGAAGATCTTTCCGGGCATCATGGTGAACATGGTGGCGGCGGGCGAGGCTTCGGGAAGTCTGGACACGTCGCTGGACCGTGTGGCGACCCAGCTCGAGAGACGGTCTAAGACGCAGGCGCTCGTGAAGAAGGCGATGGTGTACCCGATCGTGCTGATGGTGGTGGCGATCGCCGTGGTGATCGTCATGCTGGTGTTTGTTATCCCCCAGTATTCTACGATGTTTGAGTCGCTGGATACGGAGCTGCCGGCGATCACGCAGGCGGTTTTGACGGCAAGTGATTTTATAAAGGCGAAGTGGTATCTGCTCATAGCGGGTGTGCTCGCTCTGGTGTTTGGGATCAAAGGGTTTGCGGGGACGAATCTTGGGAAGCATGTATTCGGAAAGATAGCGATCTCCCTGCCGGGGGTGAAGGAGCTGACGGTGAAATCGGCGGCGGCTTCTATGGCGCGCACCATGAGCACCTTGATGGCGGCGGGCGTCCCCATGGTGGAGGCGGTGGAGATCGTGGCGAACACCATGACGAACATCTGGTTTAAGGAAGCGCTTCTGGACGCGAAGGAGCAGATCGGGCTGGGCGTGCCTTTCTCCAAACCTTTGGAGGACTGCGGGCTGTTCCCTCCCATGGCGTACCATATGGTCAGAATCGGGGAGGAGTCCGGCTCCGTCGAGGATATGCTGGATAAGCTGGCGGAGTATTACGAGGAGGAAGTGGAGATGGCGGTGCAGTCGCTGATGGCGATGATGGAGCCGCTGATCATCGTCGTGCTGGCGGCTATCGTCAGTGTGCTGATCGCCTCAGTGCTGGCGCCGATGATGAAGATGTACGAGGCGCTGGATAACGTATAAGGACAGTGAATTAAGCGCTTAAGTAGGGCGGAGCGTTTAAGATAAAACAACATTAAATGAGGAAAGAAGGAGATTGCGAAATGAAAAGAGAACAGAAGTCATTAACAAACAAAGGTTTTTCCCTTGTCGAGCTGATTATCGTCGTTGCCATCATGGCAGTGCTGATCGGTGTGCTGGCTCCCCAGTACCTGAGATATGTGGAGAAGACCAGACTGCAGAGAGACAATTCGTCTATCGCAGAAGTTGCTAATGTTATTAAGATGGCGAGTGCTGAGGAAGCTGTTATTACACAGTTGGCAAGTGGCACCGTAACTTACAATTTTGGTGCAACAGGTATGACTGGAGTAGGTTCCACAGCTCTTGATGCGGAAATTAAAGCTACTATAACTCCTGGAGATGTTAAGATAACATCAAACACATATTCAACTGCGGCACCTGTTCTTACGGTGAAGATTAATTCTACTAATAATCAGATAGAAGTAGAAGCGACTGGTTGGATGGAAACGCCTAATGCCGGGGGTTCTACGACTAAGAAATTTTAGTTCAACCTAATCACCTTGAAAGGACACCCTCATGCTACCCACAGTTCTGCTTTACATAATCATATTCCTCTACGGGATCGTGATCGGCAGCTTCTTAAATGTCTGCATCTACCGTATCCCGAAGCAGGAAAATATCGTGAAGATACGGTCGCACTGTATGAACTGTGGGTACCAGTTGAAATGGTACGATCTCGTGCCGTTGTTCAGTTATCTGTGTTTAAGGGGAAGGTGTCGTAGTTGTAAGCAGAAAATCTCCGTTCAGTATCCCATAGTTGAGCTGCTGAACGGAGCGCTCTACTGCATCGTGTTTGCGGTGTACGGTATAAGCGTGGAAGCCCTACTTTATGCGCTGCTTGCATCCGCATTGATCACCTTGAGCGTGATCGATTTTCGCACTTATGAGATCCCGGTGGGGATCAACATATTTATACTGGCATTGGGGCTGATCCGCATAGCGACGGACTTTACGCATTGGTCTGACTATGCGGTCGGCTTCCTTCTTGTCAGCGGTTTTCTCTATCTGGTTCATCTGGTTACGAGGGGGCGCGGCATCGGCGGCGGCGATATCAAGCTGATGGCGGTGAGCGGTCTTCTGCTCGGATGGAAACAGATTTTACTCGCCTTTGTCATGGGGTGTATCATCGGTTCCGTCATACATATCGCCCGGATGAAGATAAGCGGACAGGGGCATATGCTTGCTTTTGGTCCGTATTTGTCAATAGGGATTCTGATTTCCGCGCTGGCGGGGGATCAGATGATTGCATGGTATTTGTCATATATTGGTTTGTAGGATCTGGATATAGATATATGAATTGGGAAACAGAGACCATCAGGTAATGTGGTCTTTATCATAGATTATCTGCTGCAGATAAAATGTGGGCTGGTTTCGGGTGCGGAGCCGCCAAAGGGGGAAAACGGATGTCTAAAATATTGGGAATAGAAATAGGATCCTCTAAGATCAGGATCTGTGAGGAGGATTACAAGACAAAGAATCCCAGAGTCTACCACTCGATCAGCGTCCAGACGCCGCAGGGTACGGTGAATGACGGTATTCTGAATGTGAATGAGGAGCTGGTCAGCGCAGTCAGGACGGCGCTGCAGGAAAATCGGATCAAGACGAAGCAGATTGTCTTTTCCATGACTTCCACGAAGATCGCCAATCGCGAAATAACCATTCCGTTTGTAAAAGAAAATAAGGTGAAGGATCTGATCAAGGCGAATGTGTCCGACTATTTTCCTGTGGATCTGGAGCAGTATGAGATCGGGCACAGCATTGTCGGGACATTGGAGAACGAGAATGGCGCCAAACAGTACAAAGTGATCGTCTATGCTGTTCCCAAGCTTATGGCGGCGGGCTATTTTCAGCTTGCGCAGGCGCTCGGCTGCAATGTCGTCGCGCTGGACTACAGCGGAAACAGTATTTTTCAGGTGCTCCGCAGACATTGCGACACGGGCGTCCAGATGGTAGTCAAGGTGGATGAGGGTTCCACGATCATCACCATTCTGCAGAATCAGACGGTTGTCCTGCAGAGAACGGTTGCTTACGGCGTGGATGACGCGGTGTTCGCCATGATGGAGATGGATGAATTCCAGAAGCCCGGTTATGAGGAAGCGGTACATATCTTTAAGGACAGGGAGTGTATGAACGATGAGATCATGCAGTCCCTCAGTTATCTGATAAACGGCATAGCGCGTGTTGTGGATTACTTTACACGAAATAACGGCGCTGCCATCGAAAAGGCTTATCTGTCCGGGCTGGGCGGGGATTTTAAGGGGCTTGCGGAACTGATCTCAAACACCCTTGAACTGCCGCTTGTGCCTCTGCGGGAAGTTAAGGGATTACAGCTTGAAAAATTTTTTAAGGATAAGAGTTTTGGCGAGTTTCTGACCTGTATCGGTGCGTCGCTTGCGCCTCTCGGTTTTATGGGCGAGAAGGAAAAAGACAAGAAGTCGATGCAGCTTCTGCCGGATGAAAAGGACAGAATGAAGGTCGCGGTTCTCTTTATGGTGGCGTCGTTTATAGGCGCGGCGGTTCTGACGGCAGTCTCTTTTATCAGTCTGAAGTCGGCAAGGGACGAAAATGTCAGACTGAATAACCGGATGACGGAACTTGCGGAAGCGGAGACCATATATAAAGAGTATTTACAGCAGAAATATACCTTTGAAAAGCTGGCGTTTTTTGAGAGCAATACGGTGACGTTAAATAACGATCTGGTGAGTTTTATCGAGGAGATGCAAGAAAAGATGCCGACTTCCCTGAATGTGCAGGCTTTTAACGCGGACCTGAACGGGGTGAGCCTGTCGGTGACGGTCGCGGATAAGAAGGAGGCGGCGAAGCTGGTGCAGCAGTTCCGCACCTTTGAAAGTGTGGCGGGGGTAGAGGTTACCGGCATGACGGACTCGGGAGCCGTGATGGACGGAGAAGTGCAGGAGGAGGAGCCGAAGGTAAGCTTCACGGTTCAGGTACTGTATAAGGGCGGTTTGTCCGATCCCACGCCCGTGCCGGAGCCGCCGGCGCAGACGGACAGCGCCGGTGACACAGCAGCGGATGAAGAGATCATAGAGTAGGGGGAAGGACAGATGAAAAAAAACGAAGTACAGCTTCTGCTGGTCGTGCTCGGAATCTTGATGCTGGTTGTCTCATGGCAGCTGATTTATAAGAACAATATGACAAAGGCGGAAGAGATCAACGTACAGAATGAGGAATTGCAGAAGTCGGTGGACCGGCTGGAGATACTGAACGCAAAGAAGCCCGATTATATCGCGGATATAGAGCGGATGAAGTCGGAGGGCGACGCCGTGATAGACAGCTTTGCATCCGGGGTCAGGGTAGAAGATCAGGTTATGTACCTTTATAACATGGAACTGGTGGATGCGAACGACGTGCGTGTGCCGAATGTCAGTATGCAGCCGGCGCAGATCGTGCCCTACGAAGGGATTCTGACCACGGAGGAAGGATATGAGCTGACAGACGACGGGATCGGCATGTTCAAGCTGGAGACGACAGTCGGTATGACGACTACCAATAACGGTCTGAAAAACGTATTGAACTATATCTATGGCATGGATTCCAGAAAGTCTGTTTCCGGCGTTTCCCTTACCACGGGAGAGGACGGGTATCTGTCGGGAAACATGCAGTTGGAATTTTTCTATCTGACCGGGACGGAGGCGCCTTATGCGGAGCCGAATATTTCCGGCGTTACCACGGGAACCGGCAATATCTTCGGTGTTCGGAACGGAAGTGCGGTGCAGTCGGAAGCCGGTGAGAGCGCGGATGACGACGCGCAGGAAGAGGAGGAAGAAGGAGCAGCTTCCGGGGAGCAGGATGAGGAAGCGGGAGCGAATACGGCGGACGATGCAGGCGTACAGGCCGGCGAGGCGGCGGAGTAAGTTTTCTGTACGGGATCGGGATGCGGAAGCGGGGACTGAAGAATGGCGGAATGCAGGCGGAGAGGAGGGCACAAGGTGAAAAAAGATAACAAGGGTTTTTCATTGCTGGAGCTTATGATAGCAGTTGTTATTTTAGCGATCATTATTGTGCCGATGCTCCGCGGTTTTGTCTCCTCGTACCGCGTGAATGCGAAGAGCAGGCACCTTATGCGGGCGACCACGCTGGCGCAGGATGAGATGGAGATATTCGAGAAGGAGAAGATTGAGGACCTGCTCGTTATGGAGGATACGGATGCGGCGGGCAATAAGACGCTGAGATATGATTCGACGACAACGTCGATGACGAAGACAGGCGCGGACGGAAAAGAGCGGGAGCATATCACCTATCAGTTTAAGCGCGAGGGCGTGATCAATGACAGAGCGGACGACAGAGAGATGTTTGACGTGGTGGTGACTTTGGATCCCACCGTGGCGCCGGACGGCTCCACAGGCGTCTATGAGGCGGAGAACACGAAGGATCTGCTTGTTATGAACACGGTCAGCGGCGTGGACAGCGCCACATATATCCAGCGCATCAGAAACGAAGTGAACGCCAACGGCGCCGATGAGGAAGTCTATAAACTGTATTATGCCCGTCAGCTTCCCGACAATATTACGGGAGCGAACTGGACAGCGGGAATGTTCGCGCAGGAGCTGGACCGCACGATCACCTTAAAGATCGAGCAGGAAAATCAGGCGGGGGTTATGACTACTGTGGTCAAGGTCAGGTATGACTACAAGACCGGCTACGACAATGTGCCCGCCGAGTACAGAGAGTATACGACCAAGGATAAGATCATTTTCAACAATGCGCAGACACTGGATGACGAGGGAAATCCCATCGAATTAAAGAGCGTGTATCTCTACTATGCGCCCAGATATAACGACACGGCGATGGAGGCTTTGATGCACGAGAAGGTTTCCCCGGATGAGATCATCATAGAAAACAAAGACAAACTGCCCGTCAATATCTATATCATCCGGCAGAATATTCTGGATCCTGCGGATGAGACGAAGAAGCTGGGCGTGTACTGGGATGAGACGACGAAGACGACGGCGTATACGGTGCCGAACGGTTACGATGTCAATGTGACGATCAACGAGGGAATCGGCGCGGACAATATGACTTACGGCAGATACTTTACGAATCTGAACCTTGGTCTGCAGCCGGGCATCACAGGAATGGGGAACGAAGCGAATATTACGCTGAAGGACTGCGATAGTCCCGGGATGACCTTTAGTAAGGATGAGACTTTGAAGCGGACCGGGTTAAAGGCGCTTGACGCGACGGAGGCGAAGGACAGGATTTACACGATGGAGACGGCGGTCTATGAGCACGGGGCGGATCCTGATACGAGCGACCCGGTGGTGCGTCTGACCGGCACGAAGATAGAATAGCGCGAAAAGAACTTCTAATCACTCGCAGCAAAGGCTGCTTCGCGAAGAAGTTCTAAGTTTCGCGCAGGAGAATGCCTGAAAAGCGGCATTCTCCGCATTGATTTGAGATTTCGCGATTGGAAGGAAGTCGGATCGTATGGGGAATGCGGATAAGAGAAAAAAGAGAGGGCTGGGCGACAGGGGCAGCGCTATGGTGATGGTCATCGTCATTATCGCGTTTGTCGCGATTCTGGCGAGCGTGCTGATGTTTCTGTCCTTTTCCGGGTATCAGATGCGCGCGGCTGACAGGCGCACCAAGGACAACTTCTATACCGCGGAGACAGTGCTGGACGAGATCAACGTAGGTCTGCAGGGTGAAATTTCAGATGCCCTCGCCAAAGCTTACAGCGAGGTTATGAACAACTTCGCGCTGTACAGAAGCGCCAATGAGAGAAACAAGGTGCTCCATGAACTGTATTATAAGGCGCTGCAGGAGCAGCTGCAGAAGAGCGCTTCGGAGAAGGATTATTACAGCGTCGATAAGCTGCGGACTTATCTGTCCGCGGACAGCCGGGGCGACGGCGACGGGAAGAGGGAAACGTTTTTAAGCGGCGGCGCGACTTACGGCGCCATCGTGGAGTCCAATCTGGAGTACGCCACGGAGCCGGAAAAGTATAAGATGGTCGTGGAAAACAACAGCAAGCTCGTGCTGAAGGACCTGAAGGTTTCCTATGTGAATGAGAGCGGCTATATTTCGATCATCAGTACGGATATCAGGATTTCGATTCCCTCCTTTAACTTTTCGCAGGCGTCCGCGCTTCCCGATCTGGAACAGTGCTGTCTGCTCGCCGACGATACGCTTTTTATGGGCAATACTTCCGCCGGAGGCAGTATTGTGGTAAAGGGTGACGCTTATGCGGGGCAGATGCTTGTCGGAATGCCCGAAGACCCGGTATATTCGGTTTTTGATAAGGATAAGAAAGCGGATGAGAAGACGCCGCTTGCTCTGCCGACGCTGCTGTCCACCAGCGTTTCCTTTGAGAAAGCGGACAATGCGGAGCCGCTTGCCAAGGCTGTGGTGATCAGCAGGGAAAACGTGGAAGTCGCGGAGAGCAGCACGCTTAAGACGACGGATGTCGAGCTCTGGGCGCGCAATCTGGATCTGATGTCGGCGGAGGCGGATCTGACCGGCACGGTCAACTTGAAAGACGATTTTACACTGTCCGGCAAAGACAGCAGGGCGGTTCTTAAGGGAGAATACAACGGATTCGGTTATCTTGCGTCTGAAGCGGGGACAGGCGGCGCGGGAGCAGGCGGTAGCGGCGATGCGGGAACAGGCGGCGCAGGGGATCCGGCTGACACGGCGGACATGCGGCACGATTCCAGCAGCGCGATCGTTGTGAACGGCAGGGACAGCGTGCTCGATCTGTCCGGTCTGGAGCGGCTGACCATCAGCGGGCGCGCCTATGTGGCGACGGCACACAATGCGGCGGATACGACGGCGACAGAGGAAGAAAAGAAAAATAAGAAGAACATTCTGATGGGCGAGTCGGTGGCGGTGAAGAGTAACCAGCTTATTTATCTGGCGCCGTCGGAGGCTGTCGGATGCAGGATTGGCGAGAACGGGATCATCGGCGCGTCGGAGTTCGGATGTAATCCGCTGACACTGGAGCAGTATGAGATGATTACCAACAATCCCGACAAATACTGCCTTCTGGACGGAACAAGGCAGATTCCGGCTCTCGGGAACAAGAGTCTGAATACTTATATTTCCGAGGAGACGCTGTCGGGCGGCGGCACGGCATATATGCCGGAGGTCGTATTCAGACAGACGAACGCCGGTCCTCTCGTGTACTGTTATATGCGTTTTAAGGATGAAGACGCGGCGAATCAGTATTTTGTGGATTATTATGCCGTCAATTCGGAGGCGGTTGACCGTTACACACAGTTGTACGCCAAGGAGATCAAGATGGCTGACAGCCTGCTGTATCTGAATATGGCGGGAAATATGCTCGTCTATCAGGGAACGGAAGGCTGGAGTGTGAAGACCCCGGCGGACTCTACCGGGAACAAGCAGCAGGCGAAGCGTCTCTCTGCGCTTAAGGAGGACGTGTATAATGCGCTGAGCGCAAAGATCATGCGGACCTCGAACCAGCTTACCGATGAGGAAATGACAAAAACCGCTTTTCAGAATATCGTGGACGAGACGGAGGTCAGGATCATCTTGCATGAAAAAGGCGCGCAGGAGGTTAAGATCGATACGCTGGGCGCATCCCCGGACAGTCTGGTTCTCACGCAGAGGGATGAGTATGTGATAGACGCGTCCACGCCGTCCTCTGTAAAAATGGTGGTAAGCCTTGGCAATGTGACGGTGAAGAGCGACTTTGAGGGGCTGATCATCGCCAAAGGAAATATTACGGTGGAAGCGGGCGCGGCGCTTACCTTAAAGCCGCTTGACCCGGATGCGTTTTCCAATATTCTGCGCACGAAGATCGACGAGCTGTCGGTGGATCGCGATTATTATCTGCTGAGTATCTTTTCTGACGGCGTCAGCTATGTTACCAGCGGAAACGCATCGACCGATATGGGTACCGAGCGGGTGTCCTTTGTCGATCTGATCACGTATGAGAATTGGACCAAGAAATAGGAGCTGTCGGGATGAAAGAAAACAGAGGCTTTTCGCTGGTTGAAGTATTGATTGTCGTTGCGATTATGGGGATTATGATCGGCTTTGTTTTCATCGGTCTGCCGCTTCTGACCGGCCAGCACGCGAAAAAGTGCGCCAACAATATGTCGGCGGCGCTCGGAAAAGAAAAGAACTACGCACTGGCGAGATCGGGTACCGCAGACTGCTACATGGAACTTCTGCTGGATGCCGACGGCTATCACGTAAAATATTATATACCGAAGAATGCGGTTGTGACCGGGGCGGGTCCTTCGGACTGGGTTCTGGCGGAGGATGAGGTCATAGGCAGCCAGCAGGTGGAAGTGACCTGTGAGCTTGAGGGTGGCACAAGTCTGGATATTACGACAGGGCAGTCCCTGAAACTGGTCTATGACCGCGCAAGCGGCGCCTGCAAGCCTTCGTTTAAGGGTGACGGATCGGGGGTTGGTCTGATCGACAGTTATGGGGAACCTTGTACGAAGATTACTTTTGACAGGGGAAAGAAGTATGAGATTACTTTACTCCCGGACACAGGAAAGCATATGCTGGAGAAGAAAAATTAGGGAACGCTTCGGGGCTTTGTATTTGAAGCAGGGGTTGAACTGTTGCGGGATTAACGTGCCGGAAACAGAGGAGAAGGAGGGCATGATGGAGAGGAACAGGGGTTTTTCTTTAGTGGAACTATTGGTTGCGACGGCGATTCTGTCTGTTGTTATGATGATTGCGCTGTCCTTTATGATGACGGGAAGCAGAAGTTTTACAAAGGGAAGCGCCGACTCTAACGTGCAGAAGGAGGCGGAACTTACCGTCAATCAGATCGAAGATATGATCATCGACTTAAATGGCGGCGTCTCCATGAACGTTGACCAGGCGACGACGGAGCTTTCAATGTATCACGCCGAGGACGACGGGACCGGGACCATGGTCTATTCCAAGTCGGCGGTGAGATGGGATAAGAACGATCAGAACGTGTACTGCAGCAAGTGGGACGTCAGCTATGACGCTTCGACCGGCACATTCGCGGATGGCGCCGCGGAGTATGCGGATCAGCTCCTGGCGGAGCACGTCACGGATTTTAAGGTGGATCTGAGCGATACCCTGACGACGAAGGCGATGGACGGCACAACGAAGACGATCGTTAAGTCTGTGCTGATCAGCGTGGGTTATGACAATGGCTCAGGTGTGGTTGATTATGCCACAAGCCCGGTCATTACCCTCAGAAACCGTATGCTTCTGGAGGATGATCCGGCGAATATTTTTGATGAGGTAAAGCCTGCGGCGGATACGATGAAGCTGCACTATTCCGGAGATACGACGTCGGGAGCCGTCGTGCCGATTGTGGATCGGGTGTCCGAGGTGAAGAGGGGATCAGCCTATAATGTTTATGCAAAGATCAGCACGGCGAATACGGGAGGGGATGTGAACGATCTGGTAAATTGGGTGATTGAGGAGACCGGGACACTCAGCACGATTGACGCGAACGGGTATCTGACAGTCGGCGCTTACGAGGCGAACGCCTATCTGACGATCACGGCGACCTATAAATCCAACCCGAATAAAAAGGCAACGGGCGTGGTGAAGGTGGTGGGTGATCTGCCGCTGAAGTCGTTTGAGTCCGTACATATCGACCCGACGTCCCTGCAGGCGTTTGCGCCGAAGTACAGGGCGATCCCTGTCACGAAGGGATTTACGCAGGCTGAGGAAGATGCGATTACTTATAAGTGGACGGTTACAGTGGAGAAGAAGGGCGAGGGAGACAACAAAGAACTTTCTGATGTGGTGGAAGCTTTCACAGATAACAATAAAACATTAGCCTTGGTCATCAAAAAGGAACAGGACAATTTCGGCAGAATGCTGGATATTACGGTAGTGGCCCATTCTGATATTACCGGGGAGACGAGAACGGACAGGGTAAAATATCTGATACCTAAGAACAGCGCTATGGATGGCGATTCTAGTATGGAGCGTGGTAAGTTGGTATATGGTACGACGTTTTTTAAGATGTCTGAAGTGTCGGCGCCTAACTATAAGTATAGTTTTTACTTCTGTGATGAATATGGTAATGAAATAACAGCTTATGAAAATTTGAAGAGTTATATAGAATTGGTGCCCTCGTCATGGGATACTTATCGGTTTTCTTTTACGGAAGGTTTGCCAAGAAATCAGGCGTATTATGTGAAGGTCATATGTGAGTATTGGGGTAGTTACAATCCCGGAGAATTGGGAGAAACGCGAATAGAGGAACGGATTCACTATATTCCGGCGGTACAGATTTACGGAAAGACGTGTTATAACAAGTATAAATTTGGACAAGATTTTTTTGATTTTGAATATTCGATAGTGGGATATTGGGAGAATGCATGGGCGAATAGTAATCCGCCAGCTTACGTATATGATGTTGTAGAGTTTGAGTATTCAGCTCCGGCGGGAGTTGTGGTTACACCTCAGATTGTCCAAACCATAACGCAGGGAGACGACAAACCCATACGGGTAGAGGGCAAATGGAGCGTTAATACCGAGGACTGGTCATTAAAACATCAGATAGAGTTAAAGAGTCTGACGATTAGAGTGTCAGTAAAGGATGAACCGGGTATCAACGCATTGGTGACGATTATTTTTGAATAGCCGTAAAGATTTCGTATTTGACGGGTATAGTGGAGTTCGTATAGTTTGTCTCGATAGCGATAGGAAGTGACAGAATGAAAAGAATGATAAAAAACAGAATGAATCTGAAAAGCAGGCGTATCACAGCGGCGGCAGTTGCGGCACTGTCCGCTGCCGCTGTTGTCATTACATCCGTATTGTCCGGGGCGATCGAGGTGGAAGCGGCGGATACGCTGCTTGGCATAGAAAAGCTTCGTTCGCGATATATGGAGAGCGGGAGAGAGTTTGTCATTCTTGAAATTGCACCCGGCAGGAAAGCGGCACAGATCGGTTATCTGGTAGACGGATATGAACCGCTCCTTAGCGAGTGGGATGAGGAAGAGCAGGTCTGGAAAAGCTGGCGGAATACGCTGTGCGAGCTGCCAAAGACGAAACGAAAAGATTTTATCGAGGGGAAGAAGGAGGAACTGCGGAAGTATTATCAGGAACATGGTCTGACTGAAGAATTTCCCGTGGATGCCGTGGAAGCGGAATATGAGGAGGGGGAGCCGCAACAGGAAGGCTTCGAGAAAATTGTGTCCGACGGCAGTAAGAGTACGGGCTGGTTTCAGAAGCTCGGAGGTACACCGGCGGCAGGGACGGACAGATATCAGATCGCGTTTCGGTATGAAGGCAAGTATAACAACAGCTATGAGTTCTACGAGGATGTCCTGTATTATAATGTGTTAAGCGCCACAAAGATAGACGAAAATCTGGTGGGCGGTATAGAAGACGACAGACCGATCTATACGAAGGAGGAGGAGGGCGTCTATCAATACTGCGGAACATGGGGAGAGGTCAACGGCGCGGTCAGGACTGCCATTGCAGAGGAGGACAGCCGGGAAGAGC
The DNA here is from genome assembly GCA_910586705.1 of uncultured Lachnospiraceae bacterium. Taxonomy (GTDB): domain Bacteria; phylum Bacillota; class Clostridia; order Lachnospirales; family Lachnospiraceae; genus UBA3282. The sequence continues at coordinate 24,712 of CAJUJK010000021.1, read as the reverse complement.
CGGACGATGAGGAAGCGGAAGAACCCGGGACGGATGAAGGAGAAGACGACGGCGAAGGCGATGACAGCGGCGGCAGCGATGAAGGGGAGAACGACGGCGGAAACGATGACAGCGGCGAAGGCGAGACTGGCGGAGGAGACAACAGCGGCAGCGGCGAAGGTGAGACCGGCGGCGAAGACAACAGCGGCAGCGGTGAAGGTGAGACCGGCGGCGGAGACAACAGCGGCAGCGGCGAAGGTGAGACCGGCGGCGGAGACAACAGCGGCAGCGGCGAAGGAGAAACCGGCGGCGGAGACAACAGCGGCGGCGAAGGAGAAACCAGCGGCGGAGACAACAGCGGCAGCGGTGAAAGTGAGAACGACGGTGACAGCGGAGTTGTTGCGGCGGGAGCGGGATCTGTATCCGAAAGCCTGCGGAAGGATAAGTGGATAAAGCTGGTTGCGGATGGTGATCCGGCGCAGGGAAGCAATGCAGGTGCTGGTGATAACACAGACAAGGAAAAGCCGAAGGAATCGGAAAATCCTGTGGAGCCGGAAAAGCCGGAGAATCCCGCAGAGCCGGAAAAGCCGGAGGGGCCAAAAGACCCGGAGAACCCCGTAGAGCCGGAAAAGCCGGAGGGGCCAAAAGACCCGGAGAATCCCGAGGAGCCGGAAAAGCCGGAGGGACCAAAGGACCCGGAGAATCCCGAGGAGCCGGAAAAGCCGGAGGGACCAAAGGACCCGGAGAACCCCGAGGAGCCGGAAAAGCCGGATGACCCGGAGAGCCCCGAGGAGCCGGATGAGCCGACAGAGCCGGAAGACCCGGAGGAGGACGAGCCGGCGGCAGATGATCCGGTTGAAGAGGAAGAAACCGAAACGAATGCATTCGCGCAGGGAAACAGGGAATATTATCTGGTAGCCTTTCAGAAGGTAGACGATAATACAGAGCCTGCGGTGAATACGCCCATGTATTCCATAGGAAGCAAGGATGATATCGTTTTAAGTGAAAATGGCGAGTACGAATTTATAGAATGGGATGGAAAGGACGCGAATCAGGGAAGACAGGAATATACGTTTGCCGGCAAAGAAATCTGGTGCAGAAACACCTTTAAGAGCAACGAGTGGTTTAAGAAATATGTCCTCAACATGGATAAAAAGGATTATGGAAAATTCCGTATCAAGGTTCTGACTTTTACCCCGCAGGAGCTGGGTGCGATGGAGCAGATACCGAATTTCCATTTCCTGTACCTCAATTCCGGATTAAAGGACAAAGAAACGGTCTCGGACAACAGCTCCGTCAGCGAAAACAACGGTGACGGAGACACCCCGGAAAACGGTGATGAAGGAAAGAGCGATCCCGGTGATACTGTAAAAGCGGGATTATTTGCGGCGGACTCTTTGCCGGGGAAGTGGCGCAAACTGGTTGCCGACGGGGCTGCGAAGGATAACGGCAGCGGAAACAGCGGCGGCACAGGAGATAACGACAGCGGAAATACCGGCGGCGGCACGGGAGATAACGGCAGCGGAAATACCGGCGGCACGGGAGATAACGGCAGCGGAAACAGCGGCGGCGGCACAGGAGATAACGGCAGCGGAAATACCAGTGGCGGCACAGGAGATAACGGCAGCGGGAACACCGGCGACGGCACAGGAGATAACGGCAGCGGAAATACCGGCGGCGGCACAGGAGATAACGGCAGCGGAAATACCGGCGGCGGCACAGGAGATAACGGC